>NZ_JAUSTM010000018.1 GCF_030812835.1 Streptococcus moroccensis
CCATTTCTGGGGCAGTTATAAGTTCAAAAATAAACCAAATCATTCCTAATCCCCAAATACTTAATAATATCCACCAAAACATCTTACTCACCCCCCTTTTAGGTCTTTTAAGCGTTGGACCTTAGTCCATTCGGATAAGACGCCATTAAAGACATATTCCGCTATCGTTTCTGTTCTGTCCGCAAACCTCATATTCTCTAAAGCGTACTGATACCGATGATCAAAATAAATCATGGCATAATCACTAGCAGCCTGTGATAGACCAACTTGTCTCAACTGATCATGTACCAAGCCCCAAATGTAATCTCTGTCGTATCTTGTGACTCTGTCTACTTTACGTTGAAAATTGTCATTGTCACATTTCATACTTGTTAGACTTTCTTTCTCCTCCTCGTTCTCAATGACTGACTCACTCTCTTTAGTTTCACTCATATCAGTCTCACTAACTTCAGTCTCACTAGTGGCTGAATTTAAGACTGGCCCCGGCTGATTTTGATACCCCCCTGGTATTTTTTGAACACTACCCCCGTCTGAATTTAAGACTGGGGTAGCTTCATGTTCCAACTCCCCTAAGTAAATCTTATTAGCCATTCGTCCTTTTTCACTGGAAGACTGTTGGACTTCATCAATCAAGCCATACTCTCGTAAGGTTTTCTTAATCGTCAGTAACTTTGACTTGGAACAGCCAAGTAGTGCCATGAGCTTGGAGTTGGAATAGACCAAATAGATAGCCCCATCTTCATCAATCCAACCTTTACTCAGAGATAATTCCAAGCGATCTTTGAGAACAGCATAAGCTACTTTAACTTCAAGTTTCATGTCCTTATATCGATCACTCTCAAACAAAAGTTTTGGGAGCTTATAGTAACGCTCTGACGTTTGATAGTGATTTGCGGTAATACGTTTCATGATTGTCCCTCCAACACTAATAAACCGACATTTCCTAACTCATCAAATTGAATTAGCCCTGACTCTTCCATTTCAGTAATTAACTGAGTTGCTTTCTCAATATTTATTCCCATGATAGCAATGAGATGACACATCACGATTTGACGTGATGACTGTTCTTCCTTCTGCATGTTTTTCCTCCTGAAAATAAAAAAAGCGAGAACACTTATTGAAATGTTCTCGCTCACATAAAAATATATTTCTACAAATACAAATGTTGAAGAATAGCAATTCTGCACAGTATATTTATATAAAAATAAAAATCCTGCCAAAGATTTTTTGGCAGGATTTTTGGCAGGAAACCAAATCAAATTATCAGTTTCTTTAAATCGCTATAAGCTCTAAAAGACTGGTAAATCGGGCTTCCGCTCTCAAATTGCTATGTGCTTCTTATTTAAGAGTTACGCTAGCGCCAGCTTCTTCAAGCTTAGCTTTAAGTTCTTCAGCTTCTGCAGCTGCAACGCCTTCTTTGATAACGCCTGGTGCGCCATCAACAAGTTCTTTAGCTTCTTTAAGTCCAAGACCTGTGATTTCACGAACAACTTTGATAACGCCAACTTTTTTGTCGCCAGCAGAAGTCAATTCAATATCGAATGAGTCTTTAGCTTCAGCAGCACCAGCATCGCCAGCTGCAGCAACTGCTACAGGAGCAGCCGCAGTTACACCAAATTCTTCTTCGATAGCTTTTACAAGCTCGCTCAATTCAAGGATTGAAGCTTCTTTAATGTCAGCAATAATGTTTTCAATGTTCAATGCCATTGTTATTTCCTCCAAATGTTTTATATAAAATAATAGTTGTGTAGCCTTAGGCTACTAACAGCATTAAGCTGCGTTTTCTTTGCTGTCTGCGACAGCTTTGACAGCGAGTGCCACGTTGCGGACAGGCGCTTGAAGTACAGAAAGGAGCATTGAAAGCAATCCTTCGCGGTTTGGCAATGTAGCAAGGGCTTTAACGTCTTCAACTGAAGCGACTGCGCCTTCGATTGCACCACCTTTAATTTCAAGTGCGTCAGCAGTTTTTGCAAAATCAAAGATGATTTTAGCTGGTGCAACAACGTCTTCGTTTGAGAAAGCTACGGCTGTAGGACCTACGAAAATATCGTTAATTCCTTCCAAACCAGCTTTTTCAGCTGCACGGCGCAAGATACCATTTTTGATAACTTTGTACTCGATCCCTTCGTTACGCAAGTTACGACGAAGAACAGTATCTTGTTCAACAGTCAAACCACGGGCGTCAACGACTACGATAGATGCTGCTGCTTTCATTTTTTCTGCAACAATATCAACGAGTTCTGCTTTTTTAGCAATACTTGCTTGGCTCATTAGTTTACCTCCGTTTTTATTTTGGCTGGGTGTTTTTTTCAAAAAGAAAAACGCGCCCAGACCTAGACACGAAAGTACAAATGTTAAAATTCTTAGTTAACGATTTGTGCCTCGGCAGGATGTTTATGGATTGAATCCCCCTGCTGTCTTAGGTCAGTTTTTTCAAACTTCTTATATTCTACCATACTTTTAGAATAAAACAAGTATTTTGCACGTTTTTTTAGATTTTTTTCATCTTGGAGACATGTGTGAGTACTTTTAATCACCATTAGAAAAAGCGCTTAGGACAAAAGTGTGTCTCAGCTTCTCTTTTTGAAAGGAGTAACACATTGACGCAGTGGTTGGGAGTAATGCCAGTTTTAATGTTAGCCCTGCACAGGTTATTAGGTGCTTTAGCACCAATGAGCCACTGCTGGTTGAAAGCCATAATCCCTAGCTACGCAATCGTTAGAGGCCATCCTAATCAACTGTGCGGAGGCGGGAGTGAGAAGGTCTGGAGTTAGACCTTCTCAGCCTGAACCTAAAAACTGAAATAGTGAGGGGAAGTCAATTTCTTTGAAATCATGACTTCTGTCCCACTCTCAAAATCCATTATTACGGTTTGATTCTGTGGAGCATCCGTGGGAATGGAATGGCTTCACGAATATGCTTAGTTCCTGCTACAAAAGTTACCATCCGCTCTAAACCGAGTCCAAAACCGCAGTGTGGGACTGAACCGTATTTACGAAGGTCAAGGTAGAACTCGTAATCCTCAGGATTTAAGCCTTCTTCTTCGATTTTGGCTAAGAGCTTGTCGTAGTCGGTTTCACGCTCAGACCCACCAATAATTTCACCATAGCCTTCTGGTGCCAAGAGGTCCGCACAGAGCACGCGCTCTGGGTTTCCTGGAACTGGTTTCATGTAAAATGCTTTAAAGCTAGCAGGGTAATTAACGACAAAGGTTGGAACACCGAAGTAATTCGAAATCCAAGTCTCATGTGGTGATCCAAAGTCATCGCCATGGGTGATTGGCTCGTAGTCTGCATCCTTGTCGTTAGCATGTTCTTGCAAGAGTGTAATGGCATCATCATAGGCAACGCGCTTGAACGGTTCTGCCACATAACGTTTCAAAGCATCGACATCGCGTTCTAAGGTTTCCAGTGCTTGAGGGACACGGTCAAGGACTCCTTGGATTAAAGCTTTAACATAGGCTTCTTGCAAATCAAGAGATTGGTCATGCGTCAAGAATGGGTACTCAGCATCCATCATCCAGAATTCTGTCAAGTGACGACGAGTTTTCGATTTTTCCGCACGGAAAACGGGGCCAAAGTCATACACACGGCCAAGCGCCATTGCTCCTGCCTCAAGGTATAACTGCCCTGATTGGCTAAGGAAAGCTGGAGTTCCAAAATAATCTGTTTCAAAAAGCTCGGTCGTATTTTCAGCAGCATTTCCTGACAAAATTGGGCTATCGAACTTGATAAAGCCGTTTTTGTCGAAGAACTCTGTTGAAGCCATCAAAATGGCATTACGGATTTGCATAATGGCCATTTGACGACGCGACCTTAGCCAGAGGTGACGATGGTCCATGAGAAAGTCTGTCCCATGCTCTTTTGGCGTAATCGGATAATCTACAGATTCCCCAATCACTTCTATATCAGTCACATCAAGCTCATATCCAAATTTAGACCGCTCATCTTCTTTCACAATACCTGTCACGTAAACAGATGTTTCTTGGCTAAGGCGTTTGATGGTATCAAACTTAGCAGTTCCTTCATCTTCACCAAATTTCTCTAAAAAGTTTGGTTTAAAAGCTACGGCTTGGAAAAAAGCAGTTCCATCTCGAAGTTGTAGAAAGGCAATTTTTCCTTTTCCTGATTTATTAGCAACCCATGCACCAATGATCACTTCTTGGCCAACATATTGCGGAATATCTTTAATGGTTATTAGTTCTGTAGACATTTCTCTCTGTAGTTCTCTTTCTCTATGGTTTAATCGTGTCGTCCAAGGAATTCTATCAGTCACCTGACAGCCATAATTGGACCTAACGAAGCAAATCCGAGTGGAAACGTCCTAGACCAAAGAATTTGGCCAAACGTCTTAGAACACTCGGTGCTCGTTTATTGTGAGTTTATTAAGCTTCCATGTAGGCCTTAATGCGACGGACGGCCTCTTTTAAGGTTTCTAAATCAGTAGCATAGCTCAGACGCAGATTATTGGGCGCACCAAATCCATCACCTGTGACGACAGCTACACCTGTTTCTTCTAGAATAGCATCCGTAAAATCAGTGACATTGGCATAGCCCTTCATCTTCATCGCCTCAGAGACATCTGGGAAGAAATAGAAGGCTCCTTGAGGCTTAAGACAGCTAAAGCCAGGGATTTCAGTTAAAAGAGGGTAAATCGTATTGAGTCGCTCTTCAAAGGCTTGACGCATTTCTTCGACCGAATCTTGTGGGCCTTCCAACGCTTCAATAGCCGCGTATTGAGCTGCTGCTGTTAGATTGGAAGTCGTTTGACTGATCATTTTTGCCATGCTAGAGATGATTTCTGAATCCCCTGTTGCGTAACCAACTCGCCATCCAGTCATCGAGTAAGATTTAGAAACACCATTAACGACAATCGTCTGCTTGCGAATTTCTTCTGACAAGGATGAAATAGGCGTAAATTGGTTTCCATTGTAAACTAGTCGACCATAAATATCATCCGCTAGAATCAAGATATCATGTTCCACAGCCCAATCACCGATGGCCTGTAACTCATCACGATCGTATATCATTCCCGTAGGGTTTGATGGCGAATTCAACAGAAGCACTTTTGTTTTATCCGTTCTGGCTGCTTCAAGTTGGTCTACTGTTGCTTTAAAAGCGTTTGTTTCTGTAGCCTCCACGAAAACAGGCACACCTTCAGCGAGTTTAACTTGATCAGCATAACTCACCCAATATGGCGTCGGTATAATCACTTCATCCTCAGGATCCAGTACTGCCATAAAGAAGGCATAGAGAATGAACTTAGCCCCTGTCCCAGCGACAATTTGATTCGGTGCTAGAGAATAGCCATAAAAGGTTTCAAAGTGCCTGCTGATTGCCTGTTTTAAAGCAGGTAAACCGCTGGCTACTGTATAAAAACTTGCTGTCCCGTCTTGGATAGAGGTAATTGCAGCATTCTGAATGTGAACAGGTGTTATGAAATCAGGTTCACCAACTGTTAAACTAAGAATATCACGTCCTTCTGCTTTTAATGCTTTCGCTTTAGCAGCAGCCTTTAAGGTGATGCTTTCTTCCATCTCTCTGATGCGCTTTGACAGTTTCATATATCCTCCTCGGAGAGTTGCTCTCCTGTTTTAAAATCAAAATAAAAGAATTGCCCATCGGAAAAAACTTCCCAAACAGGCTGATTAGCAATAATTCCTAAAGTCACCCGCTTAATTTGCTGAGCTCCTAGTTTCTGAACAGTTTCTTTCACTTCGTTAGCTGAAACACCTTCCTCAGCTGAAAAAGTAAGAATTTGTCCACCGTCTTGGGGGATGAGAACATGTATTTCTTGATTCTCTGTCCACCCAGACAAGCTATAGTAGCTTTCATCAAAATGAAACAGAGAGTAAGAGTCAACCGTCTCTAAGCCAGTGTACTGGTTCGCGATTTTGATGGCTTCTTCCTTGTCCTTACGGTAGGGCCTTATGATGACAAAAAGACTGATTGCTGATGTTACAAAGAGGGTTAATAGTAGCATCAGCCCTCCAATCATCAATTGCTTTTTAACAGTAAATGGCTTCAACACTGAATTCACCCCAAAATCTTTCTCCCCATTATACCAGAAATAGGAAGAATTTTCTAATATTTTAGAAAAAAAGGTTTCATTTGTGAAAGTTATTTTACTGGAATAGGCAAAATGGCTTGTTTGTTCATCTAAAACTTGCTACAATATAGGCATGAAAAAGAATGACATCGATACTATTATAGAAGCTAATCGCTCTGCACTAAACAGCGTGATTGCACTCAGACGAACTGTCCATACTATTACACTCCTCGAATCCCCCTTAATCAAACAGCATGGGATTACACTGACCCAATTTGGGGTGCTTGAAATCCTCTATAACAAAGGAGATCTTCGGATTCAGGATTTGATTGATAAAATGTTAACCACATCAGGGAATATGACGGTTGTCATTAAAAATATGATTCGTGATGGATTGATTACAAGACAACCGAATCCCCTTGATAAGCGCGCTTGCCTGATTAGTCTGACAGATAAGGGAAGAGCTTTTATCGAAACCATTTTACCAGATCATTACCAAAATGTTGGTCGCATTTTTAGTGTCTTGACCGATGAAGAACAAGACCTTTTAGTTAGCTTACTCAAAAAATTTAAAAACCTGAGCTAAATTATTGCTAATTAGTGATAAATAAGGTATACTACTTTCATGCTTAAAAAAGCGAATGATTTCAAAGGAGTTTTATCATGAAAAAAGTATTGTTTATCGTCGGATCGCTTCGCAAAGGATCTTTTAACCACCAACTCGCTGAGCTTGCGGAAAAAGCACTTGAAGGCAAGGCTGAAGTAAGTTATCTTGAGTATACTGACGTTCCCGTTTTCAACCAAGATTTTGAGACACCAGTTCTACCAGCAGTTGCAGCAGCCCGTGAAGCAGCTCAAGATGTCGATGCCATTTGGATTTTCTCTCCAGTTTACAACTTCTCTATTCCTGGCCCAGTGAAAAACCTGCTTGATTGGTTGAGCCGTGCGGTAGACCTTTCTGACCCAACAGGCCCTTCTGCTATCAATGGGAAACTGGTAACTGTTTCTTCAGTCGCTAACGGTGGTCAAGAAAAAATGTTTGACAGTTACACAGATCTCTTACCATTCATCCGAACAACTGCTGTTGAACCATTTACCGCTACTCGTGTTAACGATTCTGCCTGGGGTGATGGTCAATTGGTTCTTGAAGCCGATAAGTTAGCTGAACTTCAAGCACAGGCTGACGCTTTAGTCGCAGCTATTGGATAAGCTGACCGTGTCTTATTAAAAAAACCTACTTTAAAAGCCTTGAAGCAATTTGCTTCAGGGCTTTTTGATCGCTATTTTTTGACGAAAACAAGTTCTTTTTCCTTGGAGAGGTCTGCCTGATACCTGAACCCTTCGAAGACCAAGCTCTTGATGTCTGAGACAGTAGTCACTTGATTGTCTACCAATGCATTAAGGCACCTGCCACGCGCTTTTTTAGAAATGGTCGAGTGGGTTTTGAGCTGACCGTCCCTTTCTTCCATAAAAATCAGTTTGACCATCTTCTCCTGAGTAGTCTTTGAAAAAACAGTCTCAAACTCATTAGATAATAGGGAAATAAGCAGGTCGTCTTCAGCAACAGCTTGGTCATACTGCTCATGCCAATAGTTTTTCAGGCTTTGCCCATTGACCTTAAAGCCCATCAGAAAATCCAAACGATGAGGCGCAATAGGCTCAAAGACATTAATAACGCCATAGAGGGCTGACGTGATAAAGACATGCTCGTTAAGATAGCGGATTTGGCCATCGCTAAGATTTTCGCGCTTCATCTGTCGGTACATCAGCCCATCAAACAGCTGCCAAGCAGGATAGGATTGCGCCTGGCCTTTAGCTAAACGAGACCAGTGATCGGCTTCCTGTTCAACGGCTTCTGGTTTGATTTTGTAGTGCCTCTGTAAGTCTGTTGAAGACAAGAAAGACAGTGTTTGAACAATGGCCTCTGTCCGCTCATCAAGGGCTTCCATTTGGTAGCCTGGTAGATCTGTATTTAACTCTTTTGCCGTGGGTAATAAAATTTTCATAAGACTAGTATATCATAAATCCGACTGCCATTTCAAAAGACGCAGACCATTTAGGATAACCAGAATGGTCGACCCCTCATGAAAGATAACTCCTAGGGTCAAGTCAAGGATCCCTAAAACATTGAGAACAATTAAGATGATCATGACACCGACTGCAAATCCAACATTTTCAATAATAATGCGTTTCAGTTTACGGCTCATTTGGTAAACGTCATAGAACTTCGCCAAATTATTTTGAACCATGACGAGGTCCGCCGTTTCCATGGCAATGGCCGATCCAGACCCCATTGCGACCCCGAGATGGGCATGTGCCAGAGCCGGAGCGTCATTGATCCCATCTCCTATCATGGCGACGATTTCCGTTTGAACCGTCTCTTGAACCCGCGTTGCCTTATCCGTAGGAAGGCAGTTCGCTTCAAATTGATCGATACCAGCTTGGGCGGCAATTTGCTCAGCAACCCTTTCGTTGTCTCCTGTCAGCATTTCTACACGAATGCCTTCTTTTTGGAAGGCTTGGACAGCTCGAATCGCCTCCGGTCTTAATTGATCTTCAAGGGCTATAAACCCTAGAATTTCCTTCCCATCTGTCAAAAAGCTCGTTGTCAGAAATTGAGCTGCTTGGGTAAAAAAGTAACTGGGATCAGAGAGAGTAGCCACTGCTTTTCTATTTAGCAGCTGGTAAGGTCCCGCCTGTAACCCTTGACCTGGATGTTCTTCAATAGGGGCTGTCATTTTTTGAGGTACTACCCCTTTTTCCAAGAGATACTGGCTAATGGCTTGGGATATGGGGTGTTGGGAATGACTGGTCATCCCTAAAAGCAAGGGTTGGTTTTCTGTTGATATCGAAAGGTTGACAACCTTGAATTTTCCTTCTGTTAGGGTACCCGTCTTATCTGTATACAACACACTGATTTCAGCTAGATTCCCCATAGCCTGACCTCCCTTAACGAGGACACCTAGCTTGGCCGCACGACTGATAGCACTTAAGGTTGCGGGTGTCACAGAGGCCACCAGTGCACAAGGACTTGCGACAGTCAATAGAACCATCCCCCGGTAAAAGGCATCCTGCCAACCCAACTCCTGTATCACCATCAAAGCTATAATAAACAATGGTACGGTAACCAGTACAGCTATAACATACCACCCTTCGAAGTGATCGATCCACCTCGCTAGCTGGGATGGTTGTTCTTGAGCTTCTTGAACTAGACGAACAATATTAGAAAAGACAGTTTGGTCACTCCTTTTTCCTACTTCAACTTGCACCGGCTCGCCAAGATTGACCGTTCCTGCAAAGACCTCCTGACCCGATTGCTTTTCAACAGGTGAAGCCTCTCCGGTCAGAGCCATTTCACTGACTGTCGTTGCTTGCGACACGAAACCATCAATAGGAATCTGAGCCCCTTTACTGACTAAGACAAGATCTCCTAGCTGTAATTGATCGGTAGAAACGGTTTGGATGTGATTACCTTTACCTACCAGTTGTGCTGTTTTAGGGACAGCTTCCATCAAACTGGTAATAGCTGAACTGGACCTGTCAGTCACATAGCGCTCTAACACTTCAGCAGCCGCAAAGATAAAGAGCAAGACGGTTGCTTCCACTTCCTCTCCGATTGATAGAGCCCCAATGGCAGCTAATACCATTAAAAGGTCCACATTCACTTTGCGCTCTTTTAGCGACAAGTGAATGGCTTGCTTTGTTGCAAAATAGCCTAGACATACGACTGCTAAATAATAACTCCAACTACTAAGTTCACTCTCTTTAGCTCCCAAAACAAATCCTACGACCATCAAACACGTTCCTGCCAGAAGAAACTGGGATTGACGGTTATTTCTGATATAGGTCATCATATCATTTCCTCCTTCTCCACTTCTCATCCGTTCAAAAAAAGGACGCACCTGTGGACAGTTTTCTACTGTCTCACAGATACGTCCTCAGATTACTGACGGATTTTCTGCTGCCTTCAGACTCGAAGGCCCGGCTGCATGGCCTAAGCCACCGCTTGTTCATATCTTATTGCTACCTTTATTATACCTAACCAAGAAACCCTTTTCAAGTGTTTTTTGCCATCTTAAAAAAGTTGCACAATTTAATGTTTGTGTAAAAAAATAAAAAATTATCAAAAAACGATAAAAAAGTGTTGCAATTCAAAAATTATGTGATATACTAAATATATCGAAAGACGATAACAAAACATTTAAAAACAGCAATTCGTCATCGATAAAGGAAAAAGCAAGAGCTCAGCTTTTTCCAAAAAAATCTCAAAATAAAAGGAACATCTATCATGAAACTCATTAAATCATTCTTGCACATCACTCTCTCAGTTGCTACCGCTCTTCTGATTATCCAAAGCCTCTTGGCTCTACTGATCGTATTTCTCCCAATGACAGACCTCTCCTCTTTCAACACCCTCGGCATAACCATGAGCGGTCACATCAGCCTTGGAAACCTTGCTGTTCTCCTTATGCACAATGGCCTTTGGATTGTTGGCTTGCACATGCTCAAGCGACAAATCAAGCACTTCCAACTATCTGACCTGATGACAGAAGACTTCTCTAAAACGATCAAACGCTTGGGTGGCCTCATCTTTCTAGCAGAACTCTTCTCCAGTTACCTCACCACAATTCAAGCACCAGTTGGTACCTACATCATTGACATCAAATATAGTGTTTACCTTATCATTGCAGGTTTTGCTTGCGACTACGCCCGCCGCTACATGACAAAAGAAAATTTAACCATTTAAAAGAAGGGAAAACCTATGTCTACTCCATTACTCACAATCGAAACTATCAGCAAACACTACGGTTCACAAAAAGCCTTGGACCAGGTCAGTTTCTCCATTCAAAAGGGCGAAATCTTAGGACTTGTTGGCCAAAACGGCGCTGGAAAAACTACCCTTATCCGTATCCTATCTGGCCTGATTCCCCCGACAAGTGGGACCATCTCCAAGGCAGACAACTACAAAATTGGGGCCATTATCGAATCCCCTGTCCTCTACCCCAATATGTCTGCTAAGGAAAATCTGACCTATGCTGCTCTGCAAATTGGCATTGAACAGCCGAATCAGCGTATTGCAGAAGTCCTTGAATTAGTCGGATTAGCCCATGTTGACGACAAGAAAAAAGTGAAAGATTTTTCCTTGGGGATGCGGCAACGCATGGCTATCGCGCTCGCTATCCTTGATTTTCCGGATTTTCTGATTTTAGATGAACCTGTCAACGGCTTGGACCCTTCCGGTATCAAGGAAATGCGGGAAATCATCCACAATCTTCGTGACAACTACGGCATTACCGTTCTCATTTCCAGTCATATCCTATCGGAATTGGAATTAGTGGTTGATCGTTTTGTCATCCTGCACAAGGGACGTGTCATTCAAGACATCGACAAGTCAGACCTGCACCATCAGGTTGCCAATCAGATTGTCCTAGCAACAACCAACAACGACCAAGCTCAAGTCCTTCTAACGGAATGGGGTCTTGAGATGACACGGTCCGCTGATGCCATCCTCCTTACACCAGATAAGAGCGTTCAAGAAGTGATTAACTATCTTAACCAGCATGCCATCGAAATCACCGCCATCTACCCTTCTGGTAGCAGTTTTGAAGACTATTACTTAAGCCTATTAGATTAGAAAGAAGAAACCCATGTTGAACTACCTCAAAGCCGATGTATACCGTATGCAAAAAGAGCACCTGTCGCTCCTCTCTCTTGGCCTCTTGCTTGTCTTTGCCAGCCTCTTTGCCTACCTCTATCGTGAGGACACTTCGCAAACAGCTGCCCAAAACCTAGTCATGGTTTGGACGACCTTGCTCCCCCTCTTTTTTGTCACACCTGCCAAAATTTTCTTGGGAGAAGATTTGACCAATCGCACCATCAACAATGTCTTGATCAAAAGCCAAAACCGTCTCAAGGTCTTTGCCTACAAATGGGGCATGACCATCGCCCTAGCATGGAGCTATCTCGTAGTCGCTCTTGGAGTGACCAGCCTTGTCCACCATCTTTTGTCTGGTGTCGCTAGCTATTCACTGGTTTTCACTTATCTTTGGTACCAACTGCCACTCTACACGGTCATCATCAGTCTCTGTGCTCTTATATTTGCCTTTTTTGACCGTATCTACCAGTCTTACATGGTGTACATCATTATCGCCTTACTCTTTGATCAACTCTTTAGCCTCATGATGGGCATGATTTTTCAAACAGACAAGCTCACTCCTTACATGATGTTCAATCAGCTAGGACAAGTTGACATTACAGGTCACTACTTAACACCAACTAGCTTGGTCGCCATACTCTTTACCATTTTCTATGCCCTTGCTGGCTACCTCCTCTTTGCCAAACGCGAATTTAAATAGAAAGAAGCAGATACCATGAAAAAACAAATCTTACTAGGACTCTTAGGTCTCCTCATCATTGGATTAGCCGGTCTCGTCTGGAAAGGCGTTAAAAACGACGCTGCTGATACCGACTACGACAATACCTTTACCCTCACTGCTGAACCCATTAAAACCATCTATATTGACGGGCTTGAGCAGCCAGCAACAATCCTTGTCAAAGAAACAGAAGCTAGCCAAACTACTGTCCGTGTCCAAGGACAAATCGCCCAGTCCAACATCACCAACTTGGAAGAACAGTTTGGCATGGACAAAGACGGAGACCTCTTCATTAGCTTTTCCAAAGAGGGTCTCAGTATGACCGTCATGAGAGATAAGCCATCCGTTACCATCGAAATTGCACTTGCAAAAGGTACTTCATTTGAAGATTTTTCCCTCTTTACCTCAAACGGACAACTTGATGTGACTCTTCCTAGTAGCTTTGACGGCCATTTTACGGTTAAAAGCAAAAGTGGCCAAGTCAACCAGCCCAAAAATGGAGAAAATAGCGACCGTGAAGCCAAAATTGAATCCCAGAAAGGAGATGTGACCGTTACCTTAGAAGACTAACGATTTCACACCAAAACCATGAGAAAAACTCTCTTTATCAGCTTTTGTATCGCTATCCTAGGGCTCTTGGGAATTGGAGTCGTCGCTTTTGCCAGTCAAGAAGACACCACCGAATCCATTCATCATACCTGGAGCCTAGAGGCAACGATAATCGATGATATCTATATCGGTGGGCTCAATCAGCCTGTCCATCTCATTATAGAACAGGGAGATCAAACAGAAACAAGTGTTCTGGTATCTGGCAAAGTTCCCAAACGCAGTCTCGAAAGCCTAGCTGATCCTGACTACACGACCGTTAGCCCTAATGAGCTACTTCTTTCTTTTGAACGCTGGAATTCAGGAATTGGAACAAGTCATATTAACATCAATGAAGACAAGCGTGAGGCTGTCACCATCCATGTGATCTTAGACCACAAGAGCCTTTTAAAACAACTCCGACTAGATAATTCAGGCGGTGACATCACTGTTACCGTCTCAAAAGAGTTAGCCCTCACCTACAAACTCGATGCTCATGGTTATGGAACAGTTAGCAAAACAACTTCAGTCCGTGATGCTCCTTCCCTTCTCGAAGTCCATAACTACGGAGGCGACATAACAGTCAAAACCAGATAGACTAGCTTTCTATCTGGCTTTGTGGTACACTATTCTTATCGCTCTAGAATAAAAATTTTATCTTTATCAGTAATTAATACTACTACAAACCAAAGGAGACATACTATGCTATTTCCTGTCCTCATTCTCTTACCCCTAATTCTCATCGCCATGGGCATCTTCATCTGGGGATTCGTAAGTAACAAACAGAAACCTCTGATCAACCGGGAATTTGGCTACCTCCGTTGGGCAATCTACTTGATCAATCTCCTGATTGTTGGACTAGCTGTTGCACTGGTCGTTGGACTGATTTTTTGGCTCTTGATCTGGGGAGGTGCTACAGAATGGATCAAGCATATTTTTGAGAATTTCTCTCTAGAATTCAATAGCGACCCTGCTACCAGCACGCCAATCGGCTTATTGATTGAAGTAATTAACACTATTGCAACGCTCGGCATTCTTATCTGCATGCGGGCCTTTATGAAAAACATCATTGCTGAAGAGATTTTTGTCCCACAAAACGTCCGTTTGGCCAAGTTATCGACCTTTTTCTTGGTGCTTGGCTCCTTGATTCGTCAAGGAAATGATGCTGCCAGTCTTGTCATCCTTAGCTACTATTCCAATGGCGCCAATGAAGTGTCCTTCGAGTACGGCTTTTTCAACATGTACTACCTCCTAACAGCTGTTTTGGTTTGGACCTTGTCCATCATCTTGGAAAAAGCCACTGCCATCGCTGAAGAAAACGAATTTACCATCTAAGGAGGCCAGGAAATGATTATTGTTAATCTCGATGTAGAACTGGCCAAGAAAAAAATGCGGTCTGGTGAGTTAGCAGAGCGTATCGGCATCACACCGGCCAATCTCTCCATTTTAAAGACCGGAAAGGCCAAGGCCATCCGTTTTTCAACCTTAGAAGCCATTTGCAAAGAACTGGGTTGCCAACCAGGTGATATTTTAGAATATGTGCCAGACGAATAAGAGTTCCCAGACCCAACCATAGGGTCTGGGTTTTTGATTCTTTCTCCTGTACCCTTTCCCTTGTCTTTGGGCAATGGCTGCGCTATAATAAGGTTAAACCATCTGTACGGGGGACAGTTTGATGATCAGTAAGTACCAGACCATCGTCAATGACATTACCGAGCAAATCACAGCCGGTCAGCTCAAGGCCAGTGACAAACTGCCGTCTATACGGCAACTCAGTCAAGCCTATCAGTGCAATAAGGACACTGTCCAAAAGGCCTTGGCTGAACTTCGCCACCAGAACCTGATTTACCCCGTTCACAAATCAGGCTACTACGTCCTAGAATCTAAAGTTAAGCACGCCCCTCTACCCTTACCCCCATCTGACATTGCTAATCTGGCCTATGATGATTTCAGGCTTTGCCTCAATGAAAGCTTGGTCGGTCGGGAAAATTATCTTTTCAACTACTACCATAAACAAGAAGGCCTTGAAGACCTGCTTCAAGCTACTCAAAAATTACTGGTCTCTTCTGATGTCTATAGCAAGCAAGACCAGCTGGTCATTACAACAGGGACCCAGCAAGCCCTCTATATTTTGAGCCAGCTGGATTACCCAGACGGCCGCGATACCATTCTACTGGAAGAGCCGACCTACCCTCGGATGATTGAATTGGTCAAACAGTTGGGCCTAGCCTACCAGACAATCCCAAGGACTTGGGAGGGGCTCGATTTTGTAGCACTGGAGGAGCAGTTTCAAGCTGGTCGGATTCGGTACTTTTATACCATCCCGCGCCTACATAACCCTCTAGGAACGGCCTATACCGAAAAAGATAAACAAGAATTAGTTCGCTTAGCAGCCAAGTATAAGGTTTATATTGTCGAAGACGACTACATGGCAGACTTTGACCGAAAACACCAACCACCGCTACACTACTACGATACTAATCAGCAGGTCATCTACCTCAAGTCCTTTTCAAGTGCTATTTTCCCAGCCCTACGACTAGCGACTGTCGTGCTACCAAGTGCTCTTGTCAAACCCTTTTTAGCCTATAAGCAATTAATTGACTTTGATACCAACCTTATCATGCAAAAAGCCCTTTCGCTCTACATTCAAAACGGCATGTTTGCCAAAAACAAACAAGCTTTACAAGCTAGGCTCCAGCACAACGAGGCTTTAAACCAAGCCATCTTAGACAAGGCTAACTGTTCTTTGCCTTATCACCTCCTCAACCAGCAGGTTATCTTTCAAATCAATCCCAAGAACTTGTCCAAACAGCAACTAGCGCAACTCAAGCCCTTTGATCAACTGCATTCGCATTTTGCCGACCGCAATCCCTTGACCTATGTCCGCGTGACTGGGGCAGACCAGCTCAAGCAGTTTCTATCGCTAGACGTAAATACCCTCTGATGCCAAGACATCAGAGGGTATTTGATTAAGCTTTTTCCATCATACCAGCTTGAAGCTGATACATTTTGTGGTAGGTACCACCGAGCGCCAATAACTCCTCGTGAGTCCCTGACTCGATGATTTCTCCCTTATCAAGCACATAGATGCAGTTGGCATCTTGAATGGTTGATAGACGATGGGCAATCGCGATGGTCGTTCGACCTTGACGCATCTTGCGAAGAGACCCTTGGATGATTTCTTCGGTTTCAGAGTCAATGTTGGCTGTCGCTTCATCTAGAATCAAGATTTTAGGTTCCGTTGCCATGGTCCTTGCAAATGCCAAGAGTTGGCGCTGACCAGATGAGTACGAGGTTCCACGCTCTGAGACGGGGTTATCATAACCAGCTGGCAGGGCTGAGATGAAATCATGCGCATCGACAAAACGTGCCGCAACCTCCACCTCTTCGCGACTAATATCCTGGTACATCTGAATATTAGAGGCGATGGTCCCATGATAGAGGAAAGGATCCTGCAGGACCAGACCTGTCTGACGACGCAGGGCATCCTGCGAATAGTCCTTAATATCATGCCCATCAATGGTAATCTGCCCGCGCTCATACTCGTAAAAACGCATAAAGAGATTAATGATAGAGGACTTTCCTGATCCAGTCGATCCGACAAAGGCAATGGTTTCTCCTTGTTTGACCGTAAAGGAAATGTTTTTCAGGACGTCTTTTTTGCCATCGTAAGAGAAGCTGACCTTATCAAAGACAACATCGCCTCGCGTGATCTCAAAATCCTGTCCAGCCTGATGAGGCTCATAGTCATCGCGGTCAATCATCTCAAAGACCCGCTTGGCTGAAATCATCGATGTCTGTAAGGTCGCATAGTTTTGTGTCACCTCAATCAGTGGGTCAAAGAGCTGAGACACATATTGAATAAAGGCATAGATTAATCCTGCTGAGAAAGTCGAAGTTTGCCAATTTAGGCCAAAGTAGGTCAAAATCATGGCATAAGCCAAAATCTTCAGAAGGGACATGGCAGGACGCAGAAAGAAGGAATTGACATTAATCGTGCGGTTGGCATAGAGCATATGCTCCTCATTAATAGCCTCAAACTCATCTGTCAGACGCCCTTCCTGACGGAAGGCCTGGATAATCCGCATGCCCTCAATTGACTCCGACAACTTGACATTGATTTCAGACAGTTTTTGACGGGTCTGTGTGACCAATTCTTCTGAAAAATGGCGGTAAAGAGCTACTGATCCCCAAATGACTGGTAGAAATAGCAAGACAAAGAGGGTCAACTGCCAGGACAGGCTAAACATGGCCACTAAAGTCGCCACAAAAATAAAGCCTGATTTCAAGAAACTTTGGAAGACCGTTGCGAACATATCGGCAACTGCCTGCGTATCATTGGTCAAGCGAGAGACGATGGCTCCTGCTGGTGTCTGATCAAAGTAGGACATGCCTAACTGTTGAATGTTGGAGAAGGCAGCCAGGCGCAGATCACGCACCGTTGCATATGCTACCTTGGCAAAGAGAAATTCACTCAAGTAGGAGCTAACCGCCCGGATAATGACCATTCCAAAGTTAAAGAGCATAATCACCAAGGCAATCCGTGTCACTCCGTCTTCGATATGCTGATCAATGTAGTAACGAATGAGCAAGGTATTTCCTGTCGTCACCACTGTTGTCACTAGGACAAAGAAGAGACCCGATAGCATGCCCCACTTGTACTTAACAGCATAGCGTAAGAGACGGCTGAAAACACCAGGTTCTTTTGTTTTAGTTGTCATCCGTTTCTCCTTTCAAGGTCTGTTCCAATTGCTGAGACTGATAGGTTTCGTAATACCAGCCACGTTGTGCCATCAAGCTCTCATGGTTCCCGCGTTCTTTGATGGTTCCATTGTCCATAACAATAATGACATCCGCATGTACGATAGCTGACAAACGGTGGGCTGTGATGATCGTGGTTTTTCCTGAACGCTCTGCTTTCATATTTTCAAGGATGAAGTGCTCTGTTTTAGCATCGACTGCTGAGAGGGAATCATCCAGAATCAAGATATCAGGGTCCATGACCAGGGCACGGCTCATAGCAAGGCGTTGTTTCTGGCCACCTGAAAGGGAAACCCCACGTTCTCCAATAAGCGTGTTAAAGTCCTCAGGCATGTCCATGATGTCCTCATAGACACCGCAGAGTTGCGTCGCACGCGCTACGGCTTCGTCTGAGAGATTAGGATTCGCAAAACGGACATTTTCCCGAATCGTCGTCGCAAACAGCATTTGATCCTGAGGGACATAGCCAATCAAGCTTCTCAAATCTGAAAGGCGGTAATCACGGATATCGTGACCATTCAGACGGATGCTTCCTTTTTGAACATCGCATTCGCGCAGTAATAACTTCAAGAGGGTCGTTTTCCCAGAACCTGTAACACCAACGATCCCCAGAGTCTGTCCTTTTTCGACAGAGACCTGAACATTTTCAAGGCTCACCATGTCATCGTAGGCAAAATGCTGAATAGCATACTCTAAACGGCCGTTTTCAATCCCATCAAGTGGTGTTTCAGATTCTTGAATATCACTTTCTTGAGACAAGAGAGTATTGATTCGGTCATAAGAGACCGTTCCCCGTTGAATGACGTTGAAAAGAAAACCGATTGCCATCAGTGGCCAAACCAACATATCCAGATAAGTGATAAAGGTAATCAATTCTCCGATTGTTAACGCTTGACGCTGGATCAGGACTGTTCCGACGATCAAGGTTAAGAGGTAAGAAAGCCCAACGAAGATTAAGACCAGAGGACTAAAAAGAGAGTTATAACGTGCAGAGACCACATTTTTATCAAAAACAGTCTGGTTAGTCTCTTCGAAACTCTTAGTCTCGTCTTCTTGATAGCCAAAGGACTTGGTCACCTTGACTCCTGCTACTGACTCTTGCACCTTGTTGTTCAAATCAGAGAAGGCTTCTTGAGCAGCCTTAAACGTCGCATGGTTCTTCCGCCCCAATCGACTCGTTGCCATAGCCATAAAAGGAAGCGGCAATATAGCAATTAATGTTAAGCGCCAATCAATGACAAAAATCATGGTTAAGAGTGTCACCAAGGCGGTAATGGAAGCATCTACCGCAGACATCACACCCCCACCAGCTGTCTGGGTGACCGCGTTAATGTCATTAGTGGCATGGGCCATCAAATCCCCCGTACGGTACTTTTGATAAAAAGACGGCGACATTTTTGTGAAGTGCTCAAACAAACGGTATCTAAGAATTCGTGCCAAATGGTTGGCCGTCCCAAAGATGTATTTCCGCCATATGTACCGCAACAAATACATGGCTACGGCAGAACCTACCAGCAGAAAAATATTCCACCACAATTCGCCATCTGTCAATTCCCGACTATTAATCCTGTCGACAACATTCCCTAAAACCCGCGGTGGAATTAAGTTTAGAACTGCCACCAAGGCCAAGGAAAAAATCCCAATCGCATAGCGCCGTTTTTCGAGTTTGAAAAACCAGCCTAAATTTTTTATTAAGTGCATCCTATCCCCTTTGAACTAATGGTGAGATTTTTCTCACTTCTATATGAATGATAACCAATCTAATATTATACGCCTTTTTACCTTATTTTACAAAGAAAGATTATCAAAAAAAGGATTAAAAAAATGAGAGTTTTCTGATAATTGATCGAAACAGCAAACACCCCAAGACAAGTCTTGGGGTGACACATATCTTCAGTTAAATCGCATCCAGAGCAATGCGCAAGTCTTCAATCAGATCATCGGCGTTTTCAAGACCAACCGACAAGCGGATTTGGTTAGGCGTGATGCCACAGGCTAGCAGATCGGCTTCGCCTAGCTGACCGTGTGTTGTCGTGGCAGGATGCACCACCAAGGATTTGGCATCTGCGACATTGGCCAGATTTGAGAAGATTTCCAAATGATCGATAAGGTCATGGGCTTCTGCTTGCCCTCCCTTCACATGGAAGGTAAAGATAGAGCCTGCTCCTTTCGGGAAGTATTTTTGAGCCAAGTCATAGTAGGCATTGTCTGCCAAACCTGGATAGTTAACCTTTTCCACCTTTGGATGGTCTTTCAAGAAGGCCACGATTTTCTCCGTATTTTCAATATGACGCTCTAAGCGCAGAGACAAGGTTTCAAGCCCTTGCAAGAGGAGAAAGGCATTGAACGGCGAAATGGCTGCACCGGTATCGCGCAACAACTGGGTCCGAACAGCTGTGATAAAAGCAGCTGCCCCAATGTCGCGCGTGTAGCTGAGGTTGTGGTAGGTCGCATCTTCTTCCACAAATTGCGGGAACTTGCCAGATGCTTCCCAGTCAAATTTACCAGAATCGACAATGACCCCACCGATGGTTGTCCCGTGTCCACCGATAAATTTGGTCGCTGAATGAACAGAGATGTCAACACCGTGGTCAAATACATTGATCAAGTAAGGTGTGGCAAAGGTATTGTCCGACACCAATGGGATGTTATGACGATGCGCTATTTCAGCAACCTTTTCAAAGTCAGGCACATTGATGACAGGGTTTCCAAGGCTTTCAATCAAGACCAGTTTGGTATTGTCCTGGATGGCTGCTTCTACCTCATCGAGCTTATCGATGTCAACAAAACTTGTGGTAATCCCGTAGCGAGGCAGGGTTTCTTTGAGCAAATTAAAGGTGCCACCGTAAATCGTTGTCGCAGCGACTACATGGTCACCAGCGTGTGCAAGGGCCAAGACAGTATAGGTGATCGCCGCCATCCCTGACGCTGTCGCCAGAGCACCAACGCCACCTTCCAGTGCTGCCAAGCGTTCCTCAAGAACAGCTACTGTCGGATTGGTAATCCGTGTGTAGATATTGGCAGGTTGGCGAAGGGCAAAAATTTCTTCGGCATCATGGGCACTGTCAAAGACATAGGAAGTTGTCTGGTAGATTGGCACAGCCCGTGATTTGCTGGCAGGATCAACCGGTTGGCCAGCATGCAATTGCAAGGTTTCAAACTTAAAGTCACGTGTCATAAGGAACTCCTTTAAAAGCGTAATAGTATTGTATCTATTGTAATCCTTTTCAACTTCTTTGTCTAATACTTATTCATAAAGTGATGCTTAGTTTTAAACTATAACAGGGAAAGTAAAAAGCCAGACAAGCTGGCTCAGACTGAAGACAAAGTCTTTTAATGAAACTTTCCTTAAGTGATAACGGACGGTAGCGACTTCCTTCGGAATTCCAAACCTAAGTTTTAAGCCTAAGGTCTCAAAACTTCCGAGAGCCTGAAACTATTACGTTTCAGGCTCTTTTATCACAGCGAAAAGTTTTTTTTGCTCGCCACGCTCGCTAAAAATCTATTGATGTAAAATTATTAATCAAGCTTTTGAATATCATCACCCAGAAATCAGGGTTTGTCTACGATCTTAAGCTGGCTCTAAAGATAAAGTCCTTTACATTCGTTTCTCTTGACTCAAATAGTCTTCCAGACTGTTAAAGCAAACCTCAAAATAAGCTTTTTTGTTCTTGAGCAATAGCTTGATGTAAAAATTGTGATGTTTTATAAATCCTTAATTTTTGAACGTAGGAAATCAGAAGTAGATTGTTGTTTCCTTTCTTTTCTCATCTGATAACCTAAAGATTCAAAGATGATGACTAGTAAGATATAGATCAAAGGCAAAGCAATCAAGTGTCCACCCGAAGTCAATCCGACTGGAATGGCGAGAATAATAACAAATAGACGCAATAACCATTTGTTGATAGTTGTGTGGTAAGTAATGTACCACTCTATAAGGGCGAGCATAACAGTCGCTACAATGACAAGTAATTGCATAAGATTACTTCCTTTCTTCTCTGTATGATGTAATCAATTTTTTAGCAACCTCAAAGGAGAGTTCTCCGTCAAGTGCTAATTCTTTGATGAGGTTAACATAAGATTCTTCTGGTTGGTGTTGCTGGCTAACTTTTTCAATCAAGCGATCCAAGCGTAGGCGAATGGTTGGATAGGAAATCTCATAGTAGCTTGCCATTTCCTTTAGGGAACCAGAAGCCAAAATGAAACGACGGATAAATTCTATGTCTTCTGTCTCTAGTTCTGTCAGCCAAACTGGTAATTTCTCTTTTGCCACCCTTATATCACCTTCCTTCTAAAATCATTATATACCTAAATAAAATTAAAGTCAACTTAAACATTGTTAAAACCCGAATAATAATATAAAGAAAAGTCATTTCTAAAATAATAGGTTTTTCTATTTCTAATAAAAAAGTATGAACCAAATATCATTCGGTTCATATTTTTTTATAAGCCCTTCTTCTACGAAAAGATTTATCAAGAACAGTCAAGAAATGTCTCATCATCAGGAAAGGATAATTGACACCTCCAATAATCAGACAAGGCAGCTTTCGGAGATGGCTTCTACTTGATCCTGATTGGCAGTTATTCAGAAATGTCTATATTTCTCACTTCTTCTCAATCGGAGCGACACTGGCCAGGAGTTTTTTGAGGCCAATATCTGGGAAGTTGATCTTCAATTCTTGGGCGCTACCGCTTCCTGAGACTTCAAGGACAACACCATCACCCCATTTCTTGTGATGGGCAGTGTCGCCAATTTCCCAAGCAATCACAGGCTTGGCAGTTGCTGAAGACGATTGGCTACGGCTGGTTTGAGGCGCAGCCTGAGCTTTACGACTTTGCAGGGCTTGCGCCAAACTCATACCTTGTCCGAAGGATGGCGCAGCGCCATTGACATAAGATGCCTTAAAGCTGGTATTGGCTGGACGGGCATAGCCTTGATAGTCCAAAAGGTCGCTCGAAATTTCACTGAGGAAACGGGTCGGGCGGTTGTAATTGGTCCGACCATAAAGGAGGCGGGAATTGGCATTGGTTAGGTAAAGGCGTTGCTCAGCCCGGGTAATCCCAACATAAGCAAGACGTCGTTCTTCCTCCAGCTCATCCTCATCTTCCTTGGCACGGCTGAGTGGAAAGACATCCTCCTCCATCCCAATCACAAAGACAACCGGAAATTCTAGCCCTTTGGCGGCATGGAGGGTCATGAGGGTAATTTCATCACTCTCTGCCTCGCCATCGTCTGTATCAGCAATCAGGGCCAGGTCATTGAGGAATCGGCTGAGACGATCTAGGCCAGATTCTTCCTCAGAGGGTTCAGACTGGTTTTTCTCGTCAAAGTTTTTAGTCACCGAGAGGAATTCCTGGATGTTCTCTAGGCGGTTCTCACTTTCAGGCGTTCGCTGACTGGCAAGAGCTGCGCTATAGCCTGTATTGTCCAATACCTTTTCCACCACTTCTGTAACCGTTAGGCTATCAAGGCTGACGCGGAGGTAGTCAATCAAGTTAGCCAACTCAAAGACAGCGCCCGCTGCCTTGCCTTTAATGGGGGAGAGCAAGATGTTTTGACTGGCATCTAATAGGGAGGAGCCTTCTTGTGCAGCAAAACTCCGCAGTTTTTCAAGGGTTCCAGGTCCTACACCACGCTTCGGCTCATTGATAATACGCTCAAAGCTCAGATTATCCGCAGGGTTAGCAATGATATTCAGATAAGCAATGACGTCCCTGATTTCCTTACGGGAGTAGAACTTGGTGCCGCCGACCATGGTATAGGGAATATTGGACTTAAGCAAGGCTTCTTCGATCGTCCGTGACTGAGCATTAGTCCGGTATAAAACAGCAAAATCCCGGTAGCGGTAGTTATGTTCCTGAATGAGGTCATCGATGGTCCTCGCTACATAGACGGACTCATCCTGCTCATCTGTCGCCCGGTAGTAGACAATCGACTCCCCATCAGGATTCTGCGTCCAAAGCTTCTTCTCCCTGCGGTGACGGTTATTTTGAATCACGTCATTGGCCGCTTGAAGAATTGTCTTGGTTGAGCGGTAGTTTTCCTCAAGGAGGACAACCTTGGCTTCAGGGTAATCTTTTTCAAAGTCCAGGATATTTTGCATATCCGCACCACGCCAGCCATAAATGGACTGGTCGGCATCCCCAACCACACAGATGTTTTTAAAGCGTGATGCCAAGAGTTTGACCAATTGATACTGGGCGTGGTTGGTATCCTGGTACTCGTCCACATGGATGTACTGGTAGCGCTGCTGGTAGTAGGTCAAGACATCAGGGTTTTGATCAAAGAGACGCAAGGTCAACATAATCAAATCATCAAAGTCCACAGCTTCTGATTGACGCAATTCCTTTTGATAGGCACTATAACATTTAGCAACGATCTGGCTGTACATGTCCCCTGCCATCTTCTCATAGGCCACATCATCGATCAGGTCGTTTTTTGCATTGGAAATAGTGCCCAGAATAGCCCGCTCATTCCATTTTTTAGGATCTAGATTCAGGGTTTTTAGAATCCGTTTCATCAGCGTGCGCTGCTCACCAGGATCGACAATGGTAAAGTTGCGATTGTAGCCAATATGATCAGCATCTCTGCGCAAAATACGGACACACATGCTATGGAAGGTCGCAATCAAGCTATCCTGAGTCGCAGGATTAAGCTGGAAGGCCCGTTCACGCATTTCACGCGCCGCCTTATTGGTAAAGGTAATGGCCAAAATATTCCAGGGATTGACCATTTTTTCGTCAATTAAGTAGGCAATCCGGTGGGTTAAAACACGGGTTTTACCAGACCCTGCTCCTGCCATAATCAAGAGGGGACCTTCCGTCGTCTGCACCGCTTCTGCTTGGCGATCGTTCATGCCTTGCAATAAAGGATTCATGATTCTCTCACTTTCTATTACTATCTTTTTGGGTAAAAGGGTGTGTTGTCAGTCAACCCACACCTTTTTATCAACTCGTTCAAGACTATTAACCTATCCATTATAACAAAATTTCAGGCCCCTTGCGCCTTCTAACACTAGGATATCTCAATAAGCTAGATTTGAAAATTCAAGGCCAAATCGCTATAATAGACTATAACCTGAATCCTCAGCATTAGAAAGAAGGTACTTGATGAGCCAACAAGCCAACAATTTAAAAATAGCAGAGCGAGGTGCCCTCATCGGCATAGCAGCCTACATCCTGCTCTCTATCGCCAAACTAACAGCCGGAAACCTCTTCCACTCTTCTGCCCTAACAGCCGATGGTTTCAATAACATGAGTGACATCCTAGCCAACTTGGCGGTTCTCATCGGGCTTCGACTGGCAAGACGACCAGCAGACACGGACCACAAATTTGGCCATTGGAAAATTGAAGATCTGGCCAGTTTAATCACGTCATTTTTAATGTTTGCGGTTGGCTTTGATATTCTCTGGGATACTGTTCAAAAAATCGTTCATCAAGAAACATCCCCTGTTGATCCCATCGGTGCGGTGGTTGGTATTTTTTCAGCCATCGTCATGTTTGGTGTATACTACTACAATAGTCGCCTAGCTGATAGGGTTCATTCGAAAGCTTTAAAGGCTGCAGCTAAAGACAATCTCACAGATGCCCTCATTTCGACCGGTACAGCCATCGCTATTTTAGCATCAAGCTTCAATTTCCCTATAGTCGATAAAATAGCAGCTATTGCCATTACCATCTTAATTTTGAAAACAGCTTATGGGATTTTTATGGAGTCCTATTTTACCCTGTCAGATGGGTTTGATGAGCAATTGTTAGAAAAATATAGCGAGGACATCCTTAAACTTCCAAAAATCAGTGCCGTCAAAGCGATTCGTGGCCGGACCTATGGAAGTAATATCTACTTAGATGTCGTTCTTGAAATGCATCCAGATCTCTCTGTCTACGAAAGTCACGATGTGACTGAACAAGTCGAAAACCTCCTCAAAATTAAGTATCAGGTCTTCGATGTTGATATCCATGTTGAGCCTGCACTTGTTGACGACGATGAAGTCTTTGAGAATATTTTTAACAAGCTCTATCGCATGGAAAACTTGGTGCTAACGCGTCAAGATCATTACCAGGACCTTGTGGCCGATAGTTTCAAGGGAATCAATGCTCAGGGAGAACACCTCACGAAGGAAAAATTCTTAACAAGACTAGCTGCCAGTGAGCACATGACTCACTTTTCTGTAACACCTATCAGCCAAAAGAGCATGCTGGTCCAGTACCATCTCGGCCAGAACCATCACACCTCCCTCTGGCGCCGCCATGAAACCTGGCAATTACTCTTTCACCAAGTGACAAAAATAAGCCATTAAAAATAACCCTCTCGATTGAGAGGGTTATTTGCTATGATATCTTCCGTCTTACTTGTAGTTACGAGAGTCAAGTCCTTCTTCAGCAAGGTATTGGCTAAATGGCACCAATTCTTCTGCTTCGTATTTTTCACGGAAAGCAGCAATCTCTTCAGCAGAGTAAGCTTTTGGATCCAAACGAAGTTCAGGAGCTTCAACTGGAATTGGACGGTGTTGAGTGATGCGCGCATCAATCACGATTGTCTTACCAGCTTTGTTGAGTTCAACCGCTTCTTTAACAACAGCATCGATATCTTCAATACGGTTAACAGTGAAACCAACAGCACCTTGTGCTTCAGCAATCATCTTGTAATCAGGGTTAGTAAAGTCTACACCAAACAAGTGTTTGTTGGTATCTTCATACTTGTTCTTGATGAAGGCATATTCAGCGTTTGAGAAGACAACGTTGATAACTGGCAAGTTGTATTGAACGTTTGTAATCACGTCTGGGTAGCACATACCAAATGCGCCATCACCCATGATGTTCCATACTTGACGGTCTGGGTTGTCTTTTTTCGCAGCGATACCACCAGGAAGGGCAATACCCATTGTCGCAAACAATGGAGACGTACGCCACATGTTCTTAGGTGTCATGTGCAAGTGACGTGTAGAGGTTTGTGTAGAGTTACCAACGTCGATAGAGTAGATAGCGTTGTCGTCAGCGTATTTGTTAATAGCATTGTATACTTGGTACAATTGCAATTCGCCTTCTGTTTTGCCTTCAAGCTTGTTCATGTAATCGCGCCAGTTTTGGTTGTTCTTAACAGTTGCTCTCCACCATGGTGTTGATTCAACAGCATTGACTTTAGCCGTAATCGCTTTTGTTGCTTCAGCTACATCACCAAGGATAGATGCATCAAGGGCGTGACGTTTACCAAGTTTGTAAGGATCGATGTCCACTTGGATGAATTTTTCAACGTTTTTGAAGGTATTGTATACTTCTGAGAATGGGAAGTTACAACCCATGAAGAGAACAGTGTCTGCTTCAAAGATCACTTCGTTGGCTGGTTTCCAACCAACACGGTAAGCTGAACCAGTCAAGCCTTCGTAGTTCCATTCAAATGCTTCAAAGTTTTTACCAGTTGTAATGATTGGTGCTTTGATTTTACGAGACAATTCTGTCACCAATTCACCAGCGCCAACACCACCAAAACCAGAGTAGATTACTGGACGTTTGGCGTTGTTCAAGATTTCAACGGCTTTATCGATTTCAACTTCGTTCAAACCTGGTGCAACGAAAGTACGGTCGTATTGACCTGAACCGTAATATGAATCAGCATCGATTTCTTGGAAACCAAAGTTAACAGGGATTTCAACAACTGCAGGACCTTTTTTAGCGATCGCTGCACGACAAGCATCATCAATCACTTTTGGCAATTGCTCAGCGTATGCCACACGTTTGTTGAAGACAGCAACGCTTTGGTACATTGGGTTTTGGTTCAATTCTTGGAAAGCATCCATGTTCAATTCGTTAACTGGACGTGAACCCAAGATAGCAAGCATTGGAATACCATCCATTGCTGCGTCATAGATACCGTTAATCAAGTGAGTTGCACCTGGTCCACCTGAACCGACACAGACACCAATTGATCCACCGAATTTACGTTGCATAAGGGCTGCTAGAGCACCTGTTTCTTCGTGGCGTACTTGCAAGAAGTTAATATCCTTGTCTTCGGCTAAAGCATCCATCAATGAACTCAATGTTCCTGAAGGAATACCATAAATTGTATCGACGTCCCACGTTTTTAGGACGTTAAGCATTGCTACTGATGCAGAAATTTTGCCTTGACTCATGTAAATGAAGTCCCCCTTTTCAATTTTTTTACGGTTTTTATTTTAACACTGCCAATCGGCAAGTGCCAATAATTTGATTATTTTTTCAGTCTAATCCAAAAAGCAAAATTAAATGGTGAAGACTTGCTTTGATACCTTTATTAATGCACTCCCTGCCATCTTCGACCGTTCAGTTCATCGATATAAACCAGTTAGAATACCCAAAAAGGAAGTGGCACCAGGCCAACTCCCTTTATGTTTTATTTATCTTCCCAAAAGGAAGGCAAGTGACTACAACTACTTCATTATTATTTTGATTTGATGTAGTTAACACCGTCAGCTTTTGGTGCCACTGCTTTACCAAAGAAGGCTGCAAGGGCGACCACAGTAATCACATAAGGTGCAACCTGTAGATAAACCGCAGGAACCTTTGATAGGAATGGAATCTGGGTTCCAATAACCGCTAAACTCTGAGACAAGCCAAAGAAGAGAGAAGCCAGCATGGCCCCGATAGGATTCCACTTCCCAAATATCACTGCTGCCAGGGCGATAAACCCTGACCCAACAATAGTGGATGCTGAGAAGTTAATGTTGACCGATTGAGCACTAACTGCTCCGCCAACCCCACCAAGGAAACCTGCAATCAAAACACCTGCATAACGCATGGCATATACATTAATTCCAAGGGTGTCAGCAGCTTGAGGATGCTCACCAACTGAACGCAAACGTAGCCCAAATTTTGTTTTATAAAGTATAAACCAAGCAACAAAGGCTGTCAAGATGGCAACATAGCCCATCAAACTCGTATTTTTAAAGAAGATTGGACCAATAACAGGGATATCAGCTAAAAGCGGGAAAGAAAATCGACCAAAGGATTGACCAATAGAATCGGTTTGACCTTTACCGTAGATAACCTTAACCAAAAAGACCGACAGGGCTGGGGCCAACAAGTTCAGAACAGTCCCTGAAACGACATGATCCGCTCGGAAAGTAATGGTTGCCACAGCATGTATAATAGCAAATAACAGACCAGCTAAACCACCTACTAAAGTGGCAACTAAGGGTGTTGATTTCCCAAATGCGTCAACAAATTCAATGTTAAAGACAACTCCTGCAAAGGCACCAATCACCATGATTCCTTCCAGTCCAACGTTGACGATACCAGATCTTTCAGAGAAGACCCCTCCCAAACTGGTGAAAATCAAGGGGGCTGAATAGATAAGCATTTGCGAAATAAGCAAGACTAAAATTGATGTGAGATTCATTTTATTTTGCTCCTTTCACTGCTTTGGCATTTCTTGATTTTAGCAATTGTTCAAAAACAAATTTAATCCCAATAAAGAAGATAATGGACGCCGTCACAACGTTAATCAATTCAGGTGGAATCCCTGCTCGAGTCATCCCTGTAGAACCGATAGAAAGCATCCCAAATAAGAAGGCTGCAAAAGGTATCCCTAAAGGTGAATTAGTTGCCAGCAAAGCCACTGACATCCCGTTAAATCCAATGGATAAATTCGCTCCTTGAATATATACGTTTTGGAACGTTCCAAGACCCTCAACCGCTCCTCCTAGTCCAGCAAGTGCACCAGAAATAACCATTGACAAGATAATTGTTTGCTTGGCTGACATCCCAGCATAATCTGATGCTGTCGGATTAAGCCCTACAGAGCGAATTTCAAACCCAAGTGTTGTTTTTGTGAGAAGGAACCAGATAACAACTACAGCAATGATGGCAAAGAAAATACCAATATTCATCCGAGAATTATCTGTTAATGCCCTTAGCCAAGGCGTTTGATAAGAAGCATTGGCAGATACATTAATACTAGAATCCGTGTTTTTCATAATATCTTGTGAGAAGACATTTCGGATTAAGTGGTTACTAACATAGAGCAAAATGTAGTTCATCATAATGGTTACAATAACTTCACTTGTCCCCAAGTATGCTCTGAGAATTCCAGGAATCGCTCCGGCAATCCCACCTGCAATCATAGCAATTAGAACAGTTGCCAGGATAAGAATTGGACGAGGAAGATCTGGATTTTCAAGAGCAAACCAGCCAGCAAAAACCCAACCGAAAAGCGCTTGACCAGGTAAGCCGACATTAAAGAAACCAGCTCTACTCGCAACCGCAAACCCTAGGGCCGTAAAGACCAAGGGAGCCATGGCTCGGAAAATCTCACCGATTGATTTCACATTACCAAAGGCTGTGTAAAAGAGCTCTTCATATCCCCAAATTGGATCATATCCAAAGATTAACATGATGACGGCACCTAGGAGTAAGCCTGAAATGACGGCCAACAAAGGAATCGCCAGATTTTGAAATTTTTTAGGCATGAGCTTCTCCTCCTTCTAAGTACCCACCAGCCATTAACACACCTAGTTCCTGTTTATTGGTGGTTTCTGGTGTCACAATACCATGAATGGACCCATCATGAATAACCGCAATGCGATCAGATACGTCTAAAATTTCATCTAATTCAAAACTTACGACCAAAACAGCCTTTCCTTTGTCACGTTCTGCTATCAATCGTTTCCGGATATACTCAATGGCACCGACATCAAGGCCACGTGTCGGTTGGCTGACAATCAGTAAGTCTGGATCTCTATCAACTTCCCGAGCAATGATGGCTTTTTGCTGGTTACCTCCGGACAATGCCTTAGCAGGAACCGTCTCACTAGCAGCACGAACGTCAAACTCTTCCATCAATTGACGCGCTTTTTCGTTAATTTTATTATAATTAAGAATACCATTTTTAGAAATAGGTTCTTTATAGTAGGTTTGTAAGGAGATATTCTCAGCAATGGTCATGTCAAGAATTAAACCGTCACGATGACGATCTTCTGGCACATGACTCACTTGCATTTCAGTGATTTTACGAGGGCTCTTGCCGACGACATTTTCTCCCTTAATCCAGATTTCCCCAGACTTGACTTTACGAAGGCCTGTAATGGCTTGAATGAGTTCACTCTGTCCGTTACCATCTATCCCTGCAATTCCAACAATTTCACCTGCACGAACATCCAAGGATAAATTCTTAACAGCTGGAATTCCACGGTTTTCATCGACAACGAGATCTTTAATAGAAAGGACGACTTCTTTGGGATCCGCAGGAACTTTCTCTGTTTTAAAAGAAACGGAACGCCCCACCATCCACTCTGCTAAATCACTGTTTGTAGCTCCTGCTACTGGCGCTGTCTGAATCCCTTTCCCACGACGGATAACGGTCACCATATCAGCTACCGCGCGAATTTCATCCAGTTTGTGGGTGATCAATATGATGGATTTTCCTTCTTTGACCAAGGTGCGCATAATCTCAAGCAGTTCTGTAATTTCTGACGGTGTTAACACTGCAGTCGGTTCATCAAAAATGAGCAGGTCAGCCCCACGGTATAGAGTTTTAAGGATTTCAACCCTTTGCTGTGCTCCAACTGAAATATCTGCAACCTTAGCAGTCGGATCAACGGACAAACCGTAACGAGCAGAGAGATCTTTGATTTCCTCGATAGCCTGTTTAATATCTATCAACCCAGCTTTTGTGGTTTCACTCCCTAGGATAATATTTTCCGCCACAGTAAAAGCATCTACCAGCATGAAATGCTGATGGACCATCCCGATGCCCAAGCGAGAAGCCTTTGAAGGAGAATCAATGGTAACCTTTTCTCCATTGATTAAAATATCACCACTAGTTGGTTCCAAAAGACCAGCCAGCATGTTCATAAGGGTAGATTTTCCAGCACCATTTTCACCAAGTAAGGCGTGAATTTCCCCTTTTTTGACATTTAAATTGATATTATCATTTGCCGTAAAGTCTCCAAATTTTTTGGTGATTCCACGCATCTCAATGACATAGTCATTTGCCATAGTCATAATCCTTTCTGATGATCATTTTTGACAGTAAAACCTACTTCGTCAGAAATAGGCTTTACTGAGAAAAACTCTCAGTTCCCAGAAAAGGCGACCGACTAAGGTCGCCTTAAGGGATTGTTTGACCTGATTATTTTTCAGGTGCTTCTGGAACTTTGACTTCTCCATCGATAATAGCTTTTTTAGCAGTAGCTACTGCTTCTGAAGCTTCAGAAGAAAGGTTTGTTTCAGCCAATTCGACACCTTGATCTGCAAGAGAGAAGGTTACGATTTCACCACCAGGGAATTTGCCATCGATTGCTTGATTAGCAATTTCATGAACAGATGTTCCAACTTCTTTGATCGTTGATGCTAAAACAAAGTTAGATTCTTTACCATCTTTAGACGTGTAGTTACCTTCTTCAGATTGGTCACGGTCAACACCGATAACCCATACTTTATCTGCTTCATCAGTTGTTTCGTTAATGGCTTTAGCAGCTGCAAAGACACCGTTACCAGTACCACCTGAAGCGTGGAAGATAATGTCAGCTCCTGCAGCATATTGAGCTGCAGCAATCGTTTGACCTTTCGCCGCATCCACAAATGAACCAGCGTAATCTACAGTGATTTTAATATCTGGATTAACTGATTTAACCCCTTCTACGAAACCAGCCTCAAAGCGGTCAATAACGACACCTTCCATACCACCGATGAAACCAACGTGGTTTGTCTTAGTAGACTTAGCAGCAGCTACACCAGCAAGGTAAGATGCTTCATGGTCCGCAAAACCGATACTTACAACATTGTCCTTGTCTGCAACAACAGAGTCAACAATAGCGAAATGCGTATCAGGATTATTGTCAGCAGCTTCGCCAATGGCTGTTTCCAAGGCAAATCCGATACCAAAGACAAGGTTGTAACCACCTGAAACAGCTGAATCAAGGTTAGTCACATACTCTGATTCACTGTTAGATTGGAAATAAGTGAAACCATTGTCTTTTGACAAACCATGTTCTTCACCCCAAGCTTGCAAACCTTCCCAAGCTGATTGGTTGAAAGAACGGTCATCAACACCACCAACGTCAGTAACGATAGCAGCCTTGATTGCTGGCTCTTCACCAGTATTTGAAGAAGACGTGTTGTTAGCGGTACGGCTACCACACGCTGCAAGTGTAAGGGTTGCAACTGCTGCAAGTCCTAAACCTAAAAATTTCTTGTTCATTGAAATGAACCCTCCTAAAAATTTTTTGCGCAACGGATAAGGTTGCAAAGTTTCAGTCATGATGACTGTCCAGACCTAAATAATCAAAAATTAAATACAAGTTAACTGATACCATGAAACAAGCGATAACCGGATTTTGTCCCTATCACAATCACTCGCAAACGCCATACTCAAAAGCAAGCATAAGGAGGACATCAGATGTATTTTTTTCGTTAATTTAAATCTGTAAACGAATATGGAAGTAACTCCCCGACTGTCATCACGACTGTCGTTTTATTTCTAGACACTAAAGTCACTGGCATGTCTTTTTTAAAAAACTCTGCCATAACTTGTCGACAAGCACCACAAGGTGAGATCGGTTGCTCAGAGGTCCCATAGACCACAAGCTCTGAAAACTCCTTGTGCCCTTCAGAAACAGCCTTGAAGATTGCTGTTCGCTCACCACAATTGGTCAAGCCAAATGATGCATTTTCAATATTGCAGCCGGTGTAGACTTCTCCTGCTTTGGTTACTAATGCCGCACCGATTGGAAAATGGGAATAGGGCACATGTGCATACTGACTGGCTGCAATGGCCTGATCAATCAACTCAGTAGTCGCCATCCGCTTGCAGTCCTTTCATAATCGCTACACCTGATGAAGCCCCGATACGATTGGCGCCAGCTTCGATAAAGGCTTGAGCATCTTCTATAGAGCGGGCCCCACCAGAAGCCTTAACTCCCATATCTGGTCCAACAATTTGACGCATTAAGCCAATATCATGAACGTTAGCCCCACCTGTTGAAAATCCCGTCGATGTTTTAACAAAATCAGCTCCAGCAGTTTTTGCCAATTCGCAGGCTACAATTTTTTCTTTATCTGTGAGCAGGCAGGTTTCAATGATGACCTTAACCAATTTGTCCCCACTGGCATCCACAACAGCTTTAATATCAGATTCTACTAATTCCAAATCGCCAGATTTTAAGGCACCAATATTGATGACCATATCGATTTCATCAGCACCATTAGCAATAGCATCTTCTGTTTCAAAAGCTTTGACGGCAGATGTGTTGGCCCCAAGAGGAAACCCAATTACCGTACAAACTTTGACATCTGTTTCTTTCAGTTCTTCAGCTGCCAAGGCTACCCATGTAGGGTTGATACAAACACTTGCAAAGTCATAAGTCTTTGCTTGATCAATGATGGCTAAAACCTGTTCTTTAGTGGTTTCTGGCTTCAAAATAGTGTGGTCTATATATTTATTTAAATCCATAATCGTTACCCTTAAGATATGATTTCAAGAATCTCAGTTACCTTAACTTCTTCCTTATCTATTTTAACATTTTTTTTGAATTCTGACATTACTTTTTGATCTAAATGTTGGTTTGTATAAATTTTTGCGACAATATCACCGATTTTTACGGCATCCCCAACCTTTTTCTCGAATACGATACCGGTTTCATAGTCTAGAACGTCCGTTTTTACCGCACGACCTGCCCCAAGTTTCATGGCAAAAAGTCCAAACTCAAGAGCTGGTAGCTCAGAAATATAGCCATCCTCTTCAGCCAGAATTTCTACCACTTCTGCTACATCAGGCTCTCTGTAGAGATCCGTTAAGTCACCCCCCTGGGTTTCTACCATGGCCTCAAATTTTGCTAATGCTTTTCCATTACTAAGGTGCTCTTGAATTTCCAAAATAGACTTTTCAACTCCAGCAAGACCCAACATAATTCGAGCAAGTTCGCAGATGAACTGCGTAACGTCTTCACGCCCTTGACCTTTCAAGATATCAAGAGCTTCCAAAATTTCTAAGCGATTGCCAATAGCTCTACCAACCGGTTGGCTCATGTTGGTTAAAACCGCAACTGTTTCTCGACCAACTGCCTTACCTAGATTGACCATGGTCTGGGCTAATTCACGAGCGTCCTCAATATTTTTCATAAAGGCGCCATCTCCAACTGTTACGTCAAGAAGGATGGCATCTGCACCCGCAGCAATTTTCTTACTCATAACAGAGCTCGCAATCAGTGGAATAATATCGACTGTTGCCGTCACATCCCGAAGGGCATAGAGTAGCTTATCCGCTTTGACCAGGTTATTGGACTGGCCAATAACAGCTAGACCGATATCTTGGACCTGCTTGATAAAAGCCTCCTGACTTTGTTCTATTTGGTAGCCCTTTATGGCTTCTAATTTATCCAGAGTCCCACCCGTATGACCGAGACCGCGTCCACTCATTTTTGCAACAGGAACACCGAAGGAAGCTACCAAAGGAACCAAAATCAAGGTGACTTTATCACCCACTCCGCCGGTAGAATGTTTATCGACTTTAATACCTGGTATCGCTGACAAATCAATTTGGTCGCCAGAAGCTACCATGTTCATGGTCAATTCTGAAATCTCTTCGGTTGTCATTCCTTGGAAATAAACCGCCATGGCAAAGGCTGCCATTTGATAATCCGGAACCGAACCGTCCACATAGCCTTCAATTAACCATTTGATTTCATCAGCTGTCAGCGTTTGACCGTCCCGCTTTTTTTGAATTAAATCAACAGCTCTCATCTTTTATACTCTGTAGGATATAATATCCTTTCTCCTTTCTAAGGGTGGTGACATTGCCAAAAACGCCTTCCATTTTTGCCTTGGCACTCGGAGCCCCTTGTTTTTTTTGAATGACAATAGTAAACGTCCCATTCGGATTCAGGTGGTCAATGCTCTCCGTAATGATCCGATGAACGACTTGCTTGCCAGCACGAATTGGCGGATTGGAGATAATATGGTCAAAATGTCCTGACACTTGATCATAGCCATCTGATTGCAAAATAGTAGCGTTAACTCCATTAAGCTCAGCATTTTTTTGAGCCAAGTCGAGAGCTCTCAAATTAACATCAACCATAGTTGGGAAAATCCCTTGACATTTGGCCAAAGCAATCCCTAAAGGTCCATAACCACAGCCAACATCCAATACTGTTTGACCTTTTTGGAAATCTAGTGCGTTTAAAAGAACTTGACTTCCAAAATCAATCATTTTTTTTGAAAAAACGCCTGCATCTGTCCAAAAAACAAAATCCTGATTTAATAAGGTGACTTTTAACTGATGGATATCGTGGGCAGCGTCTGGATTTTCAGCATAATACATTTTACTCATACTATTATTTTACCATAATTAGTTTTGAAGACAGCTAAAGATCTTTCTTAAGATTCTTTAGGAATATTAGTATATCATTTCCGAACATTTTTTGCAAGCGTTTTCTTTTTGTGATTCATCTTTTTAAAACATACTTTTCTTGCCAAAATTCTATCATTTTAAGCTATAATAGAAGGAGTTTGAAGGAGAGAAAACCATGTTAAATGAATTTATCAATTTTGAAATTATCTCTAGAGAGAATTGGCAAAATTTACATCGTAAAACCACCCCACCATTAACCTCTGATGAGCTTGATTCTATCAAATCGCTGAATGACCGCATTAGCCTTCAGGATGTGATTGATATTTACTTACCTTTAACAAGCCTAATTCGTATTTATAAAAAATCAAATGACGATTTATCTTTTTCAAAAAGTCTTTTTTTACAAGAAAAAATTCGTCAATTACCTTTTATTATAGGTGTTTCAGGGTCAGTAGCTGTCGGTAAGTCAACAACAAGCCGTCTTCTTCAAAAACTCCTAGCAGGAACCTTTAAAAATGCTCGTGTTGAAATGGTGACCACAGATGGTTTTCTATATCCTAACGCTGTTTTAGAAGAAAAAGGGATCATGGACCGTAAAGGGTTCCCAGAATCTTACGATATGGAATTATTGCTTAACTTTTTAGACACCATAAATAGCGGTCAAGACTGTGCTATCCCGATTTATTCCCATGAAACCTACGATATTTTAAAAGACCAAGAACAGAAGATTGAAGCCCCTGATTTTTTGATTGTGGAAGGAATTAATGTGTTCCAAAGTCCTCAAAACCATGGTCTCTACATCAGTGATTACTTTGACTTCTCAATTTATGTCGATGCGGACCATGATGCTATTGAAAGCTGGTATATTGAACGCTTCAGTAAACTACTGCAATTGGCTGAAACTGATCCAGATAACTATTATCACCAATTTACACAACTCCCCTACTCAGAAGCAATTCAACTGGCAAGGGATACCTGGAAATCGATCAATCTTCCAAATTTAGAGCAATTCATTCAACCCACCAGAAGCAGGGCTGATCTCATACTACACAAGTCTGCCAACCATAAGATTGATAAAATTTACCTTAAAAAATAAATAATGCTTGTCAAACAGTGTATTTTCAGATATAATGGTATGGTTAGATTAAGATGGAGGTGAACAAATTGGCAAATATTAAATCAGCTATCAAACGCGCTGAATTGAACGTTCAACACAACGCTAAAAACTCAGCACAAAAATCAGCAATGCGTACAGCGATTAAAGCTTTCGAAGCTAACCCTTCTGAAGAACTTTTCCGCGCAGCTAGCTCAGCGATCGATAAAGCAGAAACTAAAGGCTTGATCCATAAAAACAAAGCTAGCCGTGACAAGGCTCGTCTTGCTGCTAAATTAGCTTAATAAGATATTCAACCACTTCTTCTTTCAGAAGTGGTTTTCTTAATCATTCATTGAGGAAACCTATGAAAATCGCTATTATTGGATACTCTGGCGGAGGCAAATCAACACTGGCCTCTAAACTCGCTGACGCTTATAATATTCCAAAACTCCATCTTGATCAGCTTCAGTTTTTACCAGACTGGCAAAGCAGGCTCCAGTCTGAAGTTGCCCAAGATGTGAAAATATTTTTAGACAATCACCCTGAATGGGTTATTGATGGTAACTACAGTTTTGCGCATTACGACAGGCGTATGGCTGAAGCTGACCAGATTATTTTTTTGAATTTCAATCGGATACAGTCCCTATGGCGAGCGGTCAAACGATACCAAACTTTCAAAGGGCGGGTCCGTGACAGTAGCGCCCCGGGCTGCCCTGAACAATTAGATTGGGAATTTATCTATTGGATATTATGGAAAGGACGCTCTAGAAGAGCCAAACAAAGATACCAAGAACTCATCGAAAAGTACCCTAAAAAAGTCATAGTCCTAAAAAATCAAACAGACATTGATTTATTTCTGGAAAAATTAGGTTGAGATTAGCTAATAGTGCTTAAAAACAAGTTGGGACCCTTCTCTTAGTTGCAGATAGGTCTGAGTTCATCAAAATCAGTTGGCGCCACCTCATTTTTTTCAATATGCTAAATGAAGCATTCTCAACTATTAAAAAACCTTCTAAAGTTCGTTAGCAAACTTTAGAAGGTTTTTTGCCAGGCTTAAGATTGGCTGTCATCATAATGGTAATCGTATTTCAAAAATGGTTCCGTTAGGAACGCGGTCATGGACTAAAATTTGCCCTTTTAATTGGTCAACAATTTGTTTTGCTAGAGAAAGGCCAAGTCCAAAACCGCCATTCTGGCGAGTTCTAGCCTTATCCACACGGTAAAATCGGTCAAAGACTTTTTTCTTGTTTTCATCTGATATGCCGACACCGTTGTCTTCCACTGTTATCACCAGTAGCCTTTCCCTCACTTTAGAGGTAATCCTTATCTCACCATCCTCTCCAGTGTATTTCACAGCATTGTCAAATAAAATGGTAATTAGCTGTTTGAGAAGGGCACTATCTGCCTTAATTGTTTTTCTAACCAAATTCTGGGATTTGAATTGCTTCTCATTTTCCTCAGCGATAAGAGAGAAATTTTCAAACATAGATTCAAAAAAACCAGGCTCAACTGTCTCCATGACAACTTTTAATTGGCCATCTCTTCTTGCCAAATTAAGAAGGTTGGTTGTTAACAATCGCATATTCCGAACCTCTTCCAAACTGGAGGCAATCGATTCAGACTCTTCTAATATCGTTGCATCTGGTTTACGAAACAAGGATTCCAACCGGTTTTGTAGAACGGCAAGAGGTGTCCTCAACTCATGACTGGCATTTTCCACAAATGCCTTTTGTTTTTCAAGAGAATCTCTAATGGGTTTTACAGTAATCACAGTTAGCATTAATGCAGCAAAAGTCGAAGCTAACCAAAACCCAATCATCACATAAAGCACAATGCGTCTAGTTGCATCTCCAGTTGACTTTAACTGCGTCACATTGATGAGTGACATGGCATATTTCACGGAGCTATCTTGTAAATAACTGTCATCAAGTTCGACTATGACATATCGGTAAGTATCAATGGTATCAAAACTTGTGGTAATTTCAAGTTCCTGAATGACCCCCAAATTGCTAAAATTTGGATTTATTTTGTCTAAACCTAAAACATGATCAAGTCGTGTAACTGGATTTTTATCTTCATCAAACAAAATAGCTTGGCTACTAGTCCCTATTTTAATGTCTAATTTTTTTATTCTGGGAGCTTCACTAACTTCATTGTCATCACTATTTTCACCCGTGGTCACTTGGTTCTCATCTTCAATGATTTCTTCCACAGCCGTGATTTTTCCTTCTTCGTTGATTAAAGAACGAACTTGAGCAATATAGAGAATATTCCCAGGATTTTCGATTTGATAGTCTAAGGTTTTATCCGTATTCTGATATAAACTATTGGTTATTAACTGAAGGATAATCACTGTCATCGCTAAGAAAATAACTGTAAATACACTAAAATATCTCAAAAAATATTTGAAGATATCTGATTTAAAGATTGATTTTACTTTAGTCCACATTTCGTAATATATACCCTACACTTCTTAAGGTTGATAAATTTTTCACGAATTCAGTGCCCTTTAATTTTTTTCTAATTTTAGAGACATAGACCTCGACAACTGAAACAGTGGTGTCACTGTCAAATCCCCAGATTCGGTCAAAAATTTGATTTTTGGGCAAGATAACATTTTGATTTTGTAAAAAATAAACGAGTAAATCAAACTCTTTTCCTAAAAGCTCTACTTCCTGGCCATTGACCAAGACGACGTTTGTTGCTAAATTGACTGTAACATCTCCATAGGAAAGAGTGTTCTCTGTTAATTTTCCTGACCGTTTGAGTAAGGCTTGAATACGCATTTTGAGTTCCTCAAGGTAAAAAGGCTTGGTCAGATAGTCATCTGCTCCTAGTTCAAAACCATGCCCCTTATCATCCAATGATTCTTTGGCTGTCATAATGAGGACAGGTGTTGTGATTCCTTTTTGACGGAGTTCCTTAAGAACGGTAAAACCATCTTTTTCAGGTAGCATCAAATCCAGCAAAATCAAATCATAAACGCCAGATTCTGCTTCATAAATGCCCTCTTCGCCATCAAAAACCTGCATGACATCTGCAAAATCATCTAAGAAGTCAAAGACCGAATTGGATAGGCTAAGGTCATCTTCTACAAGTAATATTTTTATCATTCGTTTAACCTCGTTTTTCTTATATTATACCACGTCAGTCTATAAATCACTAGGACCCACACATTATCTGACATAAAGGGGTTGTTTTCATTATACACATTCATCTTAAACGAGGCTAAAATCAACTCAATCCTGATAAAATAAAAGGCTTATGATATACTGGAATAAAAAAAGACAAAGCATGGAGATATCCTTTGGAACAATTAGATCTTTTTTTCCCATCTGCTAGCGTAACCAATACACAACTTGAGCAAATAGGTATGGTAAGTATTCCTCGCTCAGATGGCAAATGGCTTAATCTTAAGAGCAACGAATTGACAAGGCGAGAGCAACTCTTATTAGAGCAACTTCTTTCATCAGAAAAAGAGGGTGCTTCGTCTAATCCTTGGTATGCTTACCTCGTTCGAAATCAGGGGCCCCTTCCTAGTCAAGTCAGACTGGTTCAATTTTTGCATGTTCAAATCATCCGACATACTGATCAAAATGATTTTGAAGCGGAATGGTTGGACGTGCTTACACACCTACTTCCAAATCTCGTCACGTCTCTAAAAATCACTCCCGATCGCTATGTCTTTATCCTCAATCAGGATCCCCACTTCTCTGTTGAATCGATAATGGCAGAGATTTTAGCTAGTATGGAATTTGACTTTGGTATGACAATAACGGCTTTTCTTGGTCAAATGTGGCCTGAAAAGATGATGTCCAACTGGGCAGAAGCATATCAGTTAGAGGCCCACCTTTTTAGCCACAATCTTCATAAGGCTAGCTTCTCAGGCTTTAATCAGTTTTCAATCACTTTATTGCGAACAGCTGGAGAAACCTCAGCTGACCTGTACTCTCTTTTGGCCCAGCTTATTATGGGCCAGGACGACATGGAAGAAACCATTAAAGCACTATGGGAAGAGCAAGCTGTTGTCACAAAGGCGGCTCAGAAACTTTACATTCATCGAAACACCCTTCAGTATCGCTTGGATAAATTTCAGGAGCAGACTGGCCTTTCCCTCAAAAACATGGATGACTTGGCTGTTTGCTATGTCGCTTTATTACAGTTCTCATCTTGACATTTTGTGCAGCTTGCACAAAATGTTTTTTTCTTTTTAAGCACCCTGACCAAAGAAAAATAAAACGTTTTCATTTATAATAACTTTATAATGAATAAGGAGGAACCAGCATGGTTCAGTTAAAGTTAAACAATATCTACAAACGCTATGAACGCAGCGACCACTACTCCGTTGAAAATTTCAACCTCGACATTAAGGACAAGGAATTCATCGTATTTGTAGGTCCTTCAGGTTGTGGTAAATCAACAACCCTTCGTATGATCGCTGGTCTAGAAGATATCACTGAAGGTGAATTCTTCATTGATGACAAATTGATGAACGATGTGGCACCTAAAGATCGTGATATCGCCATGGTTTTCCAAAACTATGCCCTTTACCCACACATGACTGTGTACGATAACATGGCCTTTGGTCTTAAACTCCGTAAATATCCAAAAGACGATATTGATCGCCGTGTTAAAGAAGCTGCTGCTATTCTCGGCTTGACTGAACTTTTAGACCGTAAACCTGCAGATATGTCTGGTGGGCAACGGCAGCGTGTTGCCATGGGACGTGCTATCGTTCGTGACGCAAAAGTGTTCTTGATGGATGAGCCTCTCTCTAACTTGGATGCCAAACTGCGTGTTTCCATGCGTGCTGAAATCTCTAAAATTCACCGTCGTATTGGAGCGACTACGATTTACGTAACACATGACCAAACAGAAGCTATGACCCTTGCGGATCGTATCGTTATTATGAGTTCAACCAAAAACCCAGCAGGCAACGGTACTATCGGGCGTGTTGAACAAATTGGTACCCCTCAAGAATTGTACAATGAACCAGCAAACCGTTTCGTTGCAAGCTTTATCGGTTCGCCAGCCATGAACTTCTTCACTGTTAAATTAGAAAATGGCTATATTACTACCGGCCGTAGCCTTCGCGTTAAGGTTCCAGAAGGACGTCGCAAACAATTAGAAGAACAAGGCTATAATGGTAAGGAACTGATTTTTGGTATCCGTCCAGAAGATGTAACAGCATCTCAATTAGAATTGACCGCTTATGCAGATTCAGTGATTCAATCTGAGGTCGTGGTCTCTGAGCTTCTCGGTGCTGAGACTATGCTTTACAGTAAGGTTGACGATATTGAATTCATTTCACGTGTCGATGCTCGTGATTACCACGAACCAGGAGAAATCGTGAAGTTGGCCTTCAATATGAACAAAGCTCACTTCTTCGATATTCAAACAGAAAAAGCAATTCGCTAATACACTAACGATATCTTTAGCCCGTCTAGAGATCAAGAACTTGGGACAATCAGTCTCAGGTTCTTTTATTTATAGATTTTAATAGAATGTGTAGCAGTTGGAATCGTCAAAAGGTTAGAAACTTTTTGAGGCTTGAAATAAAGCTGAAACAGATTTTCTAAACCACATAATGTGGGGATTTAAAGCAAACAACAAGTAGTCCTATCCCTTTACAGATCACTTAGTGAGTGTCATCTCTGATCTACTGATATAGGAAAGCTATAGAACGCTTAGAAAAGCATGATTTTTTGTATATCTCTTTTATTGTTCGTTTCAAAATCCATCAAGTTATGGTATGATGGAACAAATGACTTAGAAAGTTGGTTTCCTATGGCAGCAGAACCTTTATTTTTAACCTCGACCATGCATGAAAAAATTTGGGGAGGTGATCGCTTAACTAAACTGTTTAATTACGATATCCCTAGTAACCACACAGGTGAATATTGGGCTATTTCTGCTCATCCCAATGGGCCATCTGTTATTGCCAATGGCCCTTATAAGGGACAATCACTTGATCAATTGTACCAAAAACAACCTGCCCTTTTCGGGCATCCAGATAGCACCGTATTTCCACTTTTGACCAAAATTTTAGATGCTAATGATTGGCTCAGCGTCCAAGTTCATCCTGATGATGCTTATGGGTTAAAACATGAAGGTGAACTGGGAAAAACAGAATGTTGGTATATCTTGCATGCGGAACAAGGGGCTGAGATTATTTATGGTCATGAGGCTAAAAGCCAAACGGAGCTAGAATCTCTCATCACGACAGGTCAATGGGATAAACTCTTAACACATGTTCCCGTCCAAACAGGTGATTTTTTCTTTGTTCCAAGTGGGACACTTCATGCTATTGGACCTGGAATTGTTATCCTAGAAACCCAACAGTCGAGCGATACAACCTACCGCGTTTATGATTTTGATCGAAAAGACGACCAAGGGAATCTACGTCCCCTTCATATCCAGCAATCCCTTGATGTTTTATCCATTGGACAACCTGAAAACAGCACGCCAAGTGTCGTCACATTGGACAACGTCACCTTGACAACATTGGTCGCCAACCCCTTCTTTACGGTGGAAAAGTGGGACATCTCTGGCATGGTCTCAGTCAAACAAACGGCACCTTACCTTTTAGTATCTGTCATAAATGGTAATGGTCAACTAAAGGTTGGTCAGCAGACTCATCCAATCACTATGGGAGACCATTTTATTCTTCCAAATGATATCAAGGAGTGGGACTTTGATGGGAGCATGACTTTGATCACAAGTCATATCTAAACAGCCTTAAACAGAGGAATCCTTGTAGCCTTGATTGAATGTCCATGAGAAAAGGTAACAAGAAACTTCAAATTAAATCATGACCACCCGTCTAACGGGTGGTTTGAACAGGGGCTATAAGCCCACATCACCAGCCAGCGCCTAAAGACGCTGGCTTTCACTTTGTTCA
>NZ_JAUSTM010000019.1 GCF_030812835.1 Streptococcus moroccensis
CAAGGGGAAGGCAGATTATTATCGTAAGCAATTAGGGTAGAAAGAGGTGTAGAGATGTTAGAACAAATCATTCAAAGTCTTTTGATTATCGCAGCGATAGGACTGATTTTGCTTGTCCTTTACCAGATTGCGAAGATGCTTGGAAGCTTATTTGTCATTGGATTAATCGGATTTTTAGCCTTTACAGAAGTCTATGGGATTTACCTCTTTTTTACAGAAAGATACCTCTATGTCGAAGATTTAGCAACCAATGGAATTTTCAGCTTTACCACTTTCTATATTATTTTTAATCTTTTCCTTGTCTTTGGAATTGTTAGAAAAGTTATTAGAAGTAGGATGACATGATAAAAATAGGGTTACCTGAGTTCAGGTAGCCCTATTTTCATGAATGTATAAGCATTATAGTGACAAAGTTTTTAGTGTTAGCCAACAACGATAATAATAATTCCCTCAAAGAGTAGGAACAATAAAGGTAGTAGTTTTTGATTTTTCATGTGAAATACCTCACTTTTATTTTTTTTTATTTTATGCTAAAATGTTAAAAATAAAAAAATATTCCCATATATGCTTATTGGAGGTGTATGATGAAAAAATTTGGAGAAATTTTTAAAAAGTTTCGAGAATCTAGAGGATTACGATTAAAAGATGTCGCTAAGGCTGGTATATCAACGTCTCAACTCTCTCGCTTTGAGAAAGGGGAGACAGATTTAACCATTTCTAAGTTCATGCTTATCTTAGATGAAATCAACATGCCAATTGATGAATTTATGTATGCGGCTCATGATTTTCATAGAGATGAACTAAATGAACTTCTATCAAAGGTTCGACAGTTTGTATCTAATCGTGATGTTGAAGGCATGAAAAAGCTTCTATATTCACAGATGGAATCGGAGAATAAAAGGGGTAAATTTTATCAACTCAATATGATTTTATTGAAAATTCGTTTGCAAGATTTATCAGGAGAAGCTTATTATACTCAAAAGGATTTGGACGATTTAACCGACTATTTGTTTAGTGTGGAATATTGGGGATATTATGAATTGTTGATTTTTTCAAATACTTTAGATGTCCTAAAACATGATGTTTTCATGGTTTTGGCTAGAGAAATGTCTAGGAGTTCTGATTTCTATAAAGAAATTCCAAATAATAGACGATTAATCTCATCAATGTTATTAAATGGATATATCACATGTGTTGAGAGAGAAAAATTTCTGGATGCTCTGTATTTTGAAAAACAACTAAATCAATGCTTCTTCACTGAGACTGAAATTTATGAGCGATTGGTGTTTCAGTATGCACAACATCTGTATCACTATAAAAAAGAGAAGGATTGTAAAGCAATTATTGAAATGAGAAAGTGTATTGGAGCAATGAAATTGGCTGGAAGTAACCACTTAGCAAAGACTTATGAAGGACATTTAGAAAAAGTTTTATCTGAAAATAACTAGTCAGCAGATATGGGAAAGAAATTTAAAGTTTTTTCAGAGTGATATACTTAAAGCGTGATGAAGGAGGTTCCATAATGGAAATGTCGCCTTATGTTTTAAGTAAATCCCTATCAGATGGAAATGTTTATTACAACACAAAAAATAATCACTCCTTTTTTATAACCAACGAATTATTAAGGAAAATTGATTGTGATGATACTACAAGAAGTCAGTATAATGATTATCTAGAGTCTTGGCATTATCATCAAGAAGAAAATGAGCTACAAGATACGCTAGCGAGAATTAAAAACGAAGATGATAAGTTGCTAGAATTTACAATTCTAACTCATGGAGATTGCAACTTTAGATGTAAATATTGTTATGAAAAATTTGAAAATATTTCAATGTCTCCAGAAGTAGAAGATGCTATTGTAACGTTTGCGGATAAACTATTATCCGAGGGAAAGTTTGAGATATTTAGTGTTCAATGGTTTGGTGGAGAGCCCTTGCTTGGTTATAAAACAATAGTTCAGCTATCTGAGAGATTTTTAGAACTATGTTCGGTATATGATATTGAATATTTTTCTGTAATTACAACTAACGGTTATTTGTTAAATAAACGTATGTTTCAAAACTTAGTAGGAAAATGTAAAGTTACTGGTTATCAAATAACGGTTGATGGTGAGAAGAAGTTCCATGATAATCAACGTTTACTTAAAAATGGTGTAGGTTCTTATGATAGAATTTTCGCAAATTTAAAAATGATGGGGGCTAGTTCGTTACATTTTCATTGTACTATTCGATTTAATATTTCAAAAGAGAATGTTGAATCTATGGAGCACTTTCTAAAATTAGATGGTCTGGTATTCAGGGAAGATAGCAGATTTAGTCTTGCTTATCATAACATTGGGGATTGGGGGCAAGGAGAGCGAGCTGATGATTATTGTGTTGATATTCCAAATGGTGATTTCAGTTATTATTGTTCTCAACAGGCAATTTCTTTAGGATATAATATAGAATCCCCTCAAATAATGATGTCGAACAGTATAAATTGCTATGCTAATCGTAAATACCACTATATGTTCAACGTTAAAGGAGTAATTCAAAGCTGCACAGTAGCTCTGTACCATAAAGAAAATATTTTTGGAAGCGTTTTAACAGGTGTTGTTAACGAGAAGAAAAGGAATGATTGGCTCAAAGAGATTGAGATTGAGAGATGTAGCCAATGCCCTTATGTATTGCTTTGTAAATCAGGATATTGTCCTTTGGTAAGGATAAATCAAGAAAAATCTTGGGAAAGGTTGTGTCGACTATATAAAGAGCGCATACAAAAAGATTTTTCACTTTTTATCCTTAGTAAGTCCTATAACGATATCCTTGATATAAATTAATTTTTTGGAGGAACTAACAATGATTATAAAAGAAAATAAAAAATATGATCCTAAAGCATATCAGGTTGAAGTGAATGCTAGCTGTCCAAGAACAAACGGAAACTGCTAATTAGCATATAAAATAGTTAGCTATCCTTTCCTAGCTGACTATTTTATTTAATGGGAGCTTACTATGAAGTTATTATCTTATCTTGGGAAATTCCGTTATGTTGCCTTCGTGGTCTTTATATTAGGAGCTTTCTCTAGTATTTTACAATCGTTAGTGATTCAAAAAGTCATTGCGATTGATACGGTAACGGATTTTGAGTCACTCGGGAAAGTTTTTGTCGTGGGACTTTTGACCTATCTGCTTTTTTATGGTTTGGAGTTTGGTGCAGATGTCGTTTACGATGTGTCTTGTAAACGCATCATGTTGGTCTTACGAGATAAGTTGATGAGGACGCTCCTTTTATCTAGCGCGTTCACAGATCAGCATGAGACGACGAATTTTCTCAGCCAAGATTTAGAATTTTTCTATGATAGTTACGTGACTCAGGTCATGCGTTTGCCCAAAAATGGCATGATTTTCTTGGTTGTGTCGGTCTATTTAATCACCTTAAATCCCATTTTAGCGCTGCTGTTTATCTTAGGGTCTCTCTTACGCCCACTACCCCAAGTGTTTTTGAGTAAAGTGGCAGATGCTTTTGGACAAAAGCAGAGCGAGGAGCGAGAGCGTTCAATGGCTCTCATTATGGACTTTGTCAATGGTGGAAGCACCTTGTTACATCATCAAGCATTTGCAACGACCTATGGAAAATTGAAACATCAGGTACTGACTTATGAAACTGCCCGCCGAAATTATTATTACCTATCTAATTTCCTCTTTTTCTGTAATGGTTTGACACAGTTTTTAGGACGTGTGCTACCAATTGGAATTTATTTTTTATTCCCAAATGTTTTTGGTCATATTCCAGTATCATCTCTGGTTGCCATGTTTATCGCTTCAAATAGCCTGTCAAGTCCTCTTCAAAATATGATGTATGCCACTTTTGACATGCAAGCTGCTCATTCTATCAAGACAAAAATCTATAATCTAATGGATAAGGTTGTTAATGAGGAGGAAGTCTCCTATATTCCAGATTTTAAAGCTCTGATTTTGCAAAATATCACAAAATCCTATGGAGACAAGACTATTTTGAAAGATTTCTCCTACACCTTTGAAAAAGGGAAGAAATATCTCATCACGGGAGCTAGTGGACGAGGAAAAACCACCCTCTTAAATATCATTAAAGGTGAAGCTGTCGATTCAGGACAAGTCGCTCTTGTGACGGATGACAATCAGTTATTTAACTCTTATCAAGCGAATATTGGCATGGTCAGTCAGTCACCCTTTCTCTTTAATGGCACCTTGGAAGAAAATATCTGTCTAAATCAGACCTTTTCTCATGACGAGATGATTAGGGTGTTAAATCAAGTCCACCTGCTTGAAGAGCTACCAGACGGCTTAGACTCCAACATTGAAAATAACGGCAGCAATGTTTCAGGTGGTCAGCGAGTGCGCATAGAATTAGCACGCTTTTTACTGCGCCAGAAGGATGTTTTACTGCTTGACGAAGTGACAGCAGCACTTGATAAAGAGAATGCTCATCGTGTCAGAGAGTTGATTTTTTCACTGCCCATAACCATTATTGAAGTGGCTCATCATGTGGACGAAACAATCGTTTATGATGCTGTGATAGAGTTGTAGGTGATGAGATGTTTAAGTATTTTAATAAATTTTTAGTGACCTTAACCCTTATCGCCTGTATCTTAAACAGTTTTGTCTTTCTCATTGAACCCTTGATGACAGATAAAATCTTTGACCTTACAGCGTTAAATAGTCGTAAAGAAACATGGGGGTTTTTGGTCTATGGATTGACTCTCTACTTGCTCTTATATGCTGTCATGTTTATCGCTAATCTCTTGATCAATCAGATTATGACCATTGGCTGCGGTAACATTCGCCTTGATCTTTACAAGCGTTTGATATTGGGGCATCAGGAGATTGGGAAAGAACAGAAGATTTCCCTTTTAACACAAGATGTTGAATATTATCTCTGGAATCATATTAGTCCAAGTATTCTCCTTGTTGCACACATTAGTAATTTCCTATTACTTAGCATCTATCTCTTGGTAAAAAATATACCGATTGGTTTGCTGTTTATTGCCTGTTCCTTTATTTTCTTAGTTGTTCAACTGAGGATTAGTAAAATAGCAGAGCGAAAAGGGGACGAGCAAGCATCAGAGAGACAGAAATTACTGAGTTTAGTGAGCGATGCCGTTGTTGGAAGGCCAACGTTAGTTCAGAATCAAGCCCTTTCTTCTGGTCTTCAAAATGTTCAAAACCAGTCAACACGCTACGAAGATTCACGACAAACATTTGGAATTTATCAATCTTTCTTTGCCTTTTTAGCCAATCTGATGCTCTTTGTGTCTCAGTTTCTCCCAATCTTTTTAGGACTGGTACTCATAGCAGCAGGAACTAGCGTACAAGTGACAGATTTAATTGCCATGTTTATTGCAGCTACACGTCTGGAGCAGCCATTGATGAATATTGTTAACGATATTTTTAGGCTCAAAGGAGCAAAATCCATTTCTGACACATTTGACCAGATATTAGCTCAGCCTATTCCTAAAGAGCAGGAGCGGTCTCTTACAAATGAAGATTTTGAAGCTTTAGAATGCCATCAATTGACGAAATCCTTTGCAGGCAGAAGACTCTTTTCAAACCTCACTTATCGCTTTGACAAAGGGAAGAAATACCTCATTAAGGGTCCGAGTGGTTCTGGAAAATCAACGCTTTTTAAACTGATTTTACAGGAATTAAGTCCTGATGAGGGGGCTATTGACATGGTGCTTGATAATGGTCAGGTGACGACAGACTATCAGCAGCGTATCGGTCTCATTGCCCAGTCACCTTATCTCTTTAATGATAGCATTCGCTTTAATTTGACATTGGGAGCTGAGTTTTCTGATGAGCTATTATTAGAAAAGCTTGAGCAAGTTGGTTTGACAGCTGAGTTTGATAATATTTTAGACTATCAAATTGTTAATAATGGGGAAAATATTTCTGGGGGACAAAAGGTACGCCTTGAAATTGCACGAAATCTGATTAGACAAAAAGATGTGCTTCTTGCAGATGAAGTGACAGCTCCGTTGGATGCTCAAAATGCTAAGAATATCCGAAACCTACTGTTCAATTTACCAGTTACTGTTATTGAAATCGCCCATCACATTGATGATGACTTTATCTATGATAGTGAGATTGATTTGTCATATTATGAGAATTAAGGAGGAGCTACCACTCATTAGTGAGTGGTAGTTTTTCTTGTGATAACTTTTTCAAGTTCATCTTGTTATCATAGTGCTATCTTATGGAAAAAGGAGATAGCACTAGTGATGTTAAATAAAATGAAGGCTAGATTTTTGATTGGTTTTGGTGGTCTAGCAGTCACCAGCTTTATGGTGATGATGGGTTACACCATTGGTTCTCAGTCTGTCACCAATCACACGCAGAAACAAATCCAATCTGAGGCTCAAAAATTACTGACCAAAGAGAAAGAAAAAGAGAAGGCAAGTGTCCTCTCTGATGAGTTAGTCAAGGAATTTCTCACGCAATACTATACACGTCGAGGTAGTTAGTCTGCTGGTGAAAGGTTAGAAACCTTTGAACGAGAGCCTTATTAAAAGCCTTGGAGACAAGGCTTTTTTGCTTGGGGTGGGATAAGACTAGATTTTTTGATGTTATAACTTGATATAGTTGTGATATATTTTCATAAAATTTAGAAATATCAAATTGATTCTTAAAAGACGTGAGTGAGGGAATTGAACTGTACTCACTTTAAATTTTCTTCAGTATATAGATGGAGTACCATTTGTAGCTAAAAACATTGGGTAATTTAGACTTTAGCAACATATATTATATTAATGATAGTTTTGTGCTCGCTATTTTTTTCTAAATAAACATTAAAATGAAAGTGTTTTAATGATATAATGGGTTAAAAAAGTGGCTTCTAAATGTTAAAAGGTAAGCACTCATTTATAGTTTCAAAGGAAATGGCAACTACTATGAAAAAATTCTTGTTTTTTATTCTTTTTATTTTTTCACTTATTTTAACCAATATTACTGTTATAGCAAATCAAAATAACATTGACTACAATACTCTAAATTTGCTGACATTTAATGGGGAAAAGCAGACTGTTCTAGGTGAATTTGATACATTAGGTCGGGCAACTTCTGCTCATATCCAACTTCAGGACAAGGATGAGCCGAAAAAGCAGAGAGAACCTAAAATAAAATATAATCCAGTGGGCTGGCATAACTATAAAATGACTTATGGCAATAAGGGGAAGAAAGCGTGGCTTTTTAATAGGGCCCATCTTATTGGTTACCAGTTTAGTGGACTTACAGATGAAGGAAGAAACCTTGTCCAATTGACTGCTTGGTCAAACAGTGGTCAATATAAAGGGACGAATGATAAGAATATTGAAGGTATGCTATATTATGAGAAACGTTTGGATAGTTGGCTTGCTAACCATCCTCATTTTTGGCTAGATTACAAAGTAAGTCCCATATATTTCGGAGACGAATTGATACCTAGACAAGTTGTACTTCAATATGTGGGCCTTGATGAGTCTGGGAATCTGATTAGTATCAATCTAGGAAGTTCTAAAGAATCAGTTGATAGTTATGGAATTACTACTGTTGTTTTAGATAATTACTCGAAAAATGCCATAATAGATTATTTGAAAGGTACTGCAGTTCCATCACTAGTTCCAACAGAAGAAAAGAGTCACTCATCATCTTCTAGTTCTTCAATAATTGAATCACATTCGGTTGAGAATACACCTGCTACCCAACTTGTACCAGTTGTTTATATAGCTAGAAATGGAAATGCTGATGTATATTGGTATTCCAAAGACAACATGCCAGCGAACACCAATTTTTCAAGAGTGATTGAAATGACTGAAGAAGCTGCACTTAACTTAGGGAAGCGTCATACAACTAAAGAATAAGTAGCGCATTCAATTTTTGGCACCCTTTACTACTAAGTTTATCTGACCACGATTTTAAAAAAACATTTGATAAAAATGAGGTATGACTTATGAAAGATAACATTACCTACTTTGAAGCAAGTGTTGGAGGTTTTCATGAACCGCCAATCCATGTGACAGTAGACTTTCTAAGGAATACTGTGACTTATATCAATGCTTCGGAATGGGAACTGGATACGATTATTCTTCAGTCAAGCAAAAGGAAAATGAGCCAGTTTTTGAATGAACTCAAAAAGTGTCATCTTTTTGACTGGGATATCAACTATCCTAATTATCTGAGCATAGTAGATGGCAGTTGGTGGAAGTGTCAGTATGTTATCGATGGTAAAACTATTGTAAAATCAGGAGAAAATAATTTTCCTGATGAGTGGGAAAGATTTTGTATCATTGTGTCAAAGTTGACAGGAAAAGAGTTCTCTTAAATCGTTAGTTCTAGTTTGAAGGGTACTATTTTTAAACAGTTTTCAAATCACACCCTTCATTTTTATTAGATGAACTATGTAAGAGGTAATGGTAAAAGATTAAAAAGAATAGACTGGAGTGGAAATATATGGGGGACATTATTAATATTGACAGTAAAAATGAAATGGGTGACATTACTGATGGTTATAATATAGTTGAACTAACGGAGGGAATGTTGGCAAAAGCCAGAGCAGATATTTCTAATAGTAGTGCTACTTTAAGAAGAACCAGCGCCTCTTATTTCTTTCTTAGATCGCTTGGTTTATAACCAAATGTGTCCTCAAATTTTTTATAGAAAAATGTTCTATTGGAAAAACCAGTCAACTGAGCGATTTCCTGGATTGGCAATTGAGTTGATGAGATGAGAAGTTTTGCTTGATTCAGGCGTTTGTAATGCAATAACTGGGTAAACGTTTGCCCACTGCGTTCTTTAACAAGGTTACTTAAATAATTTTTATTGAAATTTAAGCGATCAGCAGCACTCTGAAGCGTTAATTCTTGGTATTCATGCTCAATTAAATTTAGGAGTTTGGTATAGGGGTCATTTGTTTTTTCTAGGATAGCTTCTTGGTTGACTTCAGACAAAGTTCTGGCTAGATGATACATTAGAATTGATAAATAATGATCAATCATTTTATCAGAAAAATCACTTGGAAAGAAATATTCTGTTAAGAGTTGCTGCAAAACCGGGAGTACCGCCTTGGTTTTTTCTTTTGGAAAAATCGCAAAGTTGCTGACTTTAGACTGATCGATTGAAGCGTTTAAGAGCAAGTCATAAATGATACTATTGTGACTTTGAAGCTGAGTCAGCCAATCTAGAGAAATTTCCTTGTTGCGAAAAAGGATGTTAATCAAAATATCCTCCTCACCAAGCGCTTTAATGGATTGGGTGCTTTCGTTGTCCATAAGAATGATGTCACCTGCTTGAAAGTGGTAGGTTTTACCATTTATGGTTTGCTGACAATTTCCGTGGTAGATATAATTGATCTCTAAAAATTGGTGGGAGTGAGTCGGATAATCTGCAAAGCGACTGTGTTTACTGATATAGACGTCCTTATTGGTACCAAAAATTTGTTGGCTAATGACAGGAATTTGGTTCTGACTAGAGGTTTTTAATTCTGGAAAGTCAGCCACAAAGTCTTTTTCTTTAAGTTGAGTAATTTCGTGAGAACTGTGGGAAAAGAGGAGTTGATCAAGTGATGTCATAAACATAGCACCTTTCTTTTGAAATAAGAAAATCATTATCGAGGCGTGTGATCTCAATCTAGTGCATTGAGTTCGTATAAAGTCCCAAATAGGTTTTGTAAAGAAAGCTAATACCTAATAGGGAAATAGCAAGGGAACCATGTTCTCACGAAGAACATAGAATTCCTAGCCCTAGCGATTGCTATTTGGCAAACCTGTATATTTGATACAAAAGGGATGTATATTAGATATTGTACCACAAGTCAAAAAAGAGTTAAATAGAAGTATCATAAGACAAGAAAAAATGAGGTGACTGATGAGCTTTCATGTTGCAGTAGATATAGGTGCATCAAGTGGCCGTGTCATGCTGGCTACGCTTGATAATTACAAGAAGCTTGATTTACAAGAAATGCATCGCTTCAAAAATGAAATTCAATTCGTTAATGGCCATTACCGCTGGGATATTGATTATCTTTTTGAGGAAATCCTGACAGGACTATCCAAGATCAGGGCGGTAGGTGTAAAGAGCTGTACCTTAGGAATTGACACATGGGCAGTGGATTACTGTTTGCTGGATAAGTCCGGTCATCTCTTGGATCAACCGATTGCTTATCGGGATGAGCGGACAGATGGGGCCATGGAGGAATTCTTTGAAAAAATACCTGCTGAAACCATTTATGCCAAAACAGGGATTCAGTTTCTTAAATTCAATACGCTCTATCAATTGTTCCGTGAGGACAAGGCTCTATTAGAGAAAACGGACCAAATCCTGATGGTGCCGGACTACTTGGCCTATCGCTTGACAGGAATCAATACGCTTGAGGTAACCAATGCTTCAACGACCCAGTTTATGGATGTGAACTCAGAAGATCTGGACGCTGACTTACTCGCTGCCATAGGTGTTCCACGAGAGAAATTCCCACCAGTGATTCAGTCTGGGCAAGTTATTGGATCCCTTTTAGAAGAATTGAAAACTTCTTATGATTTGCCTGCTTGCCAAGTCATAGCGGTAGCGACCCATGATACAGCTTCTGCTGTAGTAGGTGTCCCATCAACGGCAGACCAACCGGCTTATATTTCGAGTGGGACCTGGTCTTTGATAGGGGTGGAAAACCGTCTCCCTATTGCGACCCCAAATGCCTTTGAACAAAATTATACCAATGAGCGGGGAGCTTATCAAACTTATCGTTTCCTCAAAAACATCACGGGGATGTGGGCAGTTCAAGAAATTGCTCGGATGCTGGATTACCAATATAGTTACGCTGAGATGGCGCAGGCAGCCTACCAAGTTGAACCTTATTTGCAGTATATCAATCTCAACGATGACCGTTTTACCAAACCGGAGAATATGATAACCGAAATTCAGGCAGCTTGCCGAGAAACTGGTCAAATCGTACCGGAATCGGTTGGGGAATTAACCATGTGTGTCTACTCCAACTTGGCCCTCTTATACGCCCATGAATGGAAGGTTATGCAAGAGTTGACGGGTGAGACCTTTGAAGCCCTACACATTGTGGGTGGTGGCTCCAATGTCAAACTCCTCAATCAACTGACGGCTGATGTTATCGGAAAACCTGTCATTGCGGGACCAGGAGAAGCCACTGCTATAGGCAACCTCATGGTTCAATTGATTGCAGAAGGTCAGTTTGCTGACCTTAAAGAAGCTAGAAGCTGGTTACAGGAACAATTTGACTATGAGCGCTATGAGCCAAAAGATATTTCAGCGCGTGATCATCTCTTAACCTTTAGGCAACAAACCCTATCTTAAGTCATTAGTAGAAAGGACTATACCATGACAACTATTGCAGAACGCTACGCTTTAGCCAAAGCCAAATACGCAGAACTCGGTGTCGATACAGATGACGCCCTCAAAGCCCTCCAGGACATCAAAATCTCGATGCACTGCTGGCAAGGAGACGATGTCAAAGGGTTCCTCAATCCAACAGGTGAAACCACTGGTGGGATTATGTCTACAGGAAACTATCCTGGGGTTGCACATACACCAGATCAACTTCGAGCAGACCTTGAAAAAGCTTACTCACTTATCCCAGGAAAGCACAAACTTAACCTTCACGCCATTTACTTAGATACAGATGAATCCGTTGATTTAGACCAAATCGAGCCAAAGCACTTTGAAAAATGGGTGGCATGGGCTAAGGAACAAGGCCTCGGGCTTGACTTCAACCCAACCTTCTTCTCACACCCAATGATGAAAGATGGGATGACCCTCTCTCATCCTGATAAAGCGGTTCGTGATTACTGGATTGAACACGGGAAACGTAGCCGTAAGGTTGCGGAATACTTTGGTAAAGAAATCGGCCAAACCTGCTACACCAATTTCTGGGTGCCAGATGGTTTTAAAGATAATCCAGTTGACCGTTTGTCACCACGCAAACGCCTGATGGAATCACTAGATGAAATCTTCTCTGTTGAGATTGACGAAGCCTACAATGTGGACACGGTAGAAAGCAAACTGTTTGGACTAGGGGCAGAAGCCTATACAGTTGGCTCCCATGAGTTTTACATGGGTTACGGCTTGACCCGTAACAAGGCTATCTTGCTAGATGCTGGTCACTTCCATCCGACAGAAGTGATTTCAAACAAACTATCTTCCCTTTCCCTCTTTAGTGAAAAAGCCTTGATGCTACACGTCTCTCGTCCGGTTCGTTGGGATTCAGACCACGTGGTTATCATGGATGATGAGTTGCAAGATATTGCTAAAGAAATCGTCCGCAACAACCTCTTGGATAAAACAGTGATTGGTTTGGACTTCTTTGATGGAACAATCAACCGGATTGCTGCTTGGGTAATCGGAACACGCAATACGCAAAAAGCACTCTTGAAAGCACTCTTGGAACCAACTGCTCAACTAAAAGAAATGGAAAATGACTTTGATTTCACAAGCCGGTTGGCTTACACAGAGGAACTCAAAGATTTCCCTTACAGCGATGTTTGGAATTACTTCTGTGAACAAAACGGTGTTCCAGTCGGCCTTGATTGGCTCAAAGACGTGCGTGCCTACGAAGAAAAAGTCTTGGCAGAACGTGCTTAAGTCTTACATTTTTAAATAACTAGAAAGAAAGGAAGGTAAGGGTGTGTCGAGCATTTGAGCTCGGGTTAAAAGCATCGGAAAAAAGATAGCCCTCCCTGTGGTTTACCACAGTCTCGGTCTCCTGTTTTTCTCTCGCTTTCTTAACACCCTTAGCATCATAATTATGTCTAAATTTGTTGATTCTCCTTATGTGTTGAATATGCGTGAAGTGACGCGTGAGTCTTACAATCGGTATTGGGATGAACGCAACGGTGGAAATGTGTCCTACCGTCTCCTTGCAGAAGAAGTAGAGGTTTATGAGGATGTGAAGGACATCAAAGCCACCTATGAGCTCGGCTTTGATGCTTCTGCGATTGCTGGTTTTTATTACTTGGTGACAGGTACCGGTCGCTATTTCCGTAATGTTTATAGCCGTCCAACACTTGACCTTGGTCTGGTTAAAATTTCAGAAGATGGCCAAAGCTATGACATCGTTTGGGGCTTTGAAGATGGAGGCAAACCAACCTCTGAATTCCCAAGTCACTTGATGAGCCATATCGAACGCCTTAAAGTCAACCCAAATCAACGTGTTGTCTTCCATTGTCATCCAACGAACTTGATTGCCATGAGCTTTACTCAACCTTTGGACGAGCGTCATTTGTCACGCATCCTTTGGAAAATGCAGGCAGAATCCATTGTTGTCTTTCCAGAAGGACTTGGTGTTATTCCTTACATGACACCTGGAACCAATGACATTGGCGTCAAAACATCTGAGAAAATGGCAGAGTTCCAAGCAGTGCTTTGGCCACACCATGGCCTATTTGCTTCTGGTGTTACGCTTGATGAGACTTATGGTTTGGTTGAAGTGATTGAAAAAGCAGCCATGATTTTCTCTCAAGTTGGTGCTCAAGGTGGCGTTATTAAGCAAGAAATCACAGATCAAGAATTGCAAGAAATTGCAGAATTCTTCGGTATGACCCCACATGAAGGGTTCCTTGATTTATAAAAAAGGTAACTTGTGTGAAAGCACAAGTTGACCTTTAAACCATCAAGTGAATTAATTAACAAATTATTGTTTTTTCCTTTGAATTTTGGGGAATAAGGGATTATAATTAATATAGTGAAAAAAATAACAATATAAAAGGAGTTTCTTATGTCAGTATTTTACGTACCAGCAGTTAACCTCATTGGCAAAGGTGTTATCAACGAATTCGGTGACCATGTCAAAGAATTGGGCTTCAAAAAAGCCTTGTTGGTGACAGACCACTTTATCGCTTCAAGCGACATTTTGCCTAAAGTAACAGCACCACTTGATACAGCAGGAATTGGCTATGTGGTCTTTGAAGATGTCGATCCAAACCCCTCTTGCAAAAATGTCTATGATGGTTTGGCAGTCTTGAAGGAAAACGATTGCGACTTTATCTTATCAGTCGGTGGCGGTTCTCCTCAAGATGCGGCAAGCTGTATTTCCATCATGGCGACCAACGGTGGTACACCTCAAGATTATGAGGGATTGCATAAATCCAAAGAAAAAGGGCTTCCAGTTGTGGCCATCAATACGACAGCAGGAACATCAGCAGAAATTACCATTAACTATGTCATCACTGATGAAGAGCGGAAGGTAAAGATGGTGATGGTGGACAAAAATAGCTTGGCCATCATGTCTGTCAATGACCCAGAGCTCATGCTCTCAAAACCAGCTGACTTAACGGCAGCAACAGGTATGGATGCTTTAACCCATGCCATTGAAGCCTTGGTGACACCAGGAGCTTACGGGGTAACCAAGAAATTATCCATCGGTGCGATTGAACTCATCAAAGAATTCCTACCACGTGCTGTTAAAGATGGGCAAGACATTGAAGCGCGCGAAGCTATGGTTAATGCTATCTTCCTTGGTGGTATGGCCTTCAACAATGCCGGTCTTGGTTATGTGCACTCAATGGCCCATCAACTTGGGGCTGTTTACCACTTGCCTCACGGAGTTTGCTGTGCCATGCTCCTTCCAATTATTGAGCGTGAAAATGCTAAACGCGTTCCAGCGGCCTTCCGTGATGTGGCCAAAGCGCTTGGATTGGTTACAGATGGCAAAACAGATGAAGAATGTGCAGACTATGCGATTGCTGAAATTGAAAACCTTTCTGCAACCGTTGGTATTCCTAAGAAACTGACTGAATTAGATATCAAAGAAGAAGAATTCGACTTTGAATACCTGTCTAAAAATGCCTTGATTGATGCCTGTGCACCAGGCAACCCATTCATGCCAACGCTGGAAGAAACCATTGCCTTTTATAAAGAGTTGTTCTAAGAAGGCGATTGCTATCTTTGATTTAAGAACATTTATTACAATGTGTTAAGTTAATGTTATTTTTTAGAAAAAAAGTTAATAAAATGTAACAAAAAAATACCCAAAAATTTAAAAAAAGTCTTATCATTTCTTGACTTTAGCTTTTTTTAAGAATATAATAATATACAAGGAGTTTTGTAAAAACTTCAAAAAAATAAGGGATTCTTTAAAGGAGAATAAAAATGAAAAAGAATAAATTTCTTTTGGCATCAATGGCTGTTTTAGCGTCAGCAACTATTGGTGTTCACGGTGTTTCAGCTGATGAGTTGAGCGATGCGAAAGCAGAGGCTATATCAGCCATCAGTGCATTGACAAATTTACCACAAGATCGTAAAGATGCATATATTCGTAACATATCTAGGGATACTATAACAAATGTAAATTATGTCAGGAACTTGATTAAAGTTGCTACTGAGGAAGATTTTGATTCTCCTGCGGTAGTAAAACCTGAAGTTAATGAAGAAGAGTATAAACCTACAGAACCAGTTGATTTAACATCAACAACTAAAGATACTTATTATTTAGTTATTGAAGGAATTACAACTTCTGGTGAAACAACATATCGTGCTTTATCTGCTGCCGATGCTGAAGCTTACTTCCGTAATTATGCAAACGACAATGGAGTCACAAGCAATACTGTATGGTCATTTGATGAGTCAACAAACACTTTCACTGTTAAAGAATTGAATACTGCGCCAGATGATGCTGAAATTATTTCGGACCTTGACCCAGAAGTAATCGAAGAAGGAACTGGTGAAGAGTACATCGAAGATGATACTGTAACTGAAGTTGGTGTTGTTGAAGATAACTATCCAGAAGTAATTGAAAAAGACTTAACTGAAGCTGACAAGCCAGAATTAAGCTTGTTCAGACTTAATGTTAAAACTTCTGATACAACTATCTATACAGAGTTTAAAGCAGTTGATGCAATGACTGCTGAAATGTACTTCCGTAACTATGTAAATGAAAATGGTTTGGGTGATTTAGAGTGGACATTTGATGAATCAGTTAACCTCTTTATCGCGACTGAAAAAGGACCTGATTCTGAATGGGTTGACGAATTGGATCCAACAAAACCAGATACACCAGACTCAGATTGGGTTGATCCATTTGATGGAAAAGTGATTGAAAAGGATTTAACTCCAAAAGAAGGCTCAAAAGATCCAGTTGTAGTTCCTGCTAAGCCAGATCAAAAAGTTGTTGAAAAAGATGTTACACCAAAATCTGATTCTACAACTACAGCAGATGATAAAAAAGCTGTAGCTGATAAAGCTACTGAATCTAAGGCAGCAACTGAAACTAAGAAAGAAAAAGTTCTTCCAACAACTGGTGATTCTACTCATCCATTCTTCACTGTAGCTGCTCTTGCAGTTATTGCTGGTGCAGGTATGATGGTTGTTTCATCAAAACGTAAAGAAAATTAATTTTCAGTAATTATTATAAGGGCTTTTTGTCAACCGTAGTGGGTTGGTGAAAAGCTAATATGTGGAGAGAACCAAAATGGTTCTCTCTTTTTTCTTTTTTAAGGGCTCCATAATCTCCATAGGGGAGTGCTACCTGCTATAGAAACTATGTGGAAACTATAGAGCCAAAAAAGCTGGATCTGATCCAGCTTTTTTCTATGGGGAATTAACTCATTTAGTTGTTTTCTATTGAACAATTTTGCGGTATTGCTTTGGAGTCATAGACATTTGTTTTTTAAAAAGCCTGTGAAAATGACTCTCGCTTTGGTATCCTGATTGTTCAGCTACTTGGTGTATCGTCAGTTGAGTCTCAAGTAATAGTTGGCGAGCCTTGTCCAACTTAGCTTGGGCGATATGATATGAGATTGTCTGTCCTGTCTGTTGACGAATGTGCCTAGATAGGTGTCCCTGGCTATAACTCATCTGTTGTGACAACTGGTGTTGGGTAATCGTCGGAGCACCATTTTTTATTAAATGAAGACAATCTTTAGTCAGTTGATCAAAGGTGTTTTGGTGTGGTTGAGTTTGATTTAAGATGCCATGTAAAACAATTATGAAGTGAGCGATGGTGATGAGTGTTGGACGATAGGCGTTTTTATAATAATCTAGAATAAAGGTTTTAAGGTTAAGAACGAGTTCTTCATTCAATACAGTAGATTCAAGAATCAATGGCTTTTGGAAAACATTATTTGAAAAATGAGGATCTAACTCTGTTATTTTTTGAAATAAACTAGGATGGACAAGTACGTTGACAACAGTTGCTGGCTCATTATCAATAGGTGTGATTAAGTGGGATTCTTCGATAGGAATAACACAAAGACTATTGCGTTCTAAAACATGAGTCGTTTCAGATGTGAGGTGAAACAGACGGCCCTCAAGAATGTAGAGGAGTTCAATATAATCATGATTGTGCCACTGGGATGGGTAGGTCATTTGGTGAGAAGCAATGGCCAATTGAGCTTCTTGGGGAAGTTGTAGTGTTTCTAGCAAATCTTTGAAACATATTTGGCTGGATGCCTGGTGTATTTGATTAAAGGGTAAGACAGTCTCATCAACGATTAAATAGTTTTTGAGGTTTTCTAATAGTTGAAAATCCGGATCAAGAGAAGGCAGGTTCCAAGTCATTTTAGCTGATTTCACTTTCATAAAATACAATTTTTATATCATATTATCACAGTTTTCTGTTTTAAACAAGCATTGAAAAGAGATGGTATTATTGTATACTACAATTAGCAAAGGAATGGAGGAAAAATGATTGAGAAATAAGAAAGAGAAATGGACTGGACGATGGATTTCAAGTGAAAATGCCAAGGTTTCTGAAGAGCCAGAGTTCACGCTGGAGGAAATGTTCTCTGGGAAAAGCCGGCCACAAGCTCCAGTTGAGAATCGACTCAATCCGTCAGTTTATTTTAAACGTGTATTTGAGCTTCAAGAACCAATCAATTCTGCTCAGCTTTTGATTACCTGCCAAGGAATTTATCAGGCATTCTTGAATGGTAAGAAGGTCACAGAAGCCATTTTTATGCCCGATTATACAGATTATAACGATTTCTTGATGTATCAGACCTATGATGTAACATCCTTGTTGCAAGTTGGTACCAATATATTAGCTATTGAAGTTGCTGACGGTTGGTACGCAGGTCGCATTAGTGTCCAAGGAGGAAGTGCCCAGTTTGGTAATCAGTTAGCAGTATTGGCAGATTTGGAACTAACTTATGAGGATGGAACTCAGGTTGTTATTGGGACAGATCATCATTTTAGTGCAGGATCTGGAAAACATCGCTATGCAGATATTCAAATTGGTGAAAAGCAAGACTTGAGGGAAGATACAGATTGGAAAACGTCTCGAGAGCCTCTAAACTTAACTGTTTTTGAAGTAGATGCAGATTATGGCCGTTTGGCACCTCAAGAAGGACCTATGGTCTATCGTCAAGAACAGTTTCCTGCTCAATCAATCTGGGAAGAAGATGACACACTTATCGTAGATTTTGGTCAAGTCATTGCTGGTCGTGTGAGGTTAGAAACATTCTTAGCAGAAGGTCAAGAGATCAGGCTAGAACATGCTGAAACTTTGAATGAGAATGGTCAGTTCTTTCAAAATATTGTTGGTCGAAATAAGGATGCAATCGATATTTTTATCGGTCGAGGCCAGAAAGAAGTCTTAGAACCTGATTTCACTTTTCATGGCTTTCGATATACGAAGATCGTTGGTTTAGAGAAAAAGAATATTTCAACGATTAATGCCATATCGATATACTCTGCTATGGAGAGAACCGGCTATTTAAAGACTAGTAATGAAAAGGTTAATCAGCTATTATCTAATATTTTATGGAGTCAAAAAGGAAACATGCTCTCCATTCCGACGGATTGCCCTCAGAGAGAGCGGGTAGGCTGGACAGGCGATATGCAAGTTTTTGCTCCGTCATCAACCTTCTTTTTAAAAACAGACGCATTAATAAAGAGATGGCTTAAGAGTGTTCGGATCAACCAGAAGGACAACGGAGAAGTGATTGATTACTCGCCTGCACCTAAAGACGCAGCAAAAAGTGTCGCTTTTACAGGATCCTATTCATCAGCAGGCTGGGGAGATGCGATTATTATGGTTCCTTGGACGCTTTACGAACGCTATGAAGATAAAGCGGTTTTGGAGGAAAACTATGATGCTATGGTACATTGGTTTGAGTTCTCTAAGAATAGTGCAGCAGGAGATAAATCTGGCAATGCGCGTTATATTTGGGATACAAAGTTTCATTATGGGGATTGGATGTTTCCGAGCTTTATGATGGAAGATCCCAATCCTATGAGGACAGCAGAAGTTACAAAAGATCTTGTGGCAACAACATTCTTAGCTCATTCAGCAGAATTATTGGCAAATATTTCTGAAGTATTAGGAAAAAATGGTGAGGAGTACCGTGCCTATTCTCAAAAAGTTAAACAGGCTTTCACAGAGAGATTTGTTACTAAAGATGCCAGGCTAACTCATGATTATCAAGGATGTTATGTTTTAGCGTTGGCCTTTGATGTGGTTCCTGAAGAGTATCGAAGTGGCTTATTGGCTCGTCTGGTTAGCCTAATCCATGACAATAGAGATCGATTAGATACGGGCTTCTTGTCAGTTCCCTACCTTTTGGATGTCTTATGCGCAAACGGTGAAAGAGAACTCGCCAAAACGCTCTTCTTTCAAGAAGCTTGCCCATCTTGGTTTTATGAAGTCAATCAAGGAGCGACAACAATCTGGGAATCATGGGCCGGCATTCAGCCCGATGGTAAAGTTGGTACGTTCTCGTTTAACCACTATGCCTTTGGCTGTGTACTAGACTGGATTGTTCGTGAAACAGTCGGTTTAAAACCACTTGAACCAGGTTATCAAGCAATTGAAATCAAGCCGAGCATTGAAATCGTAGAGGGTTTTAAAATGTCCTATCAGACCCCTAATGGAATCATCCAGATTCACAAAAACGGTAAAAACTGGATGATTGAGGGACCAAATGAAGTGGTAGTGACTGTCGATTTATCAGCAGTTGATGGAATTCTCTATAGATAGTTCAAAAATCTACGAAATGAACACACAATAAGGATTATTTAGCGATAGTGTAACCGATACCAATTGGGTAAAATAGACTTATAGAAAAAACAAAAAAGGAGCTTATCCTATGGAAATCAAACAACCTCAGGAGAAGTTAGACAAAAAGTTTGCCTTCTTCCATGCCACTTCTGTCAGCGGAACCGCAATGATGATTGCAGCGATCTTAGCCAGTTATCTTGCTGTTCACTTAACTGATACAGTTGGCTTGTCACCTGCAGCGGTATCGGGCTTGATGTTTATCTCAACTCTCTGGGATGCCTTTAATGATCCGATGATGGGTGTTATTGCAGACCGTACAAAGACTAAATGGGGTCGCTATCGTCCGTATTTCTTGCCAGCGCCAGTATTGCTAACAATCTTTGCTGTATTGTTATGGCAACATCCAACTTTTTCTGGTAATGGTAACTGGTGGTACTTCCTTATTGTTTATATTGGTTACCAAATGACAGTAACGATGTATACCATGCCACAAATGTCAGTTCTTCCAGCCCATGTAAAAAGCGATGCCCTTCGTAACAAAGTTATTACTTATGGTGCAGGTGCCACTGCTATCATGTTTACGATTGGTTCTTCCTATGCTAACTCGATTAAGAATTTCTTGGGGAACTTATTTGGTGTTGAAAATGGTTGGGTACCATTGATGTTAATTCTTGGTGCGCTATCGTGCGTTTCTTTCTGGGGATTATTTGCAACATCTAAAGAAAAATACATTGAACCACTTCCAGATCGTCCATTGACTGAAGATTTAAAACGTATTTTGAAACACAAAGAATTGACACCATTTATCATTGTATGGGTTATGGCATCATTAGGCTATGGTCTTATGTTTGCGACATCAGTTTATTATGTATTGTACTATCTAGCTCGTCCAGACTTGATTGAAACCTATATGCTAGTTGTCTCAATGGGTGCTTTAGTTTCAATGGTCGTCTTACTCCCAATTTTCTTAAAATTCTTTAAAACTGGTCAGCGTGCTTTGACAGCATCTGTCATCGGTTCCTCAGTGTGTTATATCATTCTCTTCTTCTTTGGAAGCAGTAACTTTATTTTCCTCTGTGTTATGACTTTTATCGCAACTGCACTTGCTTCGATGCAAAATGCTTTGGTAAACGTCTTGGTTAATGACGCGATTGACTATATCCAGTTTACAGAGGGTATTTCTGCTAATGGTGTGATTTCATCTATCAAGGGATTTGCTCAAAAAATGGGGAATACCTTCAGTAACTCACTTCCATTGTTCTTACTTGGATTAGTTGGTTACGTTGCAGGAGCCGTAGGTCAACAAAATGAAGGAACTCTCTTTGTTCTTAATTTCATGCGCTTTGCAGCACCTATCATTACTGGTTTAATTATGCTCTTCTGTCTTCGTTTCAACCCAGTTGAAAAACATCAAGAAGACATAGCAGCAATGAAGTCAATGATTCGTGACCATTCAGACGATAACCACGACGCATAATATCTCAATAAAAGTCGTAGCGACTTTCAAAAAGGCTCTATATCGATGATATGGGGTCTTCTTTGTAAGTTTGTTATTTAAATTGTTTGAAAATACGAAATGAACATAAGAAAGAAAGGAAATGACCATGAAAAATGCAAAAGAGATTGTTTCAAAAATGACATTGGAAGAAAAATCGGGACTCTGTTCTGGTGCTGATTTTTGGCACTTGAAAGGTTTGGAACGTTTTGGGATTCCCAGTGTTATGGTGAGTGACGGACCCCATGGTTTGCGTAAACAAGATATGGCAGCGGATCATCTGGGGATTAATGATAGTATACCAGCCGTCTGTTTCCCAGCTGCCTGCAATACAGCTGGTTCTTTTGACCGTGATTTGCTAGGCCATATGGGTGAGGTGATTGCTGAGGAGTGCCTGGCCGAGGATGTTTCTGTGATCTTAGGTCCCGGTATGAACATTAAACGGTCTCCACTATGTGGACGAAATTTTGAATATTTTTCTGAAGATCCTTATTTGACTGGTGAATTAGCTAAGGCGTTTGTCCAAGGGGCGCAGGAGCGTGGTGTCGGCACGAGTCCCAAGCATTTTGCTGTCAATAATCAAGAAGCATGGCGGATGAGTATTTCAGCAGAAGTTGATGAACAAACCTTGCGAGAAATCTATCTTTCAGCTTTTGAAACAGTTGTCAAAGAGGCACAGCCTAAAACCATCATGGCCTCTTATAATCGGATTAATGGTGTCTACGCCTCTGAACATCATCGGTTGTTAACGGAAATCCTGCGTGACGAATGGGGGTTTGAAGGATATGTCATGTCAGACTGGGGAGCCGTTGACAGACGTGTTGAAGCCCTGAAAGCTGGACTTGATCTTGAGATGCCAAGCTCTAATGGGATAAATGATGCTGAAATTGTCCAAGCAATCAAAGATGGCCGTTTAGAAGAATCAATCCTTGATCAAGCAGTTGAGCGGATTTTAACGGTTATTTTAGACTATACCTCTCGCTATAAATTGGTTGATTGGGATAAAGACAAAGATCATGCTGAAGCAAGGCATATTGCAGAAGAATCAGCTGTTCTTCTTAAAAATGAAGGTGTCTTACCCCTCGATTCTCAACAAAAAATCGCCTTTATAGGGGAATTTGCCAAGAACCCTCGTTTCCAGGGTGGTGGCAGCTCCCACATTAATGCCTTTAAGGTATCCAATGCCTTAGATGCAGTATCTGGACTAGCGGATGTCAGCTTCGCGCAAGGGTATCGGTTAGAAGAAGATATTGATGAGTAGCTTATTGCTGAGGCAGTTGCTTTGGCCAAGGCCAGTGATGTGGCTGTGATCTTTGCTGGTTTGCCTGAAAGCTATGAGTCTGAGGGTTATGATCGTCATCATATCGATTTGCCAGCTAATCAGAACGCACTAATAGAGTCGGTCGCTGCAGCTAATCCTAAGACGGTGGTCGTACTTCATAATGGTTCAGTGGTAGCCATGCCCTGGGCTAATCAAGTAACTGGGATTTTAGAAATGTACCTGGCAGGTCAAGCCGTTGGAGAAGCGACGGTCAATCTGCTTTACGGCAAGGTTAATCCGAGTGGTCGTTTGGCAGAAACCTTTCCATACCAACTCGAAGATAACCCATCACACCTTAATTTCCCAGGTGATGGCGACAAGGTGCATTACAAGGAAGGTTTATTTGTAGGCTACCGCTATTATGATAAGAAAAAAATGCCTGTCCAATATCCATTTGGCTATGGTTTATCTTATACAACCTTTAGTTACCAGGATTTTAAAGTCAGCCATAAAACGTGTCTAGATACAGATCAGGTAGAAGTGAGTGTTCGCGTAACCAATACTGGGAATCGTGCTGGTAAAGAAGTTGTCCAACTCTATGTCAACCGTCAAGTTGATTCATCCCTTCGTCCTGTTAGAGAGTTAAAAGGGTTTGAAAAGATTGCGCTTGAACCTGGTGAATCGAAAGAAGTAAGGTTTACATTAAATAAACGCAGTTTTGCAGAATACAATACATTATTACGTGATTGGTATGTGCCTTCTGGAGATTATGTTATTGAAATTGGGAAGGATTCTCGTAACATCGTTTTGAGCCATAACATTACAGTAATGAGCACTCAGACTCTCCCATTGATTATTCATCGCAACACAACTCTTGGGGATCTAATGGAAAACCCTAAAACAAGAGCATGGACTCAAGACTTAAAACGAAAAATAGATGCTTTCTTCCACCCAGATGGTGTGGATCAAGATGATGCCGTGTCCGATGATATGGGCGACAGCATCTTTAAAAATATGCCACTTAGGGGTGTGACACCCTTTGTAGGAATGACCAGCAACGAATTGGATGCTGTCATTAAAGAACTGAATGAACACGTATGAAAGGAAAAGCAGTATGACCCAAATAGTAAATCCCTATCTTCCGTTAACAGAATATGTTCCTGATGGTGAGCCTCATGTGTTTGATGGTAGGCTTTATATTTATGGATCACATGATAGAGCCAATGGAACGTCTTATTGTCAGGACCATTATGTTACATGGTCAGCTCCTGTAGACGATTTAACCAATTGGCGTTACGAGGGTCAAATTTATCGACGTAATCAAGATCCTTCTAACCTTATGGACGATAAGCAACTTTGGGCACCTGATGTCACGAAAGGACCAGATGGTCGTTACTATCTATATTATTGCCTTTCTTTTTATCCTGAAATTGGTGTAGCGGTATCAGAGAGTCCTGTTGGACCCTTTGAATTTTTAGGGCATGTTAAGTACCCGAAAGAATTAAAGAATGGATTGACTCTAAGAGAATTCATGCCATTTGATCCTGCTATCTATACGGATGATGATGGGCAAGTTTATCTCTATTATGGATTTTGTCCAGGTGGTGAGAAAGAAATGGCTCTTCCTGATTTTACGGAAGAGGAGCTTTCTCAAATGACGCCTGAAATGAGAGAAAAGATTGAGACGATTAAAAGCATCACATTCGGTGAGAACAGTATGGTAGCCAGATTAGAACCTGATATGGTAACGCTTAAGGAAATACCTCGGCCATTAATTCCTGGTGCTAAGTTTGAATCGGGTACAAGTTTTGAAGGGCATGCATTTTTTGAAGCTTCTTCCATTCGCAAAATTAATGGAACGTATTATTTTGTGTATTCTAGTTATAAAAGCCATGAATTGTGTTACGCAACCAGTCAATTTCCTGATAAAGATTTTGTATTTGGTGGAACTTTGATCTCTAACGGTGACATTGGATTTCAAGGACGAGAAAAGCCAGTAAATACCCTAGGGAATAATCATGGTAGTCTAATTGAAGTCAATGATAAACTTTATGTTTTTTACCATCGTCAAACAAATGGTACAGAATTTTCAAGACAAGGCTGTGCAGAAGAAGTCACTCTTTTAGAAGATGGTTCGATTGAGCAAGTTGAGATAACCAGTTGTGGTCTCAATGGTGGCCCGTTAGTGGCAAAAGGGACTTTTCCAGCCGCTATTGCCTGTCATATAACAAGTCCTTTTACCATGAATCGCATTGATTACGATTCTCCGTTAATGAAAAAGCAAACTAAGATCGTTGAACCAGTCCACGGAACAGTATATATAGATACGATTCAGGACGATACTGTAATAGGGTATAAATACTTTAACCTCCAAAATCCTAAACAGATCTTATTAGAATTGAAAGGAACATTTAGTGGCGAAATATCTGTGACGTTGGATTGTGATCAAAAGGAAATGATTTCGAGAGAATCAGTGACGATTGATACTGAGCAATGGGAGCTTATAACGATTCCTTTTCATTATTCAAATCCAAAATCCTCTCTTTATTTTAAATTTTCCGGAGAAGGTAGTTGTTCTATGAAAACAATCGGATTTTTATCATAAACTTAAAAAGGAGCAATAGATGAATCCATTAGACATTTTTGCAGCGTATTCAGCTTATCAACTCAAAGAAGGTACCTGGGCAATTAACTTCATGTCAGGTAGTCAAAACATTTACCTTTTGGAGGGAGAAAGTAGTGCTTTACTTCTCGATACTGGTTATGGTTCTGGGACCTTGAGAGCTTACGTGGAGCAGTTGACGGATAAACCCTTGATTTGTGCGAATACGCATTTTCATCCAGACCATTCAGGTGGTAATGGCGAGTTTCAAGAGGTGTTAATCCCGAGAGGACATGATTTAGATGACAAGTCTGTAACCAATAATACAGGACCATTTGATATCACGACTCTTCCCTACCCAGACTACAGAAATGTGACCTTATTTCCAGGAGACACTATTGACCTTGGAGGTCGTGTCATTGAACTGTTAGAAGCCAAGCCAGCACATTGCAATTCATCACTCTTTTTCTTTGATGCGAAAGAGCGACTGATGTTCTGTGGTGATGAGATGGAGTCTGCCCAAGTCCTTTTGTTTGAAAACTCGCGAAATCCTGAAGTTGCAAAAGATTATGATGTCAAAGAACGCCTACTGAATTTCAAGGCAAATACAGAACTGTTACTCGATTATTCAGATCGTTATGATTACCTTTTGCCAAATCATAATGGGGCACCAATTGCAAAGTCATACTTAGCAGATTATCTCAACTTGGTTGAGGGGATTTTCGAAGGTACAGTTACCATTGAGGACAAGCTACACCATCGTTTTATTGAAATGGATCCGAGATCAGCTGATTTTTGTCGGATTCGGTCTGGCAAAGGAAGTATCATGATTGAAAAAGCAGAAGTTCTCAAGGTTTATGGAAAAGGGAAATAGGAGTTTGTTATGACAAAAATAAAACCACGGACCATCGTGACAACAGATGGTGAAATTGATGACATTAATTCTTTTATTCGTTTTTTACTATACACGAATGATTTAGATGTTGCTGGTATTATCCTGACCTCCTCAAAATTCCACTATAGTGGTACAGCAGATAAACCGGCTTATCGTTGGACAGGGACGACTTGGATTCCTGAAATGATTGATCACTATGCGAAAGTCTATCCCAATTTAATCCAGCATGATCCAGATTATCCGACGCCAGAAGCCCTGCACAACCTTTACCATATCGGTAATATTTCTGATGTCGGCGACATGGCTGAAGAGACGGATGGTTCTAATCATATGGTTTCGGTTCTTTTGGATGATAACCCTCAACTGGTTTATATCCAGACCTGGGGCGGGACCAATACAACTGCTCGTGCCCTTAAGACGATTCAAGAGCGTTATGAAGGGACCCCCGAATGGTCTACTATCAAGAAAAAGGTAGAAGATAAGGTTGTTCTTTACATTATTCTCAACCAAGACGATACTTATGAGCAGTACATTGCCAAGCATTGGGATTTGACTATCATCAATGACTACACCAACTTTGGTTTCTTTGCCTATGTTTGGCGTTACCTTCCTGAGAAAACTCAGACAGTTTTTCAGCCAGATTGGTTCAAAAAACATATCAAAAACAAGGGTGATCTCCTAGACCAGTATGCCTTGATCGGGGATGGTCACTACCTTGAGGGGGAACCTGATGAGTTCCAATTTGGAACTCAGGATTACCTCGATAAGCATCCTGATGTTGAGCCTCATTCTTTTATCTCAGAAGGCGATTCTCCTTCATACTTCTATCTCCTAGCCCAAGGTTTAAGAGGCTTTGAACACCCGACCTACGGTGGCTGGGGTGGTCGCTTTGATTTGCTTCATGGAAAGACTTACGGCAATAAGACGGCTGATTACAATCCTGAGACCGGTCGCTTTGAAACAGAGTACAGCATTGCTCGTTGGATTCCTGATATTCAGGCAGATTTTGCAGCAAGAGCGAATTGGTGTGTCGCAGATCATTTTGATAAGGCGGTGCACTACCCTGAGTTTACCGAACAATCACGAGATATCTCTGTTAAAGCTGGGCAAACCATCACCCTATCTGATCCAGCTATTGATCCGAATGGTCTGTCTTTGACCTACAAGTGGTCCTGCTACTATGAGGCTTCTAGCTATTGGGACTTGAGTCAAGTTCCACTTCAAATGGTTATGGGGAAACTAGGAGATATGGACATTCCAATTGCCCAGCATTCTGAACAAATGCCACTAAATGCTGAACTAGCTATGACTGGGAGTGACAGCTCGAAAGTCACCTTTACAATTCCTGCCGATGCTCAGCCAGGAAATACCTTCCATATCTTGCTAGAGGTAGCTAATCAAGCAGAAACGCCATTGAAAGCCTATCAACGCTATATTCTGACAGTAGCTTAAAGAAAGGGTGATGAGATGATTATTAAAACGTTTAATTTAGACGAGAATAGAACCAATGTTGATTTAACAACATATATTATAAGTGACTCTCCAGAGTTACTGGATGGAAAAAAGCGACCTGCTATCTTGATTTGTCCTGGCGGCGCCTATCTTAACTGTTCGGACCGTGAAGGAGAGGCGATAGCCTTGCGCTTTGCGAGCATGGGTTACCACGCCTTTGTCTTGCGCTATCATGTCCTCTTAGAAGCAGATGATGCGTTCGAACAGCTTTTTTCAAGACAGGTTAAAGGCAGAGCAGATACCGTATTTCCTGCAGCCATTCATGATATTGCTCAGGCCTTAACCCTCATCCATGATCATGCAGGTGAATGGTTGGTTGACACAGATAAGATTGCTCTTTGTGGCTTTTCTGCTGGGGGTAATAATGTGACTAACTACAGTGTCCATTGGAATAAACCAATTGTGACGGATGTCTTTGATGTGACCAAAATCAAGCCTGCAGCGATTATCGCAGGTTATCCCATTACAGATTACTTTGTTCATGAGGCACATGTTAAGACGCAAGATAAGATGGCTCAAGGCCTCTTTCGAGTGGCTAATATCTCCTTGTTTGGTACAGAGAGCCCTTCAGAGGAGCAATTGCTCCAAGCTAGCGCAGCGCGCTTAGTAGACGATACAACGCCACCGACCTTTATCTGGGCGACCGCTGGGGACATGCTTGTTCCAGTTAGTCAATCCACACGCCTTGGGACAGCCCTTGCTGAAGCTGGGATTCCATTTGAATTGCATATTTTTGAAGAAGGGCAACACGGATTAGCACTTGCAACCCAGGCGACAGCGGCAGCCTTGACGGAAGTGAATGCTGATGCAAGACAGTGGGTGGATCTTGCTGAAGCATGGCTTCAAAAACGCTTTGCTTTACCCTTAAAAGAAAAAAGCCGTTGGATATAAAGGAGAAGAATATGACTATTTTTGATTTCCAAGTTCCTGATAGCCGTCAGGTTCGCTATATTATTCATACAGATTGTAAAAATGAAGCAGATGATCAATTTGCTTTAGCACATTGCTTGTTAACACCGAGTTTTCAAGTTAAGGGCATTATTGCAGGACACTTTGATCAGAATTATGGTCGCTTTGCGCCGGGACAGTCTGCCAAAGCAAGCTACGATGAAGTATTGAAGGTTTTATCTTTCATGCCCGAGTTTTCAGATGTTCCTGTTTTTATGGGAGCAGATACAGCTTTAGAAGTAAAGAGCGACCCTATTGTTTCTGAGGGTGTACAATTTATCATTGATGAGGCGATGAAAGATGATCCACGACCGTTATATATCGGCATGCAGGGATGTTTGACGGATCTTGCTTCTGCTATTTTGATTGAGCCTCGAATCTGCCAAAGAATGACAGCGATTTGGATTGGTGGTGGGGCTTATCCTGAAGGTGGACAAGAATTTAACCTTATGCAAGATATTAAAGCAGCCAATATCGTCTTTGAGTCTGATATGCCTCTTTGGCAAGTTCCGTCAGATGTTTACAAATCTTTTGCTGTATCGTTAGCTGAACTGCAATATCGTGTGGCGCCTCAAGGCCCTCTAGGTGCTTATCTCTTTAAGCAAATGGTTGAGCTCAATCTTGACTTAGGCAAGGCTATGCCTGATTTTGATTGGCCTCATGGTGAGCTTTGGGGATTAGGAGATCAAGGCGTTTTAGCGGCTTTAATGCATGAGCAGCAGCGGACAGACCTTTATCAGATGGTACCAGCCCCTCGTATTGATGAAGAGACCATGGCTTATCAAGTGATCGAAGGTCAAGAACGTTTCGTGCGCGTTTATCGCCATATGGATGTTCGCTTAACCTTAGAAGACTTTTACGCTAAATTGGCACTTTACCATAATTCCCATTCGGAAGATTAAAGGAGAAAAAATGTCAGAACAAAAGCTTTACATTTGGGGAGACAAGATTCCTGGCAATCATTCTGGATCAAAAACCGATATCATGGATATTCACAACGAGTACACTCAACAAGATTTATTTGAGAAATATCCTGGTATTTGGGATAAATCGACAGATACTATTGGAGACATGTCGGGCAATGCTACCCTTGTTTACCGACAAGAAATTGAGAATGGACCTGCTGGGATGACTTACGAGGATAACCCTTTTCTAATTCCTTATTTAGTAGATGGCGCAAAAAGCGCAGTCATTATTTGCCCTGGTGGGGCTTATTTAACCAAGTCCATGACTAACGAAGGCGAGCATATTGCTCAACACCTTAATAGAGCAGGAATCTCAGCATTTGTTCTCTGGTACCGGACGTATCCTTATCAAGCACCAGTTCCCTTTTGGGATGCTCAACGAGCCATCCGTTATGTCCGTTATCATGCGGATGATTTTAATCTCGATCCAAATAACATTAGTATGATAGGTTTTTCGGCGGGCGGAAATTTAGCCGGTGTTACCGGCTTGGTCTTACGTAACCAAGATATTTCAGCTGAGAATTATCAGGCAGATGCTATTGACCATGTTTCAGCAGACCTTTCTGCGCTGGCTTTAGTTTATCCAGCAATAGCGCTTGAAGACGATAAAATTTTAGTTGTTTTAGCTGGAGAAGAAACTTATAATGATAAAGAAAAAGGTCATGAGTTTGCTGCCAGTTATGATATGCGGACTCATGTAGAAGAAGGCGATAGTCCGTTATTCCTTTGTGCTGCCTTAGATGATGAAGTGGTTCCTGCTCATTATATTTTCGACTTGGCAAAGGTTGCTAGTGATAAGGGGGTTCCTACTGAGGTGCATGTCTTTGCAGAAGGAGGCCATGGTTTTGGAGGCTGTCTAGAAGAGCAAATGCCTCAATTTTACCACGATAGGACCTTGGTAGAGCAGTGGTTAGACCTCTATGTTACCTGGTTGTTTAAAATAACGTCGCCTAATAAAACTTCTACGAAATGACCACAGCTATCCAAAAAATCACTCTAGTCAAAGCGATTAACTTGCTGTATACTAGAGAAAATGGGAGTTTTGATACCTCCTAACATCAAGAGAGGAAAAGATGAATGAAAAAGACTTTGTTTAATGATAATTGGAAATTTTGGAAAGACGGTGATTCCTTCGCCCTTGTTTGGGATGTGCCAGAGCATGCTCAGGACGTCACACTCCCTCACGATGCTATGATTGCTCTAGAACCCCATGCGCAAAGTCAAAATGGAGGGAATACAGGTTTTCGTGATGGGCAAAATTATGTCTATGTGAAAACATTATCCGTCTCTGAGAATGATTTACAAAAGCGTTTGCTCTTACACTTTGAAGGATCTTACATGAATACCTTCGTTTATGTCAATGAGCAGTTGGCTGGCAAACACCATTTTGGCTATACTGGTTTTACCATTGCCCTCAATGATTTTCTACAAGTTGGTGACAATGAAATTCGTGTTCAAGTCCGCAATGGCGCTATGAGCAACAGCCGTTGGTATTCTGGAAGCGGGATTTACCGGGATGTTTATCTGCTCTCTAGTGATCAGCTCCACATTGCTGCCCGGGGCTCTCAGGTCAAAACGGTAGAATTGACGGGTTCAGAAGCCCTTATTGAGGTTGCTGTCCCTCTTAACAATGAGACGATAAAAGCCCAGTCAGTGGTGTTAGAAACGGTTATTACAGACCCTTCAAGAAAAACAATTTTGAAAGATAGTCGCCCCTATTTCCTAAAAACAGGGGATAACATGGTCTGCAAACAACGCTATCTTCTTAAGGATGCACAGGCGTGGTCTGATCAAACGCCTGATTTGTACACGATTGAAAATCGTCTCTTAGTTGATGGCAAAGCCGTCGATACTGAAGAAAGCCGTTTTGGCGTCAGAACCATCAGTGTGGATAGCAGTCGTGGCTTGCGGATTAATGGAGAGACCATTAAGTTGCGTGGTGCGTGTATCCATCATGATAGTGGTCTCTTAGGCGCCGCAACTTACCTGGATACCCATCTCCGTCAGGTTAAACGCCTCAAAGAGGCTGGTTTTAATGCGATTCGTATGTCGCATCATCCTGCTGCACCTGCCCTGTTGAAAGCTTGTGATGAGCTGGGGCTATATGTTATGGATGAAACATTTGACATGTGGACGCGATTCAAAGGAGATTTTGATTACAGTCTCGTTTTTGAGGAGCAATGGCGCAAGGATGTGACAGCCATGATTGAAACAGATTTTAACCATCCAAGTGTGATTCTTTATTCGATAGGAAATGAAATCCCTGAAATCGGAACAGCTCATGGTAGCCGTTTGGCTAAAGAGATTCACGACCACATTAAAGCAATTGATGATAGCCGTCCAACATTGGCTGGTATTAATGGTGTCTTTGCTGCAGGTGATAAGATGGGGCAAATCATGGGAGATGTCATGGCGCAAAACGCTGCTGAAGGCATTGAAATCGAAGGAAATGTCAATGACTTTATGACCCTGTTAGACACTAATATGGACAAAATTGTGGTTCACCCGGCGATTACGAAAACCCTTGAATTTGCGACAGCCAGCACAGACATCGCAGGCTACAACTACATGACAGCGCGCTATCATGGCGACGCTGAGACTTACCCGAATCGTGTTATGGTCGGAAGCGAAACCTATCCGCCAGCCATAGCTAAAAACTGGAAAATTGTCGAAGAATTGCCGAGCGTTATTGGTGACTTTACTTGGACAGGATGGGATTACATTGGTGAAGCAGGTGTTGGTGTACCAGCCTATGCCTTTGGTGAAGGCGGCTTTGGAGCTCAGTTCCCATGTCAGCTAGCTTATGCAGGAGACATTGATATCACTGGCTTCCGTCGTCCTCAGTCATATTACCGTGAAATCGTCTTTGGCTTGCGTGAGGAACCATACATTGCAGTTCAAAATCCAAATCACTTTGGCCAAACCTTGATCAAAACACCATGGGTCTTGTCGGATGCTACCCATTCATGGACCTGGTCAGGACTTGAAGGAAAACCAGTCGTCGTTGAAGTCTATGCTAAAGGCGATGAAGTAGCGCTTTACTTGGATGACACCTTGCTTGAGAAAAAAGTTATCGGCGAAGAATTAGGATGCTTTGTTCGTTTTGAAACAGTCTACCAACCAGGGCAACTCAAGGCCGTCCTCTATCGTGAAGGTCAAGTGGTATCTGAGTCCACTCTAGCTACAGCTGATAAAGCCAATGCTTCCTTGACGCTTGAACTTTCTCATCAAGGTCAAGAACTAACCTATCTTGAAATCGCCCTTACAGATCAAAACGGTGTAGTGATCGGTGATGAAGAACTGTATCTTAGCCTGACTGTCGAAGGAGCGGAGGTCCTAGGATTTGGCACAGGAAATCCTAAATCAAAAGACCATTACCATAGTCTTGAAACCACTGTCTTCAATGGACGGGCGCTAGCTATCCTCAAGAAAACCGCAGCCACAGCTACAGCCACTGTCACAGGAGATGGTTTGACGGGAGAAATTATTTTATAAATTGTTTAGCAGGTCACTCAAACGAGTGATCTGTTTTTGGTCATTTTTTAGTCAAACTATTATTGATACTTATACTCAGATAAAATCAAAATCTGAATCTGAATCTGAATCTTGTTTTTTTAGACAGACGATTGATTTGAAGGCTGCGATATAAAATGTATTGAGTGCGACTGTGATAAGCTAGAAAATTTATGTATTGTTTAGACTAATGGTGTTTAGGAAGTAAATCTTTAGTGGATTTCATAACGATTATCAGATTTTGATTTTTGTTAAGTATAAAGTAAACTTCGCAAATAAGCAAGGCAGAGCTGTTGCTTATGATGCCTATAAGGATAATTTTAAAGCAGTTACTGACAATCAGCTTGTTTTGGAACCCTACCAAACCATCGTCTGGGTCTTTGGTGAAGAAAACGAACTTGACGAGGAGGTTCAAGCAAGTCATGAGCTACTATTAAGCGCAAACTGGCAAGTTGATTTGGCAGATGCGCAAAGCTATCCAAACTTTGAGCCTGTAACGACCATGTCAGCTCTCAAACCAATTAATCTCCTTGATGGTTATGATCGCAAGAGTGGAACAGTTGCTTATTCTGCGACAGTTAACCTTGACAAGGCCAGTGATATCATTGGATTGGATTTAGGCCAAGCCTATGAAATTGCTCAAGTCTTTGTCAATGGACAGTCAGCTGGGATTCAGATTGCCCCACCTTATCGCTTTGATGTTGCAGGTCTTTTCCATGATGGTGAGAATGAGCTTCGCATTGAGGTGACAAATACCCTTGGAACAGTTTTCCGTGGAGGACTTAACCAGTATTTGCTAGTGGAACCGTTTGGATTGACTGAAGAAATCAAGATTTTGAGGAAATAAATCTAGAGAAGCTGGTTAAAATTTATAAATCGTTCAAAAGAAACCTAAAGTTTAAGTAAAATGCTTAGATTTTAGGTTTTTTGTTCATTTCTTACTATATTTTGCTAAAATATTAGGAAAAGGCTTTCTTGAGAGGTGTGAGATGATTGATGGAAATGATTTGAAAAGATTGGTAGGGTTGCTAGGAACGGACATGGTTAGTGAGAATAGTTTGGAATTTTATCATTATAATTCTGAATTTCATGTCAATCCACTTTTGATAAAGGATTTTAGAGATAAAATGCAGAAGATGAGGGATGAAAATAAATCTTTTCCCTTGATCTTTGAAGATAATTTTGGGGTTTGCTATGCCCATTTTGAGCATGAAAAGAGTGCCTTTTTTCTTGGGCCAATGAGCTTAGTCAATTTTCCTGAATCTAGTCTACCAACATACAAGGACTATTATAATTTGGAAGCTCAGCCATTGCCCCTGAGAACTTTTAGTCTGGATACTATTTTAGAAATCGTTGGCTTGTTGCTAAGTCTTATTTGTGGAGAAAGCTGGAGCCACAAGGAGCTGTTGACTGCTAATCCTCATTTGCTTAATTTAGATAGTACGGATGAAGGAAAATGGGACGATTATTCAATTCTGATGGAGGAAGTTGCTGAGACCCACCATACTTATAAAGAAGAGCGGCAGCTTTTAGAATATGTCAGGCGTGGTGCAGTTGAAGAGACTCTTGCCTTTCAAAATGTTATGGATAAATCCATTGGTCGCCTGTCTAATAGAGAGATAACCCATTGGCGTAATTTAGCTATTGTTGCTATAACCTTATCAACTCGTGCTGCCATTGATGGAGGCTTGACACCTGCCTTGGCCTATAAAATCAGCGATACTTATATTCAACAATGTGACAATAAGCAGAAAATTGCAGAGCTTATTTCAATACGCAATCGAGCAGTAGGTGAGTTGGTTGAAAATGTCAGGCAGAATCAAAAAATTCAAACGCAATCTAGCTATATCAAGGCCAGTACTACCTATATTGATAGGCATTATCGTGAAAAAATCTACTTGGAGGATGTAGCCGATTTTATTGGATTGAGCCCGACTTATTTTTCTAAGCTTTTCAAAAAAGAAGTGGGCATGACTTTTCAAAATTATGTGACACAAGTTCGTCTGGGATATGCAGCTAATCTGCTCCGCTATTCCAATGAAAGTATCTCGACGATTTCAGAATATGTCAATTTTCCTTCCCAGAGCTATTTTGGTCGTTATTTTAAACAGCATTACCATATGACACCTAAAGAATATCGAGATTTGTACCATATAAGGGACTAATCTAAGAAGTGTATAAAATAAGTATAAAAAAGACAAAAAAAGACTATAAATAACATAATGAAAGCGTTATGATTAAAGCATAAAGAAACTAAAAAAATGCGAGGAATAAAGTATGTTATCTTTTGCAACAAAACATGAGGACCCTGAAAAGACTTTGGGATGGAATGAGCGTATTGGTTATGCATCGGGAGCATTTGGTTGGAATATGGTCAATGGGATTATCGGTACCTTTTTGACAGTTTACTTCACTAATGTGGCTTTCTTAGATGCAGCAATCATTTCTACACTGATAGCGGCTTCCAAATTATTTGATGGTGTCTCTGACCTCATTGTCGGACGAATGGTAGATAATACCAATTCTAAGCTAGGTAAGGCAAGACCTTGGTTACTTCGTATGACCATTCCTTTTGCCATTGCAACGCTCTTGCTATTTTATGTGCCGGCTAATTTTCCAACAGCTTTGAAGTACGTTTATGTCTTCATTATGTATAACTTGGTCAATACCGTATTTTTAACAACCATCCAAGTTCCTTATTATTCTCTTATTTCTCTTTTAACCCGTAATGCTTATGAACGGGGTTTCTTGGGAAATATTCAACAAATCTTCCAAACTTTGGGAAATGTCTTTATCAATTCTGTTTTTACGATTCTTTTGATTAAATTTTCTAGCAGTGCAGAGACTTATATGACCCAGCAATCCTTCACATTGACCATTGCTTCTATCATGGTTTTAATGGTTATTGCTAATTTTATCACTGTATTTACAACGAAAGAGCGTGTATTTGACAATCCATCAGAAGTCTCTGAGAAAGTGGAAGACAAGGTTCCAGTCAAAGACGCTGTCAAGTCTCTCTTGAGCAATAAATACTGGCTCATGATGTTCTTTACTATGCTAGTAGTCTTCTTCGTTATTATTTTCTACTCTATTGGCGGTGTCTACTATGCTATCTATATCTTTGGAGATATGGGACAACTAAGCTGGATGAATAATGCCATCTCTATTTCGCAATTTGCCATTATGTTTGCAACACCGTTTTTCATGAAAAAATTTGGTAAACGTCCAATCTTTGCCTTGGGTATGCTTCTTTTAACCTTAGGTTTCTTGGGATTTGGTTTTGTAGAATCCAGTAAAACACTGATGATTGTCTTTAATGTCCTTAAAGGTTTAGGACTAGGGATGTCTGGTGGTATGGCTATGGGGCTTGTGGCAGATGCTATTCTTTATGGTCAATTAAAATCTGGTATCAATGCTGTTGGACTAGGGAATGCTGGCGTATCCGCTGCTCAGAAAATCGGTTTAGGATTAGGGCAAGCCATCTTTGGTTGGATAATGTCTGGTGCTGGCTTTAACCCAGCGTTGGATGCTCAAGGAATTGCTCAACCAGAATCAGTTACCACAGCCATTCGATTGATGTATAACTATGTTCCAATGGGCATGACAGCACTCGTCTTTATCATGATGCTAGTCTTCTTTAATCTGGATAGAGACCTCAAAGCGCTTAAGGAAGAAAAAGGTATTGTGGATTAATTATTTAGTCAAAGTGATAAGTTAGCTTGTCACTTTGACTCGTTTAAATATGATGATTAAACGAAAGAGTAAACAAATGGATATTAGCAATTTAAAAATTAATGGTATGGTTAACCCAATAGGTTTTGATTTTTCAGACCTACGTGTGGCATGGACAGTGGAAAACAGTCAAGCTAGCAGACAAGCTTTTGCTAAAGTAGAACTATCATTGACAGAAGATTTTGAAGATATTCTCTATAGTGTCGAGGGAGAAAATCTTTCACAGACTGGAACAAGACTGGACTATGGTTTACAAGCAGAAACCCGCTATTATGTCCGTGTTACAGTGATAGATGACCTTGGCCAAAAAGCAGTTTCAAAACCAGCTTTCTTTGAGACAGCTAAGGATGAAAACTGGCTTGGTCAATGGATTACAGGTCAAGAATCTAAAGATACACATATTGTCTTACACAAGAATTTTGATCTGACAAAAGAAGTCTCAAAAGCCCGTCTTTATATTTCTGGTTTGGGACTTTTCGAGGCTCGTCTTAATGGTCAAAAAATTGGAGAAGAGGTCCTAACGCCTTACTACAGCCGCTATCCAGATGAAGTTCAATTTATGACCTTTGATTTGACGCAAGCGCTAGCTATTTCCCAAAATACCCTGGAGATTGCTTTGGGGAACGGTTGGTACAAGGGACGATTTGGTCTAAATGGGCAGAAGGAAAATTTTGGTTCAGAATTTAAGGCCATTGCAGAGCTCCATATCACTTTTTCGGATGGTAGCAAGTCTATTATTGCAACTGACCAGAGCTGGAGCTACCGGCTTAGTCAGACCCAGATTAGTGACATCTACGACGGTGAAGACATCGACTTCACTTTGTCAGATAGGGAATTGAAGCCAGTCAAAATCACAAGTCAGGAAGGGAAACTCCTGCCACGCTATAGCTTACCAGTAAAAGAGATGGAAAGCTTACCAGTCAAGGAAGTAATTATTACACCAGCTGGAGAGACTGTCCTAGATTTTGGTCAAAATTTTGCAGGTTACGTGGCAGTCAAGTCAAGTCTGCCTTACGGAACACGTCTTCTTTTGGAATTTGGTGAAATTCTGCAAGATGGTAATTTTAACCGTGACAATTATCGCTCAGCTCGTTCGGAGTTTAGTTTCACATCTGATGGGAAGGAGCGCTTGGTTAAGCCACGTTTTACCTACTTTGGTTTCCGTTATGTGCGCGTGACTGGATGGGTAGGTGATTTGACAGCTGAAGACTTTACAGGAATTGCCCTCTATTCTGAAATGAAGCAGACAGGTTTTATTGAGACTGGCCATGCAGGTGTGAATCAACTCTTCTCAAATGCCCTCTGGGGTCAGAAGTCTAACTTCATTGATTTTCCGACAGACTGTCCGCAAAGAGATGAGCGTTTAGGATGGACAGGTGATGCCCAGGTATTTGCTGCGACAGCCAGCTACAATATGGATACAGCTGCCTTCTACAACAAATTTCTGCATGATTTGAGGACTGAGCAAGTTAAGTATGATGGCATCTTACCAGGCGTCATTCCAGTTTTTGAACCGGAGCGTGTTGTTTTCTCAAGTGTTTGGGGTGATTTAGCGACCATTTTACCAAGTGTTTTGATGGAACATTTCGGAGATAGTAGTGCACTTTCCCAATATTATCCTATGATGAAAGATTGGGTTGATAAGGTGACCCGTGAGGACATGAAACGAGGTCAACGCTATCTTTACGATTTTGGCAATCAATTAGGTGACTGGTTGGCCATGGATGGTCGTACACCACAAAGTATGGAGGGTGGAACAGATACTTACTTCATAGGTTCCTGTTACTATGCGGCGTCAGTAAAAATGACGGCCGACGCTGCCCGTACATTAGGAAATGAAGCTGATGCAAGCTTCTATGACGACCTCTTTGAAAAGATTCAGCAATCTATTTTAAGAGAATATTTCGCGGCTAGTGGACGTCTGGTTTTTGACACCCAGACAGCTTATATCGTTGCCCTACACACAGATATATATGTCAATAAGGAGCGTTTGATTACCGACTTGCGTAACCGACTTTATAAGGATTGCTACAAATTAACGGGTGGCTTTGTTGGTGCCCCTCTTATGTGTAAAGTTTTTGCTGAGAATGGTTTGGTTGATGAAGCCTTTTATTTCTTGACCCAACCAGAATTTCCAGGCTGGATGCACTGTGTCAACCTTGGAGCTACCACCATTTGGGAACGTTGGAACTCAGTCCTTGATGATGGCAAACTTAGCGGTAAGATGATGAATTCCCTTAACCACTATGCTTATGGCTCTGTAGTCGAGTTCCTTTACCGCAATGTAGCTGGTTTTAAAGCAAAAGCAGCAGGCTTTAAAACCATTCACTTTGCTCCTCTCTTGAGTGCTAAATTGAGAACCTTCAAAGCTAGTTATTCCTCTGCTTATGGAACTTATGGTTCAAGTTGGGAAATTATGTCGGATGGTCAGGTTAAAGTGACTCTTGATGTGCCTTTCAATGCTGAAGCAGAAGTTGACCTCCCAGATTATGACGGCGCAGCTATAGGTACAGTTGGATCAGGTCACTATGAATGGATCTATCGCCCAACAAGAGAATTGCGCAGCAAATTTAACCGTAACAGTATTGTCAAAGATTGGATTGCAGACAGCCGGGGCAAGGAGGTGGTTAAAGAGCAGTCACCACTTTTGGACTATTATTTGATGACAGGAAATACAGATTTCTTGTATGAGAGCCTAGAAACCTTACCAAGTAAAGACTATATGGGCTTCACACAGGAGGAAGTCAATCGTTTGGCAGAAGGTATTTTAGCCATTTATGAGGTGTGATTATGGAAAACTATTATCATCTTGAACCCGTTAATGAGCGTGTTCAGGCTATTAAGAGTCTTGGTGGAGAATTTGTTTACCTAATTTTGGGTGATAACAAGGCTCTGTTGATTGATACTTGTGTTGGCGTGGGTAATCTTAAGGACTTTGTCAGTAAGGCAACTGATTTACCAATAACAGTCGCCCTAACACATGGCCATGTGGATCATGCCATGGGGGCTCCTGAGTTTGAAGAGGTCTATCTCAATCCCCTAGATATTCCTGTCTATCAAAGTATGTGTAGTAAAGAGGAGCGGTTTGGTTATTTGGTCGCTACGGTTGGCTTGGAAAGGGCAGAGCAGCTAAAAGAAACCTTGTTAGAAGCTGAACCAGATTTTCCTTTTCTCACTTTGTCAGACGGACAAAGCTTTGACTTGGGTGGGATTACAGTATCAGCTCACGCCTTTCCTGGGCATACACCAGGTATGATTGCCTTTCTAATTGAAGAAGAAGGAATTCTCATTCTAGGAGATGCCTGCAATAATTCCACTTTTCTATTTGATGAAAATGCGACAGATGTGGAGACCTACCGTATGTCTGTTCAAGTAGCGCAAGCTATTTTCCAAGATAAATTTAAACGTATCTTTATCAGCCATCATGAGATGGATGTTGCGACAGACATTATGGCTAATATGCTAGAGGTTTGTGATGACATTATGGATGGGCGTGCGGATGATCTTCCTTTCAATTTTATGGGGCATCAAGCCTATATTGCTAAGGTCTGTGATGATCATTTTCATCGAAAAGATGGCAAGGACGGGAACTTAATTTACAATAAGGCTAAGATTTTTGCCAAGGAGACGACCTCATGACTTATCTCGTTATTGATGTAGGAGGCACCTTCACCAAATATGCTCTTATGGATAGAAGAGGTAAGTTTCTTGAAAAGGCTAAATTTCCAACAGTGAAAACTTCGCCTGCTGCTTTTTTGGACAGTATTTGCCAACTTCATTCGACATTTTCAGATGTCAAGGGGATAGCTCTGTCTAGCGCTGGGATTATTGATAGTAATTTGGGCTTGATGTATACAGGAGGTTCTCTTGATTTTATTGAAAATCTAGCTATCGCAGATATTTTAGGAGAGCGCTGCCACATTCCAGTCACTATCGAAAATGATGCTAAATGTGCTGCGCTAGCAGAATTATGGCAGGGCAGCCTAGCTGATTGCCAAAATGCAGTTGCAATGATTATCGGAACGGCTGTCGGCGGTGCGGTGATTGTGGATCGAAAGGTTCTTAAGGGAAAGGACTTGCTAGCGGGCGAGTTTTCCTATATTTTGACAGATAGTTCGGATAGTCTCAATTGGCGTAAAAACTTTGCTATTAACGGAGGTCTGCCAGCATTTATAGAAGCAGTGGCAGAGCAGAAAAATCTGTCTCTTGATCAAGTTTCAGGAGAGCTTATCTTCGACTGGGCTAAGTCAGGTGATAGAGAGACTTTAAGGTGTCTTCGAGCTTATTGCCATTTACTAGCCAGCCAGTTAGTCAATTTGCACTTTATTGTCAATCCAGATCGTTTTGCCATTGGTGGAGGCGTTAGTGAACAGAGTCTTTTTATCCGACTTATTCAAGAAGAAATTGATAAGCTCATAGCCAGCTATCCCTTTCCAGTTGCTAAACCAGAGGTTATTTCCTGTCAATTCCACAACGATGCCAACCTCCTAGGGGCTCTCTATGTGCACTTAGAGGCTGGAAAAGTTTAAGAAATAGGCTCTTTGTCAACTGTAGTGGGTTGGTGAAAAGCTAACATCTGGAGAGAATCAATTTGGTTCTCTCCTTTTTAATGTTTAAAGCGATGAGAATT
>NZ_JAUSTM010000020.1 GCF_030812835.1 Streptococcus moroccensis
TTTGGTGGTTCTTCCTGACCAGAGGCGTCTGTGCAACAGCCATTTTTCTGCAGTTTTGACAACGGAAACGACGTTTTCTAAGACGAATCAACAGTTTGTACCCGGCACATTCTAGGTAGGGAATCTTGGATTCTTTTTGGAAGTCATATTTGGCCATTTGACTTTGGCAGCCAGGACATTTTGGAGGATCATAATCTAAGAAGGCACGGAGTTCTCTGTGCATCCCCATATCAGATTCTTGGGTTATCGTGATATTAGGGTCTTTTATTCCGAGCGTATTTGTGATAAGATTTAAGTGTTCCATATGAGTCTTTCTAATGAGTTGTTTTATCGCTTTTCATTATAGATCATATGGAACTTTTTTTCTACACTCAAAAAGGCTCCATAATCTCCGTAAGGTTTTTACCCACTACAGAAATTATAGAGCCTTTTTGGTACGACAGGCCTGTCGTACATCTGAGGCGAAAGTCCTCCGAGGGAACCCGCTACTGGTGAACCCAATAGCAAAAAACCCAAGCCTGACTATTGCGAGGTGGTGGGGAGAGGATGGGATAGCGAAATCGTGGTACTACGAATAGGAATGTGATACGAAGGCGTATATAGCGGATAAGGTGGCTAGGAACACTAAAGTCTAAAAAGGTAGTAGTAACCTATATGCGTAAATCACGAGTGTAAACTATGAAAGATGTACGACTTATCCCGTGAGGTCTCATGAGCGTCAGTTAGACGTAGTAGCAACGAATCATGAGAAGTCAGACGAGGTCATAGTAGTGATGAAGCTTCTGTAATGGAAGTGTAGCGAAGGACCGAACGATTAAATGATTATCTATCGAATTGATTTTGTCTGTCCGACACCTGGTCTGAAACGATGATACTCTGAGAAAGTATATCGAAAGAGGTTGGTCATAAATATAGGCCGACACAGGCAGAACAAAATCTTATACTGATAGATGTGGGAATGCGCAGCTTTCTCGCTAAAGTTTAGTTGAATCGCCGTGTGCCGAACGGCATGTACAGTAGTGTGAGAGGGACTAGAGATAAGTCCCTACTCGATTACGGAGTAATAAAGTTTTCGAATACTATTGTGTTTGAATAATATTTAAGATTCTATATGTATTTTGTATTATGAATTGATTTATCTAATTTTTACCATATTGTTTACGGTATTCTGAGGGGGTTTGATTAAAAAATTTTTTGAAGATACGTGTGAAATGATCAGGGCTGTTGTAACCGATACGCTCGCTAATATCTGCTAGATTATCATGGGTGTGAGTAAGCATTTTTTCTGCTTCACTCATTCTAATTTTTGTAAGGTATTGATTGAAAGTGACACCAAATTCTTTTTTGATTAATGTACTGATATAGGAAGGATAGTAGTTAAAGGTTTGGCTTAATGATTCAAGGGTAACCTCTTGAAAATGATCTTTAATGTATAAGAGTATTTGATAGTAGTTATCAGTCTTATCATTTTTAAGGGGATAATAAATATCCTTGAACTCAAGATATCTCACGATGTTGAAAAAGAGAAGATTAGTATAATTTATCGCAATTTGATTAGAATAGACTTGTTGATAAGTCGTTTCGATATAGATATTTTGGATAATTTCTCGTATAAATTCAGAATTTGTACTACCAAAAAGTAAATAATTGGAAGAAAAATTATTTTTGTATAAAACCTCTTTAAAAAAACTCGATAAAGGCTCAATTTGAGAGAGAGTATTAGAAAAAATCAGATCAAAGGTTGACTTTCTTATGAAAATCTCAATAACGATACAATCTTTATTATCCGGTATTATTTTATAAGTTGAATTTGGAGAGATAATACATAATTCCCCCTCTGTCATTTGATGTTCTTCATTTTCAAAAATAAAAGTGACACGACCATGATAAACAAAATTAATGGTGAAGGAATTATGTTTATAAGGGGAATGCTTTGAAAAAAGAACATGTTTAATTGCAAAGATATCTAAATTATTAGGAATTAAAGATGAGTCTCTGGTTGTATCCGTTGAGCTGAGAAAATCGTTGATCGGAATAGAGCTTTGGTAAATAGCGTTGTGAAATTCTTCAACGCTTAACAATGAACGTTTTGGATGTATCGTAGGTTTAGTCAGTATGTCTCCTCTGTTCACAATTTCTCTAATTGCCTCTCTAAAAGGGAGATGTTCGGTAGATTGAGTGTAATGATTTAATTGTTCTTCCAGTTGCGCATATGTAATGTATCGTTGCATGGTTACCTCTATAATTATCAGAAAAAAAGTCGGATATCTAAAGAAATTATAACATGTACTTTCTTAGAAATAAAGCTTAAAATAAAATCATCAAAGGAGGGAACGCTTACATGGAATTGCCTAAAGACTTTTTATGGGGCGGTGCTTTGGCTGCTAATCAGTGCGAAGGCAGCTTTGATACCGACGGAAAAGGACTAAGTATTATGGATGTCTTCACTAAAGGAGACAAAAATAGTAAACGCAGAGTAACGAATGGTGTTTTAACGGGAGAAATATATCCCAACCATTGGGGGAATCATTTTTATGTTAACTACCAAGAAGACATTGAGCTGATGGCGGAAATGGGGTTCAAATGTCTAAGACTGAGCATTGCTTGGTCTAGAATTTTTCCAAAAGGGGACGAGGTTTCACCAAATGAAGAGGGCTTAGCTTTTTATGAGTCTGTTTTTAAATTACTCAAAAAACATAGAATTGAACCGATTGTGACGCTATCTCATTATGAAATGCCTCTGCATTTAGTAACAGAGTATGGATCATGGCGGAATAGAAAGTTAATCCACTTTTTTGAACATTATTGCCGGGTGGTTATGACACGCTTTAAGCCCTATGTGAAATATTGGATTACATTCAATGAGCTTAATGCCATTGAGTTTATGCCCTATTTTCCAGCAGGATTAATTTTTGAAGATAGTGAAAATCCTCAAGAAGTTATCTATCAGTCAGGCCATCATATTCTCTTAGCGAGTGCTAAGGCTGTTCAAGTGGCTCACGAGGTTAATCCAGAAAATAAAGTCGGATGTATGGCTCTTTTTGGGATGAATTACCCGAGAACCTGTCACCCAGAGGATGTGTTAAAAGCTGAAAATGTAAATAATGATTTTTTAGGTTTAATTGATGTTCAGGTTAGAGGATACTACAGCAGACGTCAGTTACGTAAATATCAGAGTCTAGGGATTGATATTGCTATTTCGGAAGAGGACAAAGTGGTTCTCAAGGCTGGAAAAGTAGATTTTTGCTCCTTCTCATATTATATGTCGTTGGTACAAGGCGAAGATCGGCCAGGCGAAAATGAAGTAAAAGGGAATATGGTTGCTGGATTAGAGAATCCCTATCTCAAGAATAATGAATGGGGATGGCAGATAGACTCTATTGGATTGAGAACGACATTGAATTACTTATACAATAGATATCAAATTCCTCTATTTATTGTTGAAAATGGGCTTGGCGCAGAGGATATATTAGTAGATGACCATGTTAATGATTCTTATCGCATTTCTTATTTTGAAAACCATTTAAAAGAAATGAAAAAAGCGGTAATTGAGGATGCTGTTGACTTGATGGGTTATACTGCGTGGGGCTGTATTGACTTAGTCTCTGCAGGTACTGGAGAGATGAAGAAACGCTATGGCCTAGTCTATGTCGATGCTGATGATTACGGACAAGGAAGTTTCAAACGTTACCGAAAAGACAGCTTTTATTGGTATAAAGAAACTATTGAAACAAACGGAAATAATTTATAAAAGGAGTATCACGAAATGAATATGGATCAATTTGCAAATAGTAAATTTGTCGAAAAACTAACAGTTTTTGGTGGTAAAATTGGGGCAAACAAGTATATTCAAGCAATATCAAGTGGCATGATGATGTTAATTCCAGTTGTTATCATTGGCTCATTTGCAGGCCTTTTCTTAGGGATTAAGGTAGAGGCTTGGCAGACCTTCTTGGCTTCTACGAAACTTAATACGATATTAACTCTTGTTGTCAATGCGACCACAAATATGCTTGGACTCTATTTTACCTATGGGATTGCTAGATCATTTGCGGAGTCGGAAAAATTAAGATCAAAAATAGTACCGATTTTTGCGGTGATTAGTTATCTTGCTCTTTTGCCGATGGCAACTCTAGAAGATGGCACATCCTATTTGTCCTATAATTATTTGGGTACAAAAGGAGTAGTGGTTGGCATGCTTGTCGCTATTGTGACCGTATTAGTCTATGGATGGGTTGAAAGACGTAATTGGGTTATAAAAATGCCTTCTGGGACTCCAGATTATGTTTCACAGTCGTTTGCAGCATTGATTCCAGGCGCCATTCAAATTTTGGTCATTGTCTTAGTTAATTTAATTATTGGCTTGACAAATTATCCAAGTATTTTTGATTTGATTTACTCCCTTTTACAACTTCCAGTAACAGCTCTTGTAGGCGGTAGCTTAGTTCCAAATACGATTGTGCAAATGCTTACTCAATTAAGTTGGGGACTGGGTGTTCATCCAGGGTATATCTCTAGCTTGATGGGGCCAATCTTAATGACTCTCAATGTTGAAAATCAAGCGGCTTTTGCTACAGGTTCAGATTTACCTAATATTATTACACTTTCATTTTCATACATTATGACTGTCGCAACATTATATCCAGCAATTGCAACCTCAATATTATTGGTTGCCAAATCACAACGACTTAGAGGGATTGGTAAAGTCTCTATTGTACCGGCTATTTTTGGTATCTCAGAACCTCTTATTTTTGGATTGCCAATAGTTTTTAATCCGATTATCTGGATTCCTTGGATGATTACACCAGTAATTAATTTCATTATCGGTTATTTACTTACATCTATTGGATTAGTTGCACGGACGTCTGGAGTACTTGTCTTTAATATGCCTCTTATCATAACAGGGATTTTAAACGGTCACTATAGTATTGCACTATTAGAAATTGCTCTCTTCTTGCTTGATATTGCTATCTTTGCACCATTCATCTTAGTTATGGATAAGAAATATCGTAGGGAAGAAGGGACTTTGTAAGTACAGTTATAATTAAAATACATGAAAGGTTAAGAAAAAAATGAGAAAAATTGTTTTAATGTGCTCTAATGGAATGTCAACTAGTTTATTAGTTTCTAAAATGAAGGATTACGCAGAGACAATTGGTTATAATTGTGCTATTTCTGCCTATTCCATCACTGAATTGGACAATATTAAGGGGGATGCAGATATTATCCTATTGGGTCCTCAAATTCGATTTAAATTACAAGATGTCAAAAATTCAGTTACCATTCCAGTGCAAGTCATTGACATGGCAGCCTATGGCATGATGGATGGAAAAGCTGTTATCTCATCAGTTAGAGAGCAACTGGGGGATGTGTAATGGATGGTTTAGAACTTGTAGCCTTTCAAATTATATCAGCAGTAGGAACTGCAAGAAGTTGTTTCATAGAAGCTATCCAAAAGGCTAAAAATGGTTACTTCTCTGAAGCATATGATTTGATAAGAGAAGGTGAGAATTACTATGTCCAAGGACATCATGCTCATGGTGATTTAATCAAGAAGGAAGCTAATGGTGAACATGTTTCAATTAACCTTTTGCTACTGCATGCGGAAGATCAATTAATGAGTGCAGAAAGTTTTAAAGTGTTAGCTGAAGAATTTATTGATGTCCACCATAAATTATTTGTATTAACCAACGAGCAGCAGAACGTTTCTTAAGGAGAAATTATTATGAAAGATTTCCTAATACGTGCAGATGATTTAGGTTACAGTGAGGGTGTGAATTTAGGGATTGGGAAGGCCGTTTCAAATGGATTGGTTAAATCTGTAGGTGTTATGGTCAACATGCCAAGTACGTTTCATGGATTAGACCTTCTAAAGGATTATGATGTGTATCTAGGTCAACATACGAATATTTGTCTTGGGAAACCAATTTTGGATCCTAAATTGATTCCAAGTTTATGTCAGAATAATGGAGAGTTTCACACAAGTAAGACTTACCGAGAAGCATACAGAAAAGGTGAAGATTTTGTTAATCTCGATGAAGCTGTCTTAGAAATTGAAGCTCAATATCACCAATTTGTCTATTTAACAGGCGAAAAACCAAGTTACTTTGAAGGTCATGCTATCGCTAGTCCCAACTTCTTTAAAGCTTTAGAAATTGTTGCTAATAAGTATGATTTACCTTATTTACCAATGCCAACTGGTGAAGAGTCGATTAGTTTTGGGAAAGCAGAAATTCAGCTATCTATCCCCAAAAACTTTGAAGTTTATGAGAACAATCCTTTCTCAATCATTGAAAACACTGTTATGAATAGCCGTAAAGGGATCTGTCATATGTTGGTTTTTCATCCAGGTTATATAGATGCTTATCTGTTAAGAAATTCAAGTATGACCACAGTGAGAGCTTTGGAAGTTGAGATGTTATGTCATCCAGATACTAGAACTTATCTTGAAGAGAATAATATTAGACTTATAACTTTTGATGATTTAATTAAGAGTTAATCAACTTAATAAATTTTCTGTTCTATTTAGAGTTTTATTTACAACATAGCTATCCTAAATAAGAATAAAAAGAATTTATCATCAAAAATTTAAGGTTTCGATTCACAGGTCACTCAAACGAGTGATCTGTTTTTGAATAATGCTAAGGTTTTTTAAGTCATAGTTTATTTCTAAATAATGGCTAAAAAATATAGTAGAACAAAATAAAGAGTCATATGGTATAATGAAGAAAGTAGTATTGATAAGTGAGGGTGAGAATTGGTGACATACAACGTAATTAGCTTGTTACTAAATATTTTAAACAAATCAAATAGTAATAAGGTTGAATATGCTATTGCTGAAGGCCTTCTCAAGAATTTTAAGAGCATTTCAGATGCCTCTATTCATGAGATGGCTGAGTTATGTTTTGTTTCACCTTCATCCTTGTCTCGTTTTGTGAAAAAACATGGTTTCACCGGCTATGGTCAATTTAAACAAAAGTGTCGAGAGGAAATCGATATTGAAGTTGACTACTCTAACAATGTTCGCAGAGCTGAACATGATGATTTATTACCAGTTTTTCAAAACTATACAAATAATATCGTACAAAATTTAAATTATAATTTAGATATGCTTCAAAAAGTTGATTTAGCTCAGATATGTGGCTTAATTCATGATGCACCAGACGTTGCTTTTCTTGGGCTAGAATTTGCTAATATTATAGGACAGCATTTTCAAGTTAAATTGGCTGAGTGTAATCGATTTGTACATTTGAAACATTTTGATACCACAGACCTTGAATTAGTAGACTCTTTAAAAGATAAAAGTGTGGTCATTATAGGATCTCTAGAAGGTGGTTATTTGTACAGAAATCAAGATGTTCTGAGAAGACTTAAGGAAAAACAAATAACCATTATAGCGATCACGATGGAAAATCACGCAAAGATATACAGAGATATTGATTATTTAATCTTCTGTAATAAGTTTAACTCTGAAACAGAAGGGCGCATTTCCTTGCTACATACCATAGAGCTCTTGATTATGACTTACTTTGTGAATTATAAATACTAAAAAGTTTCAAAACATGAAACTTTTTTTGTTTTTTGAAATTCAGTAGCCCGAATTGAAGTTTATTCGGGTTTCTTTAAATGATAAAGTAAATGTATAAAATAATAAGAGGAGGTTTTAAATGACTCATTCATTTTTATGGGGAGCATCTACTTCTGCCTTCCAAGTAGAAGGAGGCTATGGTGAGGGTGGTAAAGGAATTGCCACAACAGATGTTAGATCAGTACCTGATGGAATAGCAGACAACAAAGTTGCTGCAGACCATTACCACCATTGGAAAGAAGATGTACGATTAATGGCAGAACTGGGGTTAACACTTTACCGTTTTTCTTTTAATTGGACTCGCATTATGGGTGATGGAAAGCAAGTTAACGAGGATGGGATAGCTTTTTATAATGGCCTTATTGATGAATGTCTTAAGCATGGCATCACACCATTTCCAACTCTCTACCATTTTGAAATGCCACAACATTTAGTAGATTTATATGGAGGATGGAAATCTAGAGAATGTATCGACGATTTTGTTAATTACGCTAAAATCTGTTTTGAAGTATTTGGAGATCGTGTCAAAATGTGGGGAACTATCAATGAGCAGATGATTGCTATTGCTGCAAAAGATCTAAATGGAAATCATGAAGCCAATGCTGAGCAAAGCATGAAAGACATGTATCAGATGAGCTATCACATGTCCCTCGCGGAGAAAAAAGCGATTAAGGTTTTCCGTACCCTTGTACCACATGGACAAATTGGACCGGTTTGTTCTATGCAGGTTGTTTATCCTGAAACGCCATTTCCAGAAGATATTCGCGCTGCCAAGGATGCTCAAGATTTTTTACAAAACTGTTTTTTAGATATGTCTATTTGGGGACGCTATCCACAATCTTATACTAATTATCTAACAAAAAATGGATGGTTTCCGATGATTGAGGAAGGCGATCAAGAAATTTTGGCATCTATTAAGCCTGATTTAATTGGCATTAACTACTATTGTAGCACATGCATTCGTGCCCGACGAAAGAATGACGATACTTCCAAACTTCCACCATTCTATCGAAATAATCTGTTTACTCTTGGTAATAATACTTATCTTGAAAAAACGCGCTGGATGGAATTTGGAATTGATCCACAGGGACTATATACGGGGATGAGAGATATCTATGAGCGATATCATTTACCGCTTATCGTTACTGAAAATGGATTAGCCTACTCAGATGTAGTTGAAAATGGCGAAATTAAGGATGAATATCGTATTGATTATCTATCTAAGCATATTGATCAATGTGAACAATTTGTGAAAGATGGCTATCCTCTCTTAGGCTATTCAACATGGTCTTTCTTAGATTTGGTCAGTTCGCATCAAGGTTTTGGCAAGCGTTATGGACTTGTTTTCGTTGATCGGACAGATGAAGATGCAAAAGAGTGTAAACGCATTCCTAAAAAGAGTTTTTATTGGTATCAAAATAGAATTAAGAAAGGATTACTAAATGAAGAAAATTTTGATTAGGGCAGATGATTTGGGTTACAGCAGAGGAGTAAATTATGGGATATATGATTCTGTTAATAGTGGGTTGGTGAAAAATGTTGGTTTTATGGTCAATATGGACGCTACTATGCATGGTTATAATCTCATAAAGGACAAGGATGTTTCTTTAGGTTTACACGTTAATATATGTGTCGGCTACCCTATACTAGACTCCGAAAGTATTTCAAGTTTATGTAACAGCAACGGTCAATTTAAAAGTAGTAAAGAATACCGTGAGTCTGCTTCCAAAGGAATTGATTTTGTTGAGTTAGAGCATGCTGTTAAAGAAATTGAAGCACAATATCATCGATTTTGTACAATTGTAGGCCGTGATCCTGACTATTTTGAGGGGCATGCAGTCGCTAGTCCCATTTTTTTTGAAGCACTAAAAATAGTTGCTGAACGATATGAGTTATCTTATTTCCCGATGTCTTTTAAAGAAGATGGAGTATTTTTTGGTAGTTCGAAAGTCTATCCGTATATTCCAAAAGACTTTCGAAAATACAGTGAGAATCCTTTTTTGGCAGTCCAAGACTGTTTAAGTCATTTACATGAAGATGGATGTGATTTACTAGTTTTTCATCCTGGTTATGTAGATACCTATCTTGAAGAAAAATCATCAATGACTTTAGTTCGAGCAAAAGAAGCAGAAATGCTATGTAACCCCTCGGTGATAAGTTGGCTAGATTCTCAGCAAGTTTTACAAATAGATTATAATAATTTAAAATAGAGGTATTTAAAATGAGTACAAAACAATTAGCATCGGATATTTTTGAAGCCGTTGGTGGTACATCAAATATAAATTCAGTAATGCATTGCATGACACGGTTGAGACTTAGTTTGAAAAATGAAAGCATTGTTAATGATGAAACTGTTAAGGCTTTAGATGGAGTTTTAGGCGTCGCTCATAGCAATGGACAATATCAAATCATTATTGGTCCAAGCGTTGCTAAAGTGTTTGATGATTTCACCTTATTAGGTAACTTTGACAAGAGTCCACAGATTGAAGAGAATCTAGATGACACGGAAAAATGGACTTTTAAGAAGGTTGGTAAATCAATCTTAAATTATATGTCAAATTGTATGACACCTTTAATTCCAGTACTCATTACAGCAGGTCTTTTTAAAGCATTAAATTCAGTTTTAGGCCCAGGTATATTGAATCTATATTCAGAAACAGATGATCTGTTTTTATTCATGAACTTTGTCTTTGATGCAGGCTTTTACTTTATGCCAATTTATGTTGGTGTTAATGCTGCTAAACAACTTAAGGTAGAACCTATGCTAGGAGGTATGCTAGGAGGTTTTCTGATAGTACCAGGATTTGTCAACATGGTTACTGATGGAACAAAATTCACTCCCCTAGGTATTAATGTCAGTCTAGTTAATTATGGTCAAACTGTTATACCAATCATGGTTTCAGTCTATGTCATGAGTATTATATTTAAATTTTTCAAAAAAGTAATGCCTGACTCAATTACAACATTAGCGACGCCTTTTTTTACCATGTTATTAACTATTCCAATTTCTATTCTTTTTTTAGCACCTCTAGGTACGAATATCGGGGCACTAATTAGTTCAAGTTTATTATTGATTGGTGAGAAAACTGGTTTTCTAGGAATTGCCCTTGTCGCTGCTTTATGGCCGTTCTTAGTAATGACGGGAATGCATCTCGCCTTAATGATGCCGATGATGGCAAGTTATTTTGAAACTGGGGTTTCCCAGGGTATATTATTAAGTGGAGCATATGCTGTTTGGGCAATTTATGGGGTTGCACTTGGGGCATTCTTTAGATTAACAAACAAGGAGAAGTCAGCTGCATTTGGTTACTTTATTTCAGGGATAGTTGGGGGGATAACAGAACCAACTCTTTATGGAATAAGTTTAAAATACAGAAAGAATCTAATTACAATGATGATAGGTGCTGCAGTTGGAGCCGCTTATGCTGGAATAATGGGAGTTGAGGGTTACGTTATGACAGCAGCTAATTTCTTATATTTTCTCAGCTTTGTTGGTGGTACAAGTATTAATATTGTCCATGGTTCTATTTCTGTAATTTTATCTTTTGTTGTGGCTGCTTTACTGAGTTACTTCTTTGGATTTTCAAAGGAAGAATTGAAACTACCTAAATGATTTCTATTATCTAAAATTTAAAAAGTTATTAGAAAAACTTCAATCTGACCCAAGCCTTGTCTTGGGTCAGATTGAAGACAAAGTCTCTTTTGAAACTTTCCTTAGGTGCTAACGGACGATAACGACTCCCTCCGGATTCCAAACCTAAGTTTTGAGCCTAAGGTCTCAAAAATTCCGAGTGCCTGAAACGCAATAGTTTCAGGCACTTTTATCACAGCGGAAAGTTTCGATAATTGCTCGCATAGCTCGTAAAAAACCAACTCTTTAAATCCTTGAAAGAACTTCGTAATGTCCTGTTGACAGAAAACTAGGGTTTGTCTACGTCCTCACCCAAGCCTTGTCTTGGGTTTTTGTCTGTTATTCATACATCGAAAAAACGCTAGTGATTAAGCAGGATACAAAAAGATCCCAGAGGCAGTGATGCTCTGGGCTTACTTATTTATTTTGCTCTACGATTTGCCCCTGTCACAACCATCTGAGCATCGTCTAAGACATAGAGGCCATAGAAGTCACCGGTGTTTAGGGCAGCGATGGCTTCGTTTGAAAAATGCATGGCATGGATGTCGAATCCGATAGAGCTTCCATCTTCAAAATGAGCCTTAAAAGCTTTATTAGCAACGGTGTGTTCTAGTGTGAAGCGGGTCGGAAGAGTTTGGCTGTGCCCGACAACTGTCTCAACCTCAAGATCAAGAACGCGGACATGTTTGATGAACTGATAACCGCCTTCTGGCGCAGCCTCAAGGGTCAAGCTTGCAAAGTGATCGGAGTTGATGGTCACGGCTAGACCGAGACGTCCTTGGTTGACAAGAGTGTTAGCAGTGTCTAAGACGACTTCGAAGTTTTCTTCGTGTTCGGTCTGACGAAGAGCTAAAAAGGAAGGTGTTGCTAGCTCATCGAGCCGAATAGCAGACCCTGTCAGACTGAGGGAGCCAGTCCCTACTTGGAGACGATCAGTGAGGTCCGAACGAAGACTGACCCATTCTGGATTTAAGTCAGGGCTGTCAAAGTTATCAACGAAATCACTGATTACTTGAGGATTTTCTAAAGCTTTGGCATGGTCCGGGAAAGTTGTCATATCCACCACTTGTGAAGGGACACCCCCATTGATAACTGGCCAATCTCCTGACCAGTCAACAGGATAGAGCAGGGTTTCACGGCCGATATTGGTAAAGTGTACAAATCCCACTGCAGCCGGACGTGTTCCGAGACAGGTCATCCACCAGTTGCTAGCCGTATCTTGAAAGATGTCGGCATGTCCGATATTCTGAAGCGGTTCATCCGCTCGGTCACGATTGGTAAAGAGAGGATTTTTAGGCGCAGCTTCATTGAAAGGCCCCCAAAGATTTTGCCCTCTAAACATAGTTATCATATGGCCAAGGCCTGTACCGCCTTCAGCCATAAGGAGGTAGTAGTAGCCATCTTTTTTAATGATATGAGGGCCTTCAACATCGCGACCGCCTGTGCCCAGAGTCAAAACTTCAGGGCCGCGTATAATGGCGCCGGTTTCTAGATCGATTTCAACCTGTTGGATGGCCTTAGTGCCCTTGTCATCAATGTAACCTGTGAATTGGATATAAGTCTTGTCCTCTTCGAAGTAGAGGTCTGGATCGATACCGAAGATATCCACGACAACTCGGCTATCTTCCCAGATAATGGCTTGACCGTCATCAGCTAAACGTCCACGAATGATGAAGTTCTTGAACTCAGCAAAGTTAGTTGTGATGACATAAAAATGCCCATTATGGTAACGAATACAGACCGCAAATATTCCTTCGTTTGACTTTGACTGTCTCAGATCTGCCTGTTCAGGATTTGTTACAATACTTGGCAATTTGGTCCAGTTAAGCAAATCTGTAGAGGTTGACAGGGCAATACCAGGGAAGTATTCAAAGGTCGAGTTGACCATGTAGTATGTTTCTCCAACACGGACAATAGATGGGTCGGGATACATGCCACGTAGGATAGGGTTTTGATAGTGAGTTACAGTCATGAAAAGTTCCTCCTTAACTTAGGTCTGTGCGATTTTGTAGGTGATAGGCCCCGTTAGTTTTAACTAACTGGGCGAACTGTGGCATTTCTTTATATCGGTCATTTGGGAAATGATAAGCCATGCGTTTGACGTGGTCGATGCCAGTAAAGACCATGGCGTGACCACCATTCTCAGGGAAGACAGGAGTGTCCAACTGAATCCACGGACCTTTAATACTGCCAGATTCAGATTTAGCAAGACCGACAGCATACCCTCTTGTTCCCCAACTGGACCATAACATAAAGACCTCCTCATCATCGTCTTTAAAGACAGATGGGCCATCTGTAAAGTAGACGTCTCCGTCTAGGCCGAACTCGGATTTTGCAAAAGGGATGGGTTTGGCCCAGCTTGCATCTGCTGCTGAGAATAATGTGATAGGTTCTCCCACTGGTTTAATCAGGTCATGCGATAAAGGCAGTAAGCACATATCCCCATCTGGCGATGTCTCAAATGAGTGGGAGAAAATTAAGTAGGGAATGTTATTTTCAACGTAAAGTGTTCCGTCAATGGCTGCCCAATTTTCAGGTGTTAATCGTTCACTAACGAGCGAAAAAGGACCGGTAGGATAATCAGCTTCTAGGAGATAAATACCTTTCTGACGATTTGGAGCTCCAAGAGTGGTCAAGAGATAGAATTTATCATTATAGACATAGGCTTCAGGAGCCCAGAAATTCTGAGTGGCAAAGAAGTCCTCGTCACGGTTAAAAATTTCAATTGGCCCTTCCCAGTTGATCAAATCCTCAGAAGTATAGCAATCAAATCCAGAAGCGTCTGACCAAGTCGTCTCACTACGTGTACCATAAAGGTAATAAATCCCATCATGAACAAGAACATAAGGGTCTCGAATGGTAATATCACTACGTTTCATAGCGGCTCCTTTTAACTGATTGGTTAGCTATTGAAAGCTTCTGTTATCTTATCAAAATCAAGATCTGCCGTACTCTCGAAGCGGAGTTTAGCATGATCCAGCTCTTCACCACCGACAGCGACGGAATAGGCGCCAGAAGCATTAATAGCTGTCACACCAGCGACAGCATCTTCCACGCCGATGCATTCTTCTGGGGCTAAGCCAAGTCCTTGGGCTGCAGCTTTAAAAATATCAGGCGCTGGTTTACCCGCAGCCACTTTAGCAGGGTCAGCAATGGCATCAAAAGCATCTGCAAGGCCTAATTTTTCAAGAATAATAGGCCCATTTTTGGAGGCTGAGGCCAAGGCTAATTTAATGCCTTTTTCCTGTAAGGTTTGAATAAAATCAGCGATGCCTGGGAGGATATAATCCGGTGTTAAAACGTCTAAGGCTTCAATATAGGCTTCATTTTTTTCTTGGGCAAGACGTGAAAACTCCTCAGATGGGACACTGATATGAAGATGGTCTAGGATAACGCGAAGGGAATCTTCACGGCTAACGCCCTTTGTTTTTTCTTCGAGTTCGTCTGGCAAATCAGCATCAAAATATTTTTTAACGAGGTTGCGCCAGGCGGCAAAGTGAAAGACAGCTGTGTCAGCAATGACACCATCTAAGTCAAATAAAGCACCTTTAAACATGGGAATTCCTTTCTAAATTGTGAAAAAAGAGGTGGCTAGTCGCTACTCTTTGAACACCTAATGGACCCGTCCGTAGCCGATACGATTGACAGTCAGAACATTGTCGTTGCATAGTGGGGGATGGTTTAGATGTTTTGAGCATGTGACAAGCGTCCCACCTCTTTTTTCTTATGATTAAGATTGACGTTGGGCTAGAATCGGTGTTGCTTCTAGAACTTTGGTAATCTCTTTCAAATGCTCCTCTGAAATGGTGATGAATGGAAGGAGGGCATTTAATTTTGTGAGAGACATTTTGCCAAGGCCACCTTGAACAGCATCTGGATCCTTACGGAAGAAATCCAAGACAGGATCAATAGCATCAATTTGTTCGATAAGGTAATCATCAGCCATGATTTCAGCAGCAGTCGTCTCGGCTGAGTAATGTTCGATGTAGTTTTGACTTGGGACATAGCTAATGTCATAGTGGCCAGCAGTCAAGTCGAATTGACCATCCTGATAAGTCTTGCCATTTACTAGGACAGTGACATTTTCAGAGCGTGGGAGGGTAACATGAGCCGTGCTACCAAATGGCACAGTAATCGCCATCTTAACGGTATGATTTTCATCGGATTCGATTTGGTAAGCGACAGAGATAAGGCCATAAGGGCTATCAAATTCTCCTGAAATGTTATCTAAACGGTAATCAAATTCTGGAGCGATATCAAATTCTTGGTACCCGTTTTGAGGGTTACGGATACCCACGACATATTTATAAGCCCACTCCATGATCGCACCAATGGAGTAGTGGTTAAGGGAGTTCATGCCCTCTGGGTTCATGCTGCCATCTGGTTCGACAGAGTTCCAACGCTCCCAGATGGTGGTTGCTCCCATGTTAACGGCATAGAGCCAGCTTGGCAGATCTTCCAGGAGGAAAATCTTAGTAGCCAATTTATGTTGTCCAAATTTAGAGAGCATTTGGTTGATAAATGGTGTACCGACAAAACCTGTTTTGAGGTGGTCGTCGTCCTTGTGGAGACGCGCCACCAAGTCGTTAGTGACACGCTCACGAAGCTCTTCAGGGACCAAGTCAAATTGGAGCGTTAGGGCATAAGCTGTTTGTGTATCGATTGTGAGACGGCCATTTGCTGAGATGTATTCATTGCGAATGGCTTCTAAAATAGCATCAGACAGATCAGCGTAGTGAGCAGCATCAGCATCATTTCCCATGAGTTTTGCCGTTTCTGCTACTATGTGAGCTGAGTAATGATAGTAGATTGAAGCGATAAAGTCTTCGTCTGTTTTACCAGTTGGCATGGCAGGGTTTTCCCCATCAAGGGCCAACCAGTCACCGAATTGGAAACCACCTGTCCAGAGGTTTTTCGTCTTAGTTTGACGTCCAATCCAATCCACCCAAGCTTTCATGTAGTCATAGTGCTCTGTCAGGATACTGGCGTCTCCAGTAGCTTTATAGGTATTCCAAGGCACGACCGTTGTAGCATCTCCCCAGATAGCACCACCTCCGTCTGGATTACCAAATGATGGGGCGTACATGGGTGAGCGACCATCGTTGAGGTCTTGCTCGATAGCAAGGTCTTTAAGGTACTTACGGTAGAAGGCGTAGACGTCCATGTTTAGGAGTGCTGTGTTTGAAAAGACATTGGCATCACCTGACCAACCTAGACGCTCATCCCTTTGAGGGCAGTCTGTTGGCACATCAAAGAAGTTCCCTTTTTGACCCCAAATGACGTTTTCAAAGAGTCGGTTGACTTTGGCATTGTTAGTCGTGATGTGGCCGGTAGAGACCATATCTGAGTAAATGACATCTGCCTTGAAATCTTCTGGATTGATGGCATCAAAGCCTTCAATTTTCATATAACGGAAACCGTAGTAGGTGAAGGCTGGTTGTACCCATTTTTCTACACCATCAGAGATGTACTCAAAAGCAGCGCGGGCTGAACGGAGGTTACCTTTATAGAAATTATCTTCTTGAAGGATTTCGCCGACTTGGAGGAAGACTTTGGTTCCTTTAGGTAATCGGTTGTAAAAGCGGAAGAGTCCAGCGTGGTTTTGTCCGAAATCAAGGACAGTTTCTCCGGCAGGGGTATTCAGAATTTCAGCGACATCCAGTGTTTCTTTGACTACGAGTGGGAGACTGAGGCGGTCTGTTAAGACATCGTAGTCTCCCTCTACTAAGACAACAGGCTCCCATCCAGAGATTTCTTTAGTATCATCACGGTCTTCACCATAGTAAATAGCTGACTTGGTCACGCGTCCAGCAGTCGTTTCCCAAGAAGGGTCGGTCGAAATGACCTCTGAGCTACCATCTTTGTATTCGATATGGTATTCTGCCAAGGCACGATGGTGATCACCGTAGATGCAATCCATACCTTCGATAAAGCCATAGGCCCCCTTAAACCAGCCATCAGCAGTAGAGATAAGGAGTTCATGTTCACCGTGCGTGAGGCTGTCTGTGACATCGTAAGTTTGGAGTTGAACCCATTGGTCATAGGCTGTTTGCCCAGGAGCCAAGAACTCATTGCCTACTTTTTGACCATCGATGAAGGTCTCGTAGACACCCAAAGCAGTCATATAAAGACGAGCTTTGGCAACGGGTTTAGCGACAGAAATTACCTTACGAAATAGCGTGTTTTGGATATCTTTGTCCTTATTAGCAATCCATTTGGCCTCAAATGGCTCTGCCATCTTACCTGTTTCAAAGAAAGATGTCGCAGAAACAGTCTTACCGTCAGTTGTTTTTAGGCTTACGATGACGTCATAACGTGTACGAGGTTCTAAGTCAAGGTCTAGTTCAAAATGGTTATTGTTAAAAGCGGTGAAATCTGACGTGTAAACCAGGCTGTCTCCAGTTTTAACCTCAACTTGTTTTTCAACAGTCTCAAACTGTTCAGCCTCAACCTTAAAGCCAATATGGAGGTTCTTGTATTCAAAACCGAGGGGCTCAGTCATATGATTGATCGTGATATCTGTAATTTTCATGTGAAAGGTATCTCCTTTTTAGAGTTTGGCGGTGAAATCACCACAGAAGGGGTCGACTGGACTAATGCCCTTAAATGAAGAGCGGCCAGCTAATTTATCAAGAGTTGCTTTGACAGTTCCTGGATTTCCCGTGTAGGCATTGATAAAGGTTGAGATGTACGGAACATCAAAGAGATGGTAGGGGTTGGCTGTCGATACAAAAACGGTCGGAATATCGCGCATATACCATGGGGCGTTTGCAGCCATCAATTGAATCCAATTGATACGGGTTGTTGTCTGATTGCTTGCTGTTTCAACATTGGCGACAAAGAGCGCTAAATCAAATTTAGCCTTGTGGTCGGCAACACCTTCTTCAAAGATTTCATGGAAATCGAGGCCTTTTTCACCGTAAAGAGTGACATCAAAGCCTTGTGCTTCCAGCCCTTCTTTAAAGAGATCGGTTACCTTGCCTCCTTCTTTGAACCCGCCGCCATCGGAGTCACCAAGAACAGTAAGGCGAATGCGAGGGTATTTTGCAGGTGTCAATGGTAAGAGATTATCACGGTCTTTGACCAAGGTTACTGCTTGATCAGCAACCGCTTCAGATAGTTTAAGGTGCTCCTCGGGCTTGAGTTCGATTGCTTCAGGAACCGGGAATGTATACTGCCCGGTAGTGTCCATCAAACCTTGAGATACCTTGGTTGCAAGGATACGGGTTACGGCTTCATCCAGGCGTTCAGCGGTAATTTTTCCATTTTCCACAGCAGTCGACACCGCTTGATAATCCTCGTCGATGTGTTTGTTAAAGAGGATCATGTCGATGCCGGCATTGATGGATTCCACCAAAAGTTCAGCACGTGGAAGAATAACATTGTAACCAATCATAGCCGTTGCATCGGTGATGGCAAGACCATTGAAACCAAGTTCCTTGCGCAAGAGGCCATTGATCAGCAGAGAGGAAGCTGATGCAGGGCGTAAATCCTTATCAGCAATTCCTGGTTGTAAGCGGCGCTCCCAGGCTGGTTGTAGGATATGACCAATCATGACACTTGGGGCACCTTGGTCGATCAAGGTTTTGTAAACATGGCCGAAACTGTCCATCCATTCGTCAGCAGATAAGCTGTTAACAGTGGACAAGAGGTGCTGGTCGCGTTCATCTACCCCATCGCCTGGGAAGTGCTTGATCACTGGGATGATATGATTTTCTTCAAAGCCCTTGATTTGTGCCTGACTCATAGCAAGGACGCGTTCCTTATCGCTACCATAGGTCCGTGTGTTGGTAATCGGGTTCCTAAAGTTCATATCAATGTCGATAATCGGTGCAAAAGACATATTACAGCCAACTTGGTTCGCTTCATAAGCAGAGACACGCCCGAGTTGATAAGCAGCATCGGTATCATCAGTCGCGGCAACTTGAAGCGGATTAGCAAACCAGGTTCCCTCGGAGATGATCCCATTTCCGCCAGATTCTAAGTTTGCTGCAAGAAAGAGCGGAAACTTACTGTGTGCTTGAATTTTGCTAATCTGTGATTTTAGTTTTTCGGCAGGGCCAGGGCGGTACATCATCCCACCTGGTTTGTATTTATGGATAAAGGCGGGCAGGTCCACCTGTGGTTCATCTTGTCCGATGACAAAGAAGAGTTGTCCAATTTTTTCTTCTGTAGATAAGTTTTGAACAGACCTTTCTACAAATGCAATCTGTTCTTCTGTTAATAAGTAAGGTTTTTGACGTAAGTCGACCATATAAGACCTCCATAGTATTCATTACTATTATTGTAATCGTTTTAAAGCCAAGAGACTAGTGTGAAAATTAATAGGTTGTGTGTTCATTTCGCAGTTTTAAGTCAATAAATATGATATGATAGTAGGAAAGGTAAGGAGGATGAACATGGAGTCCATTTTAGACTTTTTAGAACAAGACCGTCCGCAGTATGATTGGGATGAATTGCAAGATAAGATGAGGCCAGTTCCGGTCACCCATATTGGTCAAGAGCCGGTTTTTGAGTTTTTCAATACCCTGAGTGATGACCTTTATATCAATCCTCAGCCTATTTCGATTTCCGTCAATCCGATAGAATCAGAGGTTCCTTTCCATATCCATAATTATGTTGAAATGATTATCGTACTTAAAGGCAAAGCTGAAATAATGATGGAGCATGAAACCTTAGATCTACAACAAGGTGATATCTTGGTTGTTGGAACAAATACCATTCACCGTAACCGTAAGATTAGCTCTCAAGATCTGGTGGTTAATATTGCTATGAAAAGCACGGCTTTTTCCCTTAATGATTTAGATTTCATGCGTCAGGGGACAGGAACTAATCTATCTGATATGCTTTTCTTTGGGCCAGCCGATAGTGATTTTTCAGGCTCTTACACGATTTTCAAAACCGAGAAAAACCCAAAGATTCGTGAAACCACGCTCGATATCATTGAAGAATACTACCATACCGATATCCAAAGCAATCAGTTGATTCGCTTGAGTCTCTTGAGTCTCTTTGCCCGCCTAATTCGTTTATCAGCCAATAGTTCGCAAGTGACTCAAAAAAATGCCAAATCGTCGAATACACTCTTGTCGCTCTTACTTTACATCGAAAAAAACTATGCAACGGCAACCTTGGAAGATATGGGACAAGAATTTGGTTTTAACCCTAATTATTTGTCCACCTACCTCAAAAAACAAACCGGAAAATCCTTTATCAAACTGGTTCACCTCCAGCGGGTTAATGTAGCGGCAGAATTTCTGACCTTAACTAACGCACCGATTGAAAAAATCGCTATCAAGGTTGGCTATGAGAATCCTTCTTACTTTTATAAGATATTTAGAAAGACCGTCGGAGTGTCACCAGCTGAATACCGAGAAAGTCATCAGATATAGTGATGGTCTTCAAGGACTGATACAGGGAAGGAGGGTTATTTGGCATACCAAAAACAACAAAATGGTCAACATGGTCAACGACTTTCTATTGATAAGCCAGCTTCTTTTAGAATTTCTATGATATAATAATAGTATTAATGTTCCATGAAAGAGGGTGTGGAAGGAAGGATGATTCAATTAATTGCTACGGATATGGATGGGACGTTTTTAGACCATGAGGGGAGTTATGACAAGGTCCGTTTTCGTCGGATTTTAAATCAATTAGCTAAAAAAAACATCCAATTTGCTGTGGCTAGTGGACGGTCCTACTTGGCACTAGAGCGGTTGTTTGCAGAGTTTAAGGATGAGATTATTTTTATTGCTGAAAATGGCAGTCTGGTTATGGAAAAGGATGTGTGCCATTTTGAAGCCGTCATGACTCCAGAGCTCTACCTCTCTATTATTAGCCGTTTGGGAGACAGCCCCTTTCCATGTGAAGCCTTTCTTTTATCAGGACGAAAGGCTGGTTATGTTTTAGATACTGTTTCTTCTAACTATCTGACATTTATCACCCGCTATTACGAAAATGTGGTTCAGGTTTCTGATTTTTCTGAAATAGATGATGATATTTTCAAAATTACTGCTAATTTCTCAGAAGATCAGGTCCTTGATGTTGCTAATTGGCTGACGCAAGAGATACCTGGTGTCACAGCGATGACCACAGGCTTTCAATCGATCGATATTATACGGGAAGATATTGATAAAGAAACTGGGTTAGCAAGCCTTTGTCAGTATTTTGATCTCTCACCCGTCCATGTGCTTGCTTTTGGAGATAATTTGAACGACTATCGGATGTTGCAGTTTGCTGGAACGGCAATTGCGACAGCAAATGCCCGGGAAGAAGTCAAACAGATTGCAGATTTAGTGATTGGCTCTTGTGAGGCCGGAGCAGTTCAGACCTATATTGAGGAGAATCTATGACAGAGATTAAATTATTAGCACTTGACTTAGATGGCACGTTGTTGAATTCAGATAAACAGATTTCCATTGAAAACCAGAAAGCTTTGCGAGCAGCGCGTGATAAGGGCGTAAAAGTTGTCCTAACAACAGGGCGTCCCCTAGCAGCTATCGGTGACTTTTTAGAAGAGTTGGACTTGGTCCATGAAGACGAATTTGCCATTACCTTTAATGGTGGCCTCATCCAGCGCAATACCGGAGAAATTTTAGATAAGGTCACTTTTGGCTATGAGGAAGTTAAGGCTATTAAAGCCTTAACGGATGAACTTGGTCTATCCCTTGATCTTTTAGATGATGGGGATGTTTATGCCTTGCATTCGCCCGTACCGACCCTTTATCCAACCTGCAATGCCAGTCTCAATCACATGCCCACAGCTTTTGAAGAGTTAGATCCTAAACAGACCTTCAACAAGGCAGTCAGTTCTTGTGAGTCGGATTTGATTGATCGGCAACTCCCTAACATTCCGCAGAGTTTTCATGATCGCTTTGAGATCTTTAAATCACGGGCGATTATTTTGGAATGGAACCCTAAAGGCGTCCACAAGGCAAATGGTTTGGCCAGTTTGATTAGCATCTTAGGCCTGAAGCAAGAAGAAGTGATGGCTTGTGGAGACGAGGCTAATGACATGAGTATGGTCAAATGGGCAGGCTATGGTGTTGCCATGGGCAATGCAACAGATGAGCTTAAGGCTGCTGCAGATATTGTTACGCCAATGACTAATGACGAAGATGCTGTCGCTTGGGCAGTCAAGACCTATATTTTGAAAGAGGATTAGAATGGGATTATTTGACCGATTATTTGGAAAAAAGAGAGAGCAAGACGACGACATTAAAGATGAAGTCGCTCTTGACCAAGAACACCAACTTGACCAAGACCAAGATCCGATAGACTGGGAGACGGTTTCTGAACAAGCAGAGGATCGTTTTGCAGAGGAGGTGGCCAAAACATCAGAGGCTGATGAATTAGAGGAAACCTTTGAGAATGACCTTTTAGCTGATCAAGCTAGCTCAGCAGAACATTTTTTTGAAGACGAAGTGGCTGTTCCAGAAGAACACCTCAGCTTTCCTCAGGATGCACTTACTGACCATGAAACGACTGATTGGGAATCAATTAGTCATCTAGCAGAAGACAGTTTTGCGACAGAAATAGCGGAAACCATTACTCAAATAGATGGAACAGAGCCGTCTTTTGAAGAATCTTCAATTGCAGATCAAGCTGCCTCAGCAGAAGTATTTTTTGAAGACGAGGTAGTTGTTCAAGAAGCAAATCGGGACTTCCCGCAGGAAGAAATCCTTGTCCCAGAAGATGTGATGTCACAATCTGAGGAGCAGGCCACAACAGAATTGATTCAAACTGATGAAGCAGATCTAGTCGAAGGACAAGCCTTCCCAACAGAAGCGGATGCCTACCATGCTGCGGACGAAGAACATCAGGCTGAAACGAGACTGAGCGATGAAGCGACCGAATCATCCCTGCCTTCGGGTCATCAGGAAGTAACGGACTCTACCATTGAACCAAGGTCTGTAGAAACGGTTGACCATGTGCCATCAAGCTTAGAGCGGGCCATGGAAATCTTGCGCGACAAGGAAAAAAGAGCTGCTGCAGTTGAAGAGGCAGAAGCCCGTAAAGCTGAAGAAGACAGATTAGCTGCTGAGCGAGCAGCTCAAGAAGCACAACAAGTTGCACGAGAAGAAGTTCAAGAAACAACGGAAGAAAAATATGAGCGCAGTCTGAAGAAAACACGGACTGGATTTGGGGCTAAACTAAATGCTTTCTTTGCTAATTTTCGTACAGTAGATGAGGAGTTTTTTGAGGACTTAGAAGAACTGCTCATCACTAGTGATGTAGGTGTTCAGGTTGCAACTACCCTAACTGAAGAACTTCGTCAAGAAGCAAAATTAGAGAATGCCAAAAAACCTGAGGACCTTCGTCGTGTCATCATTGAAAAATTAGTTGATATTTATGAGCAAGATGGTGATTTTGAAGCCGAGAAAATCCGTTTGCAAGACGGGTTAACGGTTATGCTTTTTGTGGGTGTTAATGGTGTTGGGAAAACAACTTCAATCGGAAAATTAGCCAATAAATATAAAAAAGAAGGCAAAAAAGTCATGCTTGTTGCAGCCGATACGTTCCGTGCTGGTGCCGTTGCTCAGTTAGTTGAATGGGCCCGCCGAGTTGATGTTGCTGTAGTGACGGGGCCTGAAAAATCGGACCCAGCAAGCGTGGTCTATGATGGAATGGAACGGGCAGTAGCAGAAGGGATTGACATCCTTATGATTGATACAGCAGGTCGTCTCCAAAATAAGGACAACTTAATGGCTGAGTTGGAAAAAATCGGCCGTATCATCAAGCGGGTGCTCCCAGAAGCACCTCATGAGACCCTGTTAGCTTTGGACGCATCAACCGGTCAAAATGCTCTTGTTCAAGCTAAAGAATTTTCGAAAATCACGCCATTAACGGGTCTAGTCTTGACCAAGATTGACGGAACAGCTCGAGGTGGTGTTGTCTTAGCCATCCGTCAAGAATTGGATATTCCTGTTAAATTGATTGGGTTTGGTGAAAAGATTGACGACATTGGTCAGTTTGATTCAGAAGACTTTATGCGCGGGCTTCTGGATGGTCTTGTATAAGCAAGAGAGGTTTGACTATGCACACAGAACATTATAAAGACAATATTCATGCCCCTTGGGGACAGATTTTCTACACGATTCTTTTTGCGCATCTCATGGATATCAAGCAGAAGCGCGTGCTTGATTTTGGCTCAGGATTTGGACTGACAGCAGATTTTTTATCAGCTAATAATGAGGTTTTAGCTATTGAACCAAATGCAGACATGGTCGCAGATCGTTTTGGCAAAGATAATTACCGCCAGTTGACAGGGAGTCTTGAACTTCTCAGCCAGTTTCCCAATGACTATTTTGATGTCATTATTTGTCACAATGTGCTCGAGTATGTTTCGTCCGATTCCAGATCCATTTACCTAAGGGAACTTGCTCGTGTCCTAAAACCAGGAGGCCAACTTTCATTGGTCAAACATAATGCAGCCGGCAAAGCGATGCACAAAGCCGTTTTTGAAAATGAAAGCATACAGGCACTTCGCTTGATTTCTGGGGATGGGTCTTATGAATCGACCGCCTTAGGACACGGACAGGTTTATGAGTTAGAAGGTCTCTTGCCACACAGCGGATTGACCATTGAGGACTACCGTGGTATTCGGACCTTTTACGGCTTGCAAGATAATAAATTTAAACGTGAAAGCGATTGGATCCGGCGAATGACTAAGTTAGAACTAGGTGTAGCCGACAAGTCTCCCTATCGAGATATAGCCTTCTTCCATCACTATACCTTGCGGAAATAGCATCTTCATAAAACCCTTCTAATAAAAATGGAGGGTTTTGTTTATAGAAGATTACTTTTCACAGTAATATCCGATAGTAAAATTTACCAAAAACTGGATGTTTTTAAAGTTATTACAGTTTTACGATAGGTACTTTTATTTTTGTTTCTATGGTATAATAATAAGGACAAAGTGACCTGAACAAAGGAGGTGTGGTGTGAGAACGTTTGACAAACTGACCGACTCAACTACGTATGTTGTCTCTACGGATTTGGAAGCTATTATTGGCGCCTATGCGCTCTTATCAGGTAAGAAATATACTTTGTTTGAGGTGTTATATGGCTCTTCCCAATTAGACGATTGGGAGCGACGGTATCAATTTTTATTTGAAACCTATCATGCTGTCAAAGAACTGGCAGGTGCTTTTCTTCTTGAATTTTTATTGGATTTCTTTGATGAAAGGTTTGATATAGAAACGTTTGAACAATCCCTCCTGAAAATGTCAGAAGCTGAAAGAGTCTGGCGATTAATGAAGTACTTTGTTGAAACATCTGAAGTTAGTGACGCTTTGGACAGTGATGAGTCATTATCTTTGCTTTATACTAAAGTTCAACGGTATACATCAAGTTATCTCGGGTTTCAGTCGTTTGTCCGTAACAGTGACCGATATGTCAAAGAATTTTTTTCTCTAGCCAGAAAGTTGAAGACACCAGTGTTAGAAAAATTACTGGAAGAGCAAGGAGACAGGTTAGAAAGTTTTCAAAAAACGCTCCGTGCTGAACTGAATAAAAAAGATCCTTTGATCTTATCGCAAGAGTGGATGGGGAAAACCTTTCGCAATAAAGGCCCCTATAAGCGCTATTATTTTATCCCGTCCTGGTTTCTTCCAGCAAAATATTTAAGATTGTTCGATGATGATAGAACAATAAATGGGAAACAGTTCCTATTTTGCCATTTAGGAGAAAAAAAACGCTCTCAAAAACAACTCGTTTACTCCCTAAAAGCTTTTTCAGACGATACACGGTACACGATATTAACCACTCTGGCTGAATTTGGTCCCCTAAAAGGACAAGAGATGGCTAAACGTCTCAACCTAACCCCATCAACAGTCTCGCATCACATGGCAGGACTGGTAGAGAGCGGTCTTGTGATAGAAGAACCGGTCAAGACCGCAAAATTTTATAGCCTATCCAAACAAGCAATAAATCATCTCTTAGAAACAATTTCGGAAGATTTAAAACTGAACACTAAATGAGCAAGCGAAACGACAGTCGTTTTGCTTTTTTTATTTTTGTATTGACAAATCCAGTTCAATCTATTATTATCTAATTAGATATATATCGAACAAAGGGGCGGATTATGGAATTTGTCATAGAAGTAAAAAACTTAAAAAGGTGTTATACATCACCTCAGGGCCTGTTTAGAAAAAAGGAAAAATCAGTGGTTGCTGTTGATGATTTGTCTTTTAAGGTTAAAAAGGGAGAGATTTTTGGATTACTGGGTCAAAATGGTGCTGGAAAATCTACTACGATTAAGATTTTATCAACTATGTTACTGCCAACAGCTGGTCAAGTCTCTATCTTGGGCTATGATATTTACAAAGAGGAAAAGAAGATTCGAGAGAATATTAATTTTGTCTTTGGTGGCGAGAGGAGTTTGTACTTTAGACTTACTGCCAAAGATAATCTTGCATATTTTGCAGACCTTTATAAGATTCCTAGGAGAAAACAAGATAGTTTAGTTTCGGATTTATTAAATCTCGTTGGCTTGTCACATGTGCCGGATAGACGGGTGGAGACTTTTTCAAAAGGCATGAAACAACGGTTACAGATAGCGCGAGCATTGTTAAATGATCCTGAGATTATTTTCCTAGATGAACCTAGTATTGGCCTCGATCCAGTTGGGGCTTTGGAATTAAGACAGTTGATTAAAAAATTGGCTGAGCAAGGCAAGACCGTACTGTTAACAACGCATTACATGGCTGAAGCTGAAGAATTATGCGATCGGATTGCTATTATCGATAAAGGTCAGATGCTGACATGTGGGACTATGGAGGAACTGAGCTGTGAAATAACTCGTTCTGAAAAAGAAGCAATTCTTGCTGCAAAACGCCAACATCATAGTGACATGGAAATCACGTTAGAAGATATTTATGTCACGTTAGTAGAAAGGTCTTGATGATGAAGGTTATTTTATCCAGTGCAGTTGTGCATATGAAGCAGGCTTTTTCAAGGAGCATGTTTCGATACTGTATTTTTTTGAATCCTCTTTGTAACGCCATACTTTTGGGACTCATGTATTCTGAAAAATCTGATGCTGAATTTACGCTATATGCCATTTTAGGAACTTCCTTGACCTCATTTTGGACGATTATTTGTTTTTCATCTGCTGCAGATATTTACAGGGAAAAGTATCTGGGAACCATGCCCGTCTTGTTTACTGCTCCAGCTGGTTTTAAGAAGGTTATTTTTGGGAAATTACTAGGGAACAGCCTTTGGGGCCTGATAGCTTTTGCTCTGAATATTTTCTTTGTCTTGTTTTTCTTTGCTCGAAAAATAGAAGCACAGCATTCCGGAGTTTTAATAGGTATTTTGTTGATTGGTGTGCTCACGTTTGTGAGCTTGGGCATGTTGATGTGTTCTGCTTTTACCCTGTCAAGGGTGGCACAATTATTGATGAATACGATTGAGTACCCCTTGATGCTATTGACAGGAATGGTTTTTCCGATTACGGTTTTTTGGAAACCCATTCAAATCCTCTCTCATCTCTTGTCTCCAACTTGGGTGATGCGAGGCTTTGAATTAGCGGTTTATGGTGGCACTCCTAAGGCTATAGTGACAGTTGTGATAATTCTCTTGATTTTGACAATGGTTAATTTTGGTCTAGCCTATATTTTGTTTATCAGAATTGAAGATCGTTGTCGTGTTGATGCGAGTTTGGAGGTGTTCTAAATGGAAAAGATAGCTCGTTTTTTGAGGCGTATTCTGATTTCGTATAAGCAAAATGCGATCACTTCTGATTGGAAAGCCTATCTTTTATTTGATCTTATTCCACCTGTATCGCAGACCTTATTTTTCTCTTTGGTGGCGCACTATATTTATGGTCCAGTGCAACTCAAAAAATGGATGATAGGGAATGCTATTTTGATGGCATCTTTTACAGCCTTGTTTGGTGTTGGGACCCAGCTTGTGACTGAAAAGTATCATGGGACACTTAGTTTGGTAATGGCCTCAAAGACAAGATTGCACGAAGTGCTGTTATCCAGTACTATCAGTGCCATGGCTTTTAGCTTGATTTCTGTCTCTCTAGGGTTATCTTTGGTCAGTCTGCTCTTAGGGATTTCATGGACGCTTGAGCTTATCTTAGCTTTTGCAGTCATTTTGCTAGTGGCGGTTTTTGTGGCCATGAGCTTTGGTTATGTTTTTTCCTGTTTGATTCTAGTGACAAGTGAGACCAATATGATTTTAAATGTGACGAGTCGGATCCTACTTATTTTTACCGGAGCTAATTTTCCAATTGAGCGATTACCTATTGGGTTACAAGGCATTTCGCGATTTCTTCCGCTAACGCGAACTATACAGGTAGCTCAAGCTGTGATAGAGGGGGATGTTCTAAGTGCTCACTATCAACTTCTTGGGGAAGAAGTACTTGTTGGTATCGTTTTTATCCTATTAGGGGCTTTCTTAATGACAGTGATGGAGCGACAGGCACGAAAAACTGGCCGTATGGAATTTGTATAGCGTCTGTGATAGCTGAACCAGTCGGAACTTTCGGCTGGTTTTTTAGTTGGGCTCGTTTTGAAAAGAACTTGCCTTTTCTAGCTTAAATCATGGTATACTGTTATCAAAACATGGTGTGACGACCTCTTGAAAGGAGCCTCATGTATACCATCCATTTATCAAAAAGGGCCAAAGCAGATATGAAGCAACTCCGAGCTGCCAAGCTAGAGGGGAAGTTAAATAGGCTTTTGGCCGTGATTGAGCAGGACCCTTATGCCTCAAATCCTGCTGTTGAAAAATTAGAACCCAATCTCTATGCTAGACGTCTGTCGCAAAAACACCGGTTGGTCTATCTGGTCAATGATGCGCTCAAGGCCATTTTGGTGGTTAGCGTTTGGTCGCATTATGACTTTTACCACGGGCAGTCGTTTGATTGGTAACCACGGCCCTAAACTGTTCTTGTTTAGACTTTAAAAAGACGACAAAACCTACTATCTGTTTCCAAATAGTAGGTTTTTGCATTTAGGCGTTTAATCTAGCAAGCCATGCTCTCGGTACCACTCATCAGGATGCCAGTACCATTGCGTATCAAAGGCTTCCAGCATATCAAAGGCTGCTTGTGGTCCCATGGTGCCAGCAGGATAAGTGTGGAGAGGGACAGTATTGTCTTTCCAGAGTTTAACTACACGATCAATCAATGCCCAGCTGGCTTTAACTTCGCGCCAGTGGCTGAAGTTGGTTGAATCACCATTAAGGGCGTCAAACATTAGTTTCTCGTATGCTTCAGGCGAGTTAGCAGTCGCTTGGCCAGAATGGCGGAATTTCAGATCGACAGGTGTGATATTAAAGTCAGTACCCACTTGTTTTCCGTTGATGTGAAGAGAGAAGCCTTCTGTCGGCTGGATATAAATGGTTAGCACATTTTGTTCAAACTCTTGACCAAAAATATTCTCTGTGGGTTTGAAGATAATGTTCACACGAGTGCCTTTTTCGGTCATGCGTTTTCCTGTGCGGAAGAAGAAGGGCACATTCTTAAACCGTTCAGTGTCAACAAAGAAGGTACCAGCCGCAAATGTCTCTGTTTGCGAGTTTTCAGAGACATTTGGCTCATCGAGATAGCCGATGTAGTCGTGCTTGTTGATACGACCAGCAGCATATTGCCCGCGGACAAAGTTTTTCTTCAGATCCTCATCAGACTGGTGACGGAGATTTTCAAAAACCTTGATTTTTTCCTGACGGATGGCATGTTCATCGAAGGTTTCAGGCTTATCCATCGCCAAGATGGAGAGCAATTGCAAGGTATGGTTTTGGACCATGTCTTTGAGGGCACCAGACGTGTCATAATAGCCTGCACGTTCCTCAACACCGATGCTTTCGGCAAATGTAATCTGGATATTATCGATGTATTGGTTGCTCCACATTTGCTCGAAAATGGGGTTAGCAAAGCGAACCGCAAAGATATTTTGCACCATTTCTTTTCCGAGATAGTGGTCAATGCGGTATATCTGATTTTCGTCAAAAGCTTCCGATAATTCCTGATTCAGTTGTTCTGCTGTTTCTAAGTCCGTTCCAAAAGGTTTTTCAATGATTAAGCGTTCAAAACCTTGACCGTCTACAATCTGTTCTGACTTGAGATGCTTGGCAATAGTCCCAAAAAATTCAGGAGCCATGGATAAGAAGAAGATTTTATTCCCTTCTGTAAAATACTGTTCTGCTAGCTCATCCTGTAGTTTCTTCAAAGACTGGTAATGCGCTGTGTCGTTAACATCATGGCTTTGGTAGTAGAAGTGGCTAGCAAATTCCGCTGCTTGACGTGGGTTGTCAGGAAGTTCTCCGAGTGATTCAATGACGACTTCTTCGAAGTATTCCTTGGTCCATGGACGTCGTGCAGTTCCGATGACTGCAAAGTTTTCCGCCAAATGGCCTGATTTATAGAGGCGAAAAAGGGCGGGGTAGAGCTTGCGTTTTGCAAGGTCTCCACTAGCTCCAAAAAAGGTAAAAAGTACTTTTGCTGGCATAGTCGTTTCCATTTCATTCAAGGTGATGTCTCAGAGAAATCCAGACATCAGGCACTACTAACGGATAATATCCTAAGAAGGGATTTAGGCCATGGGGTAGCGTGACGGTGAATTTCGATGAGTATGAGCCATTATGCTCTATTGTTTTCTATTTTACCATAAATTGTCAGAAAATTTATCATTTTGCATGCGAATCGTTAAAAATTCCTTAAAATACTGCCATTTTCCTGAAAGGAAACTTAAAGCATTTTAAAAAAGGCTGTTTTTTAAAAAAACTTTTAGAAAAGTACTTTAGACTGATTGCAATCAAAAGAAAGAGAGGACAGGACATGTCTAAAGCACCTATCATTTTAATTCCATCTTATCGTCCTGATCAAAAATTAGTTAATACCTTAAAGGAGCTACGTTTCATCAGTTCCCAACCCATTGTTGTTGTGGATGACGGCAATACAAGCACCTCTGAAAAAAATTTATTCTTGAAACTCAGCAACCTGAAAGATGTTCATATTGTGCACCATGCTGAAAATCGTGGGAAAGGCGCTGCTTTAAAAACAGGTTTTAAGTATATTTTGAACCACTTTCCTGAGGCGGTTGGTGTGGTGACAGCAGATGCGGATGGCCAGCATTCGCCATCAGATGTGTTAAAAGTTTCTGAGCAGCTCTTAAAAACGCCAGAAGCACTTGTCTTAGGAATGCGGGAATTCTCAGGCGATGATGTTCCTTTTAGAAGCCGATTTGGGAATGAAGTGACAGCCTTTATTTTTAAACTATCAACAGGTATTTCCTGTCCTGATACGCAAACCGGACTAAGAGGTCTTTCACGACAAGAAATGATCCACGCTATGGCTGTAAAAGGCGATCGTTTCGAATACGAAATGAATCAACTGCTAGATTCAGCCCGTCGTAAAACAACCTTTACGCGTGTTCCGATTGAAACCATCTACATTGATGACAATGCGACCAGTCACTACAATCCTATTAAAGATTCAATCAAAATTTTAAGTGCGATTTTTAAGTTTATGTTGGCGTCCTCAGTAGGAACAGTTGTCGATCTCAGTCTCTTTTTCCTTTTGGCAGGTTTTGCTTTTCCTGCTACGGTAACTGGGATTTTATGGGCAACGGTTATCTCCAGAGTTATTTCTGGAATAGTTAACTATACGATTAACGTCAAATGGGTATTTGGGTCTAAGAATGATAAAGGGACCTTTTTACGTTATGGCCTCTTATTCTTAGGACTTATGGCTCTAAGTGCTATTCTAGTGGCAGGTACCAGCCAAGTCTTTGGCTATCATTTCTTTTTAAAACTGATTATTGATACCTTCTTGTTTATCATCTCCTATAAAGTGCAACAAGAGTTCGTTTTTAAACCTCAACAAAGACTGCCTCTGGTAAAGACGGCTAACCAAATACGACCATCCATTACTCAGAAGCTTGGGTAACTGGTCACCTCTATCATTTCATGGGTAGTTTTGGTATCTAGGTTGATTGGAGTAGGAGAGAGTTTCTCAAACCTTAAAGAATACTTACTTTAAGATTTGTTCAAGAAAAAATTAAGAAACTTTCAAGAAAAGGACTGTAAACTTAGCTTATCAAAACGATACTACCTTTGAAAAAGTAGAAATGAGGTGGCCATATGGCAAAAGATTTTTTTAAACGAAAAGAAAAAAAGTACGTTCTAACCCAATCTCAATTTGAGGCTTTCAAAGAGCTCTTGGAAGACAAGATGGAACGCGACCCCTATTATGTCACACAAAACAATACCATTTATTTTGACAATGACAATGATGAAATGATTGTGAATTCCATCCATGGAACGGACTATAAATGTAAAGTCAGAGCTCGTCATTATGCAGGTACTGGCCAAACCTTCTTGGAAATTAAATCTAAGATTTATGGAACAGTTTTTAAGCGCCGCATTATCCTTACCTTGGAGCAATACAATGATTTCCTAGAAACAGGCCTTCTGCCAAAGAGTCAAATTGGACGTGAGATTAGTTATGTCTTTGAGGACAAAGAGCTTTATCCTAAAATCTTTATCATATACAACAGGACTTCCTACAAGGCTAAAGAGGAACAGTCAGACTTAAGGATTACTTTTGATGAGGATTTACGTTCATCTACACATAACCTTGATATTACCCTTGACGAGGAGATGGTCCGTTATTTTGAAGAGCCCCGTATTATTATGGAAATTAAGACTAAGGAGGGAATGCCTCCATGGTTAGTCGATTACATCTCTAGCCATCACATTTACCCACAGTCCTTCTCTAAATACGGTAAAATTTTTACCAAAGCGAGATTAAGCCAGATCAGAAAGGAGCAACACGCTCATGTTTAATTCAGTCCTTACAGGTGGCATTACCGCCCAATCTCTTTTTATAACATCATGTGCCTCCATTGTTTTTGGTCTCGCCATTGCTTGGGTCCATACGAAGACTTCATCCTACTCGAAGAACTTTGCCATTACGCTGGTCACTTTACCTGTCCTGGTGCAATTTGTCATTATGATGACCTCAGGAAGCCTTGGGACAGGGGTAGCTATCATGGGGACCTTCAGCTTGGTGCGTTTTCGTTCCATGCCAGGAACGTCCCGTGAGTTGGTCAGTGTCTTTGCGGCCATGGCCGTTGGGCTCGTGACCGGTACCGGTTACGTAGGGTTTGCAGGCGTTGCGACGGTCATCATCGCCATCTTGCTCTTGACCCTTCATTTCACCAATCTCTTTGACCCTAGTGAGACAACGCAGTACCTGACCATTTCCATGCCTGAGGATGTCGAGCATGAGCAGGTGCTTCGCCCCGTTTTTGACGAATACCATGTCAAAGCGACTCTTGACAATATCCGTCTTAAAAACATGGGCTCAATCTTTGAGCTCAGCTATGACTTAGAATTGCCAAAAAATATGGACCGCAAGGCTTTCATCAATGACCTGCGTATCCGAAACCGTAATTTATCAATCATTCTAGGCAAAAACCCACTAAAAGGTGGATTGTAATAATAGAAAACGAGAAGTCAAAATGATTGTAGCCAACCGAAAGGAGCCTATCATGACAACCAAAACACTAAAACGAACAGCTATTACCATTGCATGCTTAGCAACAATCCTAGCAGGTATCTATATCATGCCCTATGATGGCTAGTTTATAAGTTTGCCTATTGAGAACGAGATTTATCAAGGAGAAAAACGATGATTAAAACGACACGATTTAAACGATTGAGCTATGGTCTTATCTGTGGCTTGACCTTGCTAGTGACTGCGGCGTGCTCAAGTCAGTCCTCGGCTTCACAAGCAACAATAGCATCTTCAACGACAACAAGCTCAAATCAGACAGCAACCACGTCTGACACATCTTCAACCACGTCCACTACAAGTGCAGCAGACATTGATTGGTCAGCTCTACCAACGACTGATTGTACACTAACAGATGAGGGCTTGACCATCACTGAAGCAGGAACCTATGTCTTGACAGGATCAACCACAGGTGGGGTTACGGTTAACACGACAGGCAATGTCCGTATTATCTTAGCTGGCGTTGAAATTTCAAGTGCAGATAATGCAGCCCTTTATGTCGAATCAGCTGACAATACGGTTATTGAGTTGCAAGACGGGACTGATAATACCATTTCAGATGCGACCGTCCATAGCGACACATCGATTGAAGGAACAGTATACTCAAAAGATGACCTCTTTATCACCGGAAATGGTAACCTAACAGTTGAAGGCAACTACCAAGACGGGATTGTATCGAACGATGATTTGACCATCGAAGCAGGCAATATTACAGTTACTGCAACAGATGATGGTATCCGTGGTAAGGATTCGCTTATTGTGACTGGCGGCACTGTTTCAGTGACTGCTGGTGGTGATGGAATGAAAGCGACCAATGATGAGGATACGACGAAAGGCTACACGCATATCACGGGCGGTACCATTACTGTTGAAGCTGGCGATGATGCCATCAAGGCAGAATCAAGCCTTATCATCGATGGTGGCGATATAACAGTCACCAATAGTGTAGAAGCCCTTGAAGGAACTAATATAACCATCAATGGTGGTACACTTGACCTTTATGCGTCAGATGATACAATCAATGCGTCTAGCACCATCTCTTCTGATATCTATGTTAAGATCACTGGTGGCGACCTGAAGATTGCGGTTGGCTCAGGGGATACAGATGCTATTGACTCTAATGGAGATATCTACATCTCAGGTGGTACCATTGACATCACGGCTCAGTCAGCCTTTGACTATGATGGTACAGCTGAATTTACAGGTGGAACCCTGATTGTTAATGGGGTCACCCAAACGGAAATCACTGCTTCAGGCCCAGGAGCGATGGGTGGCATGGGCGGAGGCCCAGGTGGCCGTTAATACAAAATTAAAACCAAAATCTAAATCCGTTAAATCCGTTAATTGTTAACATGTCAAGGCCTGTGTTATTAATAGAAAACCAAATATAAATCTTTGATAAGCCTATCATGTTCACATTTTGATGATACACTAAGACACACAAACCCCGCTAAGCAAAAGAAGTTTAGCGGGGTTTTGATCATGCTTGGTAGCTGGACACAAAGGCTGTACTTAATATGGCACGTTTGACAAAGGAGCTGACTAGAGCAATTTCTTCAGCCGTGTGAGCCCCATCTCCCATGCCGCCAAGACCACAAAGAGTCGGAATACCCAGTGATGTCAAAATGCCAGAGTCTGAGGCACCATTGACTTTGATGGCGGTTAGCTGGCCATAGCCGATTTGCTGAGCTGTCTCAGCATAAGCGTCATACAAGGCCATGACTTCTTGACTTGCTTCCATACAATCTATTTCCATCCGAACGGTGAGGTCTGTTTGCGTGTCGGGGACAGTTTGTTGCTGGCAGAGACTTTCGAGGTCTGCTAGAATTTCATCCCGCATGGCTAAAGTGTCAAAGCGAATCCCAATGCTGACAGTAGCAGAACCTGGAATAACATTTTCACCAGTACCGCCGATCACTTTACCACAGTTGAGGAGCTTTCCGCGACTGTAGTCATTGAGCTGTTCGATGGCAATGATTTTATGTGCCATTTCTAAAATAGCAGAGCGCCCATCCTGTGGAGCATTGCCTGAGTGGGCGTGGCGGCCCGTGACTGTGATGTCGGCAATCCCGCCACCTTTTCGCCCAACCACGATGCTATCATCCAGGTGACCGGTCTCAAAGTTGAGGCCATAGACAGCACCATTAGCTTCTTGGCGAATAATGTCTTTGACGTTTGAAAACATGTGTAAGTTTTCTTCATCGCTGACGATAATATATTTGACTGGTCTCGTAAAGTGAGGTAGAGACTGAAGAGCAAGAAGGCTGTATAGGCCGATGACAACACCAGATTTCATATCGACAATTCCAGGGCCATGGGCAAAACCGTCGTCATCAATCCGAAATGGATTGGCCTTTGCAGTCCCATCAGGAAATACAGTATCTGTATGACCGATAAAAACGATAGGTGCTTCATCACTTGGGGTATTAATTTCAGCGATGAGGACAGGTCCCGCCCCATCCGCCTCGATTGTTCGGTTGGGAATATCGTATTGGTTCAGTGTGTTTTGGAGAACCTGAACGACCTGAGCAACTCCAGCTGTGTTACGCGTGCCACTATCGATGTTAATAATTGTTTCCAGCAGTTGAAGCAATTCGCTTTCTTTGCTTTTTAGAAAATCAGTGATCAGTGTTGTTTGCATAGAAGATTTCCTTTCTTAGAAATAGGCGATGACTAAACCAGCCATGAGGACAGAAGCAATGGTTACAGTGACAATTCCTGCCACCAACATTTTGGGTAAGAGATAGCTCTCAATGGCTTGACGCTCGTCATCAGTTGAACCAATTGAAGTTGCCATTTCTTTGGGCATGAGCATGGTAGTCGGAAACCCGAAAGTGCAGCTAATCCCTAGGGCAATGGCCATATAAGGACTAGTTTTGAAGACTTTGCTGGCTAGTAGCCCCATCACGATAACCCCAAGAACACCCAATCCCATAATGGCGATGAGAGGAAAGATAATGGACACAATCATTTCTGGTGTGGTAGATGAGAGATTTGAAAAAATCAAAACCGTTACAAGGAACATGATGAGGCCATCTGACTGTGTCTTAGCCAAGATACCTTGTTCCAGAAATCCAAGAGCAAAAGCAAACATTCCTAAGAGTAAACACACGACAAAGAAGTGAATTTTTCCACCAGTAAGGCCAGATAGGTAAAAACTTAAGCAGGTTACCAATGCTAATTTGGCCAAGTATGTCGATGGTTTCTGTAGTTTAGCTGGGATTTCGAGGAGCTTGCGTTTAGTAGCTGCGGTATTAGTGTCAACACTAGTTTCAGCTTGGCCGCTTCTAAACCGTTTTAAGTAACTTTTGGCTTCTTGCCGCAAACAATAAGAAGCGACTGGAATCCCGACAAATTTCTGAAGGATTAGTAGGGCAATACAAAATGTCACTACGGTTTCAAGTCCCTTGCCTTCTAGGGCACTAGTGATGACGAGCGTAGCAGCATTCCCCCCAGCAAAAATGGGAAGTCCTGCCAAAGCAAAGTCTTGCAATCCAAGAAGCTTCCCACCTAAGAAAATGAGAAGTGAAGATCCAAGAAGCCCCATAAGAGCGAAGGCCACTACCTTACCCTGACGCTTAATTTCAGGAAAATCGAGAGTCGTTCCTAATGAGGTGATGAGAAGGCCCGCCATCAAGTTTCCAAAGACTTTGATCCCAGTATCGTCAAAACTAGTAGCTGGAATAAGGCCAGTCCAAAATCCGATTAACATGAGGAAGGCAAGGGCAAGGACTGAGGAAATCATGGCTCTGGTTTTGAGCGCAATCAGTTCACTGAGGGCAAAAAGAACAAGTAAAATAGCAAGGCTTATAATAGCAGGCATAAGAAAACTCCTAAGATGATTCAGGTCTTTCATAAGAAAGAAAGTGAAAAGTATCTAGGAGCTTTTTCTATGAAAAACGAGCTACATCAACGTGTAGCTCGTCTAATATTGAGAGCTTCACATAGATACCTTTTGAAACAATCAAAATATTGTATCTATGCAAATTCACATACATACAACTTATCTATGCCAGCTTTGCCATGAAAATCCAGTCGATAAATGCATGTGAGTCTCCCTTCGAAATGTTTTTTTCTATCATACCACATTTTTAACAGAATGCAAGCGTTTTTTCTAAAAACGTGTACCTAATGTTCGGAAACAATGCGTCATTCCAGTCCCTTACGATTTATGGTATAATGAAACTAACTTGATAGAACGAGGAAATGGTATGCGTTTAAGCCTTCATGAGATAGCACAAGTCGTCTCAGCCCAAAATGATTACAGTCAGTATCCAGACCACGTGGTCTCTGGCATTGAATTTGACAGCCGTAAAATCACGTCAGGAGATATCTTTCTCCCCCTGAAAGGGGCGCGTGATGGCCATGCGTTTATCCCAGTAGCTTTTGACAATGGTGCCCAGGCAACCTTGTCAGAAGTGGTGGTAGAAGGCCCTCATCTTTTAGTGGAAGACTGCCTCACAGCTTTTCAACAACTAGCCAGCTATTATGTCCAAAAAATTGGTGTCGATGTTATTGCCGTGACGGGTTCCAATGGGAAGACGACCACCAAGGACATGATCCATGACATCCTAGCAACGACCTTTAAGACCTATAAGACCCAAGGCAATTACAATAATGAAATCGGTCTTCCCTACACGGTTCTTCACATGCCAGATGACACGGAAAAATTAGTCCTTGAAATGGGACAGGACCATCTTGGAGATATCAACCTGCTGTCTAAGATTGCCCGCCCACAAATCAGTGTGGTGACCTTGGTTGGAGAAGCTCATTTGGAATTCTTTGGCAAACGCGAAAAAATCGCTGAAGGTAAACTGCAGATTGCAGATGGCATGCCTAAAGATGGCCTCTTGCTGGTCCCTAACGATCCGATCCTTAAACCATACTTGCCTGATGATCAGGAGATTGTCTTCTTCGGAGAAGGCGCTGCGCTTGATGTCACAGATTTGGTTGAAGAAAAAAGTCGCTTGACCTTCCAAGTGCCTTTTATAGAAGGGGAGGTCAAGCTCCCTGTACCAGGACGGTACAATGCGACCAATGCCATGCTCGCAGCCTATGTGGCCAAAGCTTGCGGTGTGACAGATGAAAACATCAAAGCAGCCCTTGCGACCCTAAATTTGACCCGCAATCGGACGGAGTGGAAGGTTGCAGAAAATGGTGCTGAGATTTTATCAGACGTCTACAATGCTAACCCAACTGCCATGCGCCTGATTTTAGAAACGTTCGCAGCCATTGCTAAAAATCCTGGTGGTCGCAAGCTAGTAGTTCTCGCAGATATGAAAGAGCTAGGAGATGCATCGGCCAGTCTTCATGCTAACATGAGGGACAGCATCAGTGATAAGATTGACAAGGTCTACCTCTATGGTCCAGAGATGAAGCCACTGGCTGAAGCGATGGCTAGTGATGAGCGCGTGCTTTACTATCCGGACTATCGAGACTTTGAACGCCTGAAGGCAGACCTTAAGGCAGACTTGCAACCGGCGGATCAAATTCTCTTAAAAGGGTCCAATTCCATGCGATTGGGCCAGGTAGTGGATCTCTTAGTCGGAGAATAGTCTAAACAGTTACCAGAGCAAAGGAGAAAAGAATGGCAGAAGCACTTGAATTAGTTGCAATCAGTGATAAGGATATCGATGCGATTGCAGATTGTTTCACGCAAGACTTATTACAAGCCGTGAATGGACAACTCGTTTTTGACAAACGACGTCATATTGGAGATGTCAAACAAATCTTGCTGGTCTTTGAAGCCTTCTACATCCGTACGGGTTCTTATGGCAGTCTAACGGTAAATCTTACCGCTTCAACTGATTATCACTGTATTGATCTTATTCCATCAGGTGGTGGGGATGGCATCTTAAATATCAGCTGGGGAGCCAATGCGAATTTTGCTCAGAAGGCACAGGAGATATTCGAAAGCTATGGTTATAAACGTCAAGGGGATGACTATTAAGAAGCAACAGATCGAAACACTTTTTTAGGTAAGAACTCTAATCACGAAAATCCATTACCAAAGAGTTTCTATCATTCCTAAGTCTCTTTACTTTAAAGATAGAAAAAAATCGATGTTAATCGATTTTTCAGATTGAAGACAAAGTCCTTAGATTACAGTTTCTAAGGGCTTTTTGGTTGAAATAGGAGTATACTAAAAGAAAAGGCTTTGCGAGGAAGCGTG
>NZ_JAUSTM010000021.1 GCF_030812835.1 Streptococcus moroccensis
AAAATTGGATCAATCATTATCCTAAGAAAATACTGAACTATTTGTCTCCTGCACAGTTTCTTAAAAATGGCTAACTTCTACTTGAAATTTAGCAAGGGATCAAAAAAGAAGCTAGACAAATCCAGCTTCCTGTTGTGATAAAACTATTTCGTTTGTTTCATTTTGTGACCGCGGCGGTCTTTGCGGCTCCGCTTTTCAATAAGGTAGATCAAACCAATAACAACAAGAATGGCTGATAGGACCCCTAAAAAGAGTTGGAGAAAACCACCTTTTTTATTGGTTTGAGCACTCGTGTCATTGCTATCTGAATTGCCAAAACCAAAGAGTCCAGATGATTTAGCAACAACTGCTTGTTGCTCAGCCACTAAGGGAGATACCTTAGTCAGGCCATTAGAAACTGTAACGTGATTATCGGCATAAACCAAATCAACTGTTTGGCCAACTGGAACAGTGCCATAGATTGGTTCCTCAAGCGTGACCGTTTTCCCTGAAGCCTCTGCTTTTCCTGCTGGTGCTATTTGCTGGTAATCGTACTCTGAGAACCCTTTTTCCAAGAGCGCATTTAAAAATGGGTGGCGGTAAAACTCTCCATTTTGGTCCGACCAATCTCCGACACCCATCAAGACAGCAATTAATTCTTGATCTTCTCGTTTAGCGGTAGCTGTAATGTTAAAACCCGCACTCGGGCTGGATCCTGTTTTCAACCCATTGACCCCTTCAAGGGCGTACTTGCCATCTGGAAGAGAATAATTGTAGGATTTGAAGGTCTCCTCATAAGGCGTTCCCGCTTTGATGGTGATGTAGGACTCCCCAGTGTAATCTAAAATACTAGGAAAACGATTGACAAAATGGTAGGTTAAGATAGCCCAATCTCGGACAGTTGTCTCGTTTGGACTATAAATATCGTGGCGCTGAACCGCATAGTGCCCTTGGAAAGCACGTATCACTGCTCCTGTTCCATTATTAATAGTTGTATTTGTCATGCCTAGCTCAGCTGCCTTTGCCGACATCAAATCAATAAAGGCATCTGGATCGGGTTCAACCAAGTTAGCTAACATGAGGGTTGCTGCATTGGATGATGGTACTATAGTCGCTATGATTAGCTCAGCAACAGTATAGTCGACACCTGCCACAATCTTGTTATTGCTAATCTCATAGATACTAGCGATGGCCTGGTCTGTTTCAGTCGCAGTCACAATCGTATCTGGGTTGAATTTTCCATTTTCCATGGCCTCAAACACGAGATATAAAGCTAACATTTTGGACATGGACGCAGGGTCACGGAGCGTGTCTGCGTTATCCTCCCAAAGGACATCGCCTGACTTGGCATCGATGATGATGGAGGCTTTGGGTTGATTGCTTTCTAAGGCATCGGTATAGCCAGCATTATGCGTTATCTCAATCAATGAATTGGCGGTAACAACACCTGGCTGTAAGCTAAAAGCAAGAGCTATGATCCAACTGATAAACTTTTTCTTCACACTGTTCTCCTAAATTGTACTACCTTTCTAGTTTACCATATCTCTAAGAGAGATTCTACAGACAAATCAAAAAAATCCGAGAAAACTCTCGGATTAAAAGGGGGTACTCTTTTATGCTTTAGCTGCCTTATACAACTCATCAACCTTATTCCAGTTAATGATGTCAAAGAAAGCTTTGATATAATTTGGACGAACATTGCGATAGTTAAGGTAATAAGCATGTTCCCATACATCAAGACCCAGAATTGGTTTTAAGCCGTCCATAAGTGGTGTGTCTTGGTTTGGCGTAGAAGTGACTTCTAATTTACCGTCTTTGTTCACAACGAGCCAAGCCCAGCCTGATCCAAAACGAGTTGTTGCGGCTGTCGTGAATTTTTCTTTAAAGTCGTCAAATGAACCAAAGGTCGCGTCAATGTCTGCTGCTAATTCTGACGAAATTTCTGTCTTCTCAGGGGACAACAATTCCCAGAAAAGAGCGTGGTTTAAGTGTCCTCCGCCATTGTTAATCAAAGCTTGACGGATATCCGCTGGGATTGAGTCAACATCTGACAAGAGTGCTTCTAAGTCTTCACCAATTTCAGGGTGTTTTTCAAGAGCTGCATTGGCATTTGCAACGTAAGTTGCATGGTGCTTGTCATGGTGAAGTGTCATTGTTTCAGCATCAATCTGCGGCTCTAAAGCGTCGTATGCATAGGGAAGGTCTGGTAAAGTAATAGCCATAATCTTGTCCTCTTTTCATTATAATGGTTACTTTTATGATAACGTTTTTTGCAATCCTTTTCAAGAATTACGTTCTATTTTTCAAGAGGCTATTTTAAACAGAGCTATTTCAAATAGATAGCTTTTGTCATTAACACCCGTTTTAATCTGATAGTCCGTCTCGATCAAAACCTTTAGGGCTTTTTGTACCTTGAGCATCGGCAGATTTTTGCTATCTCTCAAGGCATACTTGACCTGGTAAGGATTAACCTTACGTCCCAGAATATCAGATAAAATATTAACCATCTGTGTTTCTGTTTTTCCTTGGTCTAATAAGGTTTTAACCTGAGCATAGAGACGCAATTGGGTCACCATTATGGCAATGAGTTTCACCTCATCTTCTCCCTGTAAACTCAAATCTTTGGCCAGTTGGCGTGCCGGTTCCATTTGTCCCTTCAGTGTGAGCTGAGTTAAATCAAAAATGTTATCCTGCAAACTTTTTGGAATGGCCATTTCAATATCGTGATGAGAAATCGCGCCAGACCCTTTATAGGCTTTTAAAAGAGCCAAGTTTTGTTGAATCTGGCTAAAATCAAAATTAGATTTAGCTAGAAGCGTCTCAAATGCACTGCCTTCCATGGCAAAGCCCATCTTCTGAACTGCTCTGGTAAAATAGGCTCGCAATTCTGCTTCTTTGGGGTCATTAGTCTCAATCAAGAGTGCATCACGCTTTAGCAGTTTGACCATGCGCCGCTTGCCATCTAACTTACCTGGTATTAGGAGGATCAATTTGGTTGTTTCCACTGGATTTTCTAGGTAATTTTCCAACCGCTCTAACTGATCATCAGAGAGAACCCTTTTCTTGGCAGTGGTCAAATCCAAAACATGGTCCAGTATTACCAGCTTTTCCTCAGAAAAGAAAGGTAGGGATTCTAAATCCATAGCGACGTCGTCAAAATTAGCCTCTCGCACATCAAAGTAGGCCTGAGACAGATCACTGGGTTCATAGGCCAGCTTTTCCAGCAATCGCGCTTTGACTTGGCTAAATTGACCGATATCATCCCCAGCCAGAACAGTTAAGGCTGGCAAGTTTTCTCGAGAAATGTCCTCGACCCGTTCAATCGCTAACATAGCACTCCTCTCTAATCCTATAGTTTTAACTGATGACATTTTGCAAAAATACACTCTTTAAGCTCTGTATTCTTCAAACCTAAAGACGCAAACAGTTAAAGCTCACCTAATATGCTCACATCATCCGACGCTGACTTAATAGCAGGTCACCCTACTAGATTAAGTTTACTTTCTCTCACTTAAAATAGCTGCAATCTTTGTGGTGATTAAATCTAGCGCAACTGTATTGCTGACGCCTTCTGGAATGATGATATCAGCATACCGCTTACTCGGTTCAATAAATTGATGGTACATCGGTTTAACAACACCGAGGTATTGGTCGATAACGCTGTCCAAACTACGTCCACGCTCAACCATATCCCGCTTAATCCGACGAATGATCCGAACATCATCATCTGTGTCCACGAATAACTTAATGTCCATCAACTCACGGAGACGTTTATCTTCGAGAACTAAAATCCCCTCCACAATGAAAACATCCTGTGGCTCTTGACGATAGACCTGATTTGACCGTGTATGCGCTGCATAATCGTAAACAGGTATATCAACCGGCCGACCTTCCAAAAGTTCCTTTAGTTGTTCAATCATCAGGTCTGTATCAAAGGCCAAGGGGTGGTCATAGTTCGTTTTGATGCGTTCGTCAAAAGTTAAATGAGCCTGATCTTTATAGTAGGAATCATGCTCAATCATGGCAATCTTTTCATCTGGGAAATTTGCTAAAATAGCACGGGATACCGATGTTTTACCACCACCAGAACCACCTGTCACGCCAATAATAATAGGTTTTTTCATCCTGACCTCACTCTATTTTTTCACTCCTTTCATTTTATCATAAATGGCCTTAAAAGCGTATAACTTTCTCTAAAATGACAGATTGGCGTTTAGATGATTGAAAAAAATGCTCTAGCAACCCTTTTCGTGGTATAATCTAGAAAGAAAGACAGGACAAGGAGACGCTATGTTAAAACTCGGGATTATCGGTACAGGTAATATCGCCCACCAATTCATTCAAGCAGCTCAGCTGGCTGGTGGCTATTTGTTAAGCGCCATCTATTCACGACGGTTAGAAACCGCTATTCAATTTGCCCTGCCTTATGGGGATGTTGAATTATATACAGAACTAGAGGCTTTCGTGGCTAGTGATCTCGATGTGATTTACCTGGCGAGTCCAAATAGTCTGCATTATCAGCAAGCCCTGATGATTTTAGAAGCAGGTAAACATTTAATCGTTGAAAAGCCAGCCTTTTCAAATCCGAAAGAATTTGCTCATATTATTGAGGTTGCTGCCAATAACCAAGTTCTGGTTTTAGAAGCGGCTCGCAATTACCATGAGGCCAACTTTGACATTATCATAGATTTTCTAAAAGACAAAACCATTTACGGTGCTAGTTTCAACTTTGCGCAATATTCTTCACGCATGGAGAATTTATTAGCTGGCATTTACGATAATACCTTCCAAGGAAAAATGTCTGGCGGAGCCTTAGTTGACCTAGGCATTTACGAAATTTATGCTGCCTACAGACTATTTGGACAGCCTAAAACAGCTCGATATTCTGCCGATTTATTACCAACTGGGGTTGATGTAGCGGGGTGTGGACAACTGATCTATGATGATTTTCAGGTATCAATGATCGTCCGCAAAAACGCGCAATCAAGCCTAGCTAACGAGATTTATACAGACCAAGGAACCCTCATTCTTAACCATATTCAGGGACTCCAATCGGCACAATTTCGTGGACTTGATGGCAATACTAGAACCATTCCTTTAAAATCTCTTCAGCATCTGATGTTAGAAGAGGCTCAGGTTTTTGAGACCATCCTTAGCAAACCTGAGGAGCATCAAGACCTCTATACCCATCTCCTGACCGTCGCGCAACAAGTCAATCAAACCATGACCTTGATGCGTCAAGACGCCAATATCCAATTTGAGGCCGACTTATGAAAAACAAATTTCCACCCATTTGGCAAGACCAGCTAGACCAGCTGGACTTTAACCAGTTTACGCCGATCCAAGAAAAAGCCTTTGAACCTATCCGTGACGGGAAAAGCGTCTTAGGCATCAGCCCGACTGGAACAGGTAAGACTCTGGCTTATCTCTGGCCCTTGCTTTCCTCCCTGACCAGTCAAAAGGCACAACAGATTTTGATTCTGGCTCCAAACACAGAGCTTGCTGGTCAAATTTTTGACGTTGCTAAGGCTTGGGCCGAACCATTGAACCTGACCTGCCAAGTTCTCATTTCCGGTTCTAGCCAAAAGCGTCAGATTGAACGGCTCAAAAAAGGCCCTCAAATTATCATTGGAACTCCTGGTCGTATTTGGGAGTTGATTAAGATCAAAAAACTCAAAATGATGGCTGTAGATAAGATTGTCTTGGATGAATTTGACCAACTGTTTGAAGAAAGCCAAGCACACTTTGTTAACCATATTCTCAATCATGCTCCTCGCGATTACCAACTTATTTACATGTCAGCAACGGATAAGTATAAAAAAGACCTGATCGCAGAAGATGTGGTAACCATCGATGTCCGAGAAACGACCTCTCTCAGTAACATAGACCATTATTACCTTGACGTTTCAAAGCGAGACAAGATAGACTTGCTCCGTAAAATGTCTAACATTCCTGATTTCCGAGGGTTGGTTTTCTTTAATAGCTTATCTGATTTAGGCGCGAGCGACGAAAAGTTAACTTATCGGTCTGCTAATGTGGTTTCTCTGGCCAGTGATGTCAATGTTAAGTTCCGCAAAGTCATCCTTGAAAAATTTAAAGCTAATGAGATTAATCTCTTATTGGCCACTGATTTAGTCGCGCGAGGAATCGATATTGATAATCTGGAATGCGTCATCAACTTTGACGTCCCAAGAGACCTAGAAGTCTATACGCATCGGTCAGGGCGAACAGGACGTATGGGAAAAAATGGAGCTGTCATCACCCTCGTTTCCCATCCTGAAGAACTTAAAAAACTCAAAAAATACGCCAAAGTTCAAGCTATCCGCCTAAAGAATCAGGATTTTATCATCGAAGACTAGGTTCTATTAGTAATTAAAAAAGACATTTGCAATGGCAAATGTTTGAGAGCGTAGACCAACTTTGTTTTCTGGGCTAATGATATTCAAAAGCTCAATCAATGATTTTACATTAATGAATTTTTAGCGAGCGAGGCGAGCAAAAGCAGAAACTTTCCGCTGTGATAAAAGAGCCTGAAACTATTACGTTTCAGGCTATCGTCTGAAGACATTTGCGATGGCAAATGTCTTTTTCATTAATACCCATACAGCTCATTAATGGTCACAAAATTGTACCCCTCTGCCTTGAGATAGTCGATGACTGATTGAACAGCATCAACACTGGTTTGATGGATATCGTGCATTAAGATAATGCCCCCCGGATGAACATGGGCTTTGACCTTGGCCAAGATAGCTTCGGTATTCCGAGATTGCCAATCAAGAGTGTCAACCGTCCAATTAACAATAGGGATTCCTGCTGCTTGGGCTACAGCAGCATTGGAACTGCCATAAGGAGGTCTTAGAACAGTTGGCCAAACACCCGTTGCATTATAAATCGCTTGTTGGGTATTGCCGACTTCAGCCTGTACTTGAGTTGCTGATAGCTTGGTTAGATTCGGATGAGACCAGGTGTGGTTAGCCAATTGATGGCCCTCTTGGACCAACTCTTGAAGCAATTGTTCGTTTCCTGAAACCTTTTGTCCGAGGATAAAGAAGGTCGCTTTGACTTGGTTTTGACGAAGTATCTGTTGTAATTGTTTGGTCGTATTCGGATCGGGACCATCATCAAAGGTCAGGGCGATAACCTTACCAACTGCAACAGGATTAGGACCTTTTGCCCTTAGGGCGGCCTCTTGAGCTAACCGTTCTTCTTCTGCTGCTTTTTCTGCCAGGTAGTTATCGTAAGCTACCCTAGCTTCCCCAATCAATAGATCTGTGTTGATGGCTTCATAGCAGTCAGAATAGAGCATTTCAACGGGTGTATAGTTAGCCCCTAAAGGAATGATTAAGCTGTGATTTGTCAGAGTCATTGGGAGGGATACTGCCGTTTGCGAGATTTGATCCGCAGACAAAGCAATTTCTTCTTCAGACCAGCCCGAATGGATTAACTTTTCAGTTACTTGGTTTATAAACGCCTCTTGATCACTTAAAAATGTTTCAAGAGTGAAGAGACCACCATTGTCTTGCCAGTAAAAGCGTTTGAGTTCCAACTGCTCCTGAACAGCAATAAAATCTGTATCATCTGCCTTATAGGTCGTCTCTAATAGTTGAATATCCTTGATTCCACCTAAAGGACTTTCCAGAGTTTGATACTGAAACTGGATCAAATCAATAGTATTATCGTTTGAAGCGATACCAATACGCTCCATTTGAAGAGCTTCTAAACCTTCTATGGGATTGCCTGATACGTCAGCAAGAACTGATAGGAGAGCTAGAGGATGGCCGTCTTGGTTAAACTTGTCTTGAGTTGTAAGGCCTTGGTCTTGATGATTTTGGATTTGATTGGTTAACAATTGATTGGCGGACAGCTCCAAAGCTTTCCGTCTTTCTTCTTGTTTATGGTTTTGCCAGCCTAGAAGGACTAAAAGGCATAAAAGGAGGCCACCCGCGAGTGACCAAATAAGCTTAGGAGAACTAAAGGGTGTGTGTTTTTGTATCTTTTGACTCATACCACCTATTATAACATAAATCATATCCTTAATTTGATGATTTTTTCAAAAATTATATCCGAACGATATGGCTATGTCTCTTCTTCTAAGATACCCTCCGCTAAGAAAGCTTCTATATCACTGTATGGAAACTCCAAATAAATTCTTTCTTCATCAAAATTAAGGACCAGACGATCTACTCTGGGATCAAAAACGCCAACGTCTAAGTTTTCTTTGAGCTCAGTGAGCTTGACCTCTGCTTCTGCCTCAGTAAAACCGCTTGAAACCATCTTTTCCTTGGCTACGCTCTCAAAGGCCTCACCATCTGAAAAAATATCTGAATAGGTCAACCGGTCAAGGGTTCTACTGGTATCCTCCAGATTTAATTGCGTTCCTTCTTTAAAAACATAGTAACTGTCAAGCACTGGACTAGGTCCACCTTTAGCCTGAAATTGATTATTCTTATAGGAGAGGTACCATTCCGTTAGGCTTATCCTTTTGATGGATGCTAAGCCTGTGTCAGAAACCAGAGAATCAAAATGGACCAAATCGACATGATCTAGTTTGCCTGCTTTTTTCTGTTCTTGTAATTCTTGATACCGGCGGTCAAATACAGCATTGTCAGTTTCATTTCTATCGCTTGTACGGCTTGTTCTAAGGGTTTTCACATAGGATAAGCCGCTTCTGTCAAGCTCAAAGATAGAATAAACGGATAGAGCTTTATGACTTTCCATTCGATGGTTGACATACTGTGTCAGAGCTTCGTTGGCGACTTTTTCTTGTCTTTTTTGATGAGCGAACCAGACTCCAAAACCAAGAATAACTAATGCTACTAGCCCAAGGAAACTAAATTGCTGTTTTTTTGACATCCTAATCACCTCTTTCTCTTTCTATTATAGCAAAAATAGCTTAAGTTTTGAAGGCGTTTTCAATTTTAGTGCTATGCAATCGTTTAAAGGGTATACAGGTTCCTTTGAGACTAGCCCTACCCAAAAACGCATTTGGAATTCATTTCCCAAACGCGTTTGTTTAGTCTTTTCCTCTATACTATATGCAAGGAGTATCGGTTCTTATCCTTCTGAATCCGCTTCAGATGCTTCATTTTTAGGTAATAGATTTACCAATTCCTGAACATGTTTGATGGCTTCTACTGGCAGAGGTTGGCTTGGATTGTCTTGGTTAAATTGCAAAAGGAAGTCCAAACGGAACTGCAAACGATCGCGAAGCAAATAGAGATACGCATCATCAAAGTCAGGGACTTCGTAACCTTCAATGTCCGCATATTCAAATCCTACCAATGGGCCAAACGGTTTAAAGTCAGCTGTCCCATCAACAACACCCTCAATCAAGGCAAGTGTCGCTTCCTTGGTAACATCCTTACCAAGATAAGCTCCAGTATTGACAATGTAGCAATCTACCCCTGACTCAAAGAGTTTTTGGAAGTTGGTAAAGTCATCTACCAAAGGATACACTCGGAATGGGTTGGCATACGGTTCAATAACCAGTGAGTCGCGGCTCTCAGTCGTGTTTTCAGCTGTGCTCCGCTTAGTAGCTAGGGTACAACCAAATGTCGTTGCTAAAACAGGATCTTTAATTTTAATGAGAGGTGGTAGAGCATCATCTTTCATGATCCAGAAAATAGCATCGATCGGTTCTTCAACCTTATCCACACGGTTAGGCGTTGAATAGCGTGATTTCACCGTCCGACCGTTACCATTTCGGATATCCTCTGTGACCAGTACACGCTCAAGATTTTCATTAAGCGCAACTCCACAGTTTTGAACAGTAACAAAGTATTCTTGCTCTGGGTGTCCAACAGGATAATCGTTAGTCTTGTCAAAATAACTCGGTTCTAAAGCCACCGAAGATCCATTTTCCATCGAGATGATAAAGGCATCATCGTGAAGGACTTTGACATCATATTTACCATTGTGTTTAGCATGGGTAAGCGTAGATTTCCCAGAACCTGACAGACCAAAGAAAGATGCAACGAGGGCCTTATCTTTGGTTTTAAATTCTTTTAGACCACCGTGACAAGCTGCATAGTTGTTACGGGCAGCTGTTCCCCAAGCCATGGTCAGTGTTCCTTTCTTGATTTCACCAAAATAGTTCATCCCCAAGATAGCCGCACAGTTGTGTTTAGTGTCAAAATAAGCTAAACCATCTGGGTAGTCTGGATGAGACCAGGTTGGATCAAAGAAAATATAGATGTCATTTTCGTCATAAGGAACAGACTCTTGTAGGCGTTTATAGTAGGCATCATTGAGGAATTGGAAATTTAAGAGCCAAGAATAAAGGTTTGCCACTTCGTGTTCTGGCATAGTAATATGAGCTCTTACCATAAAATCTTCGTCCAAGCCCACAACCGCACAGGCTTTCAAAAATGGGAAGAAACTAGATTGGTAGACAGCTTCACGGACAATCGGCAAAAGTTTTGCATCTTCTTCTGGTTTTTGCCCCAAAATCCGTCTTGCTTTAGCTGTACGACCAACAACAGCCCCATCATTGGTGAGAATAACACGCGCATCTTCAGGTAATCCAAGTTCTTTAGCGTGAGCAACTTTTTGATGAAGGAGGACTGCATTAGGGGCAGCTGAAACCAAGTGATAAACTTCTTCCATCGATTCGATCTCGCGCACATTATTCCCGTAAAAGGCCGTTTGAACTGTAGCCTTTAAAGGAGAAATAAAGCCGCTTTTCTTAGAAAGCAATTCATTACTAAAGCGATGATGTGTGACCATAAAGTTACCTCTCTTTCTTTAATATCCTTATTATACACCTTTTTATTTTATAAAGAAAGCGTTTTCAACAAAAATTGTTATTTTTTTAGCAAACTAACAAGAATTTTCAGAACCACTACTGGAAATGACAAAAAAGATGCCATACGGTTTTCCGTCTGCATCTTGCATGGTTTTATTTTTCGCGGATGACTTCAATCTTATAGCCATCTGGGTCTGTAATAAAGTAATAACTTGGATCTGTCCCAGGCAATCCTTTGAGATCCGTTACAGTATAGCCAGCTTCCACGTGTTCTTTGTGCAAGCCCTCAAGATCGTCAACACTAATGGCAATGTGTCCATACCCATCACCAATCGTGTAGGGACCATGATCATAATTATAAGTCAATTCCAACTCATAAGTATCTCCTGGCAGTGTTAAGTATACTAGGGTAAATTGATGCTCTTCAAAATCGCGACGACGGGCAATCTCAAATCCTAATGCCTCTTGATAAAAAGTCAATGATGCGTCTAAATCCTGAACACGATAACAGGTATGTGCCATTTTTGCCATATGTTTATCCTCCATTTGATGATATTTCTATTCTACCGTTTTTAAGGAAATAATACAAAAATTTAAAACGAAAAGACCTCTGGTTAACTCACGAGAGGTCTTTTCTGATCTTTCTAGGCGTATTGTTAGCCAATCACACTGCCGTTTGGAACAGATGGATCAACGGTTAAGAGGGTCAATTTGCCGTCATGCTCGGCAGAGAGGATCATGCCTTGACTGACGTATTTTTTCATCATTTTACGAGGTTTGAGGTTGGCCACGATTTGGACCTTGAGGCCGATTAGCTCTTCTGGATTTGGGTAGAAGTTGGCAATCCCAGATAAGATTTGACGGTGTTCGGCATCCCCTGCGTCCAAACGGAACTGGAGCAATTTGTCAGAGCCTTCGACTTTTTGACAGTCAATGACTTCTGCCACACGGATTTCCGTTTGGTCAAAGTCTTCAAACTTGATTTCAGGCTTGTTGAGGGTTAATTCCACCTCTTCTGGCACCCACTCTTTTTCCGTTGCAGGTTTGCCAGCAGCCATTTGGTCTTTGATGTAGGCAATTTCCTCATCCATATCGAGACGTGGGAAGATCGGGGTCCCTTTCGCCACCACCGTCACATTTTCTGGGAACTGACCGAAGGTTAAATCTTCCATTGCTGAAACCTCACCGAGGCCCAATTGGCTAAAGATGCTGGCTGCTGTTTCCATCATAAATGGAGCGATTAAATGAGCTACCACGCGCAAGCTTTCCGCCAAATGCGCCATGACAGAGCCAAGGTTGCCTTTTTGGTCCTCATCTTTAGCCAAAACCCAAGGTGCTGTCTCGTCAATGTACTTGTTGGTGCGGGCAATCAAGCTCCAAACAGCCTCAAGCGCACGCGGGTAGTCCACCAAGTCCATGTACTTGTGGTAGTCTGCGATGGCTTGTGTAGCCACAGCTTCTATGTCTGCGTCAAAGTCCGTCTGACCAGCAGAGAGGCTTGGGACTTGTCCGTTAAAGTATTTGTTAATCATAGCAACCGTACGGTTGAGGAGGTTTCCTAGGTCATTGGCCAACTCATAGTTGATACGTCCAACGTAATCCTCAGGCGTGAAAGTGCCATCAGAACCGACTGGCAGGCTACGCATGAGGTAATAGCGAAGCGGATCTAGACCGTAGCGCTCCACCAACATTTCAGGGTAAACAACATTGCCTTTTGATTTGGACATCTTGCCATCTTGCATAACAAACCAGCCGTGAGCGACCAAACGTTTTGGTAAAGGAATATCTAGAGCCATTAAGATAATCGGCCAGTAAATACTATGGAAACGCAGGATGTCCTTAGCAACCATGTGATTAACATTAGATGCTACATTGAACTCCCACACTTTACCGTTTTCGTCTGTCCATGATTTAATTTCTGTTTGACCAGTCCAAAACTGCTCAAACTTGGTCGTGTCATGCTGCCCATAACCAAGGGCTGTCGCATAATTCAAAAGAGCGTCAATCCAGACATAGACCACATGCTTCGGATTAGATTTAATCGGTACGCCCCAAGTGTGTGTTGTACGAGAAACTGCTAAATCTTCAAGACCTGGTTCGATAAAGTTTTTCAACATTTCGTTCATCCGACTATTCGGACTGATAAAATCTGGATGTGCTTTAAAGAAAGCTTCTAAATGCTTTTGATACTTACTAAGCTTAAAAAAATAAGATTCTTCAGAAACCAATTCAACTTGATGTCCTGATGGTGCAACACCACCAATCACATTGCCGTCTTCGTCTCGGAAAACTTCAGCTAACTGGCTCTCTGTAAAGTATTCTTCATCTGAAACCGAATACCAACCAGAATATTCGCCGAGATAGATATCGCCTTGCTCTAATAATTTTTCAAAAACTTCTGCGACAACAGTTTCATGGTAATCATCCGTTGTTCGGATGAATTTATCATACGAAATATCAAGTAACTCCCAAAGAGCTTTCACACCTACTGCCATACCATCAACATATTCTTGTGGTGTCAATCCTGTTTCTGCAGCCTTAGCTTCAATTTTTTGACCGTGCTCGTCAAGACCAGTCAAATAAAAAACATCTTTCCCCATCAAACGATGATAACGCGCCAAAACATCACAGGCAATGGTCGTTGTAGCATTTCCGATATGAAGCTTCCCAGATGGGTAATAAATCGGTGTGGTAATGTAGAAATTCTTTTCAGTCATTTTTTTCTCCTTCGAGGCGAATGAAACCTCTATTTGATAATACTCTATTATATCATAATTTTGACCAGTGAACAGACCTCTTGACCACTCAGATATGACAAATGTCATCTCCTGTCATGACAGAATCGACTAATCGGCTCCGCATTTTTCCAGTAAACTAAAAACAAGAAAAGGAGTTACTTATGAAAAAACACATGACACCGATAATCATCGCATTCGTCCTACTCTACGCTGCTTGTATCCTATTTGGCCATCCACTAGCAAACCTCCCAGCGACTGCCCTTCAGTACCTCGCTTGGTCCCTGCCTGCTAGTCTCATCATCGGCCTTATTTATCCTCACCTAAATTCTCAGAAAGGACCTTGCCATGACAAAGCCTAAGATACAGGTCAACAATCTGTCCAAAATCATTAAAGGAAAAACGATTCTGGCCGATATGAACTTTTCCATCAAAGAGGGGGAATGCGTCGCCCTTATCGGGCCAAATGGCGCAGGCAAGACCACGCTTATGTCCTGCCTTTTAGGTGACAAAAAGGTGAGTACAGGAAATGTCCTCATAAACGAACAGTCTCCCAAGTCGATAGCTAACAAGGCTAAAATTGCTTTCTTGCAACAAGAAAATGCTGTACCGACCAGCCTCAAGGTCAAGGAATTATTAGACTTTTTCCAGTCCATTTATATCGACCATTTAACCTCAAGGGAAATTGATACGCTACTTGGTTTTACGGAGAGTCAAAAAAATCTCTTGACGGATAAATTATCCGGTGGGCAAAAACGCCTGCTAGCCTTTGTTCTTTGTCTGATTGGAAAACCAAGCGTACTTTTTTTGGACGAACCGACGGCTGGTATGGACACTTCAACCCGCAAACGTTTTTGGGAGATTGTGACTGATTTGAAGGCCCAAGGTACAACCATCGTCTACTCCAGTCATTATATCGAGGAGGTCGAGCACACTGCTGACCGCATCCTGGTCTTGCATCAGGGACAGCTCATTCGGGACACGACACCTTTTGCCATGCGGCAGGAAGCTTGTGAGAAGCAGGTGACCTTACCCCGTCAATTTGCAGCGGCTGTCGACCAACTTGAAAGGATTTATCAGATAGAGACCAAGACCGACACTGTCAGCTTTATGACCAAGGATATCGAAACCGTTTGGCAGGCCTTGCAAGAAGTCGGTTGCACACTATCAGACCTGGAAGTCCAAAACAAGACCCTGCTTAACACCCTCTTTGACAGCACGAAAGGAGATGCCACATGAATGCTTTGCTAAAAAACGAAATCATTCTTACCTTCCGAACCTGGCCTGTTTTCATTATGGCCGTCGGACTGCCACTCTTTTTCTTCCTCTTCTATTCCAGTATGGACATGTATAAAGACCCTGAAATGCAAAAAGCTTTTGTTCAATCTTACATGTTAACCATGACCGCTTTTTCCATGTCTAGCTTTGGCTTCTTCTCCTTTCCTGTCATGATTCATAGCGATAAGAGCGACCACTATTTGACATATATCGAGCACTCCCCACTTTCGATTCGTCATTATTATTTGGCTAAGATTATCCGAGTACTAGTCTATTATCTCATCTCTATTCTGGTGACTTTCAGTGTTGGCGCCTTTGTTCGTGGGGTGGAACTCCCTCCTCTTCGCTGGTTAGGAGCGATTCTCCTACTATTATTGGCCAGTTTCTTCTTTCTCTCCCTTGGACTACTTTTAGCTCAAATCCCTTCCCAACAAGTGATGACCATTGTTGCGAACATCGCCTTCTTGGGCTTGGCTATTATCGGTGGCTCATGGATGCCAATTGAGACCTTTCCAAAATGGCTGCAAAACATTTCCAAGCTGACACCGACCTATCATGTCAACCAGGTCGTGGTCCAATACGCCAAAGACGGTGACCTGCTCTGGAAGTCCTTGGGAATCGTCCTTATTTATGCTATAATCATCTCAGGAATAGCCCTTGCTATCAAACACAGAACTGAGGTGGATTAATGTTTCGACCCTTTCAAAAATACGACCCGCTCTACTACATTGGGCTGGTCTTTCTGATTTTTCCTGTCGGTGGTATTTTTTGGTTTGACTACCCTGGCTGGACCATCATACCGACAGCTGGTTTTGCCCTGTCTTATTTGGCTATCATTCATATTAGAGATCAGCACAAGGTTCTGATTGCCTGTCTTTGGTTTTATCTGTTAGCCTATATTACCCTCATGACGATTGGCATTGAAGGGAGCATGATGTGGTTTTTCTTCTACATCGCCAATCTCTTGGTCTATCGTTTTGACGATGGCTTTAAAAGCTATCGCATGGTCAGCTTTTTAACCTGTTTACTTTTTCTAAATACCAGCGTCTGGCTGAGCAATAGCCCCATAATCAGTAAACTAATGGCTGTAGCTGTCACAGGTTTTATTTTGTCCATTTACTATTTTCAACGTAAAACAATGGTGGAAGACCGCTTAAAAGCTGAACTCTACCGGCAAAATGAAACTATTAACCTCTTGGCAGCTGAAAATGAACGCAATCGGATTGGACGGGATTTGCACGATACCCTCGGTCACACCTTTGCCATGATGACTTTAAAAACCGAGCTTGCTCTCAAGCAGTTAGACAAGGAAAATCTCACCGCTGTCCAAAAGGAATTAGAAGATTTGAGAGCCATTAGCCAGACATCCATGAAAGAAGTCAGAGAGTTGATTAACAACCTCAAATACCGGACTGTCTCAGAAGAACTGGAAGCTATCTCAGACGTCTTTTCCCTGTCCAACATTGAACTCACCATCGACAAACAAGTTGAGACCGACCAGCTATCTCCTGTCTTACAATCCAGCATCAGCATGATTCTGCGTGAATTAACCACCAATGTCATCAAGCATGCCAAGGCCACTAGCTGTCAGATTAGTTTGCAAGAACTAGACGACATTGTCATTACAGTTACGGATAACGGCCAAGGGTTTGAAACCTTGACCGGTCAGGAGCTCCATTCGATTCGTGAACGCCTGCAACTGGTCAAGGGTGAGGTACAGATCTTATCTCGTCACAGTCCAACAACCATTCAAGTCCGCTTAGCCAACAAGGAGGTCGGCCTATGAAACTCTTAGTCGCCGAAGACCAATCCATGCTCCGAGATGCCCTATGCCAGCTCTTGCTCATGGAAGAGGATGTCGAGGCTGTTTTTCAAGCCTCTAATGGTCTGGAAGCCATCTCTGTCTTAGAAAAAGAAGCCATTGATGTGGCCATTCTTGACGTTGAAATGCCCCATAAAACAGGCCTCGATGTCCTAGAATGGGTCAAAACCTATCAGAAAACAAAGGTCATTATCGTGACTACCTTCAAGCGGGTTGGCTACTTTCAACGGGCCGTCAAGGCTGGGGTTGATGCTTATGTCTTGAAAGACCGCTCCATTTCAGAGCTGATGGGGACCATTCACACCGTCCTTGCAGGTAAGAAAGAATATTCTCCTGAACTGATGGAAACCATCCTAAGCCACGACAATCCCCTAAGCCCTCAGGAAATCACCCTTCTCCAGCACATTGCCCAGGGAAAATCCAGTAAGGAAATCGCAGAACTGCTCTTTCTTTCACCTGGAACTGTACGCAATTACACCTCGTCAATTTTTAACAAATTGGGTGCCAGTAATCGCGTGGAAGCTATCACCATCGCCCAAAAGCATGATTGGATATAAAAATACCTCTCCGTTCAAAAATGGAGAGGTTTGTTTTATTCATTCGTTTCTTTTTCTTCCTCACTTGGATTAACCTTGAACTGCTTGAGGTAATTGTCCTTGCTCAGCTCACCTGAGAAGCTGTCCCCGACTTTCAAGAACGGTAATTGGTCTGTCGAGTCTTCCGTTGCTTTGACTTTGTAAATGTCACCAGAAGAGGAAATATAGTAAACCGTTGAGCCATTGATCATTTGGCTGGCCAATTGATCCACCACTCCTGTAATGATTTCGACTTCGGCCTGACCAGCAGCAGAGCTTGCTGTGCCAGATAGGGCTGAAGTGTCTAAATCGGTAAACTGCGAGATCAATTGCTCAATGTCATTATTGACCGTCACCTGTTGGTAGTCTTCGGCATCTACAAGGGCATAGGACTTAACCAGGCCTGCATCGTCTTTGAGCGATACCAGATAATAGGCTTTTTCATTGAGCTTCACAAGTGTTGGCGCAGTCGCCACATAGCCTTTTTCTTGGACCTCTCCTTCTGCTGATTCCATGGCAGCAGATTCCGTCGCTGAAGCCAACTTGTAGTTGGTCACTTCCCGAGTCCGCATATTAACCAAGATAAAGCCAAGGTTGGATGAATCTGCTGTCGCAGAGGTAATCCCCGTGTAGAGGTAGATATCTGATCCGATGGAAATGTAGTTATAGCTATCCGTCGTCTCCTTGACACCGGTCTGGCTAAAGACCGTGTTCCAGAAACCATCTTGATAGGTATAGTAATCATCCACGCGGGTCAGAACATTGTTGGCTGAGAAGACCCGGTCCACCCAGTCAGGAATAGCATCAAGACTGTATTCCTTGGTTTCACCCGTCACTGCATCTAGAAGAATCACACCGACAGGGTCTTTCGAAGTCAGCATGAAACGTGGTTTGTAAATAGTTGCCACGTAGTAAGGGTTCCCTGCATCATCGACTTCAAAAGAAGGGTCTCCAAAAATGGTGAAGGGATGCTTAAACCGTAGGTAACGCAGGGTATCTCTGAAGAGATACTCAGAGTCCGAGTACTTCATGGGTTGCTCCAGTGGAGCTAGTTCAGCCTTACCAGTCGTTTGGTTGACCTTAACATAGTAGCCAATCCCTTCTGTCCGATTGGACAACCATTTCCAGAAGTTCTTGTATTCTAAAGGCGACACGCGATAAGGCTGGTTGCCAATCGTTACTTGACGGTAATCGTCTGAAATACCAAACTGTGATACCTTATCAATGGTACCTAGGTAGGTATCCCCAATTTTCTTGGCAGATTTGCGGTCCAAAAGAGCCAAGGTCGAAATATCTGTTTCAGGGAAATCCTGGGTAAAATCAGCCTCCTTCACCGTAATCACATTAGCATAGCTTTTTGCCCGGAAAACCCGTGAATTGAGCAGGTTCAAGCCCATTATCAAAGCGACTAATCCGACGATAGCCAGACCGATTCCTTTGAGCCATTTATCTTGGACAGTGTTAATTGGATTCACTTCCTTGCGACCTGTATTGGTCGCTTTTTGGGCATTTGCTTTTCCTATTGTATCTATCGCTGTCGTCAAGGATAAGCCAACAAAGGCTAAAATCAAGCCCTCAATCACAAACCACCAAAAGTCCGTACTCAGCGGATTCAAGGGTGGTAAGAACATCCAATAACTGACCAGCATAGCACCAATCCACAAAATAACCAACCCTTTTTTGAACATTTCTTTCATCATAACCTCCATAACTCTATTAATTATTATACCATTTTTAGGTTTAGAGGTCAGAAACCAAAAGTTAGCATTAAGAGCTTAGATTCGACTTGAATGTTCACCGTCATCAAAACACTACAAATGGAGCATGGCGTTTTAATGACCAATAATACACAATCCCTCTGTGTTCTGTTATAATAAGGGAAATAGCTCAGTTAAAACTATTATCTGACCAAGCAGAGACCTATTCATCTACTCTCGACAAGGAGGCCTATATGCACGATACCCTTATCCCTTATAAAACCATGCCCGAGTGGACCGCTCAGACTCTTCCGCAGGTCTTTCAAGAGCGCCACAATACCAAGCCAGGAACCTGGGCAAGATTAACCATCCTCTCTGGCAAACTCCGCTTCATCAGTCTCGATGAAAACGAAACTGTTCTAGACGAAGTCGTCTTTGACGCTGACAGCAACATCCCTTTTGTCGAGCCCCAAGCCTGGCACCGTGTGGAGCCTGTCACAGATGACCTGCGTTGCCAGCTGACCTTTTATTGCCAGCCGAGAGACTATGTGGCCAAGAAATATGGCCTCACGCCCACTCATTCAGAGGTTCACTTCACAGCTCCTTTTCTCTCACCAAACAGCAAAATCCTTGACCTCGGCTCAGGGCGTGGTCGCAACAGCCTCTATCTGGCGAGACTAGGCCATGAGGTGACAGCTCTTGATGTCGACCAAAAAGCCCTCGCTCTCCTAGAAGAGATGGCTGAGACCGAAAATCTCCCCATGACCATCGCTCCTTATGACATCAACACCGCCAAGCTTGACGAAGACTATGACGCCATCATCTCCACTGTCGTCTTCATGGGTCTAGAAGCTGATAGCGTCCCAGAGGTCATTGCCAATATGCAGGAGCACACCAATCCTGGTGGTTACAACCTGATTGTCTGCGCCATGGACACTGAGGCAACACCCTGTCCTATGCCATTCTCCTTCACCTTTAAAGAAGGCGAACTTCGCCAGTACTATACCGATTGGGAGCTCATCAAGTACAATGAAAATATGGGCGAACTCCATAAACGCGATGAAAACGGCAACCGCCTCAAGATGCAGTTTGTCACCATGTTAGCCCGCAAGCCTCACTAAGCCACAGTTCCCTCGGGTCGCACAGCCAAAGGATTTTTGATATAATAGAAGCACTACGACTTAGAAAAGGAACCTCTATGAAACTCATCTCTTGGAATATCGATTCCTTAAACGCTGCCCTCACTAGTACCTCGCCACGCGCCCTTTTGTCACAAGCTGTGCTGGATACTCTAGCCCTCCATGACGCAGATGTCATCGCGATTCAGGAGACCAAACTCTCCGCGGCAGGGCCTACTGGCAAGCATTTAACCATTCTGGCAGAACGTTTTCCTAACTATGAGATTGCCTGGCGCTCCTCTATCGAGCCAGCTCGCAAGGGCTACGCAGGAACCATGTTTCTCTACAAGAAAAATCTAACACCCATCATCACCTATCCAGAGATTGGTGCCCCAACGACCATGGATGTTGAAGGTCGCATCATCACGTTGGAGTTTGAGGATTGCTTTGTGACCCAGGTCTATACGCCCAACGCAGGCGATGGGCTTCGTCGTCTTGCAGACCGTCAAATCTGGGATGAAAAATACGCCGACTATCTCGCTGAGCTTGATGCCAAAAAGCCGGTTCTTGCCACTGGGGACTATAACGTTGCTCATAAAGAGATTGACCTAGCCCATCCTTCTAGTAACCGTCAATCTCCGGGCTTTACCGATGAGGAACGCCAAGGCTTTACCGACCTTCTCGCTAGAGGTTTTGTTGATACCTATCGTTACCTGCACGGTGATGTCCTTGGGGCCTATACATGGTGGGCACAACGCAGCAAAACCAGCAAAATAAACAATTCGGGCTGGAGAATCGATTACTGGCTGACCAGTGACCGTGTGGCCAAACAGGTTGTCCGCTCTGAGATGATCGACTCTGGAAGCCGTCAGGACCATGCCCCAATCTTGATGGAAATTAATCTCTAATACATCCAAACCTAACCGCAAGGTCTTCCCTTGCGGTTTTCATCTGTTATAAAAGGTCAGACGTAAGTTCTTAATGCTCAAAAAGAGTAATCTTACTAATTCGTTTCAATGAATCCTGAAGGGTCTCTTTAAAGAGTGCTTAAAACTCTGGTTTGTCAGGGTTTGATTTCATATTTATAGAAAAAGCTTTAACTTGAGCCTTTATCTGCTTTTTATTATGCTTGAAATTTGATTAAATTTCATCTAACTTGAAACAAGTCAGGTAACTTTTCTAGTAGGACTTTTCAGTTTCTTCATTGAAACAGTCGCTGCATAGCGTACACAATATTCCTTCTTTTTGAATAACATTTTGATATTCAGATGGAATTACATTCGAATATAATAATATATGTCTAGTTATGACTAATCAATTTGTAGAACAGTTTTGATGAAATCAGGAATATTATTAATTAAATAGTTTACCCCTTCTTCCAAACTCATCTCGAAATCACCAATAACAATTTGCCAACCAACATAAGTCGAACCAACCACATAGGTATGAAGTTGAATTAGCTGTTCATTACTAATAAGTTTCATGTTTAAAAAACTTTTGAAGCGTTCAAGATTAGATTTTATACAATAGCTATATAAAGAATTTTGGTCATCAGGATTTGCGAAAAGATGTTCAAAGATTGCTTGATTATTTTTTAGTATTAGAAAACTTTTAAAAAAATGCTTTCTGAAGTCACGGTCAGCTAAAAAGTCATTATAAGTCTCTGATAACAGTTTATCATATAGACAATTAGAGAGATCATATTTATCTGTAAAATAGTGATAGAAAGTAGGTCTAGATACATGAGCTAATTCTAAGATATTTTTTACAGATATATCTTCAACAACTTGTTTTTGAAGTAAAATTTGATATGCCTCTAAAATACGATTTTTGGCCGATAAATGTGCAGTCATGCTTCTTCTCCTTTTATATATTATAAACAAAAATAAATATTTTTTTCAAATCAAAAAGGCATGAAAATTGTTCTCATGCCCAAAATTTAAAAATATTTTTTTGATAGCAATTCTATCACTTTATTAGCATCTCCAACTGCGCCATAATCTGAGACATTAAATATCTTCGCCTTATTGTCATTATTGATATTGTAAACGACTTTTGATTTCTCCATACCACTGACAAAATGTATAGCCCCTGATATTCCAAAACCAATGAAAAGTTGGGGCTTAATTGAAACACCACTTGTCCCAATGACATGTGTTTCATCAGATACAAATCCACTATCGGTAAAACTTCTTGTATAGCCTAAACCTACACCTAGTTTATGAGATAATTTTTCAAGTAAATCAAAAGAACTTTTATTAGCAACTCCACGGCCTGCAACAAGAGCAATATCAGCCTCAGTCAAACTTTTCTCTGTTTGAGTTTGCTCTACCACTTCAAGCAGAACCTCTTGTGAAGTTAAACTTTGGTAGCTTGCTTGAGAGTTGATAATCTCAACATTTGATATTGGTTCAAAATCCTGCTTTTCTAATATTCCTGGGCGTACTGATGCCATGATTGGTCGATGTTTAGAAATGTAAATTTCACTAACTACTTTTCCACCAAAAGCTGGCACCAGACAATTAATTCTATTTTTTTCAGTATCGTGGCAAATATCTACACAATGTGCTGCAAGTCCTGTTCGATTTTTTATAGCAACGGTAGGCGCTAATTCAGAACCTATGGCTGTCGCTCCAATAAAAAACATTTCTGGAGAATATAGACTAATTAATTCTGAAACAACCTTAGCATAGACATCTTGTCTATAAATTGATAAGTTCTCATTATCAACTTGATAGATTTTTTCAGTACCTAATTCTTGTAGAGCAGAAATTTTTTCTGCATTATTATAGCCTAAAACAACCGTTGAAATAATACTATCAGGTATTGTTTTTTTTAATTGTTTTGCTTTAGTCAATAGTTCTTGATAGACTGATGCTAACTGATTATTTATAAATTCTGCATAAATCCAAATTTCTTTTTGTGCCATATTTATCTCCTACTTATTTCTAATAGCTTCAATTGCTTGGTAGAGCTGTTCTGCAATCTCTTCTGGACGTTGGCTAAGCATTTTGACTTCTTTTTTTATTTCTCTAACTACCAAATTACCATTTTGAGATGGAGAGCCTGCTAAACCAATGTACTCTTCTTCGATAGCTACTAGGTTTTCTGTTGACCAGACTTCTAATGGCTTATTTTTAGCATCATAGATAGATGGTACTGACATGTAACGAATATTATTAATAGAGGCGTTCACACCTAGAACTGCTGGTGTTGGCATTTTATAACGACCTATACCATTGTCCAACTTTTTGTTCACAATGACATACTCTTGCTCTTCTGCCACAATATTAGTAACATTTGCAGCATGAGGTATATTCAGCCATTCTCCAATTTGTGAAGGAACATGAGCAGTAGCACCATCAGAACTTTCATTACCAGCAATAATTAAATCAAAATTTCCTATTGTCTCAATAACTTTGCTTAGGACATATGATGTTGAAAATGTATCGCTTCCTGCAACTTTATTGTCGCTTAAAAGGATGGCTTTATCAGCTCCGAACGCTAATGCTTCATAAAGTTGTGTCTTCGCAGCTTCTGGTCCCATTGAAATGACAACAACCTCTGCACCAAATTTGTCTTTTAGACGTAAACCCTCTTCTAGAGCATGAAGGTCACTTTGCCCAATTACAGTTGGTATGTTTGTCCTAACTAAAGATTTTGTCTCTGAGTCCATTTGAATCTGATTGTAGTAACTTGGGTCTGGTACAGATTTAACACATATAATAATTTTCATTTCTTATATCTCCTTTATAGGCTACTTCCAATAAAATTAACTGCACTTTTATCACTAACACATGGATGTTCAAGAGCAGCAGCATCTCTATAGAATCGTTCAATTCCTGTTTCGTAAATCTCTCCCATACCTCCATACAATGCATTACATTCAGTTGTTACTTCTCGTAATAGGTCAACACCTTCAACTTTACAAGATAGTGCCTCCATACCATCTCTTTGTCCATTAGTCATATTAGCTAAATGACCATATACTGAGTTTCGAAATGCACTGATTTTTGATTTTAAACGTCCACAAGTCCACCGCATTGATTCATGTGCATCCCATAATGAACTTCCAAACTGAACACGTGATTTCAAATAATCAACTGTCTGTTCAAGAACTCTTTCACATGCTCCAAGGGTCATAGCGCCGTAAATCCCCAGTTCCTCAGGTGATGTTAAAATTAAATTACGTACATGGTTAAGTCTACTACTTTCAGGGACTCTAACGTTATCTAAGTATATTGACCCAGTGCGACTTCCTTTCAGTCCAACTTTATGTTCAATATGGCCTACTGAGAATCCTTCAATATCAGTTGGAATAACGAAAATTTCAAGACCATCACACGATGGCAAGGTTACATGTTCTTTAGTTCTAGCACATACGATAATATAATCAGCAAAGTCACACTCAGTGATAAAAATTTTACTGCCGTTAATGACCCATTCATTCCCTTCTTTTTGGGCAACTGTTTCATAGCCATCAAAGAAACTTCCCCCTGCAGGTTCACAGCTAGCTAAACCTAAAATATACTCCCCATTGATAACTGGTTTAACATATCTTTCAATTTGTTCCTTTGTTGCTGCATTATGATCATAAAACACACGATTATTAATCTGAATTAAAGCAGTTAAAAACGCAAAATTGAGACTTTCTCTTCCCAATTCTTCCAATAACAAACCCCAACTTATATAGTCTTCACCCATACCACCTAAATCTTTAGGAACAGGTAATTTTGCATAGCCTAAGCGAGCAAGTTCCTTCAGTAGATTTTTAGGACCTTCGTCATTCTCTTCCATATTAGGAATAAAAGGTCTTACTTTCTCTTGAGCAAATCTTCTAAATGCTTTTTGCAACAGTAATCTTTCTTCATTCATATACCACATCATAGTTATCCCCTTTGTGATTTTTTTAATTTTATCTATAAGTTGATTTTATCAAATTAAACGCTTACATAGAATTTACAAATATTTTCCCGTGTTAAGTCCTATACTTACAAATTTAATAAAATGTTAAATTTATGACTTTTGAATCAAAAATTTCTTAGAGAAAATTTAAATATGCCTAGATAGCATAACACATATAAAACATATATTCACACGTCTTAATTTCTTCAAAATCCCTTTCGGATCAATGCAATTTCAACTTTTTAACCATTAAGCTTTACCAGTACTGTCATGGATTGACTGACCTTTTAGTCAAAGTTCCTATTTCTGATAGAGGTCGTACAAAAAAAGCTTGAGACACTTTTGTCCCAAGCTCCATTGCCTACTATCTAGCTTATTCGCCCCAAACTTCAGCCACGATTTCTTGGATGAGTTTGAGCTTAGCCCACTGTTGCTCTTCAGTGAGAATATTACCTTCCTCAGTTGAGGCAAAACCACATTGTGGACTGAGGCACAGATCTTCTAGCGGTACAATCTCAGCTGCTTCTCGAATACGCGCAATGACGTCTTCTTTTCTCTCTAATTCTCCCGATTTCGAGGTCAAAAGACCAAGAACGACTTTCTTACCTGGTGTTAACTCCTTAAGGGGTGAGAAGTCACCAGCACGATCCGTATCATACTCCAAATAGTAGCCATCAACTTTTTCTTCCCCTAAAAGCTCTTTAGCAATTGGACCGTATCCTCCGGAAGATGCCCAAGTTGAGTGGAAGTTACCACGGCAAACATGACTAGTCACTGTAACATTTTCTGGAACTGCTTCATAAAAAGCGTTATTAAGGGTCAAAAATTTGTCTGCTAAATCAGCGCGTACTTCTTCTTTGGTTTTTTCACCGCGACCCCAAGCTGATAAGAAATTATCGTCAACAAGTGTTCCCCATGTGCAATCATCGACCTGGATGGCACGAAGACCCTCGTCATATAAATCGTTCAAGACAGTGAGGTAAGCATCTCGAATATCTTCAACCACTGCTTCAAAAGTAGGGTAAAACTGGGCTAAATTAGCAACATGTTCCTCATCACGAATCAATTCAAAATACAGTTGAGCCGGAGCTGGAATGGTTAACCGTGCAACTCCTTTTTCACCAACCTCATGACGCAGAAAAACATAGTGCTTCACAAAAGGATGGTTTTCACCAGAAATTTTCCCTGAAAGAATTGCAGAATCGGCCTTGGTTGTTTCATCATGGAAATGATAGCCTTGCTCAGCTTGAACATGCTCGACACCATTTAATCCCCAGAAGAAGTCCAAATGCCAGTAAGCACGACGAAATTCTCCATCAGTAATATTTTCGATACCAAGCTCTTGTTGCTTGACCACTAATTCACGGATAGCCTGGTCTTCAACTTTAGTCAGTTGTTCCTGAGAGATTTCACCCGCAGCATATTGTTCACGCGCCGCAATCAAATAATCTGGGCGTAAAAAGGAGCCCACATGATCGACTCTATACGGCGCAGTTTGTGTCGTTATTTTTGTCATGGTAATGTCCTTCGACTTTCATTTTCATTTCTTTTCTTATTGTACCAAAAGCTAGTATTACTGTAAATTATATCTTTTCTATCTTATGGTATAACTTTTAGCTATAACTAGGATGAAATGGAAATAGCTCTAACAGGAGACCCTGTCACTTTTTCCCAATATGGGAAAGAAATGATAATCAGGCTACCCGTAGCTGATACCTGATCCAAATTGGCCATCACTTCGATTTGGACAATATCTTGAGATAGGAGATAATATTCTTCATGAAGAACTCCTTCATTTTTTAACATAGCCAGCCCTGAGTCCATATTAAGAGTCTCATGGCCTAACCCTTTGCCTTATCGTTACCCCATAAAGAATGCCTATGCTTCCCAACTCCATCCTGGACTACGCTAAGCTCTTCTATCATCAACACACCATCAAGAATCTGCCTAATATAAAAAACCTATCGATTGGATAGGTTTTAGCTATGACATAACGAGGTTATTTAGAAAATTCATCCAGAAGGACCTGAAATTCTTCGTTTGTCAACGTGATGCCTTTTCCCATTTTACTATGATCGGGGCTCCAGCTACGGATATCATACTTGGGTTCTGCTCCATTAAAGCTAACACGATTGAGTTCCTTGGTCCATCCTTTCTCATTTTCTGATAAGACCAAGAGTTTTTCAACAATTTCAAAGCTAAATTCTGCCATAAGTACCTCCTAACCTATTATTCGAAAAAACTTGTGATTTTAGTCAAAATGATATATGATTATTGTATCAAGACTTCGGAGTTTTTACTATGAAAAAGATTTTCTCGAAATTCTTTTTAATGCTAAATCATTATATAAATGCTATTGAACACCAGATAAAGGGCCAAGAGCAGGGCATCAATCCAGATATTTTAAAGACTATTCGTCAGGCGCTTGAAGCTAAAATGGCTGTCCATGTCATCTATGGGAATCAGCATTTTACAGGGACTGTGATACGTTTTGATCAGACCAAATCTCAGGTTGTTTTAGAAAATTTCAAAAAATCAATTACCCTCATTATAGACCTGCACGAAATTAAAAAAATAGCCGTCCTTCCACCAAGATTACAAAAAATCGCTGAGAGTTAACTTTCAGCGACTTTTTTTCTAAGCTAATTAAGCACGGACAGTCATACTGACGCCGTCCTCCTTATAAAGATTGATTAATCCTGATTTACAAGCACGAACCATATCTCCTGGATAGACAGGCTGAGGAACTGTGATGGTTAATAGCTCCATTGGATTTGGTGCACGGTCTATTTTTTCACCGTCAGCATTATGTAAATCCTCAATCACGGTTTCAAAATGACGGAAACCTGGTCCATAAAATTCAACCTGATCACCTTCGTGGAGAACATTGCGCTGCCTTATGGTCGCGGTCATTGTCATCTCATCAAAGGACACGACTTCTGCCACAAACTTGTATTCTGGAATCTTACGGCGGGCTCCAAAGAGTTGCTCGTTTTCAGATGGGGTTTGATAATAAAAGCCTGTTGCTAATTCCCGTTGAGCAACCTTCCAAAGTTCATCAATCAAATCCTGCTTAATAGCTTCAAATTTAGCCGGACTTTCCAAATAAGCATCCACAGCTGCCTTATAACAATTAGTCACTGTTGACACATAATGGATCGATTTCATACGGCCTTCAATCTTGAGACTATCAACACCATTTTCAATCAGGTCTGGAATGTTCTCAATCATGCACATATCAACAGAAGACATCGAATACTCTTCTGGAATTTCCCCTTTAAGACTACGACGTTCCTGCCCAAAAGGCATTTCATAGAGATCATATTTCCAACGACAGGACTGTGAACATCCTCCGCGATTTGCATCACGATGACTCATGTGGTTAGAGAGCACGCAACGTCCAGAATAAGAAATACACATGGCCCCATGAACAAAGGCTTCAATCTCAACATTTGTGCGTTTTCGTATCTCTGCCACTTCTGCCATGGTGACTTCGCGAGCTAACACAACTCGTGTTAATCCGAGTTCCTTCCAAAATTCAAAGGTTTCATAGTTGGTTGCGGAGGCTTGAGTTGATAAGTGAATTTCGAGTCCTGGTGCATCTGTTGAGGCAATCATGATTAGCGCAGGGTCTGAAACAATAACTGCATCAATTCCCATATCTCTGAGCTCTCTAAACCACTCACCAGCTCCTACTTCATTGCCTTCATGGGTAATCATGTTAGCAGCCACATAAACCTTAGCTCCACGTTCATGCGCATAAGCGATACCTTCTCGCATTTGGTCAGGCGTGAAATTACCAGCACGACTGCGCAATCCATAGGCTTGACCACCGATAAAGACAGCATCAGCGCCATAATCAACAGCTACCTTTAATTTTTCAAGGGTTCCTGCAGGTGATAGTACCTCAGGTCGTTTCAATTGTTTTGTCATTTCTTTCTCCTATTTGCAATATAGTAGACCTCTTTATTTTATAGGAAAAAAAGGTGAAAATCAAGAGAAATTTGAATGAAAAATCACAATCCAACTGCTATAGCTTTCAAAGCAAAAAAATCTGGCCCACCCCAGATTTTTTTGATAGTCATTGCCGAAAGTTAATCCGCTTGCTTAATTTATCCATGATGATTCCACCTATGAGTAGAGAAGCAAACTCACCAACCCCAGTCGTTAACCAGGTGAAGAAGAATGGACTATCATAAAGAAATTTTAGCTCCAAAGCAATAGTAAACATGCTAAGAGAGAAGAAAATGGCAAAATATAAAAAAGCTTTATTAATGAGACCATTAAACAAATAGTCCTTCATATAGCGTTCAAAGAGGTAAACACCCAAGGTTAAGAAAACTAACGTTGAAAGTCCTCCCACAATCATATCAATCCAACCAAATCCAATAAAATTAGCAATCATACAGCCTAAAGTCACACCAATAATATACTTTTTGTTATAAAAGGCTGTAAAATTCATCATTTCAGAAAGACGGAATTGATAAGCCCCATACGAAATCGCATTGAGAGGTGGTGTGATGGTTAAAACAATATAAATCGCTGCAACCATTGCAATTTGCGCGAGATCACGCGCAGTCCATTTTTGTGTCATATAGGTCTCCTTTGGCGGCTAAACCGCTTGTAATATGCTTGACTAAAGGTAGGAAGTGTCAAGGGTTGTTAAAAACAACTTTATAAGTATAGCATAATTTTTCGAAAAATGGTAGACTGATACTATGAAAAAAATCTTAAATCATGAAGTGCTATCTTACCTCTTTTTTGGTGTTCTGACAACCGTAGTCTATTTTGTCACTCGATTTGTCGTCTTTTCTCTGACCAAGGAGTCACTCTTTGCCGCTTTTGTCGCTAATATAACAGCTATTTTGTTTGCTTTTGTCACCAACGATCGTTTTGTCTTTAGACAACCAAGGCAAGGATGGACGAAACGCCTCGTCAAGTTCTTTATCGCGCGTCTCTCAACGCTTGGTATCGACCTTTTACTGACCTACCTTTTAACCAAAGCCTTTCCTGGTATCATTGGTCAATTTGTCGCCCATGACCCTAAAAAAATTGACCTTGTTGTCTCTCTCATCAGTCAGGTATTCTTTGTCATTTTAAATTATATCCTCAGTAAACTTCTCGTCTTCAAAGATAAGACGCCATAAGATGTAGTGCTAAAGATATAGACAAAAAAAGACTGCCCCGTCCACAAGGTCTGCGGTTAATTTTCGATTATTTTCTTGAAATCATCAAAAAGTTAGCTCTCGCTAACTTTTTTGTGTTTTAGCCGTTAAAAGATTCTAGAGCTTTCTTCATTTTGGAGAATGTCTCTTGATGCAATCCGACTCTCCTATTTGAAATGCACGAAAAAATCGGTGTCTTTGAAACTACCGATTTTTCTATATTTTTCTTTCGTTACCCACCTATTAGAAAGTGATGCTCTCACGTGTACGTTGGTAGGACTTTACAAAGCGTTCTGTAACACCAGGCTCAACATTTTCAAGAGCAGTTGAGATTGTTGCAAAGGATGAGCCATAATCAAAGTGTCTTTCAAAAGAAGCTAAAGCATCATCAAAAGCGGTCTGAATATTGGTATCCTGTGATCGATAACGATTCGAATACTGGAGTAATTGCTCCGTTAAGCTAGCATCTTGAACAATCTGATAAGTTTCAGCTTCCAATTCGTCCATAGCTGTTTGAGCCACATCTAATTGACGATTGATGGCTTCCATGTCAATCCGCTCAGGTTCAAGAGCTTCCATCAAACTCTCAACCTTATCACTGGTTGTAAAGAAAAGAGTCATAAAGGATTTTGGAATCCCAGGAAGATTTCGTTTTTCCATATACCGCTTAATGGTATGCAGTTTATTCACGAAACCAGCTGCCTGTTGCCGCGCTTTCACTTCCTGTGTTTCTTGCGCATTCAGATACTCTGCCAAGCCAACTTGGTCTTCCTCAATATCTGAAAGCTGTAATTTTGCAGCTTTGAAGGTCTCTAAAATGTCAGAATAAGGAATATCTGGCTGGTTCATCCGTTCAATCTTATAGTGAACATCTGTTTTCAATTCATCAAAACTATTCTTAACGGTTTGGATTTGACCTAACTTACTATCTGAGAGGAAGAAGACCTGGCGAAGACGCTCAACTTCTGATTGCAATGTGTCTTGACTTGATTGGATATGGTCTAGATAATCTGGCAAAATCTTGGACAGCTTAGCAACTTCTTGTTTGGCTTCAATTTCTTTAGTGAAGATTTGATAAAGGCTATCAATTTCATCTTGAATGCGCTCATTTTCAGCATCCGCTTGGTCTAATTCAAAATCAACGGTTGTATTTAGGTTGTCCTTGATTGCTGAACGGATGTCTTGAAGGCGGACTTCAATGTTTTCTTCAGGGAATTGGTAATTTTCTTCCAACAGTTTTTTATAGCCTGAATTAAGGTCTTCCAACTGTTCTGGCATGGTTGTTACAAGTTTTTCAATCAAACCTGGAACGCGATCCATGATTTGCTTGAGGGCAATCATATGCTCTTCCGTCTTATCAAGGATTGCTGACGCTTCAATAGGATCCCCAGAAGTATTCAAGGTGACAAATTCTGAAAACTCTGATTCGATATGCTTAAACTGCTTCTGCAATTCAGGTAAGGTCGACCCATAACTTGCCTCATTTTCGGCAAGGGTTTGTTGCAACCCATCAAATAAATCAAGCGCATGGTGAACACGTCCACTGTTTTTTTCCTCTTGAGTTTTGAGATCAGACATAGCCTGACGAATTTCCTCGATATCATGACTCACTAGGTTAATCTGACTATCGATATTCTCAATGGCATTTTTCGCCTTCAAAAATCGAAAAGATTGATTAAAGCCTTCTGTTTCAAAAATCTGATTCTCAATATCTGCAAAAGAATTAAGTGAGAGGTCAACCCATTTTTGATTCCACTCGCGAAAAGCAACCTGACTTTGACCAATTAAGTGCATGTTTTTCACTTCTTCAATTTCATCATTGACTGGAAGATTGAAGAGAGCTTCTTTACGCTCCTCTAACTGATCTAACAAGGTTTCATTGCGCTTTCTCGCTAAAATACTCATGACATAAGCAAGGATAATAATGGTGACTATCACGATGACAATAATGATTCCGCCACTAGACATATAAAACTCCTTTTATTCTGTTTTGATAAAAACCTGCCCTATTATACCATATTATAGGACAGATTGCACCCCCATTTTAGAGACTTTTAAATGTCAAGGGTTGAATAAACAGCATTTTCTTCGATAAATTCACGACGAGGCTCGACTTTATCCCCCATCAACATGTCAAAAATCCGATCTGCTTCAGCGGCATCATCGACTGTTACACGTGCCATCAAGCGGTTCTCTGGATCCATAGTAGTTTCCCAAAGTTGATGGTCATCCATCTCTCCAAGACCTTTATAGCGTTGGATGGTTGGTTTTGAGCGTCCCTGGCTGTATTCTGCCAAGGCTGCTTCTAGTTCTTGTTCTTGGTTAACTCCTGGCTGAATGTATGCTTTAATTTCTGATCCAACTTTCACCCCATAAATAGGTGGTTGAGCAATATAAACATAGCCAGCCTCCAAAACTGGACGCATATAGCGGTAGATAAGAGTCAAGAGAAGGGTACGAATGTGCGCGCCATCGACATCAGCATCAGTCATGATAACCAGTTTTTTATAGCGTGTTTTTGAAACATCGAATTCTGCTCCGAAGCCAGTTCCCATGGCTGTGAAGAGACTACGAATTTCCTCATTAGCTAAAATTTTATCCATCGTCGCTTTTTCGACGTTCAAAATCTTGCCACGAATCGGTAAAATAGCTTGAAATTCACGGTTACGACCAGATTTAGCAGATCCACCTGCAGAGTCTCCCTCAACGATAAAGAGTTCGGTCTCGTTGGGATCATTAGAGGAACAGTCAGCTAACTTACCAGGCAAATTGGAAATTTCCAGGCCTGATTTTTTACGAGTCACTTCACGAGCTCTCTTAGCTGCAATCCGAGCCTTGCTGGCTAAAATGCCTTTTTCAACAATACGACGCGCAATTTGAGGGTTTTCTAAAAGAAAATCTGAAAAAGCTTCTGAGAACAAACGATTCGTAATCTTAACGACCTCACTATTTCCCAGTTTTGTTTTCGTTTGCCCTTCAAACTGAGGGTTAGGGTGCTTGACTGAAATAACTGCTGTCAGACCTTCTCGGACATCCTCTCCAGTTAGATTATCTTCATTTTCTTTGAGGATTTTATTTTTCTTAGCATAGTCATTGATGACACGGGTTAAAGCAGTCCGAAAACCTTGCTCATGCGTTCCACCTTCGTGTGTATGAATATTATTGGCAAAGGAGAGAACATTTTCCTGATAGGCTGTCGTGTACTGCATAGCCACCTCGACAATAATGTCATCCATTTCACCTTCTGTGAAGATTGGTGTGTCAAAAATAGGTTCCTTGCTAGCATTGAGATATTCAACGTAACTGGCGATACCACCTTCATAATGATATTCTTTCGTCTGCTCTTGATCGTCACGCTTATCCGTGATGGAAATCCGCAAGCCACGATTCAAGAATGCAAGCTCTTGTACGCGTTTATTGAGCTTGTCAAAATCATATTCCGTTGTTTCGGTAAATATCTCAGGATCTGGTGTAAAGTGAACCGTTGTCCCATGACGGTCTGTTTCCCCAACAACCTTCAAGTCATCAACTACTGCCCCTTGACGATATTCTTGATAGTAGATTTGACCGTTTTTGTGGACATGGACTTCTAACTGCGTAGATAAGGCGTTAACTACTGAAGACCCCACACCGTGGAGACCCCCAGAAACTTTGTAGCCACCACCGCCAAACTTTCCACCTGCATGGAGGATGGTAAAGACTGTTTCAACTGCTGGACGTCCCGTTTTTTCCTGAATATCGACTGGAATCCCACGGCCATCATCTACAACGGTAATGGAATTATCCTTCTCAATAAAGACCTCAATTGTCGTGGCAAATCCTGCTAAGGCCTCATCGATAGAATTATCGACAATCTCCCAAACCAGGTGATGGAGCCCTTCTTTTGAAGTTGAGCCGATGTACATCCCTGGACGCAAGCGAACAGCTTCCAAACCTTCTAAAACCTGTATTTGACTAGCATCATAATTTTCAGCTAGTTCTTGTATGTTTTTAATATCTTCTGTCATTTTTTCCTATTCCTAAAGCCTTTTAAGCTCGTCTTTATGCCTGTCTCTATTCTATTCAAGAATAGATTGCAAGCTTCTTTGCCCATCAAAATGATAAACGGCCATGCCCGCTGCTCGTCCAGCCTCCAAGTCAATCTCACGGTCTCCAATAACCAAGGCATCCGCCATCTGGTATTTATCCTTGAGGTATAATAGAGCTGATGGATCAGGCTTCCTTGGAAAACCACTATCTCCTGTAACCACTTCTTCAAAGAAATGATCAATACCAGCCACAGCTAAAATATCTAGGACCTGGTTATTGCGGTGGGACCACAAAAAATTTCGACCGCCTGAAGAAACAATTTGCTCCAAAGTCTCTTTGGCACCCTTAAAAAGGATTGGATTTGCTAAATCCACTCCTTCGTGGTACTTATAATGCTCTAAAAAATCCGGCAAATCTGCTGCATAGCGAGAAATAGCTTCCGCAGTTGATATTTTTAAAGCTGCGTACACCTCATCATGGGCTGGAACAGGACGACCATACTCTTCGAGTGTTTCCCGAAAAGCTTTGGCCGATATCTCATAATTATCTAAAAGTGTACCGCCTAAATCCCAAATATAATTTTGATAGTTCATACTCTTCATTATAGCATATTTTCTGAAAATATTAAAGCCTTAAACGTCTTGTCACACAAGCAATTTAAGGCTTTTTAATGCTATTTTTCAATCATAATCGGAGGCTATTCAAACAATGGATCATATATCATGCCACTGCTCAACTTTTTAGAGTCGCCTCCCAGAACATCCACCAAATGGTAAGCAAAGGCAAGGCTAACCCCAGCTCCCTGAGCCGTAATGATACGGCCATCCTGGACAAGGAGGTCATCCGTATGCTCCCCAGTAGCAATCTCCTCTTCTACGCCTGGATAACAGGTATAGCGTTTCTCGTTTAAGAGGCCAGCTCGTCCTAGTACCTTTGGTGCTGCACAAATGGCTGCCAGCCATTTCTCAGCTTGATCTGCCTCTTGAAGAGCCTTAATCAAGGCATCATTATCACGCAAATGATCAGAACCTGGTAAGCCTCCTGGTAAAATAATCATCTCATAGTCTTCTAACTGCCCCTCAAAAACTTTATCTGCTAGAACAGTGATGTCATGAGACCCTTTTACTTCTGGCGTAAACCCAAGTGTTTCCACAGGGATATCGGCCCGTCTTAACACATCAACTTGAGTGAGAGCCTCGATTTCCTCAAAACCTGGTGCAAGTAATACGGCTACTGTCATAAAAATGACCTCCTTTTTGGTGTTTGCAATATGGTAGACTACTACCATTTTTTAATAAATTAAGATTTCTTAAAAGCGCGTTCGTTAGGGACACATGCTCAACCATCAATCATCTCGTGCCTGATCCAACATAACCTAGTCGATATTTTCAATGATAAAGCGGTGTTTTCGAACACCCTTGCTTTGTTTTTCTTCTTGCTTTAAAGCATTTTGATAACTCATGGATAAAAGCAAGCCTATACCAATCAAATTAGAAATGATGGAGGATCCTCCTTGAGAAATAAAGGGTAGGGGAATTCCTGTTAGTGGTAAAAGACCTGTAGCTGCACCGATATTTTCTATAACATGAAATAACAGCATCATGATAAATCCTGTTGAAATAAAGGTATAAAAACGGTTATTGGAAGCTATGGTGACACGAATCATCTGGTAAATTAATACCATATAAAGGCTAATGAGGACAATCCCTCCAAGAAAGCCAAAATTTTCAGCAATGACTGTAAAAATCATGTCACTTTCTCGCACAGGAACATGAACATCACTGGTCATGAAACCTTTTCCCCAAAGACCTGCACTCCCTATTGCAATCAAGCTCTGTGCTTGTTGAAAGGTTGTTGTTTGGGCATTTTCAAACGGATCTAACCAAGCGGATACACGGTTTAATTGATAGGTGTCAATGCCTAGATTATGTAGAAAGACTCGGCCTTCTTCTTGAGAAAATATAACGACAAAACCACCTATAAGAAGAACTCCAAAAAGAAGAGTAGGCAAGATAATGGTCCAAGAAATGCCAGATAATAGGGTCATCCCCGCAAAGATTGCGACAAAAACCAGAGCTGTTCCCAAGTCTTTTTGGAGATAGAGTAACATGAGCACAGGAATTGTCGTTATGATCAATTGGAAGAGAAGCCAAAAATCTTTTTTTAGCGTTGCTGAATCCTGTTTTGATTGGAATCGGACAATCTGATAGGCCATCATCAAAATGTAGGAAATTTTCATGAATTCAGACGGCTGAAAGAGGCTCTGATTGTTCCAAGCCACCCAGTTTCTAGATCCTGTTGCAGCAACCAATTCCGGACTATAAAAAACCAGAGGCAAGACCATCAGAACCACCCCTAAAAGATATAAGAAGGGAGTTGCCTTCCATAACAATTGGCGATCAAAAAACATGACCAAAGAAGCCAAAAACAGGCCAACCATAACCCATGCGCCTTGCTGAATCACCATTTCTGTAGCCCTATCTGGATAATCTAGGGTGGTCGCAACAAAAATAGCAACCAAGCCTATTATCAGTAACAAGGCCACTGGCAAGATTAACTTGACATCAATTCGTTTCAAAAGTGATGCATTGTCTGATTTCATGATGTCCCTACTCCCTTAGTGTATCCTTTATGACTTTTTCACAAGATCTTGTAACCATTATACCAAAAAGACCATTCTTAGTGAGATTAAAAATGTGTTTAAAAAAACACAGCTCTCTCGAACTGTGTTACATATCGTCTGATTATTTGATACCGTATTTTTTGTTGAAACGGTCCACACGTCCATCGGCTTGTGTGAATTTTTGACGTCCTGTGTAGAATGGGTGTGAATCAGAAGAGATTTCAACACGAACCAATGGGTACTCAGCACCTTCAAATTCAACAGTCTCGCTTGTTTTCTTAGTAGAACCACTCAAGAACTGATAGCCTGTAGAAGTGTCTTGAAAGACAACCGGACGGTATTCTGGATGAATATCTTTTTTCATTTTGTTAAACATTTCCTTTCTGCCATAGCTCTTTTGAGCCATAGTTTATAACTTCATTAGTTTACCAAAATATTTTCTTCTTGGCAAGCCTAAAAGCCCCTTTTTTTGTTTTCCGGCCATTCTCACTGTTATTTGTTTAAATTTCGAAAGTTCTAAAATGAAGTTAGCCACTTTCAAGTTGAGAAAAAAGTATACAAAAACACCTCAGAGAGATATCATGTAGTTCACCACAAACACA
>NZ_JAUSTM010000022.1 GCF_030812835.1 Streptococcus moroccensis
GTTTGTGGTGAACTACATTATATCTCTCTGAGGTGTTTTTGTATACTTTTTTCTCAACTAGAAAGTGGCTAACTCCATTTTAGAACTTTCGTTTTCATGAAGATTTAATAAGATGAGTTACAATGTCGGTTTTTAGTGGATTTTTTTTAGAAAAAAGAGTAAACTATTCTTTTATGAAGAAAGGAAGGTCGTTATGCAAAAAGGATTTGATAGTGAAAAGTACCTCGAAGAACAAAGTCAGTTTATCATGGAACGCGTCAATGCCCATGAAAAATTGTATTTGGAATTTGGTGGTAAGTTAATCGGTGACTTTCACGCCATGCGTGTGTTACCTGGCTTCGATCCAGATGGAAAAGTAAAACTTCTCCACAAGTTGCGGGATCAGGCGGAAATTATCATTTGTATTTATGCCGGAGATTTGGAATCTAACAAGGTCCGTGGAGATCTTGGCATCACTTATGATCGTGATTTGTTACGCATGATTGATGATCTTCGTTATTGGGACTTGCAGATTAATAGTGTATTGATTACACGATTTTCTGGTCAGCCTGCAGCAAGCCAATTTAAAACAAAACTGGAACGCCATGGCATTAAAGTGTATACGCATGGTCACACAGAAGGTTATCCTTTTGATGTGGATACTATCGTCAGTGAAAACGGCTATGGTAAAAATGAGTACATTGAGACAACCAAACCCCTTGTAATTGTCACAGCTCCAGGAGCCAATAGTGGCAAATTAGCAACCTGTCTCAGTCAGCTTTACCATGAAGTGCAACGCGGTCGCAAAGCTGGCTATGCTAAATTCGAAACCTTCCCTGTTTGGAACCTACCTCTTAAACATCCCGTCAACGTTGCCTACGAGTCAGCAACAGCTGATTTAGAAGATATTAACCTCGTTGACCCTTACCATTTAGAAAAATATGGCATCACAACCATCAATTACAATCGAGATATTGAGGCTTTTCCTTTGTTACGTCGGATCTTGACAAAAATTAATGGCGCGGATATCCCATATTACTCTCCTACAGATATGGGCGTCAATCGTGTCGGTTATGCTATCATTGATGACGCTATTGTTCAAGAAGCGGCTAAACAAGAAATTATCCGGCGTTATTATGCGCTTCAGTGTGATTATAAAAAAGGAACAACCAGCTTAGAAGCAGCACAACGAGGAAAACTCATCATGGATGAGATGGGTTTAAGTTCTGATGATAGACCAGTTGTTGCAGCCGCTTTAAATCGCAGTCAAGAAATCAAGGTACCTGTTGTTTCTATTCAGTTAGAAGATGGGCGTCTGGTGACAGGAAAACGTAGCTCTACAATGACTTCTGCTGCTGCCTGTCTCTTAAATGCATTAAAAGAAATGGCTAACATTGGTGAAGACCTCCACCTGATGCCACCAGTCATCCTCGACACAATCAATAAGCTGAATCATGAAAAACTGAAAAACGACAACAAGATTTTAGATTGTAAGGAAGCCTTAATTGCCTTAAGTATCTCAGCAGTGACCAATCCTTCCGCAGAGGCAGCCCTTCTTCAGGTCGAAAAGCTCCGCAATTTACAAGCTCACAGTAGCGCTATTCTTCCAAAAGCCGATGAGGAAATCTTCCGTGATCTCGGCATCATGGTAACAAGCGAGCCTCAATTCGCCACAGAAAGTTTATACTATGGTGTCTAAAAGCATCAGATATTCCTTGAAATATAACTAGAAAGAAATCGACCGGTCAATTGTCCGGTCGATTTTTTTAAAATTTTTAATAATATCCCTTAAATTAAATCTTGTAAGGGAGCAAAAATGATGCGTTCGATATCAGCAAGATATACTGATAATTGTTGCTGTTTCGCGAAATATTCAGCGACAACTGGATTAGTCTGTAACTTTTGACTCATGCCTTGCATTTTTTCTTGCAACTCTTGACTAGGAGCTTGTCCAGTCTGCATCAAGGTTTGCAATTCTCCCTGAAAATCGGTGTATTCTTTAAAGAGGGAACTAGCTTCCGAATTTTGATCAATCTCAGCTTTAGCTTCTGCTACTGCTTTGTATTCAGGCAATTGGCGAAGAGCACGTTCCAAGCCGTTAGCCAAATCGTAAATGTTTTCTGACATTATTTTCTCCTTTGTTTATAGAGCTTTAATCAATAAATACTTGATAATCCGTCGCTTTTTCAATAATTTCTTTAGAACGAATTTGATCCGCCTGTGTTTTAAAGGTAATCTGTAAAATTCCGTGAATATCTTCACGGTTTTCTTCATTGATCCGCAGATTCATAAGTGAGGTCCCGCGTAACAATTCCATGATTTTTAAAACTTCATCTTCTTCATCAGGGATGTTGACATAAAGATCGTAAAAACTGTCTACGCCACCTCGCCTGTGGATTTCCATTTCCTTACGGATTTGGCTACCTTGATGGAAAAAGTTCCAGAGAGCGACTTGATCTCTATGCACAATCATTTGAGCTACAGCGTCTAATCTGTTCTTAAAATCCTCTATCCGTTCTAATATGGCATCTTGGTTGGTCGCCAAGATACTGGTCCACATGCCTGGCTCAGATTCCGCAATACGGGTCATGTCCCTAAAACCACCAGCTGCTAAATGCTGGGTCATGGAATAGCGCTCACGATAATCACCTGCTTGAAGCATGAGGCTTGAAGCCAGGACATGGGGAAAATGACTAACTTGACTGGTTACTTGATCATGCTCCCCGGCATCCATCAGAGTAAATCGAACATGAAGCCCCGATAAAACATCCTGTAATTCTGAAATAGCACTCTCTACCGTTAGAGCTGACGGTGTTAGGATATAATAGGCATTTTCAAATAAATTGACATCTGCAGCCTGAGCACCTGATTTATGACTACCAGCCATGGGGTGACTCCCGATAAAACGGACTTTTTTAGGATCTAAAACCCGGTCTGCCTTTTCGACGATAGTCAACTTCGTCGACCCAGCGTCTGTGATCAGAACATTTGGCTTAAGGACAAGACCTGCCAGAATGTCCAAAAAATCCAGAGTTTGTTCGATAGGCACAGCTAGAATAATGACATCCGCCAATGGGGCAAACGCAGCAAAGTCATCCGTCGCTTCATCAACCATTCCCCGTTCCAAGGCAATTTGGCGTGACACTTCTCCACGGTTATACCCTAGTATCTTATAATCTGGGTGATCCCGCTTAATCCCAAGCGCTATGGACCCTCCAATCAAGCCCAGTCCTGCGATGTATATGGTTTTCGTCATGTTAAAACTCTTTCACATAAGCCGCATGGGTTGCAACTGCAGCCTTTAATTCTTCTAGGTTATCAGAAGAAAATTTGTCCAAAACCTCTGTCGCCAGAACAGTAGCCACAACGGATTCCATCACGACTGCTGCAGCTGGAACAGCCGTAGGGTCAGATCGTTCAACTGTTGCCTTGTAAGGTTCATGCGTTGCAATATCAACACTCATCAGTGGCTTGTAAAGAGTTGGAATAGGTTTCATGACTCCACGGATCACTAACGGCTCACCATTTGTCATCCCACCTTCAAAACCGCCAAGATTATTGGTTCTACGCGTATAGCCATCCTGCTCTGACCAGAGGATTTCATCCATGATTTGACTGCCTTTAAGCTGGCCTGCCTTAAAACCAACACCAAATTCAACCCCCTTGAAGGCATTGATGGAGACGACGCCCTGAGCCAATTTAGCATCCAACTTTTTGTCCCACTGGACGAAGGAGCCTAACCCAACTGGCACACCACCGACCACACACTCAATGACTCCTCCAATGGTATCGCCATCTTTCTTAATCTGGTCAATATAGGCTTTTATCTCTTCTTCCCGGTCTTGATTGACAATAGAGACTTCGGATTGAGCAGCTAATTCCTTGATTTGACGGACAGTTAAACCATCTGGAACATCGACCTCAATCCCACCAAAGGTGACAATATGGCTAGCAACTTCAACACCGATTTCTTCCAGTAGACGCTTTGCAACTGCACCAACAGCTACCCGCATGGTCGTTTCACGCGCTGATGAGCGTTCTAAGGAATTACGTAAATCGCTAAAGCGGTACTTCATCCCACCAACCAAATCAGCATGACCGGGACGTGGTTTTGTAATTTTACGCTTTGTTTTTAGCTTGTCCTCGATATCCTCAACTGACATGATGTCTAGCCATTTTTCATGGTCTTTGTTCGTAACATTTAAAGTGATCGGACCACCCATTGTCAAACCATGGCGAACCCCTGAGGTGATTTCGACCTGATCGCTTTCAATCTTCATCCGACCACCACGGCCATAGCCACCTTGGCGGCGCTTGAGTTCGACATTAATGTCTTCAGCAGTCAATGGTAGTCCTGCAGGAACACCTTCAATAATCGCCGTTAAACGGGGGCCGTGTGACTCCCCAGCCGTTAAATATCTCATCTATTTCTCCAAATACTCTTTCATTTCTTCAAGGTCAACCACATTAAGGCTAGCACGTCCAAGTTCAGGGACAATGACGGTCTTTATCTGACTACCTCTGGCTTTCTTGTCATGGACCAAAGCATTGTAGAGGGCTTCAGGATCCCACGGTTCATGGTCAATCGGCAAGCCAAATTTCGCACACATAGCTATAATCTTCTCCGTGATACCAGCTGGCATCAGGCCTTTTTTCTCTGCCACTCTAGCAATTTGAACCATACCGATAGCTACAGCTTCCCCGTGCATGACTTTGCCATAGCCAGCCGTTTGCTCAATAGCATGACCAATTGTATGGCCAAAGTTGAGATAGAGGCGAATACCATTATCAAGCTCATCTTCCACCACATGTTGGCGTTTAACCTGGCACGAATGGTAGATAAGTTCCTCCGCGTTATCCAGGATATCTTCAGGACCCGAAAGGCTTTCCAAGAGTTCCCAGAGGGCGATATCTGCAATCAGACCATACTTGATGACTTCGCCCATGCCTTCAATAAGTTCCCGTTGACCCAGTGTTTTTAAGACTTCTGGATCTATCAAAACTCCATCTGGCTGAGCAAAGGTCCCCACCATATTTTTGGCAAAAGGCGTGTTAACTCCCGTCTTCCCTCCTATAGAGGAGTCGACTTGGGCTGTCAAACTAGTCGCGATTTGAAGGAAATGAATGCCACGCATATAAGTCGACGCTACAAAACCAGCTAAGTCTCCGACAACCCCTCCACCAAGCGCAACTATTCCATCCGAACGGGTCAAACCAACTTTAACGAGAAATTCATAGGCTTGGTTAACTGTGACCAAGTTTTTCTGAGCTTCTCCTTCTTGGAAAGTAAAGACGGCAACTTCAAAACCAGATGCTTCAAAGCTTTCCTTTACTTGATCAGCATACAAGTCACCAACATGGCTATCTGTTATGATAACGACCTTTTGAGGGGTCCAAAGGTTTGACGCCCAAGCTCCAGATGCTGAAATACTTCCTTTTTCGATTAAAATATCGTATGGGTGTTGAGGTAGATTAACAGACACTTTCATAAAGAATCTCCTTTTACAGATTTCAAGATCGATGGTAATACCTTAAAAAGCGTTTGCTTCGCAATCACTCATCCTATCACCATTGCTTATGACAGCAACTAGAGAGAAAGACCCTAGGATTCTTTCCTAGAACCCTTCTTGACTAAATCTTCTAATAAAGGCCAGATACGATTGACTGGCATCGGGTAATTCGTCCAAAGTTCAAAGGCTAGGGCTGCCTGATGAAGCAACATTCCTAAACCATTGATGGTCAAAAGCCCTTCTTGTTTCGCCCGCTTTAGCAAAACTGTTTCAAAAGGTTGATAAATCACATCTGCAACAATAATACTTTTGGGGAGCTTAATGTCATTTGAAAGAGGGTTACTAGTACCATCCATGCCAAGGCTAGAGGCGTTGACCAAAAGCGACGACGATTGAATGTCTTTTTGCATACTCGTCACATCATCTAATGAGGTCACTGTGATTGAAACTTTTGTCTCTTCACTGATTAACCTCACCCTAGTCCAAACTTTTTCAACAGATTGACTACGACAATAAATGTGAATAGCTTTAGCTCCATCTAGAGCAGCTTGAGCGATAATGGACAATCCTGCCCCACCTGCTCCGATAATGACCAGTTCCTGATCTTTAATCTTAAAATCACCGAGGCTTGCAAAGAAACCTGCTCCATCAGTACTGTATCCAATTAAATGACCATTCTTATTGACAACTGTATTGACGGCTCCAATTAATTTAGCTTCAGGACTGAGCTCATCCAGGTATGGAATCACAGCCGTTTTATAAGGCATCGAAAGGTTAATGCCAAACATATCATATCGACGGATGTTTTCAACCGTAGCCTGCAAGTCATCCTCAGTAATTTCCCAAGCCACATAAACACCATTACAACCTGTCTCATCAAAGGCAGTATTATGAATCATAGGTGACAAACTATGCTTTATAGGATTAGCCACCACCGCTGCCATTCTCGTATAGCCATTAATCTTCATTCAGTATATCTCTAATTTTAACCATATCTCGCAAATCAACCTGTCCTGGAGCTGAAGGCTCATCTACACAAGCAAATGTCCATGAAGAACCAGTCAATATGGATGAGAAACGTGTGATACGGCCCAGTTTTCCCATGGACATGGTCGCGAAATCTTGTTCTGGGTTTAATCCCTTAAATCCACGCGTAAAGTTCATTAACTCCAAAACATCCTGTTCACGATTTGGTGTTACTGCTAATTTAACCATTTTAGGAGCCAAGGATGTCATGTCAGACATGATTTCCATTAAGTTATCAGGAGTCTTTTCAAAATTATGGTAACTTAACACCAAGTTTGAACAATCAAGCATTTGATCAAATACTTCTCGATAGGAGAAATATTCAAAGTCAAGATAATCAGGTTGGTACAATTGGTTAATTTCCTTAAGTAAGTCAACATAGGCTTGAGCGTCTATGACAATATGCCCACCTTCTCTTGCCGTTCTTAGCGTAAAAATGACTTCTCGACCCACAAACTTTTCAAATACTGCTGGAGCCACACGTAATATCTCTTCTTTAGGTAGGTAATCTGCTCGCCATTCAATCAAATCTGCTTGTTCATAACGTGATAAATCAATTTGTTCAATTTCTTCAAGTGATGTTGGCATAATTGGTACAACAATTTGCATGGTTTAAGTCCTAATGGTAAATACTTTTAAGTAGTTACTGCTTTCGTCTTTTTTATTCGTTTGAAAATCATAAGGTAATTGATGAAGAGCCACATAATCATGTGAGCGTTCACCAAATCCTTTTTCTATTTGCTCTTTAAATTTCTTTAAGCTTAGATTAGAAGCGTTTGTGGAGGCTATGATAAGTCCTCCTGCTTGCAATATTTCTAAACTTTCCTCAACTAACTTGTGGTAATCTTTAGCAACTGAAAATGTCTTTTTGTTGTTGCGGGCAAAACTCGGTGGATCTAAGATGATAACATCAAATGTTAAGTCATGCCGTTTAGCATACTTAAAATAAGAAAACACATCCATCACGACTAATCGGTGATTCACTAAATCTAATCCATTAGCTTCAAAATGAGCTTGCGATAATTCTCTGCTTCGTTTTGCTAAATCGACCGAAGTCGTTTCGGCGGCACCCCCCATAGCAGCAGCCACTGAGAATGCTGCTGTGTAAGAAAAGAGATTAAGAACCTTTTTCCCAGAAGCAAGACCGTCTACTAGACGAGCTCTCACTTCATGTTGATCTAAGAATATCCCAGTCATCAAGCCATCGTTTAAGAAAACTTGATAAGACACCCCATTTTCCAAAATTAAAAAGGTCTCAGGAGCCTCTTGACCAAAAATATGCCGACTATCATGATCTGGTCCTTTGAAGCGTATTTTTTCGTAACTTCCTTTTACTTGAGGAATTGCTTTATGAAAGGCCTTAATAATCAAGTCTCTTTGGCTATAGATAAACTCATTATACCATGAAAAGACTGAATATTCACCATAGAGATCTATGGACAATCCACCAAGACCATCACCGTCTTGGTTAAACAAACGGTAGGCCGTAGTCGCTTGATCATCATGGTACGATTGCCTTTTTCCCCAAGCTTGACTAAATAACGTTTCATAAAATTGGGCATCTATTTTAACAGGTTGTCGACTGACGACCCAGCCGCCACCTTTGTTTTGCTGAGAGAGGTAACCGATACCTAAAAATTCTCCCTTAACATTTCGGATCTCTACCCAAGCATTGTCTAGGGATTGGTCAGCAATATCTTTGGAATCTATCAAATGAATCCCATTTAATAGCTTCCGTTCAGCGCCTTGCCTCAAGCTAATTTTCTTCATATTTAGAAGTATATCAAAATCTCCCTATTTTCTCAAAACATAGGTGAATCTTAGTCATTTTTTCAAAATATGTTATAATTTTAAAAGAGAAATTAAGATTTTAGGAAAAAGATGTGATAAGGACAGTATTGTGAAAACTTTTTTTAAAAACTTAAGGCAATTTATCAGTACGAGACTCGGATTAGTTCTAAGCCTTGTCTTTTTGATTTGGTTAAAAACAGTCATTGCCTATTATTTTGTCTTTGATTTAGATCTTGGAGGCATATACCAGCATTTTATCGCCCTTATAAGTCCAGTGGCGACAACCCTATTTTTATTAGGATTAACCCTCTATATTAAGAATACCAAAGTATTTTATATCACCGTTTCGCTACTGTACACTTTAATCTTTGCATGGCTCTTTTCAAATGTGATTTATTTTAGAGAGTTTAGTGATTTTATTACGGTGAACACGATGTTAGCATCCTCTAGTGTCTCTGCTGGACTAGGGGAAGCCGCGCTAAAGCTGTTTCGCTTCGTTGACCTAATCTTTCTTTTTGATTTCTTTTTATTTGGTTATCTCATTTATAAGAAGAAAATCACTGCAGACGAGCGACCTTTGGATAAGAGGTCGAGCTTTGCTGTTACCGCTCTTTCCGTTATGCTATTTTCAGTCAATCTCTTTTTAGCTGAAATTGATCGCCCTGAATTATTAAGCCGAGGCTTCTCTAATAGTTATATCGTAAGAGCCTTAGGACCAAATGCCTTCTTAGCCTATAGTGCTAATCAGACCTATAGTGCAAGGCAAGATCGGGCAGGGGCTACAGAGGAGGACCTTGTTCCAGTTGAAGCTTATGTTTCAGAAAATTACGCTAAACCCAATCCAGATTATTATGGCATTGCAAAAGGTCGTAACGTCATCTATGTCCATTTGGAGAGTTTTCAACAATTTTTGATTGACTATCAGTTGGAAAGTGAGGGAGAATCTTACGAAGTCACTCCTTTCTTAAATTCTCTTTACCACTCAGAGCAAACTCTATCTTTTTCAAACTTTTTCAACCAGGTGAAGGCTGGTAAAACGTCTGATTCCGAAACACTTCTCGATACAGGACTCTTTGGTTTGTCACAAGGTTCCTTTATGGTGACCTACGGAGGTACTAACACTCAAGTTGCTGCTCCCAATATCCTCTCGCAATTAGAAGGATACAGCAGTGCAGTCTTTCATGGCAATGCTGGAACATTTTGGAATAGAAATCAAACATATAAGCAATGGGGCTACCAATACTTTTTTGATGCGTCTTACTTTTCGAAACAAACGAGTGAAAATTCCTTCCAATACGGCCTAAATGATAAGGTCATGCTAAAAGACTCCATTGAGTACTTGGAACATCTCCAACAACCGTTCTACACCAAATACATCACAGTGTCTAATCACTACCCTTATACAACAAGTTTAGTAGGCGACGAGGTTGGATTTCCTCTGGCTGAAACTGAAGATGAAACCATAAACGGCTACTTCGCAACAGCAAACTACTTAGATGCAGCTGTTGAAGCCTTCTTCAATTATCTCAAAGAGACAGGATTATACGATAATTCAATCATCATCCTTTATGGGGATCACTATGGCATTTCCAATTCTAGGAATCCAAGCCTAGCTCCATTAATTGGGGAAAATTCCGAAACCTGGTCCCCATATGATAACGCTATGTTACAGCGCGTTCCGTATATGATCCATATTCCTGGAATAACCAATGGTAAAATCATTGACACCTATGCTGGCCAAGTTGATGCCTTGCCAACCTTGTTGCATTTATTGGGCATCGATTCTGCCAGGTATCTCCAAGTTGGTCAGGATGCCCTATCACCAGACCATAATCAAGTGGTGGCGCTCCGAACCTCTGGTTACTTTATTACTCCTACTTATACAAGTTATGGAGGTCGTAATTATTACACTGAATCTGGTGAAGAAATTACAGTTCCTGATGAAAGCACGACAGAAGCCATTCAAGAAGCAAGAGATGCTACAACTCTTCAGTTGTCTATCTCAGATGCTATTCAAACAGGGGATTTATTACGCTTTTACAAAGATAGTGGTCTCGAGAAATTAGACATGAGTAAGATTTCTTACCAAAATTCTCTTGAACAGGAGCTGACTCTTGAAAAAGAGCTCGGTAGTGCTTCAACCAGCCTTTATAGTCAGAACGGCAACAAGTCAACCATAGACCTCTTCAATGCTCCGACTTATAAAGCCCTACATCCTGAACAATTTGAACCTAAAGAAGACCCAGAAACCTCTGAATCTAGTTCAGAAACCGAGGAATCTAGCTCTTTAGAAGAGAGCAGTAACTCGTCCACTTCCAATCCTTAATAATTGTCTTTGATCAAAACAAAAAGCTTAATCGCTTTTTCCAAGTAACATTGGAAAAACGGTTAAGCTTTTTTGCTTCCCATTGGTAACCCTTAGGCAACTAGCCCTATGAGGAGGCTAAATACTAACATGAGAATCCCAACAATCCATAATGGAATAAAACTATAACGGATGTGTTCTTTGAGCTCTACTCCTGCTAAGGCGGTTGCTAAGTAGGTTGCTGGTACCATCGGACTGATTAGCAAGGAAAGGTTTTTCGTAATCAGCATGGCAGTTCCCATGGCTAAAGGTGAAATGCTGTAATTTTCACCGATTTCAATAGCCAAGGGCATCAGGCCATAGAAATAAGAATCTGTTCCAAGCATTGTTCCTAATGGGAATCCTAGGACTCCCATAATAAGATGAAGGTGTTTGGCTAAGAAAGGTGGAATGATTTTCAGTAAAGGAATAGCCATCGCTTCTAACATGCCACTTTGTCCTAAAATCCCAACCATAATACCTGCTGCAAGCATTACCGCAGAAACATCCAGTGCTGCTGCAGCATGAGCTTTGATCCGTTCTTTTTGATCCTTAACATTAGGATAGTTAATCATGAGTGCTAAAGCACAACCCCACATAAAGACGAAATAAGCTGGAAATTTATCCCAAAGCAGTACAAGAAGAACTACCAAGGTTAAGAGGAAGTTGAACCAGATTAGTTTAGGCCGGTGTAAAGGATTTTCTAACGTTTCCATTTGCTCTTCTGTAGAGTCATTAACAACTAATACTTCGTTTTGAGCTTGATAATGCTTCTTCTCTCTCAATATCATGATAACTGCTAGTCCAATTGTCATGAACACCCCTAAAATCTGTATTGGAATCAATAACTTCCAAAGGTCATTGGCTTCCATTCCAAGAACTGCAGCAGCACGCGCGACCGGACCTCCCCATGGTAATAAGTTCATGACACCCATACCGCAAGCGGTAATTAAAATTAGCAATTGAGGGCGAATATTTAACTTCTGATACAGAGGCAAAAGGGCTGGGACAGTAATTAGTACTGTTGTAACAGTTGCCCCATCAAGGTGAGAAAAAACAGCAACGATTGCTGTAACAACTGCAACTAAAACGATATGATCCTGAGATTTTTTGACCAGTCGATTAACAACTGCATCAAACATCCCAGTATCTGCTAAGACACCAAAAAAGGTTACTGAGAAGATAAAGAGAATCGCCATATTACTAACGGTACCAATACCACTTTCAATAAAACTAACGACTTCTTCGATATTGAATCCTGCTAAAAAAGCAGCGATTGTTGGGACGGTGATAAAAACGACCATCGGTGTCACTTTCCCTTTAAACAGCAGGAAAATGATGGTGATTAACATTAAAAATCCGATAAGTGCTAACTGCATTCAAATACTCCTATTCTTTCGATGTAACATTCTGAACTCGCAAATGTTATCCCTTGGTTGAATAATTATCCAACACTATTAAACGGCCTCAACGATATTTTAAATCTGAGTAACTTAAAATATCTACGCTTATGATTGTAATAACTGAGATAATGCATTTCTAAATCTAAGGAAATCTTTACGAGTTTTTTTCGACAACCAATTTTACCTCTTTTATGGTGTTACGTTTAAAGGTAATTGATGACTTTTTGGGTAAAGGCACTCGTTGCCAACTGTCCACCTAAATCAGCTGTTCGATGTTCAGGCTGAGAAACTGTTTTTAAAACAGCATTTTCGATCTGACGAGCATAATCTGACAATCCCATGTAATCAAGCATGTTAATTCCTGAATAGATAAGCGCTAGTGGATTAGCCTTATCTTGACCAGCAATGTCAGGTGCTGAACCATGGACAGCTTCAAAAATAGCTAAATCATCGCCCAAATTAGCACCTGGTGCTATCCCTAATCCTCCTACTAATCCTGCACAAAGGTCAGATAGAATATCACCATATAGATTCATCGTCACGATGACCTGAAAGCGCTCTGGATGGGTTACCAGCTGTAGACACATATTATCCACAATAAGCTCTTCCATGGTGATATTTGGATAAGATGTTGCGACTTCTCTAGCAGTTTCTAAAAACAAACCATCCGTTAGTTTTAAGATATTAGCCTTATGGACAACTGTTACTTTTGTTTGTCCATGCTTTTTAGCATGTTCAAAAGCCGATTTTACAATACGTTCACTGCCTTGTTTTGTGATTCTTTTGATCGCAACAGCACTATTGTGGTCATCCGTTTCATAGTGCTCCTCACCAATATAGAGACCTTCTGTATTTTCACGAAAAATGACCAAATCAATATCTTGATATCTTGTCGTCAGACCAGGGATACTTTTAACTGGTCGAACATTTGCATATAGGTCATATTTCTTTCGTAAAGAAACATTGATACTTCTAAATCCTTGGCCAATCGGGGTTGTAATAGGACCTTTTATAGCAATTTTGTTTTCTTCTATTTTCTGATAAACATTGTCTGGAACTAATGAACCAGTTTGGTCTAAAATGGCTTGACCAGCTTCAACTTGGTCAAATTGGATTGGGACCTTAGCAGCTGCAAAAATCTCCTTTAAAGATTCGGCGATTTCTGGCCCAATCCCATCACCTGGAATTAATGTTACTTTTTGCATAATTTCCCCCTTTTTTGAATTAATTCTCATTATATCTAAAGTTCTTGTTAATGTCAATATTTTCTGAAAATACTAATAATTTTTCTGTGATTCCCGAATGTTTTTCAATAATACTATAGGAAAGACCTCGTTACCACAAAAAAGAGATAGCCAACAGGCTATCCCATATCTTTAACTTTCATCATGCGAACGACATTTGCACGTTCTGCTTCTTCGAGTTTCATCTCAATGTAATGAATAGTTTCTTGTAATTGCGGAATGGTTGAATATTCCAAGCCGTTTACACGGCGACGTGTTTTTTCGATTTCGTCAGCCATTAATTGGCAAGATTTTTCAATCTCAGCCAAACGTAAGAGCTTATGAAGAGAATCTTCAATCTGCTCAATGGCAGCATCCATTTGAGAGTTTGAAGCCAAATAACTGTAGACCACATCACCATCATCGTCCCCGTAGGGGTTATTGACATTAATGTGCATCCGAGGAACATTAACACTCATGATGTTCTCTGTTTCAATATGAAGATCTACAGTTTTGGTAGGAACAGCAAAGATTTGCTCAACCATTTTGTCATTTTCTAAAGACTTGGCTAAGACAAAATCTTGCATACTACCAACCATACCAGCTTCTACTTCTTGACGCAGGCGATTGTTTTCGCGAATTAAATCGATAAAGCGACGCATCAACTCATCACGCTTGTCTTTTAGCAATTTATGACCACGAATAGCCGTTTTTAAGCGATCTTTTAGACGACTTAATTCCATACGGGTCGGTTTGACGTTTAAGCGTGCCATTTATGACCTCCTTACCTTTTAGATGAGGGAGCTTTCCCCGATGATAACCTGTGTACTGTCTCTCAGAAAACCTTATGCTTCCTGATTATCTCCAGCAACAGATGGTAAGTACTGGTCAATCATCTCATCCTTAATCCGTTTCAACTCGGTACGAGGCAAGATGGAAAGGAGTTCCCAACCCAAATCAAGTGTTTCTTGAATGGTACGGTTAGTTTGGAAACCTTGGTTGATATACTCTTTTTCGAAACGATCTGTGAATTTCACGTAAAGCTTGTCTGTTTCAGACAAGGCAGATTCTCCGAGAACGACAGCTAATTCTTTGGCTTGTTTCCCTTGGGCATAAGCCGCAAAGAGCTGGTTCATAGTCGCTGCATGGTCTCCACGTGTTTTACCCTCACCAGAACCCTTATCTTTAAGACGAGAAAGGGATGGCAATACGTTAATCGGTGGACGGTAACCACTATTGTAGAGATCACGTGATAAAATAATCTGTCCTTCTGTGATATAGCCTGTCAAGTCAGGAATTGGATGCGTAATATCATCTTCAGGCATTGACAAGATTGGAATCTGTGTCACTGAGCCTTTTTTACCTACCAAGCGTCCTGCACGCTCATAAAGCGTTGACAAGTTCGTATATAGATAACCTGGGTAACCACGACGACCTGGAACCTCACGACGTGCAGCTGAGACCTCACGAAGGGCCTCACAGTAGTTCGTCATATCAGTCATGATAACAAGCACGTGCATGTCTTTTTCATAAGCCAGATATTCAGCAGTAGTTAAGGCAATACGCGGTGTTGCGATACGCTCAATCGCTGGGTCATTAGCCAAGTTCACAAAGAGAACAGAACGGTCAATGGCTCCAGTTTCACGCAAGTCGTTCATGAAGAATTCAGCTTCCTCAAAGGTAATCCCCATCGCTGCAAAAACAACGGCAAAGTTCTCTTCTGAGTTCAAAACGGTTGCCTGACGGGCAATCTGAGCGGCCAATTCCTTGTGGGGAAGACCAGACCCAGAGAACACTGGCAATTTTTGGCCACGAACAAGCGTGTTCAAGTGGTCAATGGCTGAAATACCTGTTTGGATAAACTCATCCGGATAGTCACGCGCCACAGGGTTAATGGCTTGCCCATCGATATCCAAGAATTTTTCTGGAATCAAGTCAGGACCACCGTCAATCGGTTTACCCATTCCATTAAAGATACGGCCAACCATATCCTCTGATACAGGTAATTCCAAAGGACGTCCAGTAAAACGAACTTTTGCTTGCTCAAGGTTGATGCCGCTTGACCCTTCAAAGAGTTGGACCATAGCCTTGTCTTCTTGAACTTCAAGAACCTGACCTTGACGCGTTTCCCCGTTATGCAGTTTAATTTGAACAAGTTCGTTATAACGGACTCCTTCGACCTGATCAACGATCATCAAGGGGCCAACAACTTCACTGACGGTCCGATATTCTTTAATAACCTTCATGTGTCACCCCTCCTTTTGCGACAACTTCATGTAGAGTTGTTTTAATTTTTTCTGCTAAGTCTTCAATCTCTTCGATACGGTCTTCAGAGATAAATTTACTACGGGCAATACGGTCACGCAATTCGACAGTACCATCCATAATCTCAGTGAAATAGGCCCCCAATTCAAGAGCACGGTTTGACTCATCATCAAAGAGCAAGATGTTTGTCAGCAAAGCAACTTGTTTACGGAATGATGTATAGGTATCCACATCATCAAAGGCATTTTGTTGCAAGTAGTCTTCACGAATCATACGCGCAGCATTCATGGTCAAACGATCACGTTCTGAGAGGGAATCAATACCGACCAGACGAACAATTTCTTCCAATTCACTTTCCTTTTGGAGGATATTCATAGCCTTTGTGACCTTCTCAGCCCACTGCATGTTTTCACGTTGGTTAATGTACTGACCAATCTCATCAAGATAAAGCGAGTAAGAGCTGAGCCAGTTGATGGCCGGGAAGTGACGACGTTGCGCAAGCGGTGCATCAAGTCCCCAGAAGACCTTAACAATACGAAGCGTATTTTGTGTGACAGGTTCTGAAATATCCCCCCCTGGAGGAGATACCGCACCAATAGCTGTAACCGTTCCTTCACGACCTTCACTACCAAGGGTAACAACACGACCAGCACGTTCGTAATACTCGGCGATTCGGCTACCTAAGTATGCTGGATAACCTTCATCCCCTGGCATTTCTTCCAGACGTCCTGACATTTCACGCAGTGCCTCTGCCCAACGTGAGGTTGAGTCCGCCATGATAGCAACGTTATAACCCATATCACGGAAATATTCCGCAATTGTAATACCAGTATAGATAGACGCCTCACGGGCCGCTACCGGCATGTTAGACGTATTGGCAATTAAGACCGTACGCGCCATAATAGATTGACCAGTTGCAGGGTCAATCAACTCTGGAAACTCATTCAGAACGTCAGTCATCTCATTCCCACGTTCGCCACAACCAACATAGATAACGATATCGACGTTCGCAAATTTTGCGATTTGGTGCTGAACGACTGTTTTACCGGCACCAAATGGACCAGGGACAGCTGCAGCGCCACCTTTCGTCACTGGGAAGAAGGTGTCAATAACCCGCTGACCAGTCACCATAGGCTCTACAGGGATTAATTTCTGAGCAATTGGACGACCACGACGAACCGGCCATTTCTGCATCAAAGTCCCTTGATAAGTTTGACCATTGGATTGCGCAATTTCATATATAACTTCATCAACAGTGAAGTCACCCTCTGAAATGCTAGTGATAGTTCCTTCAACTTGATAAGGAACCATAATACGGTGTTCAACCACTTCTGTTTCCTGAACCGTTCCTAGAATATCTCCAGCAACGACTTGATCCCCGACAGCAAGCGTCGGTTTAAATGACCATTTGGTTTCGCGGTTCAAGTTTGGTAAGTCGACACCACGAATCAAGAAATCCGAATTGGTAACATCTTTAAAACTTTCCAATGGGCGTTGAATCCCATCGAACATCTGAGCAATCAGACCAGGACCCAATTCTACGGAAAGTGGATTACCAGTTGTAATAACTGGTTCGCCTGGACGAAGGCCAGAAGTTTCTTCATAAACCTGAATGGACGCTTCATCGCGACGCATTTCAATAATTTCACCAATCAAGCCCAAATCACCAACACGGCAAATGTCTTGAATATTGGCTTCCTGCATGCCCGAAGCAATAACTAAGGGACCTGAAACTTTAATAATTTTACCTTGGCTCAAGTTTTCCCCTCCTTGTATAAGATATGAGGCCGTATAGAAAACCGTAGGAAAATAGGAAACTGACGATGGGTGAGACACCCGAGGAAGTTTATCTTTTTCACTAGGTTTTTAGGCCGAATTCAGTTCAAATAAGATATGAGGCCGTATAGAAAACCGTAGGAAAGTAGGAAACTGACGCTGGGTGTAACACCCGAGGAAGTTTATCTTTTTCACTAGGTTTTTAGACCTAATTCAATTCAATAAGGTATGAGATCTCCATCAAAATGGAATGACTCATTTTTGTTATAAGATATTTTGACCAACTGCTTTTTCAACATTATCTTGAACACGTTGAAGACCAAGACCAAGACTTCCTTTGTGAGTTGGAAGCAAGATAACAGCTGGCGTTAATAGACTATCGTAGTAGCTAATCGTATCTGGAATTTCTGCTGCAATGTCCTCTGTCAGGTAAATAATCCCAAAATCATCACGGGCCAACATCCTTAAAGTGTTAATAGCCTGTTGAGGATCAGTCACTGGAAAGGTTTCAAATCCAATCATCCTAAAAGGCAAGATAGCGTCACGATTTCCTACGATACCAATTTTGTAAGTTTTACTGGCCATAGACAGGTCGCATCCTTTCTTTTAAGAGTTCTGAGTCCAGTTCATTACTACGTCCTGTTAGGATTAGGCGTAGATTTTTCACCTCAAGTTCCTTACCCCAAATGTATCGAGCTAGTGGCAGAGGACCCTGAGTTTCAAACCGTCCTTGATCTAAGACTTGAAAACGTAGAACATCCATTAGATATTCCAACTCTACAGCAGAAATATCGCTTTGAGCTAGCCTTGTTTCATATGGTTTTGTCGCTGGATCCATACTATTAGGATAGAGTTGGTTAAACCACGATAGAAGGCTTCCTTCTTCGTATAATTTAAGGTATTCTCTAGCTTTTAACATGGCATCTTCAGATAAAAGTTGACGCATGAAACTTCGTGGTTTTTCCAAATTAAGACCACGTTTGACCGTGATAACATTATAGAAGTCAACCGTCAAGGCTACATAAGCTGTTAATTCTGGAACGTCAATTTGCTCTGCTAAAGCATTTAAATGCTTAAAATAGGCCATGTCCATTCCAATATCAAGAACACGTATATCTCGGTAATCCTGATAGTCTGACCAGGTTGCTGCTACTTCTTCAACCATTACTTCTGGACAAACTTCACTTGTTAATGTGGTGACCAAATGATCTAAGATATCTTTCGAATAGCGACCAATTGGTAACAAGAGACCATTTAATTCTTGACCGGTAGCACGGGCTTTTAATAACACCTTTAAATTATGATAAGTGTAGCGTAGAGCAAACAACTGTACAATTTCTTCAACTGGTGTTTCTTCAAAAGCAAAACGATATTCTTCAGCCAGATGTTTCATCAAAACGTCTTCAATAGCGTTAGGATCAGCAAGAGTTTCCTTATCCAATTGATAATCCGTATCTTGGAGTGCAATGACGAGACGGTCACGATCATCGGCTGTCAATAATTGATCAAATTGCTCTTTCGTGACCATTCTTGCTTCACGAACACTGATAGCGGTATTGATTTGAGAAAATAGGCTTGCATCCATATGAAGCACCTCCTATTCTGCTTGGAAAATTTCAGAAGCCAAACGGTAACTTTCAGATTCCCAAATTTCATCTACAAGAGTGCTATAGAGGTAATTGTCATCAACTTTTCCATCGGAAAATAGAAATCCAGCTTCTCCCAGAACACGTTCTGAAGCAAAGGTTACTTGAGGATACTTACTTGCAAGTTCTTGCCAAGTTGTTTCCGAAAATTTATCTGCTGTCAATTGGCCAACCTGGACGGTTACTGGAGTATTATAACCAGCGACAAGCGTTCCAAAAAATGAAACCTGACTTGCTTCCGGCCAGTCTGCCATTTTCGTTTGAGCAGCTGTAAACAATTCTTTTAAGACTTCTTGTTTAGTCACCAAGCTCGATTGACGGGCTTGGTTTTCTAATTGCTGAACATCACGTTGTTTACGACGCGCGATATCCCCTAAACGCTGTTTACGAACACTCTCTTTTTCAAAAATCAAATGTTCTTTCTTCTTTTCAAAATCCGCTTGGATTTTTTCTTTAGCAGCTGCTAAATTGAGGCGGCCTTTTTCATGAGACTGCTCCAAGACAGATGCTTTTAGTCCTGTCATATCAGACATGTCAGGCCCTCCTTTTCTATTAGGCTAAAGCGATTAACCCACACGGAGGGTCAAGATGAAGGATACAACGAAGGCCAAGATGGCATAGGTTTCTACCATGGCAGATAGGATAGCACCTTTCATGAATTCCTCTGGACGTTTCGCCAAGATTTGCATACCAGCTACGGCAACATTCCCTTGGTGTTTGGCAGAGAAGTAACCTACAATAGCAATTGGTAAAGCCACAAAGAAGTAGGCTACACCATTTTCTAAAGGCATTTCAGGCGTTAATTGCAACCAAATCAAGATACCGATAACGAACCCATAAAGTCCTTGGGTACCTGGCAAAAGTTGTAAAATAAGCGCTTGTGCGAATTTTTCAGGTTGCTCTTTCAAAAGTGCTGCTGCTGCTTGACCAGCCTTACCAACACCATAAGCAGAACCCATACCACTAAATGATACGGCTAAAGCAATACCCAGGCTAGCAAAGAATGCACCACCGTACTGTGAGAAATATGAAGCTAAGTTTTCCATTTATTTGTCCTCCAAATGAACTTTTTTGATAGTAAAATATTTTTCAGCTGGTTTTAAAGGATTGAAGGCACGACCGCCTCCCTCATAAAACTTACCGAAGAACTCAACGAACATGAGACGGGCCCCATGAACGTATGCGGATAACAAGGATAAGAAAATGTTAATCGCATGAAGCAAGATGAACAGTAAAATCCCAATTGTCCAACGTGATATGCCAGGCAAGAGCCCAACAATCAAGTTAAAGGCAAGCCCAATACTAGCTCCTGATAAGCCTAAGGCCATCAAGCGTGTAAAGCTGACCAAATCACCAACATAACTTGAAATATTATAGAGATTAAACAAACCAGAACCGAGACCACCCAAACCTTTGGCCTGAATGATAGAGACCACTAGAATACCGATTGCATTTAGGATCGCCAACCATTGTCCAATAGGTGCGAAGACGGCCATAGCTGGAATCATCTTACCTAAGGCAAAGAGCAAAATTCCAATTAAGATTAAACACCAAGCAAACCCTGAATTATAGGCTTCAGCATAATCTTTAATCCGCATTTTCTGACGACCACCTAGATAGAGACCTGTTAAGACCGTCACAAAACCAAAGGCTACTGATAGGATCAGTATGGTCATGACATCATCTGTCGTGCTAATCAGCTGAATGGCTAATTCGTAAGCAAAGAAGGACCCGTAAATCAATCCCCAAATACTGACGGAGACACCCAAAGCATTAAAGAATTTCAGGAATCTCTTCATTCCTGGTTCAAATTCAAATAATTTTAAAGCAAGGCCTGTTAAGATAAACATCAATAAGCCATACCCAAGGTCAGCAACCATCATTCCAAAAAAGGTAAAGTAAAACGGTGCTAAATAGGGTGTTGGATCTTTTTCGTTATATTTAGGCAGTGAGTACATTTCTGTAATCAGCTCAAAAGGTTCAACCAAGGGATGATTGACCAACTTAATGGGAACTTCAGTCAGATCATCTTCGGACATGTTAATATCCGTTTCTTTGATATAAACTGTTTCCCCATGCTTTTTAAACAACTGCTGCTTGAAGTGACTCAGTTCAGAAGACTCAATCCAGCCTTCAATTGCAACTAAGTATTGACTAGAAGCCAGTTGTTTCTTTGCCTCTTCACGGGCATAACGGTTGGTTACCATTTCCAATTCGTTTTCCAATTGTTCCATTTGCCCTTGTGCGTCACGAAGCTGACTTTCGATTTCAGAAGTGCGTGCTTCAAAATCGCTTTTGGCACTGGCTAATTCTTCTAAATGAAGATGAGGAGGCTCCTCATAAGGATAGTCGAATGGCTTAAATAAAAAGTCATCTAAATTTATCCGACCATGCTCTCCCTGAGGATGGAGGAACAAAATAACACCGTACTCTGTATCCGTTCGAAAAACTTCTTGAAAATCTAATCCTTCCGTTTCCTTAAGAGCATTGAGATAACCATTATCTTCTGTATTTGGTATTGTCCCGACTAAAGCCCTAATATGCTTAAATTGAGACAGCTCTTTGGGAGTCGTCTCGAGACCCTTCCATTTGGCGAGGTTTTCTTGACTAAGGGCAATCTTTTCAATTTGTTCTTTCAACTGCCCATGTTCCCTAAAGAGAGCACGAACTTGCTTTAATAGATTTTCTTCTAGACTCATCCGTCCTTGAGATTCGACAGCATCAAAGGTGTCTTCACGCTTTTTCTGCCGCATACTCTCCCAGAAGGATTGTTGGGGTAAAAAACTTTTTAGCTGTTGAATAGCAGCCTCAAGTTTATACTGACGTTTCATAAAGTAAGCTAGGGCTTCTTCACCTTCTAGATGCGTCGCATCCGCCTTGTCATAAGGCGTCACTGGTGTCATGTGAACATGATTTTGCTCTAAAGCTTCCTGCCAGAGCTCATCTTGGCTTAAATCGCGAACTTCCACATGGCGCAGGGTTTGCATGGAAAGCAAGACATCATCTAACTGTTCTTTCGGTAAAATCAGCGATAGCTTCTGCATTTGACTAATGGCCATAGTTTGCTACCACCTTATCTACAATGGCTTGAACCAAGTCATCCTTCTTATCGGTCAAAGCCTCGCGAACAGCTGTCTCATTTTGAGCAATCGTCGCTTGAATTTCTTGACGCAATTTCTGAATTTCTTCATCTGCAGATGACTGTAAGGCATCAATCTGTTGCTTCGTTTCATGGTCATACTCTTGACCAATAACAGCTAGTTGCTGATCCGCAGCATCTTTCAAACGAGCAATCTCTTGCTCATAAGTATCCAAGACGGCTTGTGCTTCAGCTTCGATTTCTTGCATCATCTGTAATGTTGCGTTTGCCATAAACTCCCTCCCTTTCTTAGTGTATTTTAATTTTATTAATTAAAACCATCTGTTTACTATTTTAACATATTTTTAATGGATTGTGGGAGTAGAAAATGAAGAGAGCTTGGTCGGAGCTCTCTTTAATCACGAAAACGATTCCATAGAACTAGGGTATTAAATATGAAGGAAAGTGGCCATTTTTTAACGAAAAAATTTTTTTGAAAAAAATAAAAATCTAGCCAAAAACTAGATTTTTATATGTTTATTTCAGGAAATTCCAGCGGCAGAAAGAATAGCATCCCAAGATGCATCGACCCCTTCTTTTGTCACAGATGAAAATGCAATAAAGGTATCAGTTGAATCAAATTGCAATTTCTTCTTAATGATAGATTCTTGTTTGTTCCATTTTCCTCTTGGAATCTTATCAGCTTTCGTTGCCACAACTATAACTGGAATCTCATAATATTTAAGAAACTCGTACATCTGAATATCATCAGCGGTTGGTTCGTGACGCATATCAACAAGGCTTACTACAGCACGTAAATTTTCTCGGGTTGTTAAATACTCCTCGATCATCTTCCCCCATTTGGCACGTTCTGTTTTAGAGACTTTGGCATAGCCATAACCTGGAACATCAACAAATCTCAGTTGATCATCGATATTGTAAAAGTTTAATTGTTGTGTTTTGCCTGGTTTACTAGAGGTTCTAGCTAGATTTTTTCGATTCAGAATTCCATTGATAAAGCTTGATTTTCCAACATTAGAGCGCCCAGCCATTGCGATTTCAGGAAGACTATCAGCCGGATATTGGGCTTGTGATACAGCAGATAAGACAATCTCTGCATTATGAATATTTACGGGCATTGTATTTCCTTTCTTAACTTGAAAAAGTCCGAAAGGCTGAGCAATCGGACCTAAGTCATTAAGCTGTTTCTAAAATGGGTTTGTCCCGACCTTCAACAGCAGCTTTGGTAATGCGCACGATTTTAACATCGGTTTGACTAGGGACTTCAAACATCACATCCATCATAGTTTCTTCAATAATAGAGCGTAGCCCACGTGCACCAGTTTTGCGCGCTAAAGCTTTTTCAGCGATAGCTTGTAAGGCATCTTCTTCAAAAACCAACTCAACATCATCATAAGACAGCAGAGTTTGGTATTGCTTAACCAATGCATTTCGCGGTTCTCTCAAAATACGAACCAAATCATCAACCGTTAATTGTTCAAGTGCTGCAAAGACTGGCAAACGCCCAATTAATTCTGGAATAATGCCAAACTTTTGAATATCATCTGCTTCAATAGCTTGCATGTATGAAGCTTTTTCGTCAATGGCTTTGTTGTTATGACCAAAACCGATAACTTTTTCACCTAATCGTTGCTTGACAATTTCTTCAATCCCATCAAACGCCCCACCTACGATAAAGAGGATGTTTTGCGTATTGACATGAATCATTTCTTGGTTCGGATGCTTACGGCCACCTTGAGGGGGTACGCTGGCTACAGTCCCCTCAATGATTTTAAGGAGGGCTTGTTGAACACCTTCTCCAGAGACATCACGTGTGATGGAGACATTTTCACCTTTTTTGGCAATCTTATCAATCTCATCAACATAGATTATCCCTCGCTCCGCCCGCTCGATGTTAAAATCAGAAGCCTGAAGCAGTTTTAGAAGGATATTTTCCACGTCTTCCCCAACATACCCTGCTTCTGTCAGCGCAGTCGCATCAGCGATAGCAAAGGGGACATTTAAACTACGGGCTAGGGTTTGAGCTAAAAAGGTTTTTCCAGACCCAGTTGGGCCAATCATCAGTATGTTTGATTTTTGCAAATCAACTTCTTGACTATCGTCCTTGCTGTGCTGGAAATTAATGCGTTTATAGTGATTGTAAACAGCAACAGCTAACGTTCGTTTAGCTTTATCCTGCCCGATCACATAGTGATTTAAAATGGCTAAAAGTTCTTGCGGTTTTGGAACTTCTGATAAGTCTGCCAAAACTTCTTCTGCCATTTCTTCGCGAATAATTTCTTGGGCTAATTCCACACATTCATTACAAATAAAAACATTGTTTCCTGCGATGATTTTTTGGACTTCGTCTTGGTTTTTGCCACAGAAGGAACAATAAACCATCATTTCATTTTTTTTATTGGCTGGCATGATTCTCTATCTTTCTATTTTTAACATCAAAAGTTTGTGCTTAAAACAGGGTATTGTAAAAAGCATGAATACTATTAACTAAGTTGGTAAAGGCATTAAGTAAAAAAATAATTCCTAAACCTGTGCGTTTTTTTCGAAACGCCTGCATGGCACATAAGACACAGATGCCACATAAAAAAGCGGTGAATACACCAAAAACACTTCTTTGCATGTCTATCCTTTTCTTGCCATGACTCTTACCTTAAAATCATAGGCATTTTTTTCATCTTTTGGAAAATGGGTCAAGCTAACGGTCTCAAATCCAGTCCAATCGAATTTTTTTGGAAAGTAGGTATCTCCCTCAAAAACGCCATCAATCTCTGTCTTGATGACTTCGTCAATATAAGGGGAAAAGAGAGCATAAATCTCAGCTCCTCCAGTGATAAACAGGTTTTTATCCTGCTCTTGATACCAGTTTATAACATCATCTAGACCATGAAACACGAGAACATTGGGATGGTCCACACTATACTCATCATCTCGTGTCAAAATGAGATTGGTTCTGCCAGGCAAAACGCGCCGTCCCATGCCATCAAATGTCTTGCGTCCCATAAGAATACTGTGACCCATCGTTGTTTGTTTAAAATGGGCCAAATCAGCTGGCAAAGACCAAGGGAGTCCCATGTCGTTTCCGATTAGTTGGTTTTGATCCTCAGCCCAGATAGCCGCCATTTTTTTGCTCATCAGTAGTTCTCCTAGGACTTTTATCTAATCTCATTGTATCAAAAATACCTTAAAAAAGCACTTAGGAACTAATCCTATGGCTTTTTGCTATTAAATGGCAAGATCAAAACGCAACTGAGGTTTTACCGGCTGGTAGTCTAGAAGTTCGAAATCCTCTGGCTTTATGTCAAAGAAATTTGTCTTATCTGGCACATTGAGCACTAAACGTGGTTGACATTCTGAAGGCTCGCGACGCAATAGTTCTTCAGCTTGTTCAAATTGATTGTCATAAATGTGGAGGTTATTGATGAAATAGAAAAATTTCCCGACTTGCCAACCAAAGTGTTTAGCAATCATCATTTGAAGAGCCACATACTGCATCGCATTGATGTGGTGAGCAACAAGCATATCATTAGACCGTTGTGTTAAGGTTGCATCAAGGTAAATCTCCCCATCGACACGACGGACATCAAACATGGTTTGAAAGGCACATGGTAAAAGCCCCTCCGAACTCTCAAAGGCTTCATAATCCCAGAGACTGATAACATTTCTTCGATTCCAAGGGTTTTCTTCCAGTTGTTTTAGGATTTTTGCAATGATATCGTGCTTTTTAACAATGGCACCGTAGCGCTCACCGATTGCTCCAGTATCCCCAACTTCCCAATCATTCCAATACTTAACACCATATTTATCATTTAGAACAGAAAGGTCATTAGTCTGGTCTTGATAAATCCAAAAAATTTCTTTGATAGCTGATTTAATTGCAATTGGTCTCAAAGTTGTAATGGGAAACTCGCCTTTACTAAGGTCATAGCTTGCAAAAGAACCCGTTATGTATTTGGAGTTAGCCGTTTTGCCGTCTTTGTATTTTGGACGTGCTTGTTCCGACCAAACACCTTCGTTAAGAATCTTTGAAATATTTTCCTTAAAAATCACATCTGCTTTTGTCATAGCTTCATTGTAACAAAAAGCCTATAAAACTGCACAAAAAAAACACAGTAATAAGCTGTGCTTTTGTATAAGTCTAGTTAAGCCAACCAAGGAATCGCCACCAAGGAAAATAAACACAACCAACCATAAGAGGAGCCACAAATGACATGGCTAAGCCATACCGTAGCATCACTTTTTCAGAGTAATACTGACGTCCTGTTCCAATCATAAGGGTTGCATGATGAAAGGGAAGGAGGTAATGGGTATTGACCAGAATGTAAACCATTAATAGGATAACCACACCAGAATATCCACCACTTTCCATCATAGGAAAAAGCAAGGGCAAAACAACCGACATAGTTGCCACTGCTGATCCGATAGCCATGTGCATTAACATGACAATTCCCATAACAACTGCTAAATACATTGGCGTTTGAGCATCTGGTAATAATTTTTGCAAGTGTTCAAAAACAATGCCGGTGATGCCACTTTGGCCGAGTACTTTTCCTATGCTGAATATCGTTACTAAAAATAGTAAAAAATGTGGATTTAATTGACCCCAGTCTGATTTTTTCAAGATGCCTGTTGCAAAAAACAACAAGACGACTATCGCCGTTCCAACCCAGGCTGGGATACCGTGATAGCTCTCTGTCTGCCATACAATGAGCAAACAAATCATAGAAACGATGGCAATCCATGTTGCATAAGGATTTTCCGGCATCTCAGTCTCTGATTTACTCAATGTTATTGGGTTTTTATGAAAGGTTCTCAATTGTTTTTTGAAAAGCATGTAAACGAAGGCAATCGACAGGATGATAAACAAAATAGTAGGTACTGCCATTAAAGTGAACCACTGAGTAAATCCTAACTGACTGCTGATTTCTTGACCGGCAAATGCGAGTGCAGAGCCATTGAGTAGAATTTCGCCATTTGGAAAAAACATGTAGCCCATAATAACACCTATAAAGGCATTAAATAGATAAATTGGTTTACTTTCTAACTGCTCTACTGAATCAGAAGGTAACATGGCTTGAAAAAGCGTTCCAACAATGATGACTCGAGCGAATCCCTGGGGAATTAAAAACACGAGCATTATCCCCAATAGATAAGGAAATAAAAGAAAAAGAAACAGACTGTTAGTAAAGGGAGAAATGACTTTTTGAATCAAGAGATGAATGACATTGGAATGCATTAAACCTACACTTAACAAAGTCGTGGTGATAATCAGAAGATTAGTGTCAGACCACGCAAATTCAAAAATATTGGTAGCAGGCGTTTCACCAAAAACCAAAAAACTCCCTAACAAAAAAAGACAGGCCACTGTCTTATGAACAGCTTCTGTTGCCCATAAGGCTAGGGTTGTTAATAAACTAGCTAAGAGTAATCCTTGTTTAAGGGTTAATCCTAAAGGATTCCAGAGTGTAATGCCTAGCACTATCAGCAATATGATGATGAACGGCTTCACTTTTAGTTTCGTCATTTTCATTATTCTCCATTTGACAAAGATATCTTTTTAGCCGTTTGAAGACGGTGGTTAATTCTTTGATAGTTTTCTGAAGACAGCTGAACACTTGGACTTGCAACAACTTGACTCGAGACATAGTTAGCAAAATCCAACGCGTCTGCCACTTCAAGGCCGTTAAAGAGTCCAGCAATTAGTCCAGCAACATGACTATCCCCTGCACCAATGGTATTAAGCACTTGACTAGGATAAGCAGGGCATTCCAATATGTTATCCCCATCATAAAACAAGGCGCCATCCTCACCTTTGGTGACGACCACCATGTTTTCTGTCTGCTGATAGAGTATTCGTAAAGACTCAGAAATCGTTTGTTTACCTGTCCAGAGCAGAAGTTCAGCTTTATTAAGATGGACTATTGGCGAAAGGGACAAAAGATTTTTAAGGCGTTTGCTATCAATCTTATCCACTCTCGGACCTGGACAAAACACAATTTGCCCCTCAAGGAAGCTTAAGGCCTCTACTAGCTCTCGCCCGGTTTCTTCCTCTACTTCTAGACCACAAACATATATATAGTCGTAGACTTGATGATTGATATCTTTAATCCAGGCAGGATCAAAAAGGTATTCTACCCCATGGTAGGACACAAAAGTCCTCTCACCATCAGGCTCTACAAAACAATAGCAACAGCCATTCTCACCACTTAAGGAAATAGGTGACTGAATCCCTATTTTTTCTAATTCTTGATGGACAAATTGTCCATAAATCCCACTGCCAACTGGGGAAATAAAGGTATAGGGAAGCTCAAGATGGTGAAGCAAATTAACGACGTTAAAAGCACAGCCACCTAAACTTAGTTTTTGCCGACTGACATGCACATCCTCCTCTCTTTTAGGGAGTTGGTCGACAGCAATCATAACATCACAGACCGTTGATCCAATGACAAGGATTTTTCGCGATACAGACTGATTCATCTAACTCCTCCATTCCTGTAATCACTAGTTGCCTCTATTAATAATTGCCATCTGCATCCTCACGAACTCCTGTAACAAACATGGTAAAGGTTGCTTTAGCAACATCTTGTTTATGCTGATTGGTCACAGTGACATCTATGACCTTGGTTGTTTTTCCGTCATGGACACAAAGGCCATCAATAATGAGGCTATCTCCAAGTTTACCAGATTTCAAATAATTAACGCTAGATTGTAAGGTTACTGCATCAACCCCCATTGAAATAGAAACTAAGCCACTAATCTGATCACACAAGGTAAAGATATAGCCTCCATGAGCAAACCCATAATAATTAAGGGATTTATTGACAACTTCAGTTGCGACCACAACATGACCCCTATCGTACGAAACTGTTTCAAAATTTTCAAATACGCGAATCTCATGCAAATGTTTATCTTCCATAAGGCGTTCCTCCACTCTATTAAACTGATTATATCATCTTTTAAACATTGCACACAAAAAAGCGACCGATTCATTCGTCTTTTTTACCCAGAACAACAAACCTAACAGTCAAAAATTGTTATGTTATCAGCTGTCTGCCTATTAATTATCAACATTAAAGATTTTTAGGAAAATTGAGTAATCCATTTTACACCAAAAAATCTCCTCAGCTAGGCTAAGGAGATTGAAAAAGTTATTAAGATTATTTTACAAAATCAAGCAAAGCCAAGAAGCTATCTACTTCAAGAGAAGCTCCACCAACAAGAGCACCGTCAACATCAGGACAAGCCATGTAGTCCGCAATGTTTTCTGGTTTTACAGAACCACCGTATTGAACACGTACTTTGTCTGCCACATCTTGTCCAAAGTCAGCTGCAACAACGTCCCGGACGGCTTTACACATTTTTTGAGCATCGTCTTGAGTAGCTGATTTACCAGTACCGATCGCCCAGATTGGCTCATAAGCAAGAACTGAAGATGCTACTTGCTCAGCTGTCAACCCTTTAAGCGCTGCAGATACTTGCGCGCCAACAAATTCTTCTGCTTTACCAGCTTCATACGTTTCAAGTGATTCACCACAACAGATGATTGGTGTCATTCCATTTTTGAAAATGGCATGCGCTTTTTTATTGATGTCTTCATCAGTTTCTTTGAAGTAATCTCGACGCTCAGAGTGACCAATAATAACATACTCTACACCAAGAGCTGCAATGGTTGCAGGGCTATTTTCACCAGTATAAGCACCAAAGTCTTCAAAGTAACAGTTTTGAGCAGCTACTTGAAGCTCAGAATTAGATTTTTTTACACCTTTTTTCATTCCTTCAAGAAAGATCGCAGGCGAACCAATAACAGTGTCTACAAGGTCGTTAGATGGGATAGCTTTAGCAACCGCACCGATAAACTCACGCGCTTCAGTGTGCGTTTTGTTCATTTTCCAGTTACCAGCAATAATGGGTTTACGTGACATTTCACTTACCTCTTCTTTTTTTAATTTACCTGTTTATTCTATCACAATTCCATGAAAAAAGAAAGGGATTTACAACAGCTCAAAATCTCTTTCATTGTCACTCCTCGTCTTCTTTTATAATTTTATTTAGAAGATTTAAACCCCTTTTAAAGAACAGACAAGACCTAACAACTGGAAGATTACAACTACCTCCGTTGATAGGTCGTCGTAGGTTCTCCAAATTCCAGCCTTTTTTTGAGTAATTGTTGTCTTTTTGTTACAATAACCTTATGAAAACCTATCAAAAAGTCTATCACATCCTAAAAAATGCCGACAATTATATTAGTGGTGAACAATTAGCAGAACAATTAAATCTGTCCCGTACCAGTATCTGGAAAGCCACTCAACAGTTAGAAAAACACGGACTGGTTATCGATTCTATTCCCAATCGAGGCTATCGTCTTATTGAAGGGGACTTGCTAGAACCTTCTTGGTTATCTGATCAATTGCCATTCACTATTCACTACCGTGAAGATAGCCAATCAACCCAACAAGATGCTAGACAGGGGTTGGAAGCTGGAGATTTAGGCGATAGTCTCTATATAGCTCCAAGTCAGACAGGTGCCAAGGGACGGTTTGGTCGTCAATTTTTTGCGCCCCAGCAAGGCGGGATTTATATGTCTCTTCATCTCAAACCGATGGTAGCCTTTGAGCAAATGCCTCCCTACACCATTTTAGTCGCTGCAGCTACTGTTCAAGCGATTGAAAATCTTACGACAAAAAAACCCCTTATTAAATGGGTTAACGATATTTATCTTGATTCCAAAAAAATAGCTGGTATCTTAACCGAAGCAGTCACGTCAGTCGAAAGTGGCCTCATCACTGATATTATCATTGGAATTGGCTTAAACGTTTACATTAAAACATTTCCAGAGGAATTGAAAGATAAGGCAGGAAGCCTATTTGATGAACAACCTGAGATTTCACGAAATCAGCTGATTGCAGAAATCTGGAAGGTCTATTTAAACACACCTGAAAACCAGCTTATTGATCTCTATAGAAAAAAATCCCTTGTTCTTGGTCAAACGGTTTCCTTCACTCAAAACAAAATAGCATATACAGGCCTTGCCACCGAAATCGACCGCGAGGGCCGTTTGCAAGTGGAAACTCCAAAGGGAGAGACTATTTGGCTCAATAGTGGCGAAGTTAGCCTAAGCAGTTGGACAAGCGAGCAGAAGGATTAAGTACCTAGAATTAAAAATGTAACGAGAAGATTCAGACATCACTGAACGGTCCTGCTCCAGTCAACATTCTCAAAATGTACTGTCACTATCTATAAAACTAAGGGGAGTTGGATACCTATTTTAGATAAATCTAAAAAGACCAGAAAGAGCGGCAACTTCACTTTCTAGTCTTTTTTCTTGGTCATTTTATCAATTCTAGCCTCGATTGCTCTAATAAACTTACTAAGCTGATAACTGCTATGCAAATTCCGCAACAAAATACTTCCCCAGATCATGACGAAGAGATACTGACCTGTCATCATCGATCTGTTGAAAAAATAAGTCGCAAACGCAGTTGATAAAGCTAGAAGAATAAATTGATACATAGGCAAATAGATTTTCATACTGGTATTATAGCAAACTTTTTGAGCAAAGTCCTCCAAAAAAAATGACAACGGTTCTTAAGGTAGAGGACTTTATCTTTTAATGGCGAAAAAGAGCCTATTTTGCTATAATGAGGACATGAATGAAAAAGTATTTCGAGATCCAGTACACAATTATGTCAATGTGGATCATCCCGTCATTTATGATTTGATTAACAGTAAGGAATTTCAACGCCTTCGTCGGATTACGCAACTTGGCACTTCTGGGTTTACCTTTCACGGTGGCGAACATAGTCGTTTTTCCCATAGCCTAGGGGCCTATGAAATCGCCCGTCAAGTCACGGCAAAATTTGAAAAAAAATACCCCGAACTTTGGTCTAAGGAAGAAAGCCTGCTCACCAAGGTAGCGGCTCTTTTGCATGATATCGGACATGGCGCCTATTCTCATAGCTTCGAACGCCTTTTTGACACCGATCATGAACTCATGTCTCAATTGGTTATCACGGATCCGGAGACTGAAATATGTCAGATTTTGCAGACAGTTGCTCCAGATTTTCCATATCAAATTGCCTCTATTATCAGCCATAACCATCCTAATAAAAAGATTGAACAACTGATTTCGAGTCAAATTGATGTGGACCGTATGGATTACCTGTTACGAGACTCCTACTACTCAGGCGTAAGCTATGGAGAGTTTGACTTAACACGGATTTTACGGGTTATTCGACCGACTGCAGAAGGCATTGCCTTTGATATCCAAGGCATGCATGCTGTGGAAGACTACATTGTCAGCCGCTACCAAATGTATATGCAGGTCTATTTTCATCCTGCGACACGTGCCATGGAAGTACTCTTGCAAAACTTGCTCAAACGAGCACGAGTTCTTTTCCCAGTTGAGCCAGATTTCTTCCAACAGACATCGCCACTACTCATCCCATTCTTCAAGCAAAACTTCGATCTTTTTGATTACCTTGCCATTGATGATGGTGTGATGAACACCTATTTTCAAGCTTGGATGCAGTCTTCAGACGAAATCTTAGCAGACCTTGCCAGTCGCTTTGTTAATCGTAAGGTCTTTAAGTCGGTAACCTTTGATGAAGTGGATGAAGAGAATCTCGATAACTTAAGACGCTTGGTTGCTCAAATTGGATTTGATCCTGAGTATTATACAGCAGTGCATCGCAATTTTGATTTGCCTTATGATATTTACCATCCCGAAGCAGAACAGCCTCGAACACAGATTGAACTTTACCAAAAAGATGGACGCATGGTTGAACTGTCTCAACGGTCGCCTTTAGTTAGCACTTTATCAGGAACCATTCATGGGGATCAACGTTTTTATTTCCCTAAAGAGATGATTCAGGATTCTATTTTTGCTGATGATTACGAAAGTTTTATGTCTATCATTAAGGCAATGGAACATTAATGGACCAAAAGCACCTGTCGCTGCTTAGACTATGCTTTGAAAATGACTAAGGAAGGAGAAAAGGTCTTGTCAAACGAGTTCTTTTCGACTTCCTAATGTATTTATAGAAGGAAAAACTATGTCAATTAAACTTGTAGCTGTCGATATCGATGGCACTCTTATTACAGATCAACGTCAGATCACACCTGAAGTTTTTGAAGCTGTGCAAGACGCCAAAAAGCAAGGGGTTAAGGTTGTTATTGCAACAGGTCGCCCAATTGCTGGGGTTAAACAACTCCTAAACGATCTCAAACTCGATGAACCTGGAAACTATGTCATTACCTTTAACGGAGGGCTCGTTCAAGAGACCTCTAGTGGCCAAGACATCATTTCAGAAACTATGTCTTACGACGACTATATGGAGATCGAACTTTTGGGGCGAAAACTGGGCGTTCACATGCATGCCATCACAAAGGACGGTATCTACACAGCCAATCGCAACATCGGTAAATACACTGTCCATGAATCCAACTTGGTTAACATGCCCATTTTTTACCGTACCGCTGAAGAAATGGCGGATAAGGCTATCGTTAAAATTATGTTTATCGATGAGCCTGAAATCCTAGATGCAGCTATCGCAAAGTTGCCGAAAGCCTTCTATGAAAAATATAATGTTGTCAAATCAGCTCCATTTTATTTAGAAATTCTTAACAAAACTGTCAGCAAAGGAGAAGCCATCAAGCACCTAGCTGAAAAACTAGACTTAACCTTAGATCAAACCATGGCTATTGGGGATGAAGAAAACGATCGCGCTATGCTTGAAATTGTTGGGACACCTGTAGTGATGGCAAATGGAAATCCTAAACTGAAGGAAATTGCTAAATACATCACCAAATCAAACAATGACAGTGGCGTTGCCCACGCCCTTAGAGAGTGGGTGCTCGACTAATGTATACCTATAAAGTTGGACTATCTTCCGAGGAACATGATGCTTTTGCCAAATCATCCGAACAAGCGAATCTTTTGCAGTCATCAAACTGGGCAAAGATAAAAGATAACTGGGGAAATGAGCGTTTAGGGTTCTATCAAAATGAGGAACTCATTGCTGTTGCCAGTGTTCTCATTAAACCTCTTCCCTTAGGATTCACCATGCTCTATATCCCAAGAGGGCCAATCATGGACTACGGTAATCTAGAACTTGTTACCTTTGTCATGACCTCCCTCAAGGCTTTTGGTAAATCCAAACGGGCCTTGTTTATCAAGTTTGATCCTGCACTGCTCCTGCGTCAATACGCCTTAGCAGATGCTGAAACAGCTCCAGAAAATGACCAAGTTCTAACCTATGTCAAGAACTTAGAACAAGCTGGTGCTACCTGGGCTGGAAGAACTTCAGATATCGCTGAAACCATTCAACCGCGCTTTCAAGCAAATGTCTATACCGCAGCAAATCTCACTGAGACCTTTCCAAAACACACAAAACGATTAATGAAAGACGCGATTAATCGTGGTGTTGTCACAAGTCGTGGAGATATTTCTGATGTCACAGAATTTGCCAATGTGGTTGCATTAACAGAAGGTCGTAAAGGGGTCGCTCTTCGTAACGAGGACTACTTCAAAAAGATGATGACCATTTATGGTGAGGATGCCTATCTCCATCTTGCAAAAGTCAATCTGCCGAAACGCTTAGCAGAGTATCAGGGACAATTAGCCCAAATCAACAAAGATTTAGCCGAAACTGCTGAGCACCAAAAGAAACGTTTGACTAAACTCAATCAGCAAAAAGCTTCGGTAGAGAAATATATCGCAGAGTTTTCTGAATTTGTGAATCGGTATGATGACGAGTTGGTAATCGCTGGTATCTTATCTGTCCGGTTTGGCAATGTCATGGAAATGCTCTATGCAGGCATGAACGATGATTTCAAAAAATTCTACCCTCAATATTCCCTATACCCTAAAGTCTTTGACGATGCCTATCAAGATGGTATCATCTGGGCTAATATGGGGGGAGTTGAAGGGAGTTTGGATGACGGCTTGACCAAGTTCAAGGCTAATTTTGCACCAACCTTTGAGGAATATATCGGAGAATTCGACCTTCCTGTCAATGCCCTTCTCTACAAATTATCTCAATTTGCTTATGAAACCCGAAAGAAATTAAGGAATAAACACTAATGTCTTTAACAGAACTAGATGCAAAGTCCTTTGAGGCTTTTGCCAAACATTGTCCGAATGCTTCCTTTATGCAGAGTCCTCAAATGGCACAACTGCTGACAAAACGTGGGTTTAAAACGAGATTTCTTGGTCTTGAAAAAGACGGTAGACTTCAAGTCGCTGGTCTAGTGTATACCATGCCCATGACCGGGGGACTTCATATGGAAATTAATTCTGGACCCATAAGTATTGATCAAGACTATCTAAGCGAATTCTATCAGAAATTAACTGACTATGCTAAAAAAGAGGGAGCTTTACAGTTACTGGTCAAACCCTATGATACCTATCAACGATTTGACAGTGATGGAGAGCCCGCAGGACCGGTACAAAACCAACTCATTAAGGATTTAACCACATCAGGCTACAGCCATGATGGCTTAACCACCGGTTATCCAGGTGGAGAGCCAGACTGGCACTATGTGAAAGACTTGACCGGTATTTCTGAAGAAACGTTGCTGGCTTCCTTTAGTAAAAAAGGTCGCCCTTTAGTGAAAAAAGCCCTCAGTTTTGGAATTAAGACACGGTCATTAAACCGTAATGAACTCCAAGCTTTCAAAGAAATTACAGCTGCGACTTCTGAGCGTCGTGATTATGAAGATAAATCGCTCGATTATTATCAGGAATTCTATGATAGCTTTGGTGATAAGGCACAATTTTTGGTCGCAACCCTTAATTTTACGGACTACTTAGCAAATCTTCAAACGGATAAACATCAAATCGTTACTAAACTAAAAAACGTTGAAGAAGCGATTCGCCAAACGGACTCAGCCAAACAAAAAAATTTAGCCAAGGAATTATCCAGCCAGATTTCGACGTTTGATACACGGATCAATGAGGCTTCTGAATACATCGATCGTTTTGGAGATAAAGATGTTATTTTAGCAGGCGCTTTGTTTATTTATGACACTCATGAAACAGCCTATCTTTTTTCAGGTTCCTATCCTGAGTTCAATCGCTTTTACGCACCAGCCATTCTTCAACTAGAAGCGATGAAAGAAAGTATCAAAAGAGGTATTCCGACTTATAATTTCCTTGGCATTACCGGCCTATTTGATAGATCTGATAGTGTGTTACGGTTTAAACAGAACTTCAATGGCTACATCACTCGTAAAATGGGGACTTTTCGGTATTATCCATCACCACTCAAATACAAGACAATTGCCCTTATCAAAAAAGTATTGGGACGCTCATAACAAAAAAAAATCGATTAACATCGATTTTTCAGACCGAAGACAAACTTCATTTTGAGGTTTGTCTTTTCTTGCGATTTGAATAAAACGTGTTCATGGATTAAAAGTATCAGGGTGATAGCTCT
>NZ_JAUSTM010000023.1 GCF_030812835.1 Streptococcus moroccensis
CAATGGTCTTAGCTGCCTCTCGCGAGACAACTATCTTAGTATACCACCTACTTCTATCCCTGTCAATACTTTTATCCTAAATTTTTTATTTTTTTACTTAGCGTTTTCTCTTAAGTTGCGAAAAACATTGGTATTAGTGCATTTGGCGCCTATATTTTAAGACTTTTGTTGTATAATATTTTTACAAAATCTATTGGAGGTTCCATGTTTTACAAAATTGAAGAGAATTTATTTCCTTGTTCCGAGGGCGATATTTTCTCATTGTCTATTCCTTATGTTGGGTTGCTATCGCTTGCTGAATGGGATCAGTTTCAGGTTAACTTCCGGAATGATATTGATTTGGAATTTTCGCCATTACAATTTTATCAAACAAAAGCCGAAGTTAACCTCGATAGTCTCACTGGACATATCCATTTGTTAAACAGAACTGATTATCAAGCTCGAGGCACTGTTATTTCCTTCTTTTTAGATGAACGAGGGATTATTTTCATCGATGATAGTGACGTTGTCAGTTCTCTTTTATCTTCTATTGAAAAGTCAAAAAAATGGAGTTCTCCTAGTTTAGAACGGTTTATATATGATTTTCTTGAACTCATCATCAAGGATGATTCTGGCTATTTGGAGTCAATAGAGACTCAACTTGAGAATCTTGAGGACCACCTAGTGGATCAGTCGATCGCACTTGACCTTTCTCATGTTAATCAGCTTCGCCGTGATTTAAGGTCTTTCAATAATCATTATCAAGATTTACTTGATTTCACTCAGGAACTTTTTGAAAATGATAATGGTTTTTTTATAGAAGAAAACTTGCGTTTTTTCAATCTGTTTTCAGCACGATTAGAGCGCTCTTTAGGACATGTGACGTCTCTTTTAGATTACCTTAACCAGGTAAGAGACCTGCATAAATCCAATTTAGACATGAAACAAGCTCGCATCACCACCCTATTAACAATTGTTACATCTTGTTGCCTACCTTTAAATATTCTTGTTGGGTGGTACGGCATGAATTTTAAATACATGCCTGAACTAGATAATCCTTTAAGCTATCCTCTAGTCATCATCTTAGCAATCACTTTGTTCAGTTCTGCTATCCTTTACTTTAAACATAAGAAATGGTGGTAATGTAGACAATCGAAAAGAAGCTTCCACTTGGAAACTTCTTTTTTGTATTCTAATGCCTATTATTTAGCTTCTAGCAAGCCAAGGTTGCCATCCTCCCGTTTGTAGAGAACATGGGTTTCATTCGTTTCTACATCTGTAAAGATGAAAAAGTCATGGCCAACAAGTTCCATTTGAAGAAGAGCTTCCTCAACACTCATTGGTTTAAGATCAACTTGTTTTGTTCTAACAACCTTTGCTTCTGGCCCTTCTTCTTCAACCAGTTCTTCAGTAAAGAGATGAGCAGTAGGAACTTTTTCACGATGACGACGTTCGATTTTAGTTTTATTTTTACGAATCTGCCGCTCAATCTTGTCAACAACTAAGTCGATTGACCCATACATGTCCTGAGAGACGTCTTCTGCCCTTAATGTCACATTACCAAGCGGAATGGTTACTTCAACCTTTGCGGTTTTTTCTTTGTAAACTTTAAGGTTAACTTTTGCATTTAGCTCGACGTCTTCACTAAAGTATTTTTCAATCTTGCTAACTTTTAACTCTACGTAGTCCCGAATTGCTTCAGTAACCTCGATATTCTCACCACGGATATTATACTTAATCATAGATGTTCCTCTTTTCTACGCGTTAGCGCTTTCTATATCATTATTATATCGTTTTCAACTATTTTTAGCAAATGTTTACTTTATCTTGCTAAGGAGAAACTGATAACTTCTTTGGCTCCCTTAGCTAATACTAGTTGCTTTATGGTTTGAATGGTTGCTCCTGTAGTGTAGATATCATCCACAATTAAAACTCTTTGCTTGAGATCTGATTTTTCATTTACATGAAACACTTGTGCGCCTTGTAACCGTTGCTGACGATTTTTATGGGATTGTTTTTCAGTGTGCTCCTTTCTTAAAAGGTCGGAGTAAGCTAATCCCGCTGCATCTAATAGACCCGTCACTTGATTAAAGCCTCTTGTATTGAACGTTTGACTACTTATCGGAACTGGTATCAACTGGTATTCTTTTTCATATGGTTTTAAAGCTGTTCTAATCTCTTCTGCAAAAATCCCTCTTAAAAGATAATCACCAGTGAACTTATAGGTTTTAAAATAATGTTTCATGGCGTCATTATAAGAATAAAGACTAAAATGATGAACCGGTAAGTGTTGTCTTTCCCATAGCTGACAATCTAGGCAAGAATCAGCTTGATCTATCTTATAGCAGGTGGGACAGTATGGGGCTGTTATTTGATTGAATGTTTTAAAACAGTCTTGGCAGAGCGTTTCCTGCTTTGAGTCTAAACGAATTAAGTTTTTAAAACTTATTTTAGGCTGTAATGGCTGTTGGCAAAGCAAACATTTCATATCAAACCGCTCTCCTTATTCATCTGTTTGATTTCAGCAATAGCTTTTTCAATGGAACGGCTTGTCCCATCGTGATAAAAGTTTAGGATCCCTGTCGGCCGGTCTTTACTCCGTCCAACCCGCCCACCAATCTGAACTAAACTTGACTTGGTGTATAACCGATGGTTGGCGTCGACTACAAAAACATCAACTCCCGGAAAAGTTACTCCTCTCTCTAAAATGGTTGTCGAAATTAAAATCGTTAATGTTCCATCACGAAAACGAGACACCATATCCAATCTGTCCTCCGTTTGGCTAGAAACAAACCCAATCTCTTCTTCAGGAAAATAGATTCCTAGTACTTTTGAAAGTTCTTTTCCTGTGTCAATTTCTGGAGCAAAAATCAATAATGGATACCTAGTCTGCCGTTGTTTTTCGATATCATTTCTGAGTTTCTTAGGAATTCGGCCTTTTTGAAGACTTTTCATGAATTGATGGAGCCAAATTTTCTTAGGGACGACCAAGGGATTTTCGTGAAAACGCCTCGGTAAGCGTAACAAGGAGAGATGCCCTTTTTTAACCTGATAGTCCAGAGCATCCGTTGAAGTCGCTGTTAGATATATCGTAGACCCGTTTTCAGCCAAGCAATTAGCGACCGCTTGGTATAAGATAGCATTGTCAACAAAAGGAAAGGCATCAACTTCATCAATAATCAACAGATCAAAAGCTCGGTAAAATTTTAGCAATTGATGAGTCGTTGCAATGACAAGAGGTGTTCGGAAGTAAGGGTCGGATTCTCCATGTAAGAGTGCAATAGGACAGTCGAAATCTCGAGAGAGGCGTCGATAAAGTTCGATGCAGACATCAATTCTTGGTGTTGCTAGGCACACTGCCCTCCCCTCAGCGATAGTGTCAGTAATCACCTGGTAAATCATCTCTGTTTTTCCAGCTCCTGTTACAGCATGAACTAGAGAATTCTTTCTTAGTTTCTTATTTTTTTGGAGATTCTTAGAAATTTCCTGTTGCCACTTGGTTAGTTTTCCTTGCCATAATAATGGGTTTTGTGGTTCAAAAGACTCCTGTTGAAAGTGATATAAAAACTGGTCACTGCGGACGCGGCCCAACAGCAAACACTCTCTGCAATAGCTGGCGCCATTAGGCAATGTCATTTTATCCAAGTCAATAGTTGCACGGCACCGTCCACATAACCGCCTGCCTTTTTTCTCCAGAATGGCGGGTAGCTTTATTGCTAGGGATAAGAGATGTTCTGGAACTTGGTCCTCTGTTAATAAGCGCCCTCTGTAATCCTCTATCTTTTCCATACTTTATTATTCGTATTCCTTTTGAAAAAAAGAGGCTTTCCTGATACAATCTTCTTATGGAATATAAAACAATTGCTAAAAACGGAATGGATGAACAAATCATAAAAAAATCGCGCTTCATTTGCCATTTGGCTCGTGTTGAAACTGAGGAAGATGCTCGCGATTTTATAATGCAAATCAAAAAAGAGCACTATAAAGCCAATCACAACTGCTCTGCTTTTATTATAGGGGAAAAAAGTGAGATTAAGCGAACGAGTGACGATGGTGAACCAAGTGGTACTGCGGGCGTCCCAATGTTGGGCGTTTTAGAAAACTTAGAACTGACAAATGTTGTAGCTGTAGTGACACGTTATTTTGGAGGCACCAAGTTGGGAGCAGGAGGGTTGATTAGAGCCTATGCCAGCAGTGTTTCCCAAGCCGTTCAAGCCATCGGACGAATTGAAATTAAGGAGCAACAAGGGATTCGCCTCCGCTTAACGTATGCTCAATATCAAGTTTTTTCGACCTATCTCAAAAACCATTCCCTTAACGAAGTCGATCCCCAATTCACGACGGATGTTGAGACTGAGATTTTCGTGAATAAAGAAGAAACTCACGACATCTTAGATGATTTAACAGAGTTTTTCCAAGGAAAAGCGTCTATAGAGACATCAAAACGACAAGAAATCGAAGTTCCTCTGATATAGAAAGGCTATCATCCTGATAGCTTTTTTATATTTTACAAACCTTTGTCGTGCCATTATACTAGATAGTAAGAAACATTATAGTAAGGAGATTTTAATGACTATTTATCAAAATATTACTGAATTAGTCGGCCATACACCAATCGTTAAACTGAACCAAATTGTCCCTGACGGAGCAGCGGAGGTTTACATCAAATTAGAGGCTTTTAACCCTGGTTCTTCTGTTAAGGATAGAATTGCCTTAAATATGATTAAAGATGCCGAAAAACGCGGAGCTATTAAGCCAGGTGATACGATTGTTGAGCCTACTTCTGGCAACACTGGCATTGGACTTGCATGGGTAGGTGCTGCTCTTGGCTACAAAGTTGTTATCGTTATGCCTGATACCATGTCTATCGAACGCCGTAAGATCATTCAAGCTTATGGAGCTGAACTTGTTTTAACTCCTGGAGCTGAGGGAATGAAGGGTGCCATTGCCAAAGCACAAGAAATAGCGGAAGAACGGGGAGGGTTTGTTCCTCAACAATTTGAAAACCCTGCTAACCCTGAAATCCACGAGAAAACAACTGGTCCTGAAATTTTGGAAGCTTTTGGAGAAACTGGACTTGATGCTTTTGTCTCTGGAGTCGGTACTGGTGGAACTATTTCTGGCGTCTCCCATGTTCTAAAAAATGCTAATCTACATGTCAAAATTTATGCTGTTGAAGCTGATGAGTCCGCTGTTTTATCTGGTGAAAAGCCTGGGCCTCACAAAATTCAAGGTATTTCTGCAGGATTTATTCCAAATATCCTAGACACAGCATCCTATGACGGAATCATTCGTGTCTCATCTGATAATGCGATTGCAACAGGACGTCTTATCGGTGGCCAGGAAGGTTTCCTCCTTGGTATTTCGTCTTCTGCAGCTGTCTATGCCGCCATCGAGCTAGCTAAAGAACTTGGTGCAGGTAAAAAAGTGCTGGTCTTAGCACCAGATAATGGTGAGCGTTACCTTTCAACTGCTCTTTATAACTTTGACTAATTATGGTTGGCTATTAATGACTGTTTGGATAAGATCACGGACTCAAAGGAGACTTTCTAAACCACTTTATGTATTACAAGGTCACATTTGAGATACTTGCTTAACCAATACCACCATTGTTTCATAATCCAAAAAGAAACGCCATGACACAAATCATGGCGTTTCTTTTTGAGTTAAATAGTCAAAGCCTTCATCAATCCATTTTGGCATCGCTTGAGCGAGTGGTTCAAAACCATATTTACGCTTATTGCTTGAAAATCGATGCTTGCGAGGAGGTTTTTGCTTTTCTTCTTCCAGACTACGGATGGAGAAACTAGCCTTTCCAGAGTATTCATCTACATCAATAACCTGAACTTGAACTTCCTGACCGATTTCAAGGACTTTGTAAATATTTTCAACAAAACCCGTTTTTAATTCTGAAATATGAACTAAACCAACAGCGCCATCCCCCAAGCTAACAAAAACGCCATAGGGTTGTACGCCTGTTACAATTCCCGTTAGCTTGTCTCCTGTTTTCATTAATCCACAACCTCGATTGTTTCAATGACAACATCATTAACAGGTTTATCCTGAAATCCGGTTTCTACTGCCGCTATCTTATCAAGGACAACATAAGATTCTGCATTGGCTAATTGGCCAAAAACGGTATGGCGACGATCCAAATGCGGTGTGCCTCCTTCTGTCGCATAAACTGCTGCGATTTCTTGTGGCCAGCCTCCGCGAACGAGTTCTTTAGCCGAATATGCTAGGCTATCATTTTGAACGATGAAGAACTGACTACCATTAGTATTTGGGCCAGCGTTGGCCATAGAAAGGGCCCCGCGGATATTATAGAGTTCTTCTGAAAACTCATCCTCAAACTCAGCTCCATAGATGGACTGTCCGCCCATCCCCGTACCAGTTGGATCTCCACCTTGGATCATGAAGTCCTTGATAATACGGTGGAAAATGACACCATCGTAATAACCTTCTTTAGCTAGACCAATAAAGTTGGCTACTGTTTTAGGAGCTTGATCAGGGAAGAGTTTGATGATCAAATCCCCGTGGTTTGTTTTGATCGTCGCAACAGGTCCTGTTACGGTGTCTAAGTTTACTTGTGGAAACGTCAGTTGTTTGTCAATCATTCCAAATTCCTCCAAGGCATACTGAATGCCATCTTCTTCTACTGTTTTTGTGATAAAATCGGCTCTTGCCTGTAGGTCTGGGTGAGACACTCCCATGGCAATACCTAGTCCTGCATAATCAAAAACTTCTAGATCATTGAGCTCATCCCCAAAAACCATAATGTTCTCAGAGTTTAATCCTTCTTTCTCAGCTACCTTAGCAACGCCAACAGCTTTTGACGTTTGGGTCAAGACCACATCAGACGAATTAGGATGCCAACGCACCAGACGCAAGTCGTTGCTAAATGCTTCTGGAAAAACCAAGCTATCTCCAATGTCTTCAAAGGTCCACATTTGATAGACATCATTGGTCAGGTGAAAATCGGGCTCCGCAGGCAACTTGCCATAAATAGGAACAATGGCATTGTCAATTAAGGCGTTGTCCTTGGAAACAACCGCTCGGTCCTTCCCAACAAAACCATACTCAATGCCGACAGACTTGGTCCAATCGACATAGGCCTGTACTAAGTCAGGAGCGATGGGTTGGCTATAAACCTCTTGATCCTTAGCTGTCTTAACATAAGCACCATTGATGGTGACAAAATAGTCTGGCTTGAGGTCGCGAATCTCAGGAACAACCCCGTAGAAAGCTCGACCTGATGCAATCCCTGTAAGGATACCTTTCTCTTTTAACTGGGTAAAAACGTTTTTGATTGATGGTGGAATGTACTCTGTCGATTTGACACGCAGGGTATCATCAATATCGAAGAATACTGCTTTAATTTTTTTAGCTTTGTACTTTAATTTAACATCCATAGGTCTATTATACCATGATTTTTAATTATCGTCTTCTACTAGTCCATGTTCAAAAGCATAGACGACAGCTTGCGTTCTATCGGAAACATTCAGTTTAGCAAGAATATTAGAAACATGGGTCTTGACTGTTTTTAGGGAAATAAAACTCTCATCAGCAATCCTCTGGTTTTCATAGCCTTTAGCTAAAAGGGCCAGAATATCTCGCTCACGAGCGGTCAATTGATGATGAAGCGGAGCATTGACGTTGATGTCTTGTACTTTTTTATCCACTTCTGTTTCGATGGCAACTTCACCTACCGCCACCTTACGAATAGCGTTTAGGATTTCATCAGCGCTTGAGGTTTTAAGCATATAGCCTTTTGCTCCTGCTTCAAGCACTGGATAAATCTTGGCGTTATCAAGATAAGATGTTAAAACTAAAATCTTCGCCTCTGGCCACTCTTTTAAAATGGCTAAAGTCGCTTCACTTCCTGTCATCTCGGGCATCACTAAGTCCATAATGATGACATCTGGCCTTAGGGCTAGGGCTTTGTCAACACCTTCTCTCCCATTATCAGCCTCTGCAATCACCTCAACGTCATTTTGCAAATCCAGATAACTTTTTAATCCCAGACGAACCATCTGATGGTCATCAACTAATATCACTGTTGTCTTGTCCATTTTCACTCCTTGTTATGAGGGGAACTCTAATATCCATAGCCACTCCTTTTCGAGAAGCTGTGGTTACTCTTACTGTGCCAGCCATATCTGCTACGCGCTCTCTTATGTTTTTTAGCCCATAGCTCACTTCACCAATCTCCTGAGGATCATAGCCAATACCATCATCTGTCATTCGCAATTGCAATTCATGCTCATTTTGAAAAAGATAGACAGCCAGATTCTTGGCCTGGGCATGTCTCAAGGTATTGTTGATAAACTCTTGAGCAATCCGAAAGATATGAGCCTCAATTGTTTTGGGAACATCAATATCATCATGATTAAAAACAACTTTGATGTCACTTTTATCACGAACTTCTTGCAGAATGAGCTGAAACCCATCTACCAGAGTTTTTCCTTCTAATTCTAGAGGCCTTAGGTGCAAAAGCAAGATACGTAATTCTTTCTGGGCAGAATCCAAAATACCGCTGACGGTCTGAAGTTGCTGGCTGATTTGCTCTGTTTTTAGGGTCGCTAACTGCCCTGAAAGACCAGATAAGACCATGCTTGCTGCAAACAATTCCTGGCTGACGGTATCATGTAAATCTCGCGCTACCCGTTTTCTCTCTTCTTCAACAATGGTTTCACGATTTTCCAATTCCCCATTTTCAATCTGCTGTAGGGTTTGCGTGACCTCATTCATTTTGTTAGAAAGGCGCTGGAGAACCAAACTATACTCGTCGTCAGCCTGCTTGCGCAAGGGTTGATTGTTTAATATCCGTTTGAGTTGCCTATTGAGCTGATACCGCGTATTAAGTGTTGCAATTTGAAGCAAGACTAGAACGAGAATGGCTAATGACAGACTAAACAACCCCAAAATCAAGACCAGTCGGGATATAAAGAGCCAGTTGTCGACATAATTTAACAAATCAATATTAAATAAAGACATCAAGGTTGTCGCTATCATTAAGACAACCAAGCCAGAATAGATAAATATTAAGAAGACTTCTGATTTTCTCATTGACGACTCACCTCAATATCGCCAAACAATGTATTGCAGACAATCTTAACTTTTTTCTGAGCATTTAAAAAATCATGGCTTTGAAATTTAACAGATTCATTACGCAAATCAGAACCAACCAAATCCAAAAATTCAAGGTGACCATAGACAGCTGATGCTGTTAAATCCACCTCAACCCCAACAGGTACAATAATCCTCGTTGTTCCAAATGTTTTACGAATCAAAATGACATTGTCCATTCCCGCCAATGCAACCTCTGTCAAGTCAATGATATCATTGCCAAAGACTCGTACAATGTTGACATCATCAAAAGGATAAACAGTGCTTCCACTAAAATTGTCCTGATTCCCGAACCACTGCATTCTCTCTCTTTTTACACGCCTTGGAGCTTGATCAATTTGGATAAACTGATAATTTTCTCTCTTTTGCATCCGCGAAAAAGAGTTAAGCATCATATAGATAACGCCAAAGATAACCGCTAAGATGACATAAGGATTGGCCATTACAGTAAAAAAGAGAAAGAGGGCTGCCCCAGTTAAGAGCAGGTTCCCTGAATCATTACCGAGGTAGAAACGAATTCCTAATATCAGTAAAAAAAGAAGCAAAACAAAGCGTGGAAAGTCCGTAGACATGATGTCAAGCAAGGCCATTGTTAACAAAATGGCTTCAATCGTTAAAAATAGTTGTATCTTTTTCATTCTATTCCCTGTTTTCTAATACCCCTATTTTACCAAAAAATAAGGATTTTGAATCCGTCTAGGGGTGGAAATTAGGATTATCCCTGAAACTTTAGAAACAACTACTCGATTACCAGTTCTGGCTAATTAGGAAAACCGTCGGATTTTCTGATTAAAAACAGGAAGAACTGTCATTTTTAGAGTTCTTCCTGTTTTCTATCTTAGTGACTCGTTGAATCTAAGTCAATAGGTTTATTCTTCGACAACAAGGTCCTCTTCAGCAGGCAGCTCTGTTTCCGGATTCGTCGAGGATTCTTCTGTTGCTGACGCAGACGGTCTGACAGTGGATGATGATGACGTTTCTATAGATTCAGTCTCTTCTGCCACAAAGTAAAGAATAACTTCTGCATCACTTGGATAAATTTCGGTAAACGCGTAAATACTTTGCGATTCAACCACAGCTGTTGCACTAATTTGCTCTGGGGAAGTGGTGATTTGGTCTGACTTAATTCCAAGACCGACCAGAACGTTAACAGCTTGTTTGTAAGTTAAACCAGTTAGGTTAGGCATCATCACAGTAGACTGTGCTTTGGCAACCTTAAAGGTCATGCGTTTGGGTTTATCAAGATCATAAAGAGTTCCAGCCTTTAAGGACTGTTCAATGATTGTTCCAACTTGATACTCGGTGCTTTCAACTTCTTCAATGGTGATATAAGCTTCATCCACCCCAAATTCATATAGAGCATTGACAACATCACTATAGGCCTGGCCAACATAATCTTCTACTACAAAATCACGATCCCCTTTTGAGACAATGATTTTAACACTGGAATTCTTACGTTTGTTGGTCCCGCCAGCAGGATCTGTAGAGATGACTACCCCTTCTGGAACAGTATCACTAGATTCCTCTCGAACCTCGTCAACTCTAAGACCAGCAGCTGCGATAGCTTCCTGTGCAGCTTCTAAAGATTGTCCTGAAACATCAGGGACGGTTACCGTTGTAGGGCTAGTCAGAAAGATTGCAAGTAAGGCAAGTAAGGTTAACAGAATTGCTCCAAATAAGAGTTTAAACCTAGCTCGCAACCGACGCTTGGGTTTTAATGGGGCTTCATTGATTTCAAAAACGTCATCACTATTATGATCGAGCTGAGCCTCATTTGTAGGGGTGTATCCTTGTGTAACAGGTGATACTCTTGGCAACACCTTACTATCGACTTTGTTATCTGTGAAGACTAATTTCCGATCCAACTGGTGCCTTGGTGACAAACAGGTCACTAGGTCAGTATACATGTCCTCAACGGTTTGATAACGATCCGATAATTTTTTAGCCGTTGCTTTGATGACCACATTTTCAAGTGCTTGAGGCACATTTGGATTTTCAGCAATAATAGATGGTAGGGGTTTTTGGAAATGCTGAAGGGCAATCGTGACTGCCGAATCCCCATCATAAGGAATATGGCCTGTCAACATCTCATAAAGCACTACCCCCATCGCATAGATATCACTTTGGACGGTAGCCTTCGAGCCACGCGCCTGTTCTGGAGAAAGGTAGTGGACAGAGCCAAGCATTGAATTGGTCTGAGTAAGACTTGTCTCAGCAAAAGCAACCGCAATACCAAAGTCAGTAACCTTAGCTGTGCCATCCTTGGTTAAGAGGACATTTTGTGGTTTGATATCTCGGTGGACAATGCCTTGCTGATGGGCCAAGCGCATTGCTAGAAGGATTTGAGCCATCACCCGGACAGCTTCTTCATTCGTAAACGGAGCCTTGTCCATGATATACTTTTTCAAATCCAGCGCATCGACATACTCCATGGCCAAATATTGTTGCCCATCTTCTTCACCGATATCACTGATACGAACAATATTAGGATGATCGAGATCAGCCATAGCCCGCGCTTCTCGTTGAAACCGCTGGATGGCCACCTGGTCTGTTTGGTAATTCGTTCTTAGTACCTTAACGGCAACTTCTTCGCCATCAAGAATAAGATCCCTTGCCAGGTAAACATCCGCCATCCCTCCGCGGCCTATTTGGTCAAGAACCTTATACCGCCCAGCGAATATTTTTCCGATTTGGATCATTAGTCGTCCTCCCTGTCGATATGGACAAGTGCAACTGTGATATTATCCAAACCTCCTGCATTATTAGCAAAGCGTATCAAGGTTTCTGCCTTATCATCCAAAGAGACATCGCTAACCATGATATCATAAATATCCTGATTCGAAATCATATTAGTGAGTCCATCACTATTAATAACAATATAGTCACCTGGTTCTAGGACTTGAATGGCAATATCAGGTTCAACAGGATCTTTTTGACCGATCGATTGGGTGATAATGTTCTTCTGAGGATGCGCCTGGGCTTCTTCAGGAGTTAATTGACCTGCCTTTAATAGCGCATTCACTAAGGAATGGTCGCTCGTCAAGGTATGCAACTCTTCGCCACGAATCAAATTGATCCGTGAATCACCAATGTGGGCATAGATCATTTGGCGGTCAATAATAACAACTGCTTCAAGCGTTGTTCCCATCCCTTGAAATTCTTCTTCTTCTCCTTTGGCATGAATAGTCCGGTTAACACCTTCAAGATGTTCCATAAACCATTCCCTGACACCATTTAATTCAACAATGGCTGTCTGAACCCAAAGACTTCCAAGTTCAGTCGCCGCCAATTCACTAGCAATGTTACCAGCACGGTGCCCACCCATACCATCAGCAAGCACGATCAATTGGATTCCCTGTTTGTTAGTGTAGACATTGACATAGTCTTGGTTGTTGGATCTTTTTTGACCAACATTGGTTAATAATGAAATTTGCATTCTTGGTAAGTTTCCTTCCCACTTTTAAAATTTTCGTCTCAGTTGTGCGATAAAAAAGCCATCTGTCATATAGAGCTCAGGTGTCACCAATAGGCAACCATCCACCATAATATCCCTTTGTGGATGATCTAACATCACTTGTTCAAATTCAGGATGAGATGCTAAGAATTGCTGGATGACCTGGAAATTTTCGTGATGGACAATCGTACACGTACTATAGGTTATTATACCACCTTTTTTAACCGTTTGACAAACGCTATCCAGAATCTCTAATTGGATTTTTTGGAGACTCTGGAAATCGCTTAATTCTTTTTTGTATCGGATATCTGTTTTTCTTCGGATTAACCCAATTCCCGAGCAAGGCGCATCAACCAATATCTTATCAAAATGATCTGCTCCGAATAGGTCATGGACCTTTCTGGCGTCCCATTGTTTGGTCTCAATTTTATCGGATACCCCTAAACGCAAGGCATTTTCTCGAATCAATGCTAATTTATGATCATAGAGGTCCAAAGCAGTTATGTGGCCGCTCGTTAGATAGGATGCCATGTGGACCGTTTTACCACCCGGAGCAGCACAAGCATCAAGAACCTGCTCATGTCCTTCAAGTCTCATAACCGGTGCCACTAATTGACTTGTCTCATCTTGAATGGTTATCAACCCTTCTTTGAAGTAGTCGCTAGACGCAAAGTGACCGCTGGGTTTGGTTAAGCCGACTGGAGAAAGCAATGATTGCTCACTACCGGTTGCTTCTGCTACCTCACGCAACTGGTCAGGTCGTGTTACCCTCACACTAGCCTTATTTCGCTGAGCTAAGCTTTCAAAGATAGCAAAAGCCCTCGTTTCACCATAGTCTTCTATTAAAACTTTAATCAACCAGACTGGTAGGGAGTACTGAACAGAGTAGCGTTTATTGAGTCGCTTGATGCTCTGAATATCTGGCAGAGAAGACCCCACAACTTTTCTTAGAATGGCGTTGACATACCCTTCTGCATGTGTTCTTTTAGCTTTAGCGAGCTGAACGGCTTCGTTGACCACAGCATGAGCAGGTAAACGATCGAGATAGATCAATTGGTAAAGACTGACTAGCAGTATGTGATAGACCCAACTATCTAATTTATCCCTATCTTCAATGTAATGGGCTAAATACCATTCTAGGGTTATTTTCCGAGCTAATGTCCCATAAACCAATTCTGTAACCAGGGCTTTATCTTGTTTCGTTAAGGTACTTCCTGAGAGGGTCTTGGTTAAAGCAAGGTTAGAATAAGCATCATGATCAAAGACCTCTCCCAAAACCAAGAGAGCTGTTCCTCTTGCAGTGTGTTGCCAGCTTTTAACCAAAATAATCACCTACTTCTATGGTACGACCTACGCCATTGAGAAAATCCTTGATGGCCATCTGTGGTTTCCCAGCAGGTTGTACACGATCGAGACGTAAAGCCCCCTGACCAGTTGCTACGATTAATTCCGTTTTTGTTTTAGAAATCACCTGACCTGGCTGACCGTGACCCTCAACCGGCCATGCTTCATATACTTTAAATCTTGCCCCTGACCAAAAAGTATGGGCAACTGGCCAAGGATTCATCCCCCGTATATGATTGAAGAGTTGACGATTGGTCTTGTGCCAATCTAAGCGCTCCTCCTCAGGGGTGATATTTGGCGAGTAAGTTACTTGTGACGGATCTTGAGGGATTGGTTTGAGGCTTCCATCAGCATAGGCAGGAAGATTATCTAACAGAAGATCGCGGCCTATTAAGGCTAATTTTTCAAAGAGTGTCCCAACAGTGTCCTCGTCTGAAATCGCTATGGACTTACTAGCAATCATGTCCCCAGCATCCATCTGCTTAACCATTTCCATCAAGGTGACACCTGCCTGGTCATCTCCATTGATCAAGGCATAGTGAATAGGAGCTCCGCCTCGATATTTAGGCAAAAGGGACGCATGAACATTGACCGCGAAATCAAAGGCTCTTAAGAGCTTTTCTGGTAAAAATTGGCCAAACGCAGCAGTCACAATCCCATCAGCATCCAAGCTCATTAGTGTCTCAAGTTCTGGACTACCTGATAGTTTTTCCGGTTGGAAAACAGGCAGTTGATGAGCTATTGCTAGCTCTTTAATAGGTGTCATCCGCAATTCACGCTTACGACCAACTAAGCGATCTGGTTGGGTGACCACAGCAACCACTTCGTACTGGTCGTCTGCCAGAATTCCTTCTAGAACTCTGGCAGAGAATTCCGGTGTTCCCATAAAGATAAGTTTCATCTTTTTTTCTCCTTGCTTTATTCAACTATTTCTTAAGGTGGATTTCTAAACTTTGAGACCTGGTAAGAAGCTGATATAACTAGCACCAGTCGTCTTCTGAGCCATTGCGTCAAGGTATCAATATCCTTGTAGCCATAGTCCAATGCCCCAGTATAGCAATCTGGAAAAGTAAGTCTCAGATTCCTAATTCAAAAGTAGGGAGCAGAAAGACCTCTAGTTACTTGCTAGGAGTTCTTTCTCTCTCCCATTTTTCTATTTTCTATTATAGCAAAAAACCAGACAGCTTTCCTTAAACTGGCCTGGTCTTTGCTTACATGACATGCTGAGGTTCATGGTCGATACTGAGTTTGAGGTTCTTATTGTCTCGCTCCTGACTAAAATCTAAAACACGATTCATCACCTGGCTCAACTGCTCCTCAAAGCGGTACTTAACTATTATTTGATAATGAAAAAGGTTATGGGTTCGCGCAATCGGCTTTGGAGTAGGTCCCAGTATAACAACTTGATCAGAGAGCTGTCCCCTTAAAAGGCTCATGACCTCATAAGCTTGTTTCACAACAAAGGATTCATCTCGGTGAGATAGGGTAACGGCTATTGTATAGACATAGGGAGGGTATAAGAGTTGATGGCGAAGTTTCATCTCATAAGCGTAAAAACCTTCATAATCTTGGTCCTTAGCAAAACGAATGGCATAATGGTCAGGATTATAGGTCTGAATAACGACTTCTCCAGCCTTATCCGCGCGACCCGCGCGACCCGCGACCTGAGTCAATAACTGAAAGGTTCGCTCTGAAGCTCGAAAATCAGGAAGGTGCAAGGCAGTATCTGCGTTTAACACGCCCACCAGGGTTACATTAGGAAAGTCCAAGCCTTTTGCTATCATTTGAGTTCCTAATAAAATATCTGCTTCTTGCCGACCAAAAGCATCTAATAACTTTTCATGAGCCCCCTTGCCTCGGGTTGTATCGACATCCATCCGTAAAATACGAGCTTCTGGAAGCAGTTCTTGCAATTCATCAACTGCCTTTTGCGTTCCTGTTCCGTAGTATCGAATAGACTTGCTTTGGCAATTTGGACAAACATTAGGAATAGCTTTAGTAAAACCACAATAGTGACAGTGCATCCGTTTAGTGTCCATGTGAAGAGTCAAGGAAATATCACAGTTAGGGCATTGGTCTACGGTGCCACAATCGCGACACATCACAAAGCTAGAATATCCCCTACGGTTCAGCAAGAGAACAACCTGTTCTTTACGGCTAAGTTTTTCCTGAATTTTGTCCAAAAGGTAAGACGTGAAATTTCCACCTTCCGTATCACCGATATAATCCCTAAAATCCACAACCTGAACAACAGGCACCTGTGCTAGGGGATTAGCCCGATGGCTAAGGACAAGTCGCTGATAGACGCCTTTGCCAGCCCTAGCTCTCGTTTCAAGACTTGGTGTTGCAGACCCTAATACTAAACTGGCCTGATTGAATTTAGCCCGCAATAAAGCGACATCACGCGCGTGGTAACGAGGATGACTGTCTTGTTTATAAGAGGATTCATGTTCTTCATCAATGATAATAGCGCCAATATGATGCAAGGGAGCAAAGATAGCAGATCGTGCTCCAACTACGACCTTGGCTTGGCCTGCTTCAATCTTACGCCATTCATCATACTTCTCCCCATCTGAAAGGCCTGAATGCAAGATGGCAACTTGTTCCCCAAATCGACTGATAAACCGATGGGTGACTTGAGGTGTTAAAGAAATCTCAGGGACTAGCATGATAGCAGTCTTCCCTTTTTGCAAGGCCTGCTCGATCACTTGGAGATAGACCTCTGTTTTACCCGAACCCGTAATCCCTTGAAGTAAGAAGGTTTTTGCTGCCTCTCCCATGCTTTCTGTTATCGCTTCAACCGCCTGGCCTTGCTCAGTATTCAAGCGTAAAGGTTGTTCTTTTGAGACATTCTCAAAATAGCCCTGACTGCGACTGACTTCTTTTTGAATTTCCGTAATGAAAGCATTGTCTAAGAAATATTTAACAACAGAAGACGAATACTCTTGCCTTAATGTTCCCAATTTCCCCGGTTCAGGGTGAGTCGTTAAAAATGCTTTTAACTCTTGGCGTTTCTTGGCCCGATTACCTGGATTATAATGTAAAAGAGCTCCCTCATTAACCTCATACCAAGCCTCGGTCTTTATAGTCTGCTTGTCTGTTGCGACGTATTCGACCAGAATTTTTTCATCTTGGGCTAAGCGCAAGACCTTGGCTTGATTAGAAGGATTGAGGTCTGTAAAACGTATCTGATTAGCTGAGCCAAAAAGGTCTGCTCGCTCATCAGCAGTCAAGCGATCGGTCGGACGTAAAAACTTATCATAAGAAGAATTAAGCAGATTGGGTAGCATGGCCTTCAAAATAGAAATCTTATAGGAAAAAACCGTCTCACGCATCTGGTCTGCCAAGGCCAGTTGTTCCCTATTAAGGACAGGGCGCACATCAAGAATTTCTATAATGTCTTTCAGGCCTTCTGCTTCTTTTGTATGATCAACACTCAACACAATCCCTTGGACTAAGCGATTGGCTTTCCCAAATGGAACATGGACCCGCATACCGGGAGCCAAGATGGTTTCAAATTCTTTTGGAACTCTATAAGAATAGGGCTGGTCCGTCTGCATGAGTGGTACATCAACGACTAGCTTTGCAATCATTATCTCAACCATTTTTCCCTTCCTATCTAGTTAAAACGAGAGGGTGGTTAGCCTCCCTCTCGATTGTATTCTTATATTTTTTCGCCGTCTTCTTTTTCTTTAGCAATTTGTTCTTTAATCTTACGTTCTTCTTCTTCTCGGCGGAGACGTTCTTGCTCAGCGCGACGACGAACAGATTCACGCTTAGCTTCTGGATCTGGATGAATCACAACGTTGCCCGATTCGATTTCTTCCAGGGCACGAAGAGTAGACTTGACAGATTTGAAGGACTGAGTTGGTGTTGCACCAGCCTCCAATTCATGAGCACGTTTAGCTTCCAGAATAACTAAAGAGTATTTTGAAGGCACGCGGTCCAAAAGAGTGTCGATTGACGGTTTTAACATCATAGTGGTTTTTCTCGTTTCTATTTACTTAATAAATTATTTAACTTGAACAGGGAGAGCTCGAGCCATATCAGCGTAGCGACCAATCACCCGCTCTACACGAAAATGCTCAGCCTCAATGATGCGTCGAACACGTTCAGCAGCCAGAGGCACTTCGTCGTTAACAACCGCGTAATCATACTCACGCATAAGCGCAATTTCTTCCTTAGCGCGAGCAATGCGCTGATCGATCACTTCTTCACTGTCTGTCGCACGACCAACTAAACGGTCACGCAACTCTTCCAAATCAGGGGGTGTCAGAAAGATGAAGACACCATCTGGAACCTTGGACTTGACTTGAAGAGCCCCTTGAACTTCAATTTCCAAGAAAACATCAGTCCCTTGGTCTAAAGTTTCATTAACATAATTCAAAGGTGTACCATAGTAGTTGCCAACGTACTCTGCATACTCCAACATCTGACCTTGACGGATCAACTCCTCAAACTCTTCGCGAGTTCTGAAGTGGTAATCAACCCCATCCACTTCGCCTGGACGCTGTGGACGAGTCGTCATGGACACCGAGTATTTAAATTTATTGTCCTTGTGTTCGAAAATTTCTTTACGAACCGTTCCTTTACCGACCCCAGATGGGCCAGAAAATACAATCAATAATCCACGCTCAGACATGTCAACTCCCTTAAGTACTTTCCTTATAGTTTAACAGAAAAAGCACCTGATTTCAAGTGCTTTCTCCTATCGGTTGGGCTATTTGGCATAATCCACAGCACGCGTTTCACGCACGACGGTAACCTTAATATTACCAGGGTACTCGAGGTTTTTCTCGATTTGCTGGCGGATATCATGGGCCAAGATAGTAATTTTATCATCTTTGACGATATTCGGTTTAACAACCACCCGGATTTCACGACCTGCCTGTAAAGCGTAGGCTTGGTGAATGCCTTCAAAGCCAGTCGCAATTTCTTCCAAGTCTTGGAGACGTTTGATGTAGTTCTCCATCGACTCGCTGCGAGCGCCAGGGCGCGCTGCACTAAGAGCATCTGCTGCTGCTACAATAACGGCGATAACTGACTCAGCTTCAACATCCCCATGGTGGCTGGCAATGGTATTGACAACAACCTGATGTTCTTTGTATTTACGTGCCAATTCCATCCCAATTTCCACGTGGCTACCTTCAACCTCACGGTCAAGGGCTTTGCCGACATCATGGAGGAAACCAGCGCGACGGGCAAGTGCAACATTCTCACCGAGTTCGCCAGCGATAACGCCAGCCAATTTACCAACTTCGATAGAGTGGCGCAAAACATTTTGCCCATAAGACGAACGAAAATGCAGGCGACCCATAATCTTAATAAGATCTGGATGCAGGTTTGGCGCCCCAATCTCATAGGCTGCCTCTTCCCCATACTCACGAATCCGCTGTTCCATTTCAAGGCGCTTTTTCTCAACCAACTCCTCAATCCGAGCAGGATGAATACGACCGTCTTGAAGCAAGGTTTCCATGGTCATCCGAGCAATTTCACGACGAATGGGATCAAATCCAGATAAAATCACTGTTTCTGGGGTGTCATCAATGATTACATCGATCCCTGTGAGGCTTTCAAAGGTACGAATATTACGTCCTTCTCGGCCAATGATTCTCCCCTTCATGTTTTCATCGGGAAGATGGATAGAGGTAACCGTTTGCTCGGTGACGTAATCTCCAGAAATCCGTTGCATGGCTTGGACGATGAGGTCTTTAGCCATCTTATCTGATTTTTCTTTGGCCTCAAGCTCCGCATTTTTAATAAAGCCAGCAATCTCGTGATCAAGGCCCTGACGTGTATCCGTCAGGATAATTTCCCGTGCCTCATCTTGGCTCATCTGAGCGACTCGCTCTAGCTCAGCAGCCTTTTGGGCTTCCAGCTCCGATAGTTGTGCTTCGCGCTCATCGATATGTTTAGTTTTGTCTGCGAGACTTTGCTCTTTTTTCTCGAGTGTTTTTTCTTTTGAGGTTAAATTATCATCTTTACGATCAAGATTTGCAGAACGTTCTGCCAAACGGCTTTCAGTTTGTTTTAACTCTTGGCGTTCAGATTTAAATTCTTTTTCAATATCCTCTCGATATTTTCTCGCTTCTTCCTTCGCTTCAAGCTGCGCCTCTTTTTTAAAGGCAACCGATTCACGCTCAGCTGTTTTGACAAGTTCTTCTGCCTGTCGTTCAGCTTGAGCCCTCCGGTTGTTGGCATCTTGTTCAGCGTTTAAAAGGGCCAGCTCGGCCGCTTCTTTTGACGCCTTCATTTTCAAAGAAATCAGTGAAAAACCGATTGCTAAACCAATAAGCGCAAAGACAATAGCAATAATCACATTGTTCATGTCTTTACCTCTTTTTAAATAAATTTTATAATTTTCCAAACAGAGAGAATCGCAAGATTCATTTGTCACGGCCTCTGCTCAACAGGCTATGACAGCATCAATCTTACGTTTCCTTTATTTAGTAACTAAGTAATTGAATTTTTGACAAATTCCATTAAATTATACCATAACTATACCAAATTCACAATGAAAATTTACAAGCTATGCTATAATGATGGTAACCTAAAAAAAGGAGTGATTCAAATGACGAAAGAAGTAATTGTTGAGAGCTTTGAATTAGACCATACCATTGTCAAAGCCCCCTATGTTCGCTTGATTGGTGAAGAAAATGGGCCAAAGGGTGACGTCATCTCTAACTATGATATCCGCCTCATCCAGCCTAATCACAATAGTATGGACACTGCCGGCCTCCATACCATTGAGCACTTGTTAGCCAAGCTGATTCGAACCAGAATTGACGGCATGATTGATTGTTCACCATTTGGCTGTCGGACTGGCTTTCACATGATCATGTGGGGACAACATGATAGCACCACTATCGCCAATGTCATCAAAGACAGTTTGCAAGAAATTGCGGAGGCAATAACTTGGGAAGATGTCCCAGGGACAACGATTGAATCCTGCGGAAACTACAAAGATCATAGCCTTCACTCCGCTAAAGAATGGGCTAAACTCATTTTATCTGAGGGAATTTCAAGCGATGCCTTTGACCGTAAGGTTGTCTAAGAAATCTTTCCTGCGTTAAATTTTAAATGCTATGCTAATGTCTTGAGGTGGCTAAGATAAGACTAATCGTTTCGAATTCAGTTAACAATGTCTAAGCTTGAGTTTCGAATAAAGAGCCCTTAAAAACGCTTGATCCCTAACCAGAACGGTTAAAGGATCAAGCGTTTTTTGATTGTTAGAAAATGATCGTTTCAATAAACTAGCTTTATATGATTTTATAATTTAGCCAATTCTTCTGCTAACAGGCGCAAAGCGACTTGTGGATTTGCTTGGCCTTTGGTTGCTTTCATTAGGAAGCCTGTAAAGGCCTTGTCCGCATTGCGTTTGCCTGCTTTAAAGTCTGCGACAGCGGCTTCATTGTCCGCAAAGACTTGGTGGATGATTGGGATCAAGATCTCTGGGTCAGAAATCTGAACCAATCCAGCTGACTCCACATAAGCCTTGGCAGAACCACCGTTTTTAGCCAGGTGCACAAAGACTTTCTTAGCGATTTTAGACGAAATAGTCCCATCAGCAATCAAGCTAATCATCTCTACCAAGTTGTCAGGCGTTAAACCGATGGCTTCAAGCGTCTTTTGCTCAGCATTGAGGTATTGAGCGACTTCGCCTTGGAGCCAGTTCGAGACTTGCTTGGCATCGCCACCAAGAGCGACAGCTTCTTCAAAGAAATCAGAGGTTGCTTTTGTAGCTGTTAACTGGGCAGCATCATAGGCTGTTAGACCAAGTTCTGCCACATATTTGGCACGGCGGTCTTTTGGAAAGGCTGGTAATTCGCTACGCACTTCCTCAATCCAGCTGTCATCAATCTCAAAGATTGGCAGGTCTGGTTCTGGGAAATAACGGTAGTCGGCCGAACCTTCTTTGACACGCATGAGAATGGTTTCACCAGTTGTCTCATCGTAACGACGGGTTTCCTGCTGGATTTGCCCACCGCTACGAAGAATTTCTGCCTGACGCTTCTCTTCGTAGGCCAGACCTTTACGCACAAAGTTAAAGGAGTTGAGATTTTTCAGCTCTGTCTTTGTCCCAAAAGCTTCTTGACCGTAGGGACGAAGGGAGATGTTGGCATCGACACGCATGGAGCCTTCTTCCATCTTGACGTCTGAAATTCCAGTGTACTGAATAATTTCTTTAAGGGCTGTCAAGTATGCATAGGCTTCCTCAGGAGAGCGCATGTCCGCTTCTGATACAATCTCAATCAGGGGCACCCCTTGGCGGTTAAGGTCGACATAGGAGTATCCATCTGTCCCGTGCGTGTTTTTCCCAGCATCTTCTTCCAGATGAGCGCGCTCGATGCGGATTTTCTTGGTTGAGCCATCTTCAAGCTCAATCTCAATCCAACCATCGTAGCCGATTGGCTCGTCAAATTGCGAAATCTGGTAAGCCTTGGGATTATCAGGGTAGAAATAGTTTTTACGATCAAAATGCATGCGCTTATGAATCGCCATATTGAGCGCCAAGGCTGCTTTGATCCCGTAATCAATAACGCCTTTGTTCATGACCGGCAAGACACCTGGGAAAGACCAGTCAATGATGTTTGTGTTAGCGTTAGCATCTTCTCCGAAGTGAGCTGGAGAAGGGGAGAAGATTTTGGAGTCTGTCTTTAACTCCACATGGACCTCAAGTCCGATAATGGTTTCAAAGTTCATTAGTCGTTACCTCCAAAAATCACGGGCTGTTGCTTATGGAAATCTGTTGTAGCTTCAAAGGCTGCAGCTACTTGGTAAATCCTATCTTCAGCGTATTTAGGACCGATCAACTGGAGTCCGACTGGTAGCCCGTCTACAAAGCCAGCTGGAATGGAAATGCCTGGAAGGCCTGCAAGATTGACTGGTATGGTCAAGAGGTCAGCTAAATACATCGCCACTGGATCGTGAGTCAAGGTTCCAAGACCATAAGCTACAGTCGGTGCTGTTGGCCCTAGGATAAGGTCGTAGTCCGCAAAGACTTTCTCAAAATCTTGAATAATCAAGGTACGAACTTGACCAGCCTTCTTGAAGTAAGCATCGTAGTAGCCAGATGACAAGCTAAAGGTTCCTAGCATGATACGGCGTTTCACCTCATCCCCAAAACCTTGGCTTCGCGTATTGACATAGACATCATCCAAGTTGTCAAAGTCCTCTGTCCGGAAACCATAGCGAATACCATCAAAGCGTTGCAAGTTAGACGACGCTTCTGAAGAAGCGATGATATAGTACACAGCTACTCCATATTTAGAATGCGGTAGGGAAACTTCTTCAACAGTCGCACCGAGGCTTTCAAAATGCTTCGCTGCTGATAGGATTTGTTCCTTGATTTTAGGATCAATTCCTTCGCCCATGTATTCTTTAGGCAAGGCTATTTTCATTCCCTTGATGTCTTGGCCAATCAACTGGGTAAAGTCTGGCAACTCCTGAACTGAAGAAGTTGAGTCCTTGGCGTCATGACCAGCAATAACATTGAGCAACTGAGCGTTTTCCTTAACCGTTTGGGAGAAGGGACCAATCTGGTCGAGCGAGCTACCAAAGGCAATCAGACCAAAACGCGACACGCGCCCGTAAGTTGGTTTCATCCCAACAACCCCATTAAAGGCTGCTGGCTGACGGATAGAACCACCAGTATCTGAACCAAGAGACAGGCGGACCTGACCAGCAGCCACAGCTGTCGCTGAGCCACCAGATGAGCCACCAGCAACCTTAGACTGATCCCAAGCATTTTTGGTCAATTTCATAGCTGAGTTTTCGGTAGAACCACCCATGGCAAACTCGTCCATGTTGGTTTTACCAATCACAATCATATCCTTGGCATAAAGCTTTTCAACCGCCGTCGCATCAAAAATAGGCTCGTAGTTATGAAGCATTTTAGATGCTGCCGTTGTCATGATACCCTTGGTTGAGATGTTATCCTTAACGGCAAGAGGAATCCCGCTCATCACATTGTCTGCATCGATCCCTTTGGCATCAAGAGCTTCTGCCTGTGCGAGGGCTTCTTTTTCAGTCACAGTAATGAAAGAGCCAACCTGGTCTTCACGCGCTTTGACATCTTCTATGGTCGCCTTGGTTAATTCTACTGCTGAGATTTCTTTTTTGACGAGGAGCTCATGCAACTCATCAATCGATTTATGATTAAAAGACATTAAGCATCTCCTCCATCTTCTAAGATAGCCGGTACTTTGATCAGGTTGTTTTCATGCTCAGGCACATTCTTGAAGAGGTCCTCACGAGCCGTTCCAGCTTCCGCCTTATCGTCACGCATGACGTTGACGCGCTCAGCCATGGTTGTTGTAATAGGAACACCTGTCGTGTCCACTTCATTTAATAATTCCACCATATCGACAATTTTAGTCAGACTAGTCGCAAAGGCTGTTGTTTCCTCATCTGAAAAGGTGAGTTTAGACAGCTTTGCCACATGGCGTACTTCTTCTTCAGAAATTTTCATGCTAGCTCCTTTAAACAATTTATAGTCTATTTTACCATATTGTGACCAATTTTTCCTAGCTAAAGAAAACGTGACATCTTTAAAGGCCAATCTCTTTCCAAAACAAGGAAAATGCTATCTCGTAACCCTATCAAGTCACCGCTAAAGAGCGTAAAAGGAAAGGTTATCGGCGATATATTTGTATGTTTCCTGTGATCATTATCAATAAAAAAGTTTGAGACAAGGTGCCTCAAACTTTTGGACTATCCATTGGATAGCTTCTTATGGTAAAATCGTCGCCCCCAAAACATGCTCAAAGTGATTAAGCGCAAAAGCATGGGCTTCTTCCGTAATGGAAGCCACCGCTGAACTAATGACTTCTATCTCATAACCCAAATTATAGGCATCAATGGCTGTATGCAAGACACAGATATCTGATAAGACGCCTGTCAAGACAACTGTTTTTACACCGCGCTCTCTGAGACGAACATCTAAGTCAGTCCCTGAAAAAGCAGAGTAATGGCGCTTGTCCATCCAAAAGACACGCGTATCTTCCTTGATAGCCTCATAAACATCAGCTAAGGGTCCAAAAAGGTCGCGTCCTGCTGTCCCCCTAATATTGTGGGGCGGGAAGAGACGACTCTCAGGATGGAAGGGGTCTTTTTCCTCATGTAAGTCAATGGTAAAGAAGACATAATCCCCACGATTAAAAGCCGCTTGCGTCACCTCAGCAATACGTTCTGAGATGGCCTGAGCAGGCTTTCCAGCTGTTAACTTGCCGTCATCTGCGACAAAGTCATAGGTATAGTCAATAGAAATCAATGCCTTAGCTGTCATATTAGTAGTCTCGTTTCTTGATTTCGTCAAAAATTTCAGGGATCAAGACTTTCAAATAAGTCCCTTTCATGCCAAGTGAACGACTTTCAATAATCCCAGCTGACTCCAACTTACGTAAAGCATTGACGATAACTGAGCGGGTAATACCGATACGGTCTGCAATCACAGATGCTGTTAATTGGCCTTCATTCCCGTCTAACTCTTGTAAAATAGCAGAGACAGCTTTCATTTCAGAGTAAGAAAGGGTATTGACAGCCATGTTAACCGCTGTGCGCTTACGAATACTTTCCTCGTCCTTTTCACGTTGGAAGTTTAATAACTGAATGCCAACAACCGTAGAAGCCATCTCAATCAAAATCAAGTCATCATCATGGAATTGTTCATCGTTTCTCCAGGTAATGAGAGAGCCAAAACGAATTCCAGAGACATGAATCGGAACAACCGTCGTCACGCTATCTGGATAAGATGATTGTGACTCCTCTGGGTAAGCCGCTAGCTCACTGTTAACTGGCAAATTAGCTTCTGTATCGTAAATTTTTGATGCCGCACGAACATAACTCTCAGGAAACTGTTTGCTCTCAAAAAACTCTTCCACACGGTCATTGTTTGTTTCATACTTCAAAAAGTAGCCTAAAATCTCACCAGAACTGTTGATGATGCAGGCATTACAATCAATGATTTCTGCTAATTCTTTAGAAATTGGATTGTAAGGCAATTCCTTTTGGAGTTGCTCTTCAGCACGTTTCAAAATGGCAGTAATACTGCGTGTTTTCTCTAATAGAGTTGTCATAAATTCCACCTTGTTTTTAATTAACTTCATTATAACAAACTCCTAGGAAAGTAGCAAATAATTATCAGAAAATTTCCTATTGTTTTTAGGAAATATAATTTTCATACTTTTCTTGCAACTGATAACCGTTTGCGTATTATTATTCGGTTTTTTTCTAATCATATCTCATATTTATTCTCCTAGAAGAATTTATTACACGGACGACTATTAAGCCCTATATCTGTTTTAAATTCTACTGAACAATCTGTATCAGAGGTGACTTCTTCGATTTCACTGATGTTAAAAGCATAAAAAAAGCCGAAGCAACTCCTTCTCAGGCTTCAACTTTTTTCAGGCTAAATGTTAGAATTTGGCTTATCGTCTATACTGGTGCAGGTGGCGAGTGAGTTTTTCCTGCAATTCCGCTAGTTCATCAACACGGGGTAAGAAAACGATCCGGAAGTGATCAGGCGTAGCCATGTTAAACCCACGACCATGGGTCAGTAAGACTTTTTCTTCCTTCAGAAAGTTTAACACAAACTGTTCATCATTAGGAATGTCGTACATTTGGCTATCAATTTTCGGGAAAATATACATCCCAGCTTGGGGCTCAACGGCTGATAGTCCAGGTACCTCATTGATCGCTTTATAGATGAAATTGCGCTGTTCAAAGAGACGGCCGCCTGGTAAAATCAATTGATCAGCTGATTGGTGCCCTCCTAAAGAGGTTTGAACGACTTGTTGGGCTAGGACATTGGAACAAAGGCGCATATTCGAAAGCATGTTGAGACCTTCGATATAGCCTTTTGCCTGCTTTTTATCCCCAGAAATCATCATCCAACCGACGCGAAAACCGGCAATACGATGGGATTTTGATAAGCCTGACATGGTAACGGTTAAAACATCATCAGAAAGTGTTGCTACTGGAATATGACGACGACCGTCAAACAAGAGGCGGTCATATACCTCATCAGAGAAGATAATCAAATCGTGTTGACGGGCAATCTCAACAATCTCAGCTAAGATTTCAAAAGGATAGACAGCACCTGTTGGATTGTTTGGATTGATGAGAACAATAGCTTTTGTATTGCTAGTGATTTTAGAGCGGATATCGTCTAAGTCAGGATACCAGTTAGCTGCTTCATCACAGACATAGTGAACGGCATTCCCCCCAGCTAAGCTGATGCAAGCTGTCCATAATGGGTAGTCTGGCATTGGCACTAAGACTTCATCTCCATCGTCCAAAAGAGCTTGCATGGACATGGAAATGAGCTCACTGACTCCATTTCCGATGTAGATGTCTTCAACATCGATGTTTTGAATACCTTGAAGCTGATAATACTGCATAACAGCCTTACGGGCTGGAAAAATGCCTTTGGAATCCGAATAGCCTTCCGAGTTACGCGCATTAGAAATCAGGTCTCTAATGACTTCATCTGGTGCTGCAAAGCCAAATTCAGCTGGATTTCCTGTATTCAAGCGGAGAATTTTTTCACCGTTGGCACGCATCCGATTGGCTTCGTCCAGAACCGGCCCTCTGATATCGTAAGCAACATGGTCAAGTTTACTAGATTTATTAAATGTTTTCATAGGCCCTCCCAGAAATATGCTATTTATTTTAGCGCAATTTTAGAAATTAAACAATTAAAAAGGAAACATTATCATCAATTTATACGCATATTGATTGTAACTTTCAATTAAATTCCTGAGTTTCTACGGGATAAGAATGAGTGAACAACCATACCGTTTCACCATCAGTCTTTTTATGAACTGAAAAACAATCGATATTGTAAACCTTTACATTTTTTCTAAAAAGGTTTACAATAGACTTATAAAGGGAGATGATATCAGTTTCTCAAACAACTAGACCCTAGAAAGTTAATTCGTAAACGCCCGTCAGAATCCTTCATAAATGGATTATCCGACTGATGGAATTGCGGAAACCTTCCTAGTTGCTTTCACGAAATCTGACACTATCTCTACTTAAGGAAGAATCCCTGACATGTTTAAGTCTTGGTCAAGAAAACTTATCTTTCCTACCATTACTTAAAAATCGTTATGGGAGTCGTTCCATCCCCTTAAAATCACCTGAGTTTTCTCAGTTGATCTCTTAATCCAGCTAATTAATAAAAGGAGGAATTCTCTATGCTTAATACTTATCAATGTGTCATGGTCGCTGTCGACGGCTCACCAGAAGCAGAGTTGGCCTTTGAAAAAGCTATCAACGTTGCTTGGCGTAACCAAGCTCAGTTAGTGATTGCTCATGTCATTGACAATCGAGCTCTCCATACTTATTCAGCGTTTGATACTAATGTTTATGTTAATCTTGAAAATGAAGCCAAAGTTCAGCTCGAAAAATATGAAGCACGCGCTCTTGAAGCAGGCCTAAAACATGTCAAAACGGTCTTAGAGTTAGGTGATCCAAGGCCTTTACTAGCTAAAGAAATCCCAGACCGCGAAAAAGTTGACTTAATCTTATTAGGTGCGACTGGTCTTAATAGTTTCGAACGGTTACTTATCGGCTCTTCATCAGAATACATCATGCGCAATGCACGTGTCGATCTCCTTATCGTACGCGATCCAAATAAAATTTAAGGTTTTCCTACTCGCGTTTTGAGGACGCTCATCATTTGTGATATAAAGCCACCTTTAGTCGGTTCTTGAGAGTGGTGAGAAAGTCAAGAATTCATTGAGTTTTGGCTTCTCTCACCATTCTTTTTCATTTCTTAAAATCTTGTTAAAAACTTGTTTCCAGTACCATTTCAGTGTATAATTTAGGATATAGAAAGGGAAGGAGGAAGGGAACTTACTTCTCGCAATTTAAAACACGATGATGGATTTTTTATATACTCTTCTTGCACTAGCCTTGCCCATCGCTGCAGTAGTCGGCGGCATTCGCTACAAAACCAAAACTGACCTCAAAAAGATAGAGCTCTTATCGGTCAATCTTAGACTTGGCCTTGATTATGTTCGAAACCTTAAACAATCGAATGAACTCGGACAATACCCAAAACTTTACAAAAAACTGAACCAAGATTCTAAAGAACTAAGCGACTTAATCGACCGACACGGAGACAAAATGTCCCCTCAAAGCTATCAAGAAGCTGTCAGTATGATTCATATAGCTTCTGCCCTACAGCCTAAAGGAAACTTTCTAACTGACGTTACAGATGGTGTTCTTAGCTTAGTGGAAGATATTTTTCCTGATGCCGAACGCGTCACAGCTAAACTCAGGCCTAAAGAGCAGTACGACAATGCTGATTACATCTACCAGGCGGCTGATGAAAAAGCAAGTGAAACACTCACTAGAGTGCGTTATATCCAGCAGGTAGCTCCAGAAGTATTAGAAGTTTACACTTCCTTAGCTAAAAGCAACGAACAAATCGTCGCCAAGCTAAAGGAATCTGAGTTACCTAATAAAAATGAGTTGCTTGCCATACATCATAGTAATATGCGTAATTTCAATGATGTTTTGGATGGCTACATCAAAATCAAGGAAGATCCGAGTCAGTATTTCAAAGCTCAAGAAAGACTTGATCGGGCTAAACAGTCCTTGGAAAATGGTCAACAAATTCTCACCCAAACTCTTCGCCAAATTAACGAAAATGACATGATGAATTTTGAGATCAGTCTTCGCATGCTACAAAACGACAATTAATAATAAGGAGTTTTTATGTCAACAGAATTTAATTTTGATATTGATAAAATCGCTAACTCAGCAACTGTCCCTACGGATAAAACGACTGAGCTCATTCAGCAAACCACGGAAGGGACTGCTGATAACCTGTCCTTTTTTGATAAATTAACAGACGAGCAAAAAAACGCTATTTCTAGTCGTGTACCAGCACTAGTGGACACCTTCGTTGAGAATCAAAATAGTCTTTTAGACTTTGGTAAAGAAGCTGTTGAAGACGTCAATAAAACCGTCAATCACATCCTCAAAGAACAAAAAAACATTCAGATTCCACAAGTCGATGAAATGTTACTCAACACTAACCGCGAACTGAATGGATTTGTGGCAAAGTACAAGAACGTTGCTGATGCTGCTGAGTTAGAAAAGAAACCAAACCTTCTTCAGAAACTCTTTAACCAAAGCAAGAACAGCATTCAGGATTTCTACTTTGAAGCGCAGTCAATCGAAAACCGTATGGACAGCTTGGCTGCTAGTGTCGCTAAAAATGAAGACACTCTTTCTCGGAATATTGTCTCAGCGGAGCTATTGATTGAGGAAAATACCAATTCCATTGAAAACTTAGTTGGTGTTATTGCCTTTGTGGAAGCCAGTGGCCGCGAAGCTAGCCAGCGCGCTAACAAGGTTCAAAATGAACTCAGTCAACTGGATCCTACATCTGTCGATTACCAAGTCAAAAATGAAGAGATGATGCGCATCACTGAAGTCGTCAATTCCTTGGAACAACAACGCACTGAGTACATCAGTCGTCTCTATGTTGCCTGGGCAACAACTCCTCAAATGCGTAACTTGGTCAAGGTTTCTTCTGACATGAAACAAAAATTGGGCATGATCCGTCGCAATACCATTCCGACCATGAAGCTATCCATTGCTCAGCTAGGAATGTTGCAACAATCTGTCAAAGCTGAAGTGACTGCTGACGCCATCATCAATGCTAACAATGCTGCCCTTCAGATGTTAGCTGAAACCAGCAAGGAAGCCATTCCGCGCATGGAAGCGACCGCACAACGCCCTACCATGGCTATCGAAACCGTCACGAAATTAGCAGAAAGCTTGGTGGCACAAAACGAAGGTATTATCCAGGCTATTAACAACGGTCGTGCACAGCGCCAACAACTGGAGACGGCTATTGTCAAATCCGCTCAGGCTATCAATGATTCTGTCATGATTCGTGACCGTAAAATTGTAGAAGCTCTTCTTGAAGAAGGCAAAGCTACCCAAGAAAATCTTGAAAAAGCAACCCCTGAGGATGTGACACCAGAGCAGTAAGACTCTACTAGCTTGTTTTCTCACAGAATTCATAACCAGAAATCATGACCACCCGTCTAACGGGTGGTTTGAACAGGGGCTATAAGCCCACATCACCAGCCAGCGCCTAAAGACGCTGGCTTTCACTTTGTTCA
>NZ_JAUSTM010000024.1 GCF_030812835.1 Streptococcus moroccensis
TGTTTGTGGTGAACTACATTATATCTCTCTGAGGTGTTTTTGTATACTTTTTTCTCAACTAGAAAGTGGCTAACTCCATTTTAGAACTTTCGTTTGTATTAAAAAGCAGAAAAAATACCAGTTTTAAATAAGAAATTCTTTGCTTTTTATGAGAAACATGGTATGATATAAAGAAATCGTTTGAATTTTTAGAAAATAGATAGAACGGAGGATGCATGAAAAAAATTAAACTTGAAACCCCTAAAAAAGGATCGCAATTAGTTTTAGAAACGCTAAAATCATTAGGGATTGATATCATTTTTGGCTATCCTGGGGGAGCTGTATTACCTCTTTATGATGCTATCCACCAGTTTGAGGGCATCCGGCATATCTTATCGCGCCATGAACAAGGGTCACTCCATGAGGCAGAGGGCTACGCTAAATCAACCGGTAAAATCGGGGTTGCCTTAGTAACCTCAGGTCCAGGAGCAACCAATGCTATCACTGGGATTGCTGATGCTATGGGCGATAGTGTGCCGCTCTTAGTCTTTACAGGTCAAGTAGCAACACCTGGTATTGGGAAAGACGCCTTCCAAGAGGCGGATATTGTCGGGGTCACGATGCCAATCACCAAATACAATTACCAAGTGAGGCAGACAGAGGATATTCCAAGGATTATTACGGAAGCCATTCACATTGCAACAACGGGACGGCCTGGTCCTGTGGTTATTGATCTTCCTAAGGATATCCAAGAAATCGAAGTCGATGAGATTAACGATCCAACCCTTCATTTACCAAGTTACCAACCGACCATTACTCCTAATGGCTTACAAGTGAAAAAACTTTTGGAACAACTGGCTCACTTCAAACGTCCGCTGATTTTAGCTGGGGGAGGTGCCAATTATGCTGGTGCCTCTAAGGAGTTGGTGGCCTTTGCTGAACGGTACCAAATCCCAGTAGTGACGACTTTGTTGGGACTGGGACTCATTCCTAATGACCACCCCTTGAGTCTGGGTATGGGTGGCATGCATGGGTCTTATGCTGCCAACATGGCCTTGACAGAGGCTGATTACATCATTAATTTCGGTTCTCGATTTGATGATCGCCTGACAGGCAAGGTCTCAACCTTTGCTAAGGATGCTTTTGTAGCTCATGTGGATATCGATCCAGCAGAAATTTCTAAGATTATCAAGGCGGATATTCCTATTGTGGGAGATGCTAAGGAAGCTTTAGAGCAGTTACTTAACTTTGAAACGGTGCTTACAGATACTAGTGATTGGGTCAAAACAGTGACTTACAACAAAGAGCGCGTTAAGCCATATGCTAAAGATCCTCACTTTGTCAAACCGCAAGAGGTCATCGAGCGTATTGGAGAGCTGACCAATGGTGATGCGATTGTCGTGACTGATGTTGGGCAACATCAAATGTGGGTGGCGCAGTATTACCCATACAAAAACGAACGTCAATTAATTACCTCTGGAGGCCTAGGAACCATGGGATTTGGAATCCCGGCTGCTATTGGTGCTAAGCTCGCTAATCCAGATAAAGAGGTTATTCTCTTTGTTGGAGACGGTGGTTTCCAAATGACTAATCAAGAGATGGCTATCCTTAATGGATATGGGGTTCCCATTAAAATTGTTCTCTTGAACAATCATTCTCTGGGAATGGTGCGCCAGTGGCAAGAATCCTTCTATAATGAGAGAAGGAGTCAGTCCACATTTGATGCGGAGCCGAATTTCCAACTCCTTGCTCAGGCTTATGGTGTTAAAGCTCATCACTTTGAAAACCCAACGACAATAGCTGAGGATTTAAAGGTCGTTCTAGAGGACGTTCCCATGTTGATTGAAGTATCTATTTCAAATCGAGAACGTGTCTATCCGATGGTGCCGACTGGCAAGAGCAATCATGAAATGTTGGGGGTGGAATTCCATGCGTAGAATGCTAACCGCAAAACTTAGAAATTCAACAGGGGTTCTCAATCGCTTTACAGGTGTCCTTTCACGGCGTCAGGTCAATATTGAATCCATTTCGGTAGGGCATACGGAAGATCGCTTGATTTCCAGGGTAACTGTCATTATAGAAGTCGACACTTTAGATGATGTAGAACAAATCATCAAACAGCTTAACCGTCAGGTTGATGTGGTGAGAGTCAGAGACATCACAGACTTGCCTCATTTGGAGAGAGAGGTTATTCTTGTTAAGATTTCAGCTCCACCGGCAAAACGAGCCGAAGTGTTAGCGATTATCCAGCCTTTCAGAGCAAGTGTTGTTGATGTAGCGCCCAAGTCAATCACTATACAGATGACCGGAAATTCTGAGAAAATCGAAGCCCTCCTGCGTGTCATCACACCTTATGGCATCAAAAATGTGGCTCGAACAGGTGTTACTGGCTTTACCCGAGATTAGAACTCTCCTAACATAGTCCTTTGGACAACAGATAAAAATAGAAAAGAGATTATTATGGCAGTAGAAATGCAATACGAAAAAGACGTTCAAGTAGCAGCTCTTCAAGACAAGAAGATTGCAGTCATTGGTTATGGATCACAAGGTCATGCTCATGCTCAAAACCTTCGTGACTCTGGGAATGATGTGATTATCGGTGTTCGTGCGGGTAAATCTTTTGACAAAGCAAAAGAAGATGGCTTTGCAACCTATTCAGTTGCAGAGGCAACAAAATTAGCAGACGTCATTATGATTTTGGCACCGGATGAAATTCAAGCAGACACCTATAAAGAAGAGATTGAACCAAACTTAGAAGCAGGTAATGCACTTGGCTTTGCGCATGGTTTTAACATTCACTTTGAATTCATCAAAGCCCCTGCTGACGTTGATGTCTTTATGGTTGCCCCTAAAGGTCCAGGACACTTGGTGCGTCGGACCTACGAGGAAGGCTTTGGTGTACCAGCGCTTTATGCGGTATATCAAGATGCGACAGGAAATGCCAAGCATATTGCTATGGATTGGGCCAAAGGAGTTGGTTCTGCCCGTGTTGGTCTTTTGGAAACGACTTTCAAAGAGGAGACAGAAGAAGATCTTTTTGGGGAACAGGCTGTCCTTTGTGGAGGCTTGACAGCTCTAATCGAAGCTGGATTTGAAGTCTTAACAGAAGCAGGCTATGCACCAGAATTGGCATATTTTGAAGTTCTTCATGAGATGAAATTGATTGTGGACTTGATTTATGAAGGTGGCTTTAAGAAAATGCGCCAATCTATTTCCAATACAGCTGAATATGGAGACTATGTTTCTGGACCACGTGTGATTACCGACCAAGTTAAGGAAAACATGAAGGCTGTGCTTGGGGATATTCAATCTGGTAAGTTTGCCAATGACTTCGTTGATGACTATAAGGCTGGACGTCCTAAATTGCAGGCTTATCGCGATGCAGCTGCCGATCTTGAAATTGAAAAAGTTGGTGCAGAACTCCGTAAAGCCATGCCATTTGTTGGCCGTAACGATGATGATAACTTTAAGATTTACAACTAATGGATGGGCCTAAGGCTATGAAGAGTGTTGCTAAGAGACATCTTTATAGCGTTTAGCTACTGACTTTGTTTTCAGAAGACCTTACGGTCTTCTTTTTTTGAATGGCCAGGGTTCCCTGAAAAAGAAGTAGTAACAGCTACTCTTGTACATGACAGAAGCTCGTCGTCTTTGTTTTTTTACAATATTCATGACGGCTCACTGGGTTAAGAACCGTAATAATCATTTTTTGACAGGAGTCTGATACGTTCTGTTATGGGAAAAGGGGTTCCTTCTTCAATTAGTTGACCCTTAAAAGAAACTTGTGATACAATTTAGAAAAAATGAGAATGTAATGAGGGACTGGATGAAGCGCTTAAAAGGATTTTTCGTGGTCAGTCTAATACTAATAAGTAGCCTAGTTGGGCATTTTCAAGCTGTGTTGGCTACAGAAAAAACATCAGAAATTGATTTAGTTAAGGCCATGGGGGAGGATCTTGATGGTTCCTATCAACCTCAAGGCGGGAGCATTGTCATTGATGCAGCCACAGGTCAGGTTCTTTATGAACAGGATGCGGATAAGGTGTGGCATGTGGCAAGTTTAACCAAAATTATGACCCTTTATCTGGCTTATGAAGCTTTGGAAGCCGGAGAGATTTCAGAACAAGAGACGTTTAAGGTCACTCAAAAATATGTGGATATTTCCCAAATCTACGCTCTCAGTAATAATAAAATGGTGTTGGGGGCAGAATACACCTTTGATGACTTAGCAAAACTGATGATGATTGTTTCGTCTAACGCAGCCACCATGTTAATGGCTGATACGATAGCTGAAGATGAGAGTGCTTTTGTTGATCTGATGAATGCTAAGGCTAAAGAGCTGGGCATGACCCAGACCCAGTTTTACAATGCTTCCGGGTCAAGCAATGAACTGTTAGGTGATTATGCGCCTAAAAACCAGCCTAAAGATGGCGATAATCAGGGAACTGCTAGAGATTTTGCCTTGCTCAGTTACCATCTCTTAAAGAATTACCCCCAAGCGATAACTCATACGCGGCAATATGAGTTGACCATCAAAAAAGAGACTGATTATGAAGAAAGCTTTACAGCCCATCACCTCTCCTTAGAAGGGGGGCGACAGCCTACAAAGGAACCGATGGTCTAAAAACAGGGTCCAGTGATAGTGCTGGCTACAACTTGGTTTCCACTGCAAAGCAAAATGGCATGCGCCTAATTTCAGTTGTATTGGGTGTCGGTGACTGGCCAGATGATGACGCTGAAAAAGCACGAAACATCATCAGCAATGCCCTACACGATGCTCAATTTAAACAATACAGCTATGAGAGAGTTCTGGCAAGAGGGGTCCATACCATTAACGAAGAAACGATAGTGCTAGAAGAAGACCTCTATGCCATTGTGGAAAAAGAGACAGCACCTACCTTTATTCTTGAAGACGGTTATCTTAGTTTGGAGGGAGATGTCTCCTTTGTTTCAGAAAAGATAAAGCGCCCCATGGCTTCCTACCGGGCTTACCAAGCTCCAAAACCTCAAAGGATCTCCTTCCTAAAACAAACCTGGCAGGGGATTGCCTATCAGTGGTGGTTACTTGGAATAGGCTCTCTTATAATGTTGATTACGGGGCTTTGGTTAATCCTCGGTAGCCGGTCCATCAAAAAAGGAAAACATGGAAGGGTTAAGTAAGTTTCCTATCCTAGTTTCTGAAAAAATGGCTAATCTCATCAAAACTGCTAATATCAAATACTCCCTTTATTTTACTAGTGAAAAACAACAATCACGAGAAACGATAAAGGGAGTTTTGGTATATCTGATAACTCGACAAGACTGAAGTAAACGGTAAGTGAATGCTAGATATTTCCAGTATAGACAGGAGCAAGCTCTAAAACGTTTTCTAAGGGAGCATTTGTTGGAAATAGTCAAAAGATGAAGAAAAATTCTGAATTTTTTGCTATAATAGACATTATTTTCAAAGGAAGTGGTAGAATGATTGACGTTAATGATGTAAACCGTGCTTATCATGTATTAAAAGATGTGGTGGTACATACGCCACTAGATTATGATCGCTATTTATCAGAAAAATATGGTGCAAGGATTTACCTCAAGCGGGAGAACGCTCAAAAAGTTAGGTCTTTTAAACTGCGTGGAGCATACTATGCCATCAGCCAGTTAACTAAAGAAGAAAAAGAACGAGGAGTTGTCTGTGCTTCGGCTGGCAACCATGCTCAGGGAGTTGCCTATACCTGCAACGAAATGAAAATACCCGCAACTATATTTATGCCAGTGCCGACACCGCAACAAAAGGTCACTCAAGTTCAATTTTTTGGTGGGGATTATGTGACGATTAAGTTGGTAGGTGATACCTTTGATGAGTCTGCTAAGGCAGCGATGGTCTACACTGCTGAGCATGCCATGACGTTTATCGATCCGTTTGATGATCCTAACGTCCAAGCAGGTCAGGGGACAGTTGCCTATGAAATTATGGAAACAGCAGAACGTGAAGGCATCGTTTTTGATCAGTTAATGATTCCCATTGGTGGAGGAGGTCTGATGGCCGGTATGGCTACTTATCTCAAGTTCAAGGCTCCGCATATCAAGTTAATTGGTGTCGAGTCTAGTGGAGCTGCATCTATGGCTGCAGCCTTTGAAGCAGGAGAACCGGTTCAATTAGAAGCCATCGATAAGTTTGCGGATGGGATCGCTGTTCAAAAGGTTGGTCAAAAAACCTACCAAGTAGCTCGTCGGCTTGTCGACCAGCTCGTTACTGTACACGAAGGATTAATTTCTGAAACAGTGATCGATCTGTATTCAAAGCAAGGAATCGTCGCAGAGCCTGCTGGGGCAGCATCGATTGCGGCACTTGAAGTGCTTAAAGAAGACATTAAAGGCAAGACGATTTGCTGTGTCATTTCAGGTGGGAACAATGATATCAACCGTATGCCTGAGATGGAGGAGCGGGCTCTCATCTATGACGGGATTAAACATTACTTTGTGGTTAATTTTCCTCAACGTCCGGGAGCCTTGAGGGAATTTGTGAATGATATTTTAGGTCCTAATGACGACATCACACGTTTTGAGTATATCAAACGGGCAAATCGCGGAACTGGGCCAGTCTTGATTGGTGTTTCCTTGGGAAATAAAGAGGATTATGCCGCTCTAACGCAACGGTTGGCAGCCTTTGATCCGAGCTATATTAACTTACATGGCAATGAGACCCTTTATAGCTTACTTGTATAAATGGGTTCTTCTTGACAAGGAATTGTCCCAATGGTATAATACAGATAGAGAACATTAATAAGGAGGTAGATACATGTTCGCTTTTTTAAGATTATTTATAGTCTTAGTGATTATTTTTTTGATAGTGGCTGTCTTAGCTTCCAGTATTTATGTGGTCAAACAACAGACCGTTGCGATCATTGAACGGTTTGGGAAGTACCAACGCACTGCAACTGCAGGTATCCAGTTTAAGATGCCATTTGGGATTGATCGGATTGCTGCACGTATTCAATTGCGCGTATTACAAAGTGAAATCGTTGTGGAAACTAAGACACAGGATAACGTTTTTGTAACCCTAAACGTAGCAACTCAGTATCAGGTCAATGAGTCAAATGTCAAAGATGCGTACTATAAATTGATGCGACCAGAAGCTCAAATCAAGTCCTATATTGAGGATGCCCTACGGTCATCCGTTCCAAAATTGACCTTGGATGAGCTCTTTGAGAAAAAAGATGAGATTGCCCTTGAAGTGCAAAAGCAGGTAGCTGAGGAAATGTCCACCTACGGCTACATTATCGTTAAAACCTTGATTACGAAGGTTGAGCCAGATGCTGAAGTAAAGCAGTCTATGAATGAGATTAATGCGGCACAGCGTAAACGCGTCGCTGCTCAAGAATTAGCCAATGCAGACAAGATTAAGATTGTCACTGCTGCTGAAGCTGAGGCAGAAAAAGACCGTTTGCACGGGGTGGGTATCGCTCAACAGCGTAAAGCTATTGTAGATGGATTAGCGGATTCTATTCAAGAGCTAAAAGATTCTAATGTTAGTCTGACGGAAGAACAGATTATGTCTATTCTGTTGACCAACCAGTACCTTGATACCTTAAACACATTTGCAACGCAAGGACATCAAACCCTCTTCTTGCCGAATTCACCTAATGCCATGGATGACATCCGTTCACAGATATTGTCAGCCTTAAAAGTAAAGTAGTTTGTGAAGAATTTCCTCAAATATAAAATGTTTGATTAATCAAACAGGGTATGCTATAATGACTATCTGAAAAGTTTAATTAGAAGGAGGAATAAGACATGACTAACTATGAAAAAGTAGAAGCAGTTATCAACTGGGTCCGTGAGAAGAAATTGACTGGTTACCGCATCAGTAAAGAAACCAATGCTCGTGAAATGTCAATTATTGCTCTTGCTCAGGGACGTGCAAAGATTGATAACATCGCGTTCGCTACGGCTCTTGGGTTGATCGATTTTTACGATAAAAATCATGAGAAGTATGACAATTAATCTTTAGGAATTTAAGTCTGAGACTCTGTCTTGGACTTTTTATGTTGGCTTAAAAGAAAAGCCTTCCAGTCCTTTTGTATTTGCTCTGTTTTTGCTATAATGGGTTAATGACGATGAAGAGGAGAATAGTGTGTTTTTAGAAATTTTAAAAGCTGTTTTATATGGTATTGTTGAAGGGATTACGGAATGGTTACCGGTATCCTCAACAGGCCATTTGATTTTAGTTGAAGAATGGGTTAAGTTTCGCTCTGCAACACCTGAATTTATGGAAATGTTCAATGTTGTGATACAGCTGGGAGCGATTTTAGCGGTTATGGTCATCTATTTTGATCGCTTAAATCCCTTTAAAAGAGGGAAAACGCCTAATCAAGTAAGATTGACTTGGCAACTTTGGGCCAAGGTTGTTGTTGCCTGTATTCCAGCCATCGTTATCGGACTTCCTTTAGACGATTGGTTGGATGCCCATTTCTATAATTTACCGGTGGTGGCAACCATGTTGATTGTCTATGGGATCGTTTTTATCTGGATGGAAAACGATCGCCGTCAAGAACCTGTCGTGACTAGTCTTGCCAAGATGTCCTACAAAACCGCCTTTCAAATTGGTTTATTTCAGGTATTAGCCCTCATTCCTGGGACCAGTCGCTCTGGGGCAACCATCATCGGAGGAATGCTAATGGGAACCAGTCGCTCGGTTGCGACAGAGTTTACCTTTTACTTGGCTATCCCGGTTATGTTTGGCGCCAGCTTATTGAAAGTTTTAAAATTACTAGGTTTTGGTGTTGGAGTAACTGCTGATCAATGGGTTGTTCTGGCTGTTGCTATGATTGTCGCTTTTATAGTGTCTTTAGTGGCCATCCGCTTCTTAACAGGTTATGTGAAGAAAAACGACTTTACCATTTTTGGGAAGTATCGTATTGTTCTTGGGGTGCTCCTCTTGGTATATGCGGGGATTAAATGGTTGCTCTAATGAGCAAGTGTCTGTTTAAACCAAATGAGTTTTCAAAAACGGTAAAGCTTTTCTATCATAAAAGATTAAACAGAACAGCATTTTAGTTATAAACGTTAAGGTAGTCGCTTGACTGCCTTTTCTTTGAAAAAAGATAGATTTTTGGGTATAATGTTAGGACATATTGAAGTCCACTTTTCTATGAGGAATTTGGGTTTCACAGGATTGATGAAAATGATAAAATTGAGATAGATAGAGGTAGATTTATGGAAGTCAAACAAATTAGTGATTCGACCTTAAAAATCACAATACAACTGGATGATTTAGAAGCACGTGGGATGGAATTGTCTGATTTTCTGATGCCTCAGGAAAAAACAGAGGAATTCTTTTACAGTATTCTAGATGAATTAGAAATGCCGGAACACTTTTTACATTCGGGCATGCTGTCCTTTAGAGTAACCCCAAAGCCTGATAAGTTAGATATCTTTGTGACCAAGTCAGACATTGATCAGGAATTAGATTTTCAGGATTTAGCTGATATGGCCAATGTCGATGATATCTCTCATTTATCCCCTGATGAATTTTTTAAAACCTTGGAGAAGACCCTCAAGGACAAAAGTTCTTCTGATGAGAAAGCAGTTGCTGCCTTGGAATTACTAGAAAATCAATTGGAACAAGAAATCGAAGATGAGTTAGATGGCAGTGATAGTAATCGTTACGTCTATTTTACCTTGCGTTTTCGCGATCTCCCAGAGGCGATTACTTTTTCAAAAAATGTAGATTATCCGGTGGATACCTCTGAACTTTATAAATACAGTGGCGCCTATTATATGACAGTCTTGTTGGATTTTCTTAATGAGACCCCGCGCTACGCTAGTGCTATTCATTCGCGTATTTTAGAACATGCTGAGGACACAGGGGTGACGAGGCCCTATTTACAAGAGCATGGGTATCTCATGCTTCAAGTAGATGCTATTGATCAACTGAAAAGGATAGAGTTGGCATGATTCCGTTTGCACTTCAGTATGTCTTAGTGTTTATCGCAACCTTTTTGATAACGGTCATTCTAACGCCAATGGTTAAATTGCTGGCGGTTAAAATAGGGGCTGTAGACCATCCAAATGCTAGGCGGATTAACAAGGTTCCCATGCCTAGTGCAGGTGGGCTGGCTATTATCATAGCTTTTTCCATCGCTGTCTTGGTGTTGCTGCCCATGATTGTTAAAGTAAGAGACATTCGTGGGCATGATTTTTTGAGTTATGCTTGGCCAGTTGTCCTGAGCGGTTGGATCGTTGGTCTCACGGGTCTCATTGATGATATAGTAGAATTATCAGCCAAGTGGAAGTTGTTAGGGCAAGCCATTGCAGCTTTTATTGTTTATGCCTTTACAGACTTTCACTTTGATAAGTTCAAGATTCCCTTCGGGGGGCCGTTTATTGAGTTTTCTCCTATTGTGACCTTTGTCGTCACGGTTATCTGGATTGTTGGAATCATGAATGCTGTCAATCTGATGGATGGTTTGGACGGCTTGGTTTCAGGGGTATCCATTATCTCATTGATTACCATGGGGATTGTTTCTTACTTCTTTTTGTTTGATAGCAATCTTTTCTTGACCTTGATGATTTTTATCCTAGTGGCAGCTATTCTAGGATTCTTACCCTATAATTATAATCCGGCTATCATCTACTTGGGAGATACTGGGGCCTTATTTATCGGTTTTCTGATTGCTGTTTTTTCCCTTCAGGGATTAAAAAATGCCACTGCTGTTGCCGTGGTGACACCGATGATTATCTTAGGAGTTCCTATTACCGACACGGTTATGGCTATCATTCGGAGGACCTTGTCCAAGCAGAAATTCTATGAACCTGATAAGATGCATTTGCACCATCGGCTCCTTTCCTTGGGATTAACTCACCGAGGGACCGTGCTGATGATCTACGCGATATCCTTTATTTTTTCAAGCATTTCCCTGTTGTTTAACATCTCTAGTAGACTGGGAGGAACCTTGCTTGTCATTGCTTTGGTTTTTGGAATATGGCTTTTAGCGGAATTGACCGGCATTTTGGGTGAAAATCGAACCCCGATACTCAATCTCTTGCGCTTCATTGGAAATAGTGGCTATCGTCGGGAAGTATTAGAGAAACACAAGCAAAAATCTAAAAAGTAGAAAACAAAAGGAAAGCCTCAACAGGCTTTTTTTGATATAATACTAAGAATGAACGTTTTCACAAAGAAAGGAAAAAGAGATGTCAGTTTTAGAAATAAAAAACCTGCATGTTTCCATTGAGGAAAAAGAAATTCTTAAGGGTGTTAATATGACCCTTAAAACAGGAGAAATCGCAGCGGTGATGGGACCTAATGGAACCGGGAAGTCTACCCTATCGGCAGCGATTATGGGAAATCCTAATTTTGAAATTACAGAAGGAGAAGTTCTTTTTGATGGCGTCAATGTTCTGGAATTAGAAGTGGATGAGCGAGCTCGCATGGGGCTGTTTCTGGCCATGCAATACCCATCTGAAATTCCAGGCATTACCAATGCTGAGTTTTTGAGAGCAGCAATGAATGCTGGTAAGGAAGACAAGGACAAGATTTCAGTTATGGATTTCATCAAGAAACTGGATGAAAAGATGGAACTTCTGAACATGAAGGAAGAGATGGCTGAGCGCTACCTTAATGAAGGGTTTTCTGGTGGTGAGAAAAAACGCAATGAAATTCTACAATTGCTTATGTTAGAGCCGACCTTTGCTCTTCTTGATGAGATTGACTCAGGTCTTGATATCGATGCCCTCAAAGTAGTTTCTAAAGGAATTAATGCGATGCGAGGAGAAGGATTTGGTGCCATGATTATCACCCATTACCAGCGCCTTCTTAACTACATCACTCCTGATGTAGTGCACATCATGATGGATGGCCGTGTGGTGCTCTCTGGTGGTCCTGAATTGGCCCTCCGCCTTGAAAAAGAAGGTTATGCCAAAATTGCTGAAGAACTTGGCTTGCACTACGAAGAAGAAGTATAAGTTACCTTCTACGGCACATAGATTTCTATTAGAGGAGGCATCATGACGAGAGAAATCATTGAACATTTTTCGGCTGCACATGCTGAGCCTGCCTGGTTGGCAGCTTTGCGATTAGCAGCCTTTAACAAGATAGACGAGCTGGCTCTTCCTGTGATTGAGCGTGTGAAATTTCACCGCTGGAATTTAGGCGATGGCACCTTAGCTGAAAATGAAGCGATTGGCCATGTACCAGACTTTACAGCCTTGGGTGACAATCCTAAGCTGGTCCAAGTAGGGAGTCAGACCGTTCTTGAACAATTGCCAGCAGAGCTTGTTGAAGCTGGCGTCATTTTTACAGATTTATACAGTGCTCTAGATGAGATTCCAGAGCTGATTGAGAAATACTTTGCTAAAGCTATTCCCTTTGACGAGAATAAACTAGCTGCCTACAATAACGCTTATTTCAATGCAACTGCAGTCCTTTACGTGCCAGACAATCTGGAAATTGACGTTCCGATTGAAGGCCTTTATTACCAAGATGGAAGCAGTGCTGCCCCCTTTAACAAGCGTGTCTTGATTATTGCAGGGAAAAACAGTAAGTTCACCTACTTGGAGCGCTTTGAAACCATCAATCCTTCAGATACCAAGGTTTCAGCCAATATTGCAGTTGAGGTGATTGCCCAAGAAGGCAGCCAAGTCAAATTTGCAGCCATTGACCGTCTCGGTGAGCAAGTCACAACCTTTATGAGTCGCCGCGGCCATCTTCTGGCTGATGCGCAAATTGATTGGGCTTTAGGTGTGATGAATGAAGGCAATGTCGTGGCTGATTTTGATAGCGACTTGGTAGGTAATGGTAGCCATGCCAATCTTAAAGCGGTCGCGGTATCTTCAGGGCGTCAAGTCCAAGGAATTGATACACGAGTGACCAATTACGGTAGCCATTCCGTCGGTCATATCTTGCAACACGGAGTAATCCTTGAACGTGGAACCCTAACGTTTAACGGGATTGGCCATATCATCCGCGGAGCCAAAGGAGCAGATGCTCAACAAGAGAGCCGCGTCTTGATGCTATCGGATAAGGCGCGTTCAGATGCCAATCCGATTCTATTGATTGATGAAAATGAAGTCACAGCAGGGCATGCGGCCTCTATCGGGCAAGTAGACCCTGAAGACATGTATTACTTGATGAGTCGTGGCCTTGATCAGGCGACTGCAGAACGCTTAGTTGTGCGCGGTTTCCTAGGTGCTGTTATCACTGAAATTCCAGTTAAAGCAGTACGTGATGAGATGATTCAAGTGTTAGAAGAAAAATTATTAAAGAGATAAGCGATGACATTTAATCCAGAAAACTATCGGTGCGATTTTCCTATATTAGACCAGTTGGTCAATGATGAACCGCTGGTGTATTTGGATAATGGAGCGACGACGCAAAAATCACTTGCTGTTCTTGAGGCAATACAAGACTATTATCATAAGGATAACGCTAATGTCCATCGTGGTGTTCATACCCTAGCAGAACGAGCAACGAAACGGTATGAAGAGGCCAGAGAGAAGGCTAGAGCCTTTATCAATGCCAATTCGACTAAGGAGATCCTTTTCACCAGAGGGACAACGACTGGGCTCAATTGGGTGGCCCAGCATGCCAGAACCTTTCTAAAGCCGGGTGATGAGATCCTGATTTCGATCATGGAGCACCATGCTAACCTGATCCCTTGGCAGGAGGCTTGCCGGGCAACTGGTGCGACGCTTACCTATGTCTACCTCAAGGACGGGCAACTGGACATGTATGATCTAGCAGCCAAGATGAGTGAGAAGACTAAGGTCGTTGCCCTAGCTCATGTGTCAAATGTTCTTGGAACCATTAATCCGATCAAAGAAATAACAGCTATGGCTCATCAAGCTGGTGCACTTATGGTCCTTGATGCTGCCCAATCTGTGCCTCATATGGCGGTTGATGTCCAGGATTTGGACGTTGATTTTATGGCTTTTTCTGGACACAAGATGTATGGACCGACAGGCATCGGCGTTCTTTTTGGCAAACAACACCTCCTAGAAGAGATGGTGCCTGTTGAATTTGGGGGCGAGATGATTGACTTTGTCAGTGAACAAGAAGCCACTTGGAAAGAATTGCCCTGGAAATTTGAAGCTGGCACACCAAACATGGCTGGTGCCATCGGTCTTGGGGCAGCGATAGATTATCTAACAGCTATCGGCCTAGAACAAGTGACCGCCCATGAGCAAGAATTGATGGCTTACACCTTGCCAAAGCTTTCGGCTATTGATGGAGTGACTATATATGGGCCAGCGACGGCTAAAGATCGTGCTGGGGTCATCGCCTTTAACATAGATGGGCTCCACCCTCATGATGTGGCAACAGCCCTTGATTATGAAGGAGTCGCGGTTAGGGCCGGACATCACTGTGCCCAGCCCTTGCTTCAATACCTCGGTGTCCCTTCAACGGTCCGTGCTAGCTTTGGGCTCTATAACACCAAAGCAGATTGTGATCAGCTCATCGATGCCGTTCTCAAAACAAAGGAGTATTTCCATGGCACTCTCTAAACTAGACAGCCTTTATATGGCGGTTGTAACAGAGCATTCGCGTAATCCTCACCATAAAGGAAGTCTTGACGGAGTAGAGGTCCTTGAACTGCACAATCCAACCTGTGGCGATGTGGTGCAATTATCGGTTAAAATAGAAGAAAATCGCGTGGCAGATATTGCCTTTGATGGACATGGTTGTAGCATTTCAACAGCGTCAGCCTCAATGATGACTGATGCCGTATTGGGGAAAAGCCTCTCAGAAGTTCAAGACTTGGCTGAGCTTTTTTCCAGAATGGTCCAAGGTCAGGAACCAGAAGGGCAAGAAGAATTGGGAGAAGCGAGTTTGATGGCTGGCGTGTCCAAGTTCCCTCAACGGGTCAAATGTGCGACATTAGCTTGGAATGCGCTCAAAAAAGCCATTGAACGTCAAAATGTTCAATAATAGAGGGCTTAGAACAAATTGATGATTGAATACAGGAATGAAGAGAAAGGAAACTTATGTCTGAAAACGAAAGAGTAGAACCAACGCCGATTGATCTCGGCGAATACCAATACGGTTTCCATGACGATGTGGAGCCTCTTGTCTCAACGGGGAAAGGCCTTTCTGAGGAAGTTATCCGTGAGTTATCCGCAGTAAAAGGTGAGCCTGAGTGGATGTTAGAGTTTCGACTCAAGTCCTATGAGGCTTTTAAGAAAATGGAGCTGGAAACATGGGGCGCTGACCTATCTCAGATTGATTTTGATGAGATTATTTACTATCAAAAACCGTCAGAGAAACCAGCTCGTTCTTGGGATGATGTTCCAGAGAAGATTAAAGAAACCTTTGAGCGGATTGGGATCCCAGAAGCGGAGCGAGCTTATTTAGCAGGAGCTTCAGCTCAGTATGAATCCGAAGTGGTTTACCATAACATGAAGGAAGAGTTTGAAAAACTGGGCATCATCTTCACCGATACAGATACGGCTTTAAAAGAATACCCAGACCTTTTCAAACAGTATTTTGCCAAACTTGTCCCTCCAACGGATAATAAATTAGCAGCGCTTAATTCAGCTGTTTGGTCAGGTGGAACCTTTATCTATGTTCCTAAAGGGGTTAAATGTGACATCCCTTTGCAGACCTATTTTCGTATTAACAATGAAGGCACTGGCCAATTTGAGCGGACCATCATCATCGTTGATGAGGGAGCTAGTGTTCACTACGTCGAAGGCTGTACGGCACCGACCTATTCGACAGCAAGTTTGCACGCTGCCATTGTCGAAATTTTTGCTCACGACAGTGCCTATATGCGTTACACAACCATACAAAACTGGTCAGATAATGTCTACAACTTGGTGACTAAGCGTGCCAAAGCCATGAAAGATGCAACAGTAGAGTGGATCGATGGCAACCTAGGGGCCCACACAACGATGAAGTACCCGTCTGTCTACCTCGATGGGCCTGGGGCGCGTGGAACTATGCTGTCGATTGCCTTTGCTAACAAAGGGCAAGTCCAAGATACAGGGGCTAAGATGATTCATAATGCACCGCATACCAGTTCATCCATCGTCTCTAAGTCAATCGCTAAAGGCGGTGGCGCTGTAAACTATCGTGGACAGGTCACATTTAACCGCAATTCTAAAAAATCAGTAAGCCATATTGAGTGTGATACCATTATCATGGATGATATTTCAAAATCCGATACCATCCCATTCAATGAGATTCACAACTCACAAGTGGCCTTGGAACACGAAGCCAAAGTGTCCAAAATCTCAGAAGAACAGCTCTATTACCTCATGAGCCGAGGTCTTTCTGAAAGTGAAGCGACAGAGATGATCGTCATGGGATTCGTTGAACCCTTCACCAAAGAACTGCCGATGGAATATGCCGTAGAACTCAACCGCCTCATCGCCTATGAGATGGAGGGTTCCGTCGGATAATACAATTAGCAAACCAATCGTTAGCATACGATTGGTTGCAATTATATTCCGACGGAAGTTGGAAATAGAGAAAACTCGCTGAAAAGTGAGTTTTTTATAAAGAAAACATCTGTACCTTTAAACTAGTACATATTGACAAAGGGTTCAGGATAGACTATAATAAAACTAGAAAAAGTAGATACTCGCTAAAACAGCAAGAGTATATGGAGGTCTTGGTATGATTGAATTTCACGGCGTTACAAAGGTTTATGGGGATAAAACAGCTCTGAACCAGCTTCATTTAGCCATTGATTCTGGAGAGATTGTTGGTTTAATCGGGCATAATGGTGCAGGGAAATCAACGACCATCAAATCCTTAGTCAGTGTTATCAATCCGACCTCAGGAACGATTACAGTTGATGGCTTGGAATTGTCAGAAAACCGCTTAGATATCAAGAAACGCATCGGATATGTTGCAGACTCGCCAGACTTATTCTTGAGGATGTCGGCTGATGAGTTTTGGGATTTGATTGCCAGTTCTTATGGCCTAAGCCTAGAAGAAAAAGAAACACAGCTCAACCGTTTTATGGATCTTTTTGATTTAACTGAAAATCGTTACCAAACGATTGAATCCTTCTCACACGGGATGCGCCAAAAAGTCTTTCTTATCGGTGCTCTCTTGCCTAATCCTGATATCTGGGTCTTGGATGAGCCAATGACAGGCCTAGATCCACAGGCTGCTTTTGACCTCAAAGGCTTGATGCGTCAACATGCCGATGAAGGCAATACCGTTATTTTCTCCACGCATGTGTTAGAAGTCGCTGAACAAATCTGTGATCGTATTGCCATTTTGAAAAAAGGGGAATTGATTTACTTTGGAACCATAGCACAGCTGAAAGCCTTGCACCCTGATAAACCACTTGAAGCCATCTACTTAGGTATGGCAGGTCGCGATGCAGAAAGTGCTCCTGCAGCGCCTGTTGAGGAGGTGACACATGAGATTTAGTGTTGTTCGAAAGTTGGCTCAGCTCAACCTGATTTATTCTATGCAGGTAGCTCAAATGGATAAGTACCGCAAAAAACAAGCGGACAATCCCGGCAAGAAAATCAATGTTACACGAAAAATTTTGCTGCAATACCTTTTTGCAGGGGTCCTCTATCTCTTCATTTTTGGATCTTATAGTCTAGGAATTCCATTTGAAGAACTACCTGGGATGTTTACCCGGTTTCTGGGAATTTTCATCTTGATGACCATGCTTCAAGCCTTTTTGAGCATGTATAATGTTTTCTATGAAAGCAAGGACCTACAGTCCTATCGAAGCCTACCTGTGACGGAACTAGAGGTTTTCTTAGGAAAAGGGGCAGTTGTCCTGATTGCGTGTTTAACCTTCTTGTTGCCTTTGTTGCTCTACTTGGTACTCATTCATTTTCGGTTTGGCAATGCTTTTTGGTGGGGAATTCCTCTAGCGCTACTATCCTTTATCTTGTTGTTTACTGGCATGACCTTAGTAACTATAGTAGCGGTCCATTTCTTAACCAAAACAAATGTCTTTCGTCAGTACAAGAAATTGGCATCTGGAGCCATTATGGTTATTTCAACCATTGGTTCAGTGATCGCCATTTTGACCTTGCAAAACACATCATTGTCCTTTATGGATGGGCAAATCGTTGAGTCTGGACCTGGGTTTGCCCCACTATGGCTCTTTTATGGTTTGGCAGAGAATCCCTTGTCCATGAAAGTTGGTCTCCATCTCTTGGTTTGGCTATTAGTGTTGGCTGGTCTAGCATGGGTGGTTAAAAATCAAGTTCTACCGAACTTTTATGAGGCAGCTTTGGCAACGAGTACAGCCGTCTCTCAACGAAAAACGCCCATAAAGGTCAAACAGCAAAAAGGGCAACGAACATGGAAGCAACAACTATGGCATTATCATCTGGGGTTGATTGCTGACCCGACTATGCTCTTTACCTTTGTCATCATGACTTCGATGTTGGTCATTATGATGATGGTTCCTACTCTTATTGGAGCAAGAGACCTGTTGATGAGCATAGATTATCATATTGGGTATTTATCGATGGCTGTTTTCTTTGGTATGGCCTATGCTATCATGTCTGCTGGAGGCCTATCTGGCATCATCATTTCTCTAGATCGAGAGAACTTTAACTTCTTCAAAACGATGCCTTTTGATATGATGGGTTACTTGCGCTTCAAGTTTTGGTTTGCATTTTTGATCGAAGCAATACTTCCCACAATAGTACTTTTAGTATTGACCATCTGGTTGCAGTTGCCTTTTTATCTTTTTCTAGGGGCTTGGATAGCTTGGTTGCTGACGGCCTATAGTATGGAGACCTTCTATTTTGTGAGGGACTTCAGACTTTTGGAATTAAATTGGCAAAATGTCACCCAGCTAGCCAATCGTGGCATGGGAAATGTTGCAAAAACCATTGTTGTTCTCGTTTCTTTTGTTATTTTTATCGGCTTAATCGTCTTTGCGGCCATTATGCTGCAATCTGTTTCAATCCTAGTCAATCTCATTCTGGCAGGTACTGGCCTTATCGTGTTAATCGTCATTGCAGGGGTGTCTTATAGCCTCTCTCGGAATTATTGGCGTAAGCAGGAGTTGGGATAAGTTCCATATTTTAAGATGAGGTAAACTAACCAAAACATTTCCCATCTTTTAAAACAGTCCAATTGAAAAGCACACGGAATGCTCAAGTGAGCAACTCGGTGTGCTTTTTATAGTTGTAATTATCTAGGTGGCTACAATTCTTCATTGACCCAAGTGACAAAGTTGTTCCACCAAACCTTGTAAAAGATAGCTCGGTCAACTGTTTCTTTAGCGACCATCTCAACATGAGGGGGTTGGTCTAGGTAGCCGTCGTCCTTAAAGACTAACGTCCCAACAGGAGTGTTTTCAGCAATAGGAGCTTCTAAAGGTTTATCGGTTTCAGTGTAGGCTAATGAGGTGTTTTCAGCGCCAATTTGCTGGACCACCAAGAAATCCTTTTCAGCGACGGCTGAAACTGTCGAAAGCTTACCGTTTAAAACCTTAGAGTTACTGTTTTCGTAGGCTTCGCCTTTTTTGACCAAGGTCTTAAAATAATAAGTATCCTTAATATGCTCAAATAGACTGTATGTTGCCACAAATCGAGCATTAGGATCCTCGATACCATTGTGTGCTCCTAGAACAACAGCGACGACCCGCATGTAATTTTCCGTGCCAGAAGCGACAAGAGATGACCCTGATTTTTCAGAAGTACCGGTCATCAACCCATCGACTTTTGGCCTAGAGTAGGTAGAGCCTTGCAGTAGCAAGTTCCAGTTAGAGACAGTGGTATAGGAAAAAGGAGCAGTAATCAAGGACGTTAAGTCGGATACTTCTGGATAATCCATGAGTAACCGTTGAGCGATAATGGCTAAGGATCGGGCGGACATCATGTTTTCGTCCGTCTCTCCAGAGTTAGGGTAGCGGTTATCGCCCAGGTACTGATTGCTAAGTCCTGTCGCGTTTACAAGAGTAGCGTCCTCGATCCCCCATTCCTTAACCTTGGCAGCCATGGCATCGACAAAGCGCGGTTCTGTACCTGCTACATGCTCAGCTAGAGCAACAGTAGCTCCGTTGGAGGAGTTGACAACCATTGCTGTAAAGAGTTCTTGGAGGGTATAAGCCCGAGCGTCCAGAGGCACATTAGCTACTGCTGGGTTTAGGGAAAGTTCATAGGCATAGTTCGAGACAGAGACCACATCCTCCCAGCTCGCTTTCTGATTAGCCACAGCTTCATAGATAAGGTAAGCTGTTAGTAGCTTAGTTGTAGAGGCAATGCCGGTGACGTCTTGGCTACTTTTTTCATACAGTATTTTTCCTGTATTGGCTTCGATCACCATGGCATGATTGGCTGCGACTGAATATCCTTCAGCTGGCGTTTCTGCCTCTGGTTCTGCCACCGTTTCGGTGCTTGATTCGGAAGCGCTCTGTTCTTGGGTGACGCTGGATTCGGCTGTTTCGTTGGCATAGGCAAAACTCGGTTGATAAATCAAGGCGATCAGCAAGGTGAAAACAAGTAAAAAATGAATTTTTTTCATAGATATCTCCTCTTTCCAATTATATCATAAAATAAATTTTAGGAAGCGGATTAGTCAAGAGTGCATATTATGTATAACATGTGATTAAAAATACATTTTATAAAATAAAAAAAAATCAGAAAATTGTTTACAAAGTGTTTTTTTGATGATATAATAGCTAACATATTAAGAATTTTTTAAGGAAGTTCTAAATAAAAAGGAGATTATACATGAAAACGAAAAAATGGCTTGCCCTAGCTGGGGTTACAATTTTGTCGGTTGGTGTACTTGCTGCATGTGGTAACAATTCATCGACCTCATCTTCATCCTCATCATCTGCATCAGGTGATTCAGCAAATACGACATACTCTTATGTTTATGGTACTGATCCAGAAACATTGGATTACCTTGTAGACAACCACACAACCACTTCAGACATCGTGACTAACCTTGTCGATGGTCTTTTGGAAAACGATGAGTACGGTAACCTTGTACCATCTCTTGCAGAAGATTGGACTGTATCTGAAGATGGCTTGACCTATACATACAAACTCCGTGAAGGGGCTAAATGGTATACCGCTGATGGCGAAGAGTACGCAGATGTAACGGCACAAGACTTCGTAACAGGTGTTAAATACGCAGCTGACAAACAATCTTCAGCTCTATACATCATCCAAGAGTCTATCGAAGGATTGGATGCTTATGTTAAAGGTGAATCTGATGATTTTGATACAGTTGGTGTTAAAGCTGTAGATGATTACACAGTTGAGTACACATTGACACGTCCTGAGCCATTCTGGAATTCTAAAACAACAATGGGTATTCTCTTCCCAGTTAATGAAGAATTCTTGACAAGCCAAGGTGATGCGTTTGGAACACCAACAGACTCAACATCTATCCTTTATAACGGAGCTTACACCCTTTCAGCAATCACTGCTAAATCAGCTATTGAATTTACCAAGAACCCTAACTACTGGGATGCTGACAAGGTATCAATTGAGAGCATCAAATTAACCTATAACGATGGATCTGACCCAGAAAGTCTTATCCAAGGCTTGGAAGACGGAGCTTACACTGTTGCGACAGTTTACCCTAACTCTTCAAGCTACGCAAGCGTTAAAGAAAAATACGGAGACAATATTGTATACGGACCACAAGGGTCTTCAACATACTACGCGATGTTGAACATGGGTCGTTCTAAGTACGACCACACGTCTAAGACAACTGATGAAGAAAAACAATCAACCCTCTTAGCTCTTCAAAACAAAGACTTCCGTCAAGCGATTGCCTTTGCCTTTGATAAGACCACTTACAACGCTCACCAAAACGGTGAAGATGGTGCAACTAAAGCCCTTCGTAACATGGTTGTTCCTGCTGACTTTGTAACAGTTGGTGAAGAAGACTTTGCTGATCTTGTTGAAAAAGAAATTGTTTCTTACGGTTCTCAATGGGAAAATGTTGAGTTAGACGACGCTCAAGATGGTTTGTATAACCCTGAAAAAGCAAAAGCCCAATTCGACAAAGCCAAAGAAGCGCTTGAAGCTGAAGGTGCAACATTCCCAATCCGTATTGATATCCCTGTAAACCAAGCGGTTGAAATGCGCGTGCAACAAGCGCAATCTGTTAAGAAATCTATCGAAGATGCTCTTGGTAGCGACAACGTTCAAATTGATATTCAGTTGATGGACGAAGATGCTTACTATGCTGCGACTTACTACGCAACAAATGCATCTCAAGTAGACTACGATATTTCATTGGCTTCTGGTTGGGGTCCTGACTTCCAAGATCCATCAACTTACCTAGATATCTTTGATACATCTAAAGAAGGAACAATGACATACACTATCGGTATTGATGGTGGAACAGATAGCGAGATTGCTAAGAAAGTCGGTTTTGATACTTATTCAGAATTGTTAGCAACAGCTTCTAAAGAACAAGATCCTGCAGCACGCTACACAGCATACGCCAAAGCACAAGCTTGGTTGGTAGATGAGTCAGTTGTTATCCCTTACATCTCTAATGGTGCTCGTCCATCTGTTCGTTACACTGTACCATTCTCTGCATCTTATGCAACAGTTGGTGTTAAAGATGGAGCTTCATTCAAGTACTTGAAAGTTCAAGATGAGTTGGTTAAAACAGCTGATTACGACAAAGCCTACGAACAATGGCAAGAAGATAAGGCGGCGTCAAATGCAGAAGCTGAAAAAGCTCTTGCTGACCACGTCAAATAATCTTAAAAATCTCTAGCTCGTCTAGAGATTTTTTGATTTTCAAACAGAAGGTTAAGAATGGCTAAACATTCAGAAAATTTATCACTCGATTTATTTACTTTTAGAATGATTTCTGATATAATTTCACTTATCAGGTTGTTTTTTTATGTCTAAAAAGTCAGCTTAATAAAAGGAGATTATTATGCAAAAGAGAAAAATGATGGCGCTTTCTGGCGTGGCATTGCTTGCGGCTGGTGTGTTAGCTGCCTGCGGTAGTTCATCTACAAACACTCAAAGTAGTAGTTCTGAAGCATCAACCTATTCTTATGTTTATGCAACAGACCCTGAAACCTTGAACTATTTGCTCTCTAACCGGGCATCAACATCAGATATCACATCAAACCTTATTGATGGATTGTTGGAAAATGATACTTATGGTAACTACGTGCCTTCATTGGCTGAAGATTGGAAAGTCTCAGAAGATGGCAAGACCTATACTTACACTTTGCGTGAAGGCGCTAAGTGGTATACTGCTGATGGTGAAGAATACGCTGATGTTACAGCAAATGACTTCGTTACTGGTTTGAAATACGCTGCTGAAAACGAGTCCCCAGGTCTTTACATCGTTCAGAACTCAGTTGTTGGATTAGATGCCTACATTAAAGGCGAAACGGATGACTTTGAAACAGTTGGTGTTAAGGCTCTTGATGATAGAACCGTTCAATACACATTGAATGAGGCTGAACCATTCTGGAATTCTAAAACAACCATGAACATTTTGTTCCCAGTTAATGAAGAATTCTTGACAACTCAAGGTGATGCCTTTGGTACAGCGACAGATCCATCAACAATTCTTTATAATGGTCCTTATGTTATCTCAGCAATGACTCCTAAGTCATCTATTGAGTACACAAAAAATGAAAACTATTGGGACGCTGACAGTGTATCTATCGAACATGTACAGTTAACCTTCTATGACGGCCAAGATTCAGACTCTCTATACAAAGGCTTTGATGAAGGTGCCTATACACAAGCGCGTGTGTTCCCTAACTCATCGCTTTACTCTACTGTTAAAGAAAAATATGGCGATAACATTGTATACAGCCCCCAAGGTTCAACAACTTTCTATGCTCTCTTTAACTTAGATCGTCAAAACTATGATCATACAGCTAAGTCTTCAGACGATGAAAAATCAAATACTAAGGCAGCAATCTTGAACAAAGACTTCCGTCAAGCTGTTTCCTTCGCATTTGACCGTGTATCTTACAATGCGCAAAGTGTTGGTGAAGACGGTGCTGCAAAAGGTATTCGTAACACGCTCGTTCCGACCGATTTCGTTTCCATCGACGGTGAAAGCTTTGGTTCTGTCGTTGAAAAAGAATTAGTTACTTACGGAACAGAGTGGGAAAATGTTAACTTAGCAGATGGTCAAGATGGAATGTACAATCCTGAAAAAGCTAAGGCAGAGTTTGATAAAGCTAAAGAAACGCTTGAAGGAGAAGGCGTAACCTTCCCTATCCATCTCGATGTACCAGCTCTTCAATCGAGCGAAATTAACGTGGCGCAAGCCCAGTCCTTTAAAGATTCTGTAGAATCAACTCTTGGTGCTGAAAATGTAGTGGTTGATATTCAGCTGATGGATGAAGATGTATACAACAACGCAGCATACTTTGCTACTAATGCGTCTCAGTTGGATTATGACTTGTCACTAGCAACTGGTTGGGGTCCAGACTTTGAAGACCCATCAACTTACCTTGACATCTTTGATACATCAGTAAGTGGTTCTCATTCATACGTTATCGGTGTCGATGGTGGTTCAAATAGTGAAGCTGGTAAAAAAGCAGGATTTGATGACTATAATGCCATGTTAGCAGAAGCGTCAAGTGAGACCTCTGATGTGACAGCTCGTTACAACCAATATGCTAAAGCACAAGCTTGGTTAGTTGATTCTTCTGTTATCATCCCTTACATTTCAAATGGTGCAACACCATCTGTACGTAAGACAACACCATTCACAGCGGCTTACGGTAGCGTTGGTAACAAACGTGACACTTACAAACTTCTAAAAGTTCAAGAGGAACCTGTTTTAGCCTCTGATTATGAAGCAGCCCTTAAGAAGTGGGAAGAAGAAAAAGCAACATCTAATCAAAAAGCACAAGAAGCTCTTGCAGATCATATCGAATAATAAATAACTTGTTTCAGGAGAACTTTCTCTAAGACCTAGAGGAAGTTCTTTTGGAATTTGGAGGACCTAAGAAAATGAAGAAATACATTTTTAATCGTATTTTGCGTTCCTTGGTGTCTATCTTCTTGGTAACAACACTCATCTACACGATTGTATACACTTTGGTACCCAGAAGACAGATTTTCAAGAATGACACAAACTACACAAAAATGACCAAAACCCCAGATACAAAGGCGGATTATGAAAATACCATCTTTGAAAAAATGGGTTATATTGACTATTACAACACAAGAGAGCTTCGTGCTAAAGCAAGTGAGTTTGACGCTAGCGTGACTGTTGAAGGAACCGATCAAAACAAAGCGATTTACGAAGAGTACATCAAGCAACTCGGAAATGGTTGGACGCTTCATCAGTTTCAAGAGTCTGGGCAGTTTTATGCCACACGAGATGTCCCTATTTTTCAGCGTGTCTTTGAGTTCTATGGCAATCTAGTTCAAATTGATCATCCTTGGAGAATCCAAGATGCTTCCAACCCAGATTTGGAAAGAGGGATTTCCATCGAGAACGACCCTTCAGTTGGCTGGTCGGTTGTCGGTTCAGGAACCAAGCATAAATATCTCCTCTATTTTAATTCAAAATTCCCTTATATCCATCAGAATTTTATCAAGCTTAATCTAGGGACATCTTACCCAACCTATCAAAACATTCCGGTTCTTCAAGTCATTACGCAAGGACAAGGTAAGAAGGAGATGACTGACGTTACCTTCCCTAGTGGAGAAACCAAGTCAAGTTCAGTTGATATCTACTCTAGATCTTATCGTTCGCCAGAAAAAGCAGACTCCCAAACCATTAGAAACTTTGGTGCTGGTGATGCTTATACAAGTACACTGACAAATTACACTGATCCATCTATGATTGCAAGTTCAGCTATTATTGGTATTTTTGGTGTAATCATTAGTTACTTTGTCGGATTGCCACTGGCTATCTTGATGTCGCGTTTCAAAGGAACACGCATTGATAGTTTTTCAACAGCGACCCTTACCTTTATCATGGCTATGCCGTCTGTTGCCCTGGCCTATATCATTAGAACCATCGGGACAACCTTATTTGGTTTGCCAAATGCTTTCCCAATCTTAGGAGCATCAGATTACCGGTCTTATGTCTTACCAGTGGTTATCTTGGGAGTATTAGGGATTCCAGGTCTTGCTATCTGGGCACGTCGCTACCTGATTGACCAAGATTCTAGTGACTATGTTCGTTTTGCAAGAGCAAAAGGGTTGTCTGAAAAAGAAATTTCTTACCGTCACATTTTCAAGAACGCTATGGTGCCGATTGTAAACGGTATTCCATCTTCTATTTTAAGTGTTATTGTAGGGGCGACCTTGACCGAATCTCTTTTTGCCTTTCCGGGTATGGGTAAAATGATGATTGATTCCGTCAAAGCATCTAATAGTTCAATGATCGTTGGCTTGACATTTATTTTTAGTACTTTGTCAATCTTTGCAGTCATGGCAGGTGATATTTTGATGACGATCGTTGACCCACGGATTAATCTCTCTGCTAAGAAAGGAGGTAAGTAATGTCTACTATTGCTAAAAGTCAATTTGAATTTGTAAAACGAGATGATCTTGCCTCTGAAAAGATCGATACTCCAAGCTATTCTTATTGGAATGCTGTTTTTCGTCAATTTTTCCGTAAAAAATCAACCATCTTTATGTTAGGGTTATTGATTGTTATTTTGTTGATGAGTTTTCTTTATCCTATTTTTTCGGATTATGACTTTAACGATGTGACCAACATCAACAACTTCTCAGCGCGCTATAACTGGCCAAATGCTAAATATTGGTTTGGTACGGATGCGAATGCCCACTCCCTTTTTGACGCTGTTTGGTTCGGTGCCAAAAATTCGATTCTGATTTCTGTCATTTCTACCATTATCAACATGGTGGTCGGCGTGATTGTCGGTGGTATTTGGGGTGTGTCAAAATCGGTTGACCGCGTGATGATGGAAGTCTACAACGTTATCTCAAACGTTCCTTACCTTCTAATCATCATCGTTATGACATATGCGATTGGTTCAGGATTTTGGAATTTGATTTTAGCCATGACGCTAACAGGTTGGATGGGGACGGCTTATAGTATTCGTGTTCAAATCATGCGCTATCGTGATTTAGAGTACAACTTGGCCAGTCAGACTCTCGGGACGCCGGTTAATAAGATTATCATCAAAAACTTATTGCCACAGCTTGTCTCCGTAATTGTGACGTCTGTTTCCCAAATGTTACCTGGTTATATTTCTACGGAAGCCTTCCTTTCTTATTTTGGATTAGGATTGCCGGCGACAGTTCCAAGTCTGGGCCGTTTGATTGCCAAATATTCACAAAACGTGACAACAAATGCGTATCTATTCTGGATTCCATTGACTATTCTCGTTTTAGTGTCATTGTCATTGTTCATCGTCGGGCAAAACCTTGCTGATGCAAGTGACCCACGTACCCATAGATAAGGAGGCCTTATGACAACAAATAATGTAATTTTAAGTGCCAAAGATGTGGTCGTGGAATTCGATGTTCGTGACCGTGTCTTGACGGCAATTCGAAATGTTTCTCTGGAATTGATTGAAGGAGAAGTTCTATCTCTTGTGGGAGAGTCAGGCTCAGGTAAGTCAGTTTTAACCAGGGCCTTTACCGGTATGCTGGAGACAAATGGGCGTGTTGCCCAAGGGTCAATCACCTACCGAGGCAAAGAGCTAACAGAGATTAAAGATCCCAAAGAATGGGAGAGTATCCGCGGTAGTAAGATTGCTACCATTTTCCAAGATCCAATGACTAGTTTGAACCCAATTGTAACAATTGGGAAGCAAATTGTAGAAGTCATTGTTAAGCACCAAGGAAAAACAAAAGAAGAGGCTAAAGAGTTAGCAATCGATTATATGAATAAGGTCGGTATCCCTGAAGCAGATAAACGTTTTAACGAGTATCCGTTCCAATATTCAGGTGGGATGCGCCAACGTATTGTTATCGCCATTGCCCTAGCTTGTCGCCCTGACATCCTCATTTGTGATGAGCCGACGACAGCTTTGGATGTGACGATTCAAGCGCAAATTCTAGATCTTCTAAAATCATTGCAAAAAGAGTATCACTTCACGACTATCTTTATCACTCATGACCTGGGTGTCGTTGCAGCTATTGCAGATAAGGTGGCGGTTATGTATGCTGGAGAAGTTGTGGAGTACGGAACTGTAGAAGAAGTTTTCTATGATCCACGTCATCCGTATACATGGAGCTTGCTCTCAAGCTTGCCACAGCTAGCTGATGATTCAGGGAACCTCTTCTCAATTCCAGGAACACCGCCATCTCTTTATACTCCGTTGAAGGGCGATGCCTTTGCCTTGCGTTCAGATTATGCCATGAAGATTGATTTCGAAGAGCATCCGCCTGCTTTTAATGTTTCTGATACACATTGGGCAAAAACATGGTTGCTCCATCCAGATGCACCGGTTGTTGAAAAACCAGAAACAATTCAAAATCTTCACGAAAAAATCAAGCAAAAAATGCTAGCACAACAATAGGAGGAAGGAAATGACTGAAAAATTAGTCGAAATCAAAGACTTAGAAATTTCCTTCGGTGAAGGAAAAAAGAAGTTTGTCGCAGTAAAAAACGCTAACTTTTTTATCAATAAAGGTGAGACGTTCTCTTTAGTTGGAGAATCTGGTTCGGGAAAGACAACCATCGGTCGCGCTATTATTGGTATTAACGATACTAGTGCTGGTGACATCATTTATGACGGTCAAAAAATCAATGGAAAACTGTCAAAAGAACAACGAAAAGATGTTATTCGTAAAATCCAGATGATTTTCCAAGACCCAGCAGCAAGTCTTAATGACCGAGCAACAGTAGACTACATTATCTCTGAAGGATTATATAATTTCCATTTATATGAGAATGAAGAAGATCGTAAAGCTAAAGTTCGCGAGATTATTGACCAAGTTGGATTACTTGAAGAACATTTAACCCGTTATCCTCATGAATTCTCTGGTGGGCAACGCCAACGGATTGGTATTGCGAGGGCTCTTGTCATGCAGCCAGAATTAGTTATTGCAGATGAACCGATATCTGCCCTAGATGTCTCTGTGCGTGCGCAAGTACTGAATCTATTGAAGAAAATGCAAAAAGAACTAGGATTAACCTATCTCTTTATTGCCCATGACTTATCCGTTGTTCGGTTTATTTCAGATCGCATCGCCGTAATCTATAAAGGGGTTATTGTAGAAGTGGCAGAAACAGAAGAACTCTTCCGGAACCCTATCCACCCGTATACCAAATCTCTTCTCTCAGCAGTTCCAATTCCAGATCCTATGTTGGAACGAGACAAAGAATTGGTCGTCTACGACCCTGATCAACATGATTATAGTTCATCGAAACCGTACATGGCAGAACTTAGCCCAGGACACTTTGTTTGGGGAAATGATGCAGAACTTTCAAAATACCGAAAAGGGTAATACAGTTAATACAAATGAAGCTAATCTCACAAAGAGGTTAGCTCTTTTGCTAGAAGGAAGTGTGTTAAAAAAACGCGAAAAGTGTAGCAAACATCTTGATTTACCAGCATTTCCAAAACTCCAGAAGAAAGGGCTAAGTAAAAAAATAAAAAATTTAGGATAAAAGTATTGACAGGGATAGAAGTAGGTGGTATACTAAGATAGTTGTCTCGCGAGAGGCGGCTAAG
>NZ_JAUSTM010000025.1 GCF_030812835.1 Streptococcus moroccensis
TTGGAGTTGGAATAGACCAAATAGATAGCCCCATCTTCATCAATCCAACCTTTACTCAGAGATAATTCCAAGCGATCTTTGAGAACAGCATAAGCAACCTTAACCTCAAGTTTCATTTCCTTATATCGATCACTCTCAAACAAGAGTTTTGGGAGCTTATAGTAACGCTCTGACGTTTGATAGTGATTTGCGGTAATACGTTTCATGATTGTCCCTCCAACACTAACAGGCCAACATTCCCCATGTCATCAAACTGGATTAAGCCAGACTCTTCCATCTCACCAACTATCCATGTCGCTTTCTCAATATCTATTCGCATGATAGCCATGAGATGACACATCACAATTTGTCGTGATGACTGTTCATTCTTTTGCATGATTTTCCTCCTGAAAATAAAAAAAGCAAGAACACTTATTAAAATGTTCTCGCTGGATTAATTTATTGCTGACGTATCTATTTTTTATCTACGCAGTCGACATCCAAACAGACGTTCACATCAATATACTTTTTTTGCACCTTTTTTATGTCAATATCACTCTTTTCAATAAAGACAAAATGCTTGAAAAAGTGCTTAAAATAAAGGATTTTTACCCTTTGCTTCGTTGTAGCAACACTACGCACTCCACGTGATGCGTTTGTGGAAATAGATCAACGGGCTGGACCTTTTGGAGTTTGTAACCTAGTTCTTCATAGAGTTTGATGTCACGCGCCATGGTAGCCGGGTTGCAGGAGATGTAGGTGATTTTCTTCGGTGAGACTTCCACCGAGCTTCGGATAAAGCTTTCGGTCAAACCTTTTCGCGGAGGATCAACGACGATGACGGTTGGTTTGATGCCTTCTTTGACCCACTTGGCCATGGCATTTTCAGCCGTATCACAGACATAAGTCGTATTGGTAATACCGTTGCGTTGTGCATTTGCTCGGCTATCTGCAACCGCACTTTCGACCACTTCAACCCCATAGACATGCTGAACGTCTTTAGCAAAGGAAAGACCGATGGTTCCAATACCTGAGTAAGCATCAACAACCACATCGTCTGCTGTGAGTTCTGAGAAATCAATGGCTGTTTGATAGAGTTTTTCCGCCATTTCGGTGTTAACTTGATAGAAAGATGGCGCTGAAATCGCATAGTCATTGCCCAGCATGGTGTCTGTGATGCTGTCTTTGCCATAAAGGGTGCGAAATTCTGATCCAAAGATGGCATTAGTATTCTGATCATTGATGTTTTGGATAATGGACACCAGGTTTGGAAAGGCTGCGACCAGCTGGTCAATCACTTGCTCGATTCGGAAAAGCTTGGGACGTGTCGTTACCAAGACCAGCATGAGCTCGCCCGTGTAATGTCCACGACGAACGACGAGATTACGGATCAGACCGGTCTGCGCGAGGTCGTCATAAGGCTTGAGGTCAAATCGGCGCAACAGGTCTCTTGTCGTGTTGATGAGGGCATCAATCTCAGGGTGTTGGATGTAATAGTCCTCAATCGGCATCAGGTCATGGGAATTTTTGCGAAAAAAGCCTGTTTCTAATTGGCCATTGACCCGTCGCACAGGGACCTGGGCCTTGTTGCGGTAGGCAAGAGGATTAGCCATCCCGAGGGTTGGTAGAACCTCTATTTCTGAATTTCCGGCAATTTTGCGGAGGCTATCTTCGACCTGTTTTTGCTTGAAGGCTAATTGGGCCTCATAAGAGAGATGGCCAAGGTCCGCAATCCCTGTGCGTAGGTAATCCAGGTTGAGGTCCTGGTTTCGGTCCTCTGAGGTTTCCAGAAAGGCTTCGACCTTGCCATAACCAATCGATTTGTTTACCTTAAGCACGCGCATCTGAATGCGTTCGCCAGGTAAGGCATTGTCCACAAAAAAGACATGCCCATCTGCCTTTGCTACTCCCTTACCCTCATGGCTAAGGTCAATGATATCAACCTCTATAATACTGTTTTTTTCTAACATCTCTTTATCTCTTTCTTTCCTGCTCTGCTATTTTCCAAATGAAAAGGCCAGAGCGATACTCTAACCTTTATTATACCATAGTTCATTACCGCAAGCCTAGTTCATAAAGCTTATCTTGGTAGGATTCAAAGTCAACAAGCAAGCCTTGACCGCCATACATATCGTACTCATCCACCCAGTCCCCAGCTGCTGGGACAGTTGTTTGCTCTATGCCATTTGCTGCATCACTGATAACTGATACGCCCTGACTCAAGATAAAGGAGTAAGGAACATTGGTGGAGGTCATCCCCATGATTTTTCCGACAGCTGCTGAGCCAGTAAAGAGTTTGGTGGGATCCTTGACTTGTTGCAAAATAGCCGTTAACACTTGTTGCTGACGCTCTGTCCGTCCGAAGTCACCAGCATCATCCTTACGGAAACGCGCATAATTAAGGAGGGTCCGTCCGTCCATCTGCTGCTCGCCAATTTCAATCGTTTGCTCAGGCACCACACCGTCCTTCATATTGAGATCGTCTGGTACTTGAACGGAGTCAACTTTATCACCATCAACCGTAGCAAACTGAGCGTCGATTGTGACCCCGTTTGGAAAGAGGGTGTCAATCGCTGCTGCAAAGGTCTGGAAATCCACCATAGCATAATATTTGATATCTATGTCATAATGTGATTTTAAAGCAATACGAATGGCTTCAGCCCCTTGTTTATCGTTTTGCTCCCCGATGCTAAAGGCTGTATTCAGCTTCTGGTCATAGTAGGTATTGAGACCATCTTCGTAGCTCACCTCAGGGATATTAATCAGGGTATCACGCATAAAGCTGACGATTTTTATTTTTCCATCAGCATTACCAATGTTAACAACCATGATCGTATCTGTCCGAGCTTCGGCACTGACTTGGCCAATCCGGGAATCGGTCCCCAAAACTAAAATATTGGTCCCATCTCGAGTCTCTTGGCCATCGAAAAACTCGACCTCTGCCGCTTCAGCATTAGCCTCAATACTTTTGGCATCATGATAGCCTTTAAGGAACATGAGAAACATTCCGATAACTGAGATCAGGAACAAAAGTCCGACGCCTTCGAGAATCGTTTTCCCCCACCCTTTTTGTGGCTTAGGAATTTTCGGTGCTTTTTTAGAGGAATGCTTAGCTAAAGCTGGTTTATTTTCGGGTGATTCTGTTTCTATTCGGTGTCCAGATTGTCTGGTTTCAATACGGTTTTGAGGCATAGATTGACGCTCCTGACTCTCCCTATGCAGTTGACGGGCCATATCCTCTATTGAAGCATAAACTTCCACCTCGGGTGGTTGAGAAGAAGCAGATTGGCTGCGTGATTGCTTAATGGTTTGAGTTGCCTTCTTATGAGACGTGGTAGGATTAAGAGCCGTTCCTTCCTGCTTTTTGGTACGATCGGATGATGATTGCAGAGGGCGATAGCCTTTTTGACTTCTAGTCCGTCGACTTTCTAAGACGGGAAGGCCTTCTGGTGTCATTTCTTGCATGTCACGAATCGGTGTTCGTTGTGGTTTGGGTTCTACCTGACGTTTCTTGCTCAATGGTGAATAGGCAGGCAAATCAACTGGCTCTGGGCGTCGTCTCGAAACTCTATATGGTGATTGGCTCGCTTGTCCAGCAATTTTGGCTTCTAAATAATGCAATTCAGCCCGATCTCGCTCACTGAGGTAATGAATATTCTTTTGTAAATAATCATATCGCAAACTCTCGTGATGACTGAGATTAGCGTAATGTCTTGCCATTTGTCTTCCTTACAGTTCCAAGTTTTCCATTTGAAAAACTTCATATTTTCCTAAAATTTTATACCTAATCCCCATGCTGGTTAGCTCATCTAATGCAAAATGGACCAGCTCAGGGTGATCATATCTGGCATCGAGAATGAAGAAATACTCTCCTAATACCGTCTTAAGTGGCCTACTCTCGATTTTGGTCAAATCTATGCCTCTCCAGGCAAAGGTTGCCATTGCTTTATAAAGGGCTCCTGGCAGGTTATCTGGCAAGGTCAAAGCAAGTGAAATTTTATGGCCTAAACTATGAGCAGAGATACTTGGTGTTTGGTGTCCTAAGAGCCAAAATCGGGTGAAATTTTCCTGCATTTCCTGAATATCCCGAGCCGCAGTCACTAGGCCATAGGCTTTGGCTGCAGAATCAGGTGCGATAGCCGCATAAGGCTTATCCGGATGCTCTGAAACATAGCGTGCGGCATAGGCTGTTGACGCTGTCAATTCAATCTCTGCCTGAGGATAATGCTTGGTGATATAGGCCTTACCTTGAGCAATAGCTTGCGGATGGGAAAAGATGCGTTCAATCGGTTTGGACACATCCGTCACCAAGAGTTGCTGTTTAATGGGTTGGATAAATTCGGCCACAGCATGAAGGCTGGCTTGGTGAAAAAGGTAATCGAGGGTCTCATGGACGCTTCCTTCAATCGCATTTTCAACCGGAACAATAGCCGCATCTACCTGACCTTGCTCATAGGCCTTGATGACCTCTGTGATGTTAGCAAATGCTAGATGGTCTGCTGATGGGAGAGATTTTAGAGCGACGTTGTGAGAAAAGGAGCCTACCGGTCCAAGATAAGCCAATTTCATACGAGTACCTCAACGATTTCTTCAGGGGATAGGCTAGCTACGTCAATTGTCTGAGTAGCTACTTCTTCATACAGTTCTTGGCGGCTGTCAAAGATTTTTTCCAAGTCTTCTTTACTATTTTGCTCAAAGACCGGACGGTCATTGACCGTATCTGCCGCAATCCTTCGATAAAGGGTTTCAAAGTCCGCTTTCAGATAGATGTTGGGCTGGTTTTGAGCCAAGAGTTGGCGGTTCATGTCAGACAGCACCACGCCACCACCAGTCGAGAGCACAATATCTTCCTCAAGCAATTCAGCCAAGACTTGGGACTCGATAGCCCGAAATGCTGGTTCTCCTTGTTCCTTGAAAAATTGCGCAATAGACATGCCGATACGATCTGTAATAACAGTGTCCATATCCACGTAATGGGGATCCAGCTTTTTCGCTATAGTAGACTTACCAGACCCCATAAATCCAATCAAGACTTTAGCCATGGCGCAAGCTCTCTAAATCACTGAAGAAGCTTGGATAGCTAGTATTGATGGCTTCGGCTCTTTCAAGCACCACTTGACCAGAATCTGCTACGAGAGAGGCAATCGCGCCCATCATGCCAATGCGGTGGTCACCAAAGGTATTGATGACTGCTCCGTGAAGAGCCGTTTTCCCTTTGATCATCATGCCATCTTCTGTTGGTGTAATGTCAGCGCCCATGCTGTTGAGAGCATCTGCAACGACTTGAATGCGGTCTGTTTCTTTGACTTTTAACTCTTCGGCATCGCGAATCACAGTCTCACCACTTGCTTGCGTTGCTAATAGCGAGATAATCGGTAACTCATCAATCAAACGCGGGATGATGTCGCCTGCAATTTCAGTGCCATGCAGGTCTGAGGTTTCTACAGTCAAGGTTGCTGATTTAGCCACTTCATCAACCTCAGAGAGGGTCAGCTTTCCACCCATGGCTTTGATGACATCAATAATACCGGTCCGGGTTTCATTAATGCCGACATTTTTGAGGACAACTTTAGAGTTAGGCACAATTAAACCTGCTACTAACCAGAAGGCCGCACTAGAAATATCCCCAGGCACGGTTACTGTTTGACCTTGCAAGGTTTGGCCACCCTTAACACGGATTTCTTTCCCATCTACGGACAGCTCTCCACCAAACTGACGAATCATGTCTTCCGTGTGGTTCCGTGTCAGTTCTTTTTCAACAATGACTGATTCTCCTTCTGCTTGAAGGGCTGCAAAAATCAAGGCTGACTTAACTTGAGCGGAAGCCACCGGAAGTTGATATTGAATCGGATTTAGCTTGGCACTACCTGTTAGCGTCAATGGCGGTAAATCGCGATCTGTCAGGCCAGATACCTCAACGCCCATTTGACGCAAGGGAATGGTTACACGGTCCATAGGGCGTTTCGAAAGGGAGTCATCTCCGAACATCTCAACGGTGAAATCTTGACCCGCTAAAACACCAGAAATCAAGCGAATAGAGGTCCCTGAATTGCCCATATCGAGCTTATTCTGCGGTGCTTTTAAGCCCTTAAAACCAACACCCTCAATGGTCACGGTCTCGCCATTGTCTTCAACAGAGACACCTAACTCCCGAAAGACCTGCATGGTTGAAAGCACGTCTTCGCCACGCAAAATGTCATGAACGGTCGTTGTGCCCTCGCTAATCGCCCCAAAAATAATGGAGCGATGACTGATGGATTTGTCTCCAGGAACTTTCAAGGTTCCCTGCAAGCCTGTGCATTTGGTTTCTAATTTCATTAGACTTCTCCCGTACTGTCTGTAATGGTTCTATTTTACCATAAAAAGCTTAAAATTTGGCTAACCGGCTGAACTTCCCATTAATCCGTAAAAAAATCCTTCACCTTTAGGATTGTCTCGTATGGGTGAAGGATAATTTCTTTATTAACATTTATATTGGCAATAAAATACGCGACCGCTGTTTAAGATAAGCAATCATACCCTAGGTCAAAAAAGGCTAATTCTAAAGCAACAGCGTGATTCCAGCGTTCTTGAAGTGCTGTTACATCTTCCTTGTCCTTGCAGACCCGATTTAACTCATCAACTAGAAACTGAACCCATTCCTCAAAGAAGGGACCTCTATGAAGATTTACCCACTCCAGATGGACATAGCGCCCAGGGAGAGTCAAATCCTTGGAACCCCAATCCAGATACAGCCCTTCGGCAATCACCAACATGACCAAGAGATGGGCATAATCTGAACTGGTCACTGCTGAATACATGAGGTCTTGAAAATCCTTTGTGACAGGATATAGCTTGGCATGAAGGTAATCCTTTTCTGGAACCTCTAATTCTTTAAAGGCTTTTAGAAAATAGCCGTCTTCATCCGCTTCGAGAAAACCCAGCTGTTTGGCAAAGCGGAGCTTGGCTTCTAACCTATCTGCATGAGCTACACAGGCCCCCAGCATGGACAAGAACGCATCAAAAAAATGGTAATCCTGGATGAGGTAGGTCTTTAGCACGGAGTCTGCTAAGGTGCCTTCAAAAAGCTCTGTCACAAATTGGTGATTAACCGCATTCTGCCAATCTTGCCGACTCCCTTTTAACAGTTGCCCGACAACAGGGCCTGTTTGAAAGGCATGTACTCGGTTTTCCATTCTTAATCTATCCTTTCTTATATTATCTCTTCCACCATGACATCATTGCTCAAGCTAGCCCAGTGATTGGTTGGACCGTGTCCGTGACCCACATGAATTCGATCGGCAATGGCCCCTTGAATAAAGCGTCTTGCAATGATAATGGCTTCTCGTAAGGCTACTCCCTTGGCAAGTTCGGCAGCGATACAGGCTGAAAAGGTATCGCCTGTTCCGTGTGTCGCTCTGCTGTCAATCCTTGGGGCCAACAACCAAAAGCTTGTCCCATCTTCTAAAAGAACATAATCCCTGACGGTATCGCCTGTCCCATGGCCTCCCTTAATGATGATATTGGGGCAACCTAGTTGTTGAAGGTAATGCGCAGCATCCACCATAGCCTCATCCGTCTCAATGGCATGGCCAACCAAGGACTCTGCTTCTGGGAGGTTAGGGGTACAGACGGTTGCTATCGGCAAAAGCTCTTGCTTGATGGTCTCAATTGCTTCTTCTGCCAACAAAGGATGGCCACCTTTGGCAATCATGACAGGGTCAACTACCAAAGGACCAAAGTTCGAGGTCTTATAGGCTTCCACAACCGTCTTGACAATCTGGCTATCAGCCAGCATTCCCGTCTTTGCAGCGCGAATATCCAGGTCTGCTGCCAATGACTCAAACTGAGCAGTGATAAAGGATGTTGGAACGGAGTGAACCGATTGGACGCCTAATGTATTTTGCGCTGTTAAGGCTACAAAAATGGTTGTTCCAAAAACCTGACGTGCTTGAAAGGTCTTCAAATCAGCCTGAGCCCCAGCGCCACCTCCCGAGTCAGAACCCGCTATGGTCACCACTTGTGGGGTACTATTGATCATATGATTATCCTCCTAAAGTTTGCTCTAATGTCTTTTTAAAGGTTTCCACAATGGCTGGGATATCGGTGGCTTTCATGATTCGACTAACCACAGCCACTCCTGCAATTCCTGTTCCGCTAAAGGTCTCTAACTTAGTTTCATCAATGCCTCCGATGGCCACTACTGGAATACTGATGGCATCAACAATTGCCTTCAGGGTTTCGATAGAGGTGGCTTGCGTTACCACCTTGGTTTGGGTTGGAAAAATAGCTCCGACACCAAGGTAATCCGCACCTTCCTTTTCTGCTTGAAGAGCTCTCTGGACCGTTTTGGCTGAAACCCCCAACCATTTATCAGGACCGATTAACTGACGCACGACTGCGACTGGTAATTCCTGATCACCGATATGGACTCCCGCTGCATCGACAGCCAAACAAATATCCACACGATCGTTAATGATCAAGGGAATGTTATACTGATCTGTGATGGCCTTAACCTTTACTGCTAAAGCGTAAAACGCAGCAGTCGTTGCTTCTTTTTCCCTGAGTTGGACCAGGGTAACACCTGATTGGCAGGCTACTTCAATCTTTTTTAAAAAATCCCTGTCTTCTTCCTCATATCGAGCTGTTACCAGATAAAGGGTTAGTCTTTCCTTATTCATTCTTTTCCTCCCTGATAGTTGCTGCCTCTTGCCAGTTATGCTCACGGTAGAGACACCCCAACTGATCTAAAAGCTCCTGTCTAAAGGATCCCAGCGCATTTGGATATCGTTTGGCCGCCTTTTCCCCGCAGAGGTTAAAATAGGTGACTCCCTGTAAGCACGCTTCTAGCTTATCTAACTGATCTCCTAGAAAGCCTGCTATCAAAGCACCGACAACATCACCAGTACCCGTAATGCGATCTAGATTACTGGAGCCATTCGTTAGCCACCAAATCTTACCATTTACGGCGACGATATCTGTGGGACCTGTCGCTAAAAAACAGGTTTCAGGGTGAGCTTTGGAAAAATCCTTGAGAGCCTTACCGAGTTGCATTAAACGACTCCCAGACTGATCAGCCTGCCACCCATCGACGCCTCTAGCCTGACTGCTCAAACCTAATAAAGCTCGTATTTCTGAGGTGTTTCCTTTCACCACCTGAGGTGTCAACCTGAGCAAGTCCTTAACCAGATGAAGGCGGTTCGGCAACTGGGTAATCCCCACAGCATCAACAACCATAGGTTTGTGGTACTGATTCGCTAAACAAGCAGCCTCTTTAATCACGTTTTCTTTGTCTAAAGTCATCTGACCTAGATTAAGAAAAAGAGCATCCGCGACCTTGATAACTGTGGGTAACTCTCTCCTATCTTCTGTCATCATGGATTTTGCCCCGATCGCTAGTAGGCTATTAGCGACAAATTCATTGCTGATACTATTGGTAATGGCATGAACCAAGGGACCATTGTTTAAAGGCAAGCAAGTCGGTCTGTCACTATAGGATTTCATGCTATCTCTCCCTTCCCTTTAAACTGATTTTGAATGTCTTGAACGATCTTTAAGTGTTTCAGGCTTCGCCATAAAATGACCGCTGCAAAACTACCGATAAGGGTTGCACCCAAAAAACGAGGGGTATAGACAAACCAATAGAGAGCTGTTTTGGTGCCAGTAAACCAAACCATCACAGGATAAGACAGAAGAGAGCCGATAATTCCCGTTCCGATCATTTCTCCCAGACAGGCAAAGCCTATTTTCCGTCCGTATTTGGCACCAAGCCCAGCGCCAACAGCACCAAATACAGCACCAGTCAAGGCCAGAGGTGGAATGCCCATCAAGGTCATCCGCAAGATCCCACAAAAGAGGGCCATCAAGCCGGTATAAAGAGGCCTCATCAGCATGGCCGCAACGATGTTGACCACACTAGACATCGGTGCCATCCCCTCGATTCGTAAAATGGGAGACAATACCACATCCAGACTGACCATCACGGTCAGAATCAGCCATTTATAGAGTTGTTTATTATTTGTCATCGAAAAACTCATTTTCTAAAGGCCATTGTTCAAGGGTGTAGGCCATCTCCCAAAACAAATATTCTAATTGGCTACTTCGGTAAAAGGCAGCCAACATGGCTTCTTGCTCCTCAGGACTTGCCTTTTCGTATAACTGGTCTAGGACCTGACATTCATAGGCAATGTTTTCTTTTGAATCTTCCCCTGCATAGGTGTCTATAAATTGTTGGTAGATAGGGACTGGAGAGCCTTCTGGTTTGAGCAAAAGGCCAATTTCATGATAGAGCCAAGGACAAGGCAAGAGACTGGCACAGGCCACGGCCAAAGATCCCTCTGCCAACTGTCTGTACATGTGGGCCACATAATGATCCGCAGTTGGCGCAATGGGAGTTTCTGCTACTTCCTCGTCTGTAATCCCAAGGTCTTTGAAAAATGCTTCTCTGATCATAGCTTCGCCTTCTGCCAGATGACGACTATTTTCCGCCATCAGTTCCTTGATGACAGGGTTATCGGTGCGCTCAGCAATAATCTGATATATTTTACTAAAGTGCTCCAAATAATAACGATCTTGAAGAAGGTAATAGCGGAAAATCTCACTTGATAAGGTTCCTGCCTGCAATTCTTTAATAAAGGGATGGTGAAAACTCTCTTCCCAATACCGATTAGCTCGCTTGCGAGCAAGAGTTGAAAAACGCATGAATGATTCCTTTCTGGGTTCTATATTGAGGATTACTAGAGAGAGCACGGAATGGTTCTGTTCTCAGTAATCTTGTAGTCATCATGTCTATAGTCATTTAGGCATGACAAAGACAACTCAACGTTAGAGAAATAATACTGAATGGTTTTCAAAATCTGAAATTAAAGAGTGTCACTTCTCTATCAAAGCATCAAAAAATCCCCTTTCTATTGCCGAATGTGTTGGCAAACAAAAGAGGATTGCAATTGATGATAAGCTCAAAAATCTGTCTTATCCCAGCGAGCTTGCTAGTAGGATTAGACACTTATACGAGTCATTTCCCTTCGGTGGTCCTAACCACATCAGGTTCAATGGGTATCATCTCAGCCCTAAGGGGCACCCCAAATGTTCTCCAATTATTGATAGTATATCAGGTTCCATAGGTTATGTAAAGCGTTTTCTCTCAGGAAAGACTCCCTAGCTTTTGACATACTAGGACTTGACAGAATAGCGATTCTTATAGAATTTCTCTTAAAGCATCTATATCTGCCTGAGTTGTCGACCAGCTGGTAGCAAGGCGTATCACCGTATGCTGGTCATCGTATTTTTCCCAGAAGCTATAAGCCACCTGCTGGTCTAATTCTTCTAAGGTTTCATTGCTAACGATAATGAACTGCTGGTTAGTAGGCGATTCTAAATAAAAGCGATAACCCTTATCTCTGAGAATGCCTTTTAACTGCTCGGCCATTTCCAAAGCATGTCGTCCTATGCTTTCATAGAGACCATCCTCAAAGAGTGCCTTAAACTGAACACTGAGCAAGCGTCCCTTGGCTAAGAGGGCACCGTGTTGTTTGACATGGGTGACAAAATGCTTAGGCTGGTTGTTTTTAGTGAACACAACTGCCTCACCACAAAGTAAACCAGCCTTAGTCCCCCCAAAGTAAAAGACATCTGTCAACCGTGCAAGCGTTGGTATGTCTACTGCCCCGTCAGCTGCTAGACCATAGGCTAATCTGGCCCCATCTAGAAAGAGGGGAATGTCATAAGCCTGACAAATCTTAGAGAGAGCTTCGAGCTCATCTTCTGTATAGAGAGTTCCATATTCTGTCGGGTGAGAAATATAGACCATGCCAGGATAAACCATGTGGCTATGGTTGCTGTCAGCGTAAAACTCAGCTAAATAAGATGCCACTGCCTTAGCCGATAGCTTGCCATCCTGATGAGGTAGGGTTAAGACTTTATGGCCTGTGAACTCGATAGCACCTGCCTCATGGGTCGCAATATGCCCTGTCTCTGCTGCAATCACCCCTTCGTAGGGGGCAAGAAGGGTGTCAATCACCAATTGATTGGTCTGCGTGCCACCCGTTAACAAGGTAACCTCAGCCTCAGGACAGTCACAAAGCTCTCGCAATTGTTCCGTTACGTTTTCAGTGTAGGGATCACTCCCATAACCAGCTAATCCTTCAAAATTACTCGTGACTAATGCCTCTAAAATAGCTGGATGCGCTCCCTTATTGTAGTCGTTCTCAAAATGTAACATTGCCTCACCTCACCTTTATTTGCCCTATTATAAATCAATTCTCCTAATAATTCAAGATAAGCCTCATGGGAATCAATAACTCTTTTCCATACTAAAAAAGAATAATCGAGAAATCTATTCGTTTTGAAAAAGATATTGTAAAACGAGCTTTTCAGACGCTTAAACCCTCTACACGCGTTGTCTTGACTGACCAAAAAAACTAGCAAGACTAAATTCGTACCAGCTTGCCAGCTCTTTGCCTGTTGTCACTTTGATTTGATTTTCTAGATAAATACCTGACCAGTCATCCGTCTCATCCGCATGACGACAATGGTCGCTAGTAAGGCTTTAATCGTGTCTCCAGGGATGAAAACAAGGTTTGCCAGCAGGGTAGCTCCTATGGGAGCTTGTGTGTATACCGCAAGCCAAATAGCTCCTATCACATCGATAAAAAGAACACCCGCTAGCCAGATTACCCCAAACGTCAGCAATGCATTTTTGACATCTACCTTTGACAGCCCCCAACCAATGAGGGCTGGAACAAAAAGCCAGGTCAAGACATAGCCTGCTGTCGGTCCCATTAAGACTGGAATCGTTGTTGATTTCCCAGAAAAAACAGGTAGAAATAGACCAATCATTAAAACGAGAACAACTGCTAAGGTGCCTTTTTTAGGTCCTAGTAAGGCACCTGAAACCATCACCCCTAAATTTTGAAGGATAATGGGGACAGGAATAAACCCTAAGGGAATTCCTGGAATAAACCCTAAGACAATCATGAGTGTGGCCATCATTGTGATTTGTGTAAGGTCCTTTATTTTCATTTCTTACTCCTTTATCTTATCCGTTGTAAAATAGATGCTTTTGTGCAGAGCACACTTAGGATTAAAAGGGTGCTGACAGTGAGGACAGGCCCCATCTTGATATTCTTGTTGCGTCAGGTAGGTCTTATAGACTCCACATAAGACTGGGTATTCCACATCAGGTCCAGTAGCCAAAAAGTTATGGTCCTCTAGGGCATCATGACACTCATAACAGGCATAGTAGCGCTGACACTGGCCACACTTTAAAACCACAACATCTAAGGGTGAGTGGTAATGCAGGCAGCGACTCTCCCCATCAATCTCTAGTCCATAAAACATATCAGATCTCCTTATTCCATTGTATTTTACAGTATCTGGACAGAAACGTCAACCTTTTTCATAAAAAGGGGTAACAATGTTTTTATTTATTTAGTTGACAGGTTAACTATCTAATGCTATTATCTAGTTAACTGGTTATTTACCGGTAATTTTATTTTTTATCATTCTTATTTAAGGAGACTTATGAAAAAGAAATACATTCTAGGGTCTGCTGCTGCCTTGCTATTAGGCGTTTCGAGCTACCAGATGGGCCGCCTTCAGGAGCAATCCAAGCAAGAAGACGCGACAATTGCCTACACCAAAGAAGCCGGCAAATCAAAAATAGCGTCTCAACAGGCGACTCCTCAGCAGATTTCAGATAAAGAAAACATTGACGCTGAACAAATTGTTGTTAAGATTACGGACCAAGGATATGTGACTTCGCATGGGGACCATTTCCACTACTATGATGGTAGGGTTCCTTTTGATGCCATCATTAGCGAAGAACTGGTCATGAAAGATCCCAACTATGTCTTCAAAGACAGCGATGTGGTCAATGAAGTAAAAGACGGTTACATCATCAAGGTAGATGGGAAATACTACCTTTACCTAAAGGATGCTAAAAAGCAAAGCAATGTCCGCAGCAAAGAAGACATCAAGGCGCAACAGGAAGGGCACGCTGCTGAACACATCCATTCTGCTTCTGGAGACTCCAAAAGCACTGCTACAGGTTATCGCACAGATGATGGCTATGTCTTTGATCCAAGCCATGTCCTGCAAGACTTGGGAGATGGTTTCCTTGTTCCACATGGTGACCACACGCACTACATCCCTAAATCTCAGTTATCTGCTAGCGAACTTGCTGCTGCTAATGCTACACTTGCTCACAGAGGACAAGCAGGTTCAGGCGAGCAGGGAGGTAGCCAGGCGCAACCGATTCACCAGCCTAGCCAACCGAGCCAGCCTGGTCCTGTTGCTGGCGTTGACTACACAACTGATGATGGTTTCTTGTTTGATGGTACAGGCATTCAGTTCCATACGGCAACTGGAATTGTTGTCCAACACGGCAATCATAACCATTTCTTATCCTATGACAGCTTGATTGGTGGTCCATGGGATCACTTGGTCCCAGCCAGCGCTCGACCAAGTCAACCAGGCTCTACTGCACCAGTTGACAAACCTAATCCGACACTCCCATCCCAGTCCAATCAGCCTAACAAACCAGGGCAACCGGTTCGGCCAAGTATTCCAACCAAGCCTGATAACAATACGTCTACTAGTTTAGAGGAAAAATTAGCCTACCTTGCTAAAAGCCTTGGCATTAAACGCTCTGACTTGACCCTTATGGACTCTGAAAAAGGGCCTTTAGCGATTTGGAAACATGGGGACCATGATCATGTTTATATTCTTAATGATTTTAAGATTGGAGACAAGATTTCTACTGGTCATGACCATCCAAGTCCAACATTGCCGTCACGACCAAATCAGCCCGTAACGCCAAACCCAACAAAACCTAACCAACCTGAGAAACCAAGTGTCCCAGTTAACCCAACTGAACCTAATGAGCCTATTAAACCATCTAAACCAGAAAAGCCAACTGATAACATAGAGGAAAAATTGGCCTACCTTGCTGATCTCCTAGGGATTAAACGCTCTGACTTGACCCTTATGGACTCTGAAAAAGGGCCATTAGCCATTTGGAAACACGGTGACCACGACCACGTGTATATTCTCAATGACCTTAGTATCGGTGACAAGATTGAGACTGGTCACGATCATTCCGGTACCGATCAGACAAATACCGATAGTATTGCTGAGACGGAGGCTAAGCGCCGCTACATTTCAGAAACCTATAATGTTCCTTTAGAAGCCATTAAAGTCAAGGACCTTTACTTTGTCTTTAACGAACCGACCCAAGATTATGATCCGACGCATATTCACCCTTACATGCTCAGAAGAGATTTGGTGACACTGCCTGAGGTGACCGGGGATCCTGAAACGGATTTTGAAAATGAACTTCTAGCCATTGCCAAACACCGCAACATCAAAACCAGTGACATCCGTATCGAAAATGGCAAATTTGTCATTCCTTATAAGGGCGAAGGTCACGGGCACACTCATTTCCTCAACATTAAAGCTAAAGACGGCCTCAAAGCTTACCTTAACAATAAGCTTCCAGCCATCCAAGGTGGTTTTGTAGCGGGTGACTTTGACAAAGAGGTAGTCTTAGCAAAAGTCAATGCTATCGAAGCAGAAGCTGAGCAACTTTATGGCACAGAAAAACCGCGCCAACTCCATCGCATCAGCCAGGCGTTATCAGCATTTAAAACTGATTTAGACGAGTTAATCACTAATTCGACAGACGGTTATCTCAGCATGCTAGACAATTTCCGTCGTCAACATCTCCTCGGTGAGGATGCTCCAACTGCTAAACCGATTGATACCCTTTATAACAATCTGCTAAACAGGATCAGAGATTCCCATATTCAAATTACTCCGGTCGATAAGACAGAATGGGTCAAACGCGTCAATACGGCTGCCGCAAAATCAAACACTCATGACCTAGAAGTCATCACCCATGAATTAAGCGAAATCCAACGTTTTAATGACCGATTGGTTCCGACCGCTACACAATATCTTGATTATTTCACGCGCCATGTGAATCAATCCGCATTGCCAAACGAGCTTAGAGAAGATACCGCTAAAGCTATCGGCCAAATCTACCGTATTCTGGATAGAAAACCAGCTGATGGCGAAACCTATCCAAATTTAGTGGGCAAATGGGTTGATTTAAAGATGCGAATTGACATTGCAAGCGTTGAGCGTAAAAGTTATGCCCATGAAGACGGTGACGCCTACAAAGCACTAGCCGATGACCCTCATGCCCTGCGTGGAATCGCCTCCTTCATTGATGCTTTCAAAGAAAGCTTTGCTACCAATGGCCAAATGGAAACACCAAAAACCATTCTTGAGCCTTATGGCCAACCCCTCAGTGACAAGGAAAAAGCCATTAACGCAGCAGAACCAACGCTACTTTCTCGCATAGAGGAGAAAACAGAAGAGCTAGTCGCTCCTAAGCCTGAGGATTCAAAACCAGATAAACCAGCTGAAACCAAACCTGAGGACAGCTCACCAACTGCTACTTCGATAACACCTGAGGACCAAATGAAACTGCTGGAAATCTCAGGAAATATCCAAGAAGCTATCTTGAAGGCCTATCAAGATGATAAGGACCATAAGGATGAAGCCTTAATTTCACAATTACAAGCTATTGTCGCCAAGGTAGCCACCTATGGCAATCAAATGACGAAAGACCAGATGCTTGCCCTCCAAAATGAACTAATCCAATTCTCGATGGATACCTTAGCAGAGAAGAGTCCTTATAAAGAACTGATTCCTAACAAGTCAGAGACTGCTGAAGAAAGTAAGCCTGAACCTTCACCAACCACTCCTCCTGCAAGAGAGGAAAATGAGGGCAAAACACCATGGACTGAGGAAGATCAAAAGCTCTTACTCGATACCATAGAAGAGATTAAAAATAAAATCTTTGACCACTACACCGGTGACCAAGAAGCTCAAGGCCTTGAGTACGTGAACATGCTTTACGCTATTATCGCTCCTATTGGTCAAAACTATGGTCAAGATCTCTCCAAAGAAGATCTGACTAAGATGAGAGAGGCAGCCATTGCCTTTGGCGATCAGGTTCTTTCTGAAACTGGTTCTCCTGAGACTGGTGCAGACGAGGCGAACGGCAATCAACCTGAACAACCAGAAACTCCAGCAGATCCAGAACCAGCTAGTGAGCAACCGATCGTAGAGACGCCTCCTACTGAAACAGTCGCTGAACCATCGTTTGACGCGCCGTTTAGTTCTGAGGACACGTATGAAACCATGGAACTGGCAGGACTCGTTTATGCAGCTTTGTTTAAATTTGAAAATGCACCAGTGAAGTATTCACAATACGTTCAAAAAGCTGACGCTATCCAAGCAAGAGTGCAGGTTGCACGAACAAAAGCTGACTTAGTTGCCATCAATAATGACTACAGACAACTATTAGCTGAGATGGAAGCTGATACTGGTGTAGATAATGAAACCACACCCTTTGATCTAGCTGACTTTGAAGACTTCCTTTCTGATGAGGATGAGTTCGATGACGCTAGTCTTGAAGAATAAGTGCTCTGCTATTTGTGATTAGCTACCGCTAGTTCAATAGACGAAGCCAACAGTATAAACAATCTGCATAGGTCTAAAAAACGAGAGATTCACCTAATGTGAGTCTCTCGTTTTCTTTTTTTCTGAAAAATGGTAGATTCCCATAGACAATGACCATCACTCTTAAACCAATTGACTTAGACGATGATAAGCTCGGCATCGACGTATCATGGTACTCTCACAAATAGATTTTTCAAGAATTTCCCTTTAAAACAAGGGCTCATTCCTCATCAAACCGGGTCAAGCCGTATTGTTCAATGATGGCATTTAGTTTACTGGCATAGCTGGTATCCGTGGCATAACGCCCTTGTAAATAAGCTGTCGCATCATGGTAAGACGTCGTGTTGCTCTTCCAAGTACCAGCATAAAAGTCTGGCGCACCAATCAAGCCATGGCGAAGAAGCTTAGCATTATCCTTTAAGGAGGCATGGTAGGTTGGGTATTTTCGAAAAGGGGCAAGGACTGTGTACAGATTACCTGTCCCGTCGTCCTCAGCGGTCTCAATCTCATAGGATTGCCCCCAATACTCCCCCTTGATACCAAAGAGGTTGTTGGCTTCGACCGTCAACTGGCTTTTGCCCCAATCGCTTTCTAAAATGGCTTGCGCCACCATGACTGAGGCATAAAGGTCATTTTTACCAGCTATTTCTTGAGCAGATTTGCCAACAATTTCAATAAAAGCATTAGGATCTGCCTGTTCAAAGGCAGTTTGCTCAGCCTGAAGAATAACTTGCCTCCTTATCCATAATCCGGCAAATAGGAGGCACAAGAGCACTCCAAAAACCTGCAGACGCCGTTTCACCTGTTTTTTGAGTTTTTTTCTAGGTCTTATTTTGCCCCATTTTTTGAGATTTAGAATGTTACGTTTCTTAGCCATATTAGAGGTTTTGATGGACAATCTGACCATCTGCAATGGTGTATTTGACCACACCTTTTAAGGTCTGCCCAACAAATGGTGAATTGCTTGATTTGGAAGCAAAATCAGCTGTTACAAGGCGATCTTCCGTCTCTGAGAAAATCACAAGATCTGCTGGACCACCCTCTGCCAAGTAACCAGCATCAAGGTCATAGAGGGAGGCAGGGTTGCAGGTCATTTTAGCCAAATAGTCAGACAAGCTTAAATCACCTGTATGGACTAGATGAGTCAATCCCAAGGAAAGAGAGGTTTCCAGACCTGTCATGCCTGATGGCGCTTTGGTAAGGTCTGCCACATTCTTTTCATCCGCATGATGAGGCGCGTGGTCTGTCGCGATAACAGAAATTACTCCAGATTTTAGCCCCTCAATCACTGCCAGACGGTCGCTTTCAGTGCGAAGCGGTGGGTTCATCTTAGCATTGGCACCTGCTGTTAAGAGCAAACTTTCAGTGGTTGAGAAATGCTGCGGAGAGACTTCTGCTGTTACAGGTGCTCCTAATTCTTGGGCAAAGGCAACGACTTTAACTGATTCTGCCTTAGACAAGTGTTGAATATGCAACCGAGCATTTTCAGCATGTGCAATCATGACATCACGCGCTACCATACTATACTCTGCCACACCCGTTGCCCCACACACATGGAAATGGCTCTTGGCAATATGCTCATTAAGCCCAAGAATGCCGTTGAGCTCTGGATCTTCTTCATGAAGGGAGATGAGAACGCGGTGTTCCTTGGCCAGCCTAAGGGCATCGCGGACAACCTTGGTCGACTCTAATGGAATACCATCATCTGAAAAACCAACAGCTCCTGCTTCTAATAAGGCTTCAAAATCAGTCAGGTTTTGTCCATCAAAATTTTGAGTTACCGTAGCTACTGAGTAAATATGGATTTTTTCTTTTGCAGCTGAGGCCAATACTTCCTTTAGGGTGTCTACTGTTGAAATAGTAGGATTGGTGTTGGCCATCATGACCACACTAGTCACCCCACCAGCTGCTGCCGCCAGAGCTCCAGTATGAATGTCTTCCTTGTGGGTCTGGCCAGGCTCCCGAAAATGCACATGAATGTCAACCAGACCAGGCGCTACAACTAGGCCTGTCGCATCAATCACTTCCATGTCGTCGTGCGCAATGGCTCCTCCCATTTGCAGGATTTTTCCATCCTCAATCAGGATATCCATGACTTGGTCAATCCCAGATTTAGGGTCAACAATACGGCCATTTTGAATTAAAAGCATACAGTTCTCCTTTGTTCTTTCTTAGTCCTTAGACTTCCTTAAAAATTCTTCTAAATTTCGTTTATGTTGGTACTTGATAGCTGCTTTTTTATCCTTCTCTATAATAGTCTGGCTTAAATTCAGACCGTTGATGGCAGCAATAGCCACCACGTAATGGATGATATCTGCTAGCTCTGTGACTAATTCCGCATCCAAATCAGCTTTGTCTTGTGCTTTACGACCTGCTCTTTGGTTCAGAACTTCAGCCACTTCTCCGACTTCCTCCACCAGTTTCATGAAGAAACCTTGCTCATCTCGATCTCCCTGATAATGATGAGCTAAGTAGACTTGCAGGTCTGTAATAGAATAAGATTTGTTAGAATCACTCATAAAACACCACCTCTTCATCGACCAATTCATTGTCTTTGTAGCTAAATTTCGCTGAGAAAAAGGGGCGATTTTCTAGAATCCAGGTCAGGAAGGTTCTGTCCCCTTCCCAGGTGGGTTTCTGTAGAACTTGGCCATAAGGCACCCACTCCAATTCGCCTTCTGGGCAGTCTTCTAAAAAGTCACCGTCAAAGGCCGTTACTCTGAACACATAGGTGTACCAGTCATTGTCAGGGGTGAATTCAGGAAAGGTAATGACCCCACAGAGGTTCATGGTTCTTGCAGTGAGACCTGTTTCTTCCAGGATTTCACGCTTGGCGCATTCTTCTGGACTTTCTCCAGCTTCAAACTTGCCGCCAACGCCTATCCACTTGCCTTCGTGGACATCGTTTGGCTTCTTATTTCGGTGGAGGAGCAAAAGACTCTCTCCATTGTCTACATAACAAATGGTTGCTAATCTTACCATCTCATCACCTCAACCAATCTATCGGTGCTCTGCCATTTGCCACCAAAAAAGCATTGGCTTTTGAAAAGGGACGGCTACCAAAGAAACCTCGGTAGCTCGACAAGGGGCTGGGATGCGCTGACTCTAAAATCAAATGGTTTTTATTGGTAATCAGGGCCTTTTTTTTACGCGCATAGGCCCCCCAGAGAATAAAGGCGACAGGCGTATCCTGGGCATTGACAACCTTGATAATGGCATCTGTAAAAGGCTCCCAGATGAGACCTGCATGACCGTTTGCATGACCAGCAGGTACAGTCAGACAGGCATTGAGGAGCAAAACTCCCTGGTCTGCCCAAGGCGTTAAGTCATGGGATGTTTTGATCCCAATATCATCGCCTAATTCTTTTAAAATGTTTTGAAGGGACGGTGGCGTTGGCGTACTATCCGGCACAGAGAAAGATAATCCCTGGGCTTGACCGGGTCCGTGGTAGGGGTCTTGACCTAGGATAAGGACCTTGACCGCGTCAAGAGGCGTCCGCTGAATGGCTGCAAACACCTTGTCTTTGGGCGGGTAAACCACCCCATCATTATAGACAGTGTTTAGAAAGGCCTTGATTTTGCCGTAATACTGATCTGGCAACTGCGCTTTTATAGCCTCATGCCAAGCCGAATGCTCCATAAATTACTCCTAGTTGTTTTCTAAATAAAATTCAAACCGTTCTGCGGCATACTGACTCTTCACGTATTCAAAGGCCTGACCATCATCAAAGTAAGACACCTGTGTTAAGCCTAAAATCGCCTGACCAGCTTCAAGGCCGAGGTAATCTGTCACGACTCCTTCTGCTAAGCGTGCATAGATGGTCTGCTGGCTTTTGCCAATCTTAAAGCCATGCTCTGTCAAGGTTTTAAAGAAATGCTGGGTGATGTCTTCTTTAGCAAACCTTGCGATAAACTTCTTCGGGACCACCGCAACTTCATATACCACTGGAACCTCATCAGCATACCGAACCCGCTCCATCCGAATGACCGTTTCCGTCGGTCGCAATTCCAAATGGGCCTGCTCTTTTTTATTGGGTTTGCTTTCGATGTATGAGATCACTTGGCTGGACGGGTGTTTCCCCTGAGACCTGATGATTTCTGTGAAGGACGTCGTTCCCCTCATTTTTTCTTGGATGCGCGTGCTGGCCACATAGGTTCCAGAGCCTACTTTTCGCTCCAAGACCCCTTCTTCCACCAGAAGGGTGACCGCTTGGCGTAAGGTCATCCGACTCACTTCAAAATGGTCAGCAAAATCCCGCTCACTAGGTAGGCGTTGACCAATTTTCCAGATGCCTTGGTCGATTTCATCCTTGATTTGGTTATGAATTTGTATGTATGCTGGTAACATAAGCACCTCTTTCCTCCATATCTTATCAAATTTCCAACAATAAATCCATTTAACCATAGAAAATGACACGTTTTATGGTAAAATAAAATCATCACATTGCTTTTTAAGAAAGGAAAGTCATGACTAGCATTTCAAAAGACTTCACAGACGTTGAAAAAATCATCGTCTTGGACTATGGTAGCCAGTACAACCAGCTGATTACCCGTCGTATCCGTGAATTTGGGGTTTTCTCCGAACTCAAAAGCCACAAACTTAGTGCTGAGGAAATCAAGGCCCTAAATCCGATCGGTATCGTTTTATCAGGAGGTCCAAATTCAGTTTATGCTGAGAATTCATTCGGCATTGACGAAGATATCTTTGAACTGGGTGTTCCTATCCTAGGAATCTGCTACGGCATGCAGCTTCTTACAGACCGCCTCGGCGGGAAAGTCGTTCCTGCTGGTGAAGCAGGAAACCGTGAATACGGCCAATCTGAAATGACTCAGACTGGTTCTGCTCTTTTTGAAAACACGCCTGAAAAACAAGTGGTTCTCATGAGCCACGGAGATGCGGTCACTGAAATTCCTGAAGGGTTTGTCCGCACTGGTCAATCCGCAGATTGCCCATTTGCAGCCATTGAAAACACTGAGAAGAACATCTACGGTATCCAGTTCCACCCAGAAGTACGCCATTCCGTATACGGAAACGACATTCTCCGTAACTTTGCCCTTAACATCTGTGGTGCTAAAGCGGACTGGTCAATGGATAACTTCATCGACATGGAAATTGAGAAAATCCGTGCAACTGTCGGAGACAAAAAAGTCCTCCTTGGTCTATCAGGTGGTGTCGACTCTTCTGTTGTTGGGGTGCTTCTCCAACGCGCCATTGGCGATCAATTGACCTGTATCTTCGTTGATCACGGTCTTCTCCGTAAAGGCGAAGCTGACCAAGTTATGGAAATGCTTGGTGGCAAATTTGGCCTGAACATTATCAAGGCTGATTCGGCTAAACGATTCCTTGATAAATTGGCTGGCATCTCTGATCCAGAGCAAAAACGTAAAATCATCGGAAACGAATTCGTCTATGTCTTTGATGACGAAGCCAGCAAGCTTCAGGATGTTAAATTCTTGGCACAAGGAACGCTCTACACAGACATTATCGAGTCAGGTACCGAGACGGCTCAAACCATCAAGTCCCACCACAACGTTGGTGGACTACCAGAAGACATGCAGTTTGAGCTTATTGAGCCACTTAACACCCTCTTCAAAGATGAAGTGCGTGCCCTAGGTACTGCTCTAGGTATGCCTGATGAGATTGTTTGGCGTCAGCCATTCCCAGGCCCTGGTCTTGCCATCCGTGTCATGGGTGAAATCACTGAAGAAAAATTAGAAACCGTTCGTGAATCAGACGCTATCCTTCGGGAAGAAATCGCTAAAGCAGGTCTTGACCGTGACATTTGGCAGTATTTTACCGTGAACACTGGCGTACGCTCTGTTGGGGTTATGGGCGATGGTCGGACTTACGACTACACTATTGCCATTCGTGCCATCACTTCTATCGACGGCATGACTGCAGACTTTGCACAGATTCCATGGGAAGTTCTCCAAAAGATCTCTGTCCGCATCGTCAACGAAGTTGATCACGTCAACCGCATCGTCTACGACATCACCAGCAAACCACCCGCAACAGTGGAGTGGGAGTAATACTGCGCGATTCTGTTTGCAAAGCAAATGAGAGAGGGCTTAGTATTACCCCTGAAGGCTATCCTGTGAGCTAACGAGCTTAGCGAAGTGAGGAACAGCTGACAGCTACTGTTTAAAATATTAAAAACTACTTAAAAAGGCTATGATTTCAAAGCCTTTTTTGTTGTCTTCTGCAAATATTTTGCAAATGTATAAATCATTGATTTTTTGTTTAATCAATTGTCCATAGCTAGTTCAAAATGGTCAATTATTAACATTTTTCCAAATTAATCGAACTCACTTCCCTTCTAGCCTTTTATGGCTAATTGTGATAAACTTTTAAATAGATTGAAACGTCCTTTTTAAGGAAAACAGAAAGGAAACTTTATGCCATACGATACATTATTAGATCGTTTTTTAACCTATGTTAAGGTCAACACTCGCTCGGACGAAAATTCTACAACTACTCCATCTACCCAGTCTCAAGTTGACTTTGCTCAAAATATCTTACTTCCTGAGATGGAGCGTGTTGGGTTGCAGGATGTCCACTACTTGCCAAATGGCTTTGCGGTCGGAACACTTCCAGCCAATGACCCCAGTCTAAGTCGTAAGATTGGCTTTATTGCCCACATGGACACAGCTGACTTCAATGCTGAAAATGTGTCACCTCAAGTCATTGAGAACTACGATGGCCTGGCCATCGCCCTAGGGACTTCTGGCTATGAGCTGAGTCCAAAAGACTTCCCTCAGCTGACTAGCTACAAAGGCCAAACCCTGATTACGACAGATGGCACTACCCTATTAGGTGCTGATGACAAATCAGGTATTGCGGAGATCATGACAGCTATCGAGTATCTGGTCCAAAATCCAGACATTAAACACTACGAAATTCGTGTTGGTTTCGGCCCTGATGAGGAAATTGGTGTTGGTGCGGATAAGTTTGATGTTGAGGACTTTAATGTCGACTTCGCCTATACCGTTGATGGCGGACCGCTTGGGGAGCTTCAATACGAAACCTTCAGTGCTGCTGCTGCTAATCTTGAATTTATCGGTCGTAATGTCCACCCAGGTTCTGCAAAAAACGGTATGATTAATGCCCTCCAACTAGCAATCGATTTTCATAACCAATTGCCAGAGACTGAGCGTCCTGAGCATACAGAGGGTTATCAAGGCTTCTTCCACCTGATGAATTTAGAGGGAACCGTTGACCATGCGACATCTGCCTACATTATTCGTGATTTCGCAGATGACACTTTCCAAGCTCGTAAGCAACTCTTGCAAGATATCGCAGATCGCATGAATGCTCAGTTCGATACCGAACGTGTCCTTCTTAAGATGCATGATCAATACTATAACATGCGAAAAGTCATTGAAAAAGACATGACCCCAATTACCATTGCCAAAACAGTCATGGAGCAACAAGGGATAACCCCAGTTATTGAACCCGTTCGTGGCGGTACAGATGGGTCTAAGATTTCTTTCCTTGGCATCCCAACTCCAAACCTCTTTGCCGGTGGGGAAAACATGCATGGCCGCTTTGAGTTTGTTAGTCTTCAAACCATGGAAAAAGCCGTCGATGTCATCATTGGCATTGTCTCTCACAAAGGCTAAAAAAACTCCAGATGGAGCTTTTACACATAGGACAGCAAAAAGAGCACCGTTTCGGTGCTCTTAGGACGTAGACAAACCCTAGTTTTCTATCAAAAGGACATTACGAAGTTCTACCAGGGATTTAAAAAGTTGATTTTTTGCGGGCTAAGCGAGCAAGTATCGAAACTTTCCGCTGTGATAAAAGTACCTGAAACTATTGCGTTTCAGGTACTCGGAAGTTTTGGGGTGAAAGAGTCCAGTGGACTATTTCAGGTCTGAGCTTGGAAATGAAAAAGCGAAGAAGGCTCAAAACTTAGGTTTGGAATTCCGAAGGGAGTCGCAACCGTCTGTTAAAACGATCCAGTGGATCGTTTTAAGTTGGAGCCCGAAAACTAGAAAGCGAGAAACCTAAGGAAAGTTTCAAAAATAACTTTGTCTTCAATCTGAGAACACCGAAACGGTGCTCTTTTATTTTTATTTTTCCAATAACTCTTCGACCTTGTGGTCATCGAATTTTTCTTCGTGTGGCAAGATAAGGTTTAAAAGAATTCCTGCGATTGCTGAGAGGGCTGTCCCTGAGAGGGTCACTGCACCAATTTCAAGAACGGCACCACCTAAGCCGAGTACCAACATAGAGCTCGCGATAATGAGATTGCGCACTTGACGGAAATCAACTTGGCGCTCAATCATGACCTTAAGACCATTGCTGGCAATTACCCCATACAAGAGGATAGCCATACCACCAAGGACTGCTGTCGGAATGGTCGAGATAAGGGCAGTAAATTTGCCAAAGAAACTGAGTCCAAGAGCAATCAAAGCTGCATTGCGAATAACGGATACCGAAGCAATCCGTGTCATCCCGATAACACCTGTGTTTTCCCCGTAAGTCGTATTAGCAGGCCCCCCTATGAAAGCAGACAAGGCAGTTGCCACACCATCACCAATCAATGTACGATGGAGGCCAGGGGTTTTCAAGAATGGACGACCACAGATCTCACTCAAGACGGTATGGTCACCGATATGCTCCGCAATCGTTACAACTGCTACAGGGAGGATGGCCCATGTCTCTGGACCAAAGTAAAGTTCATAGGTGTTGAAAACACCGCCCGTTGAAAACGGTAGGTAAAAGCCAGGGAGTTCAAACCAGTTAGCCTCTAGAACTGGGGTAAAGTCAACCAAGCCAAAGAAGATAGCTACAATATAACCGCCGATAATCCCGAAAAGGAAAGGAATAATTTTAAGGAAACCTTTGGCTTTGGTGTTAATAAAAGCTGTGATGAGGAAAGTGACGATGGCAACGATAATATTCTTAACATCCCCATCAGCCACAAAGCCCGCATTGGATACAGCTGAGCCTGCAAGGCCAAGACCGATGACCATAATCATAGGTCCAATCACAATTGGAGGCAATAACTTATCGATCCATTTTGTCCCAAGAAACTTAACCAATCCCGCAACAACTACATAGATTAAACCAACCAAAACAACCCCAGTTTGAGCTGCCTTGATGTCACCACCCATTTGTTCAATGGCAAAGGCCATAGCAGAGATATAGGCAAAAGATGATCCCAAGTAAACAGGAACTTTAAACTGTGTTGCCACCATGTAAATGAGCGTTCCGATACCAGATGCAAACAAGGCAACGGATACTGGCATCCCTAAAATCAAAGGAACGAGAATAGTTGCTCCAAACATGGCAAAAACGTGCTGGACACTGAGGAGAAGGCCCTTGGCTAAGGGTGGGGTTTGATCTACATCCAATAATAAGTTAACGCGTGAAGTGCTTGACTCCATAATTTCCTCTTTTCTAGGCATACTAAAAGCCCTAATGATAACGCAATAGGGCCTAGTAGTTTTCCGGTTCTACGTGCCTTTGTCACCTCACGGGATGACATTAAAAGCCCTTCGCTGTATGATATCATATCATAAATCAAACTAAAAATCTAGTCTCAAAGATGAGAACCAATCATCTTCTAAGATAGCTGTTCTTTCGCTAAATTTCAAGTAGAAGTTAGCCATTTTCAAGAAACTGTGCAGGAGACAAATAGTTCAGTATTTTCTTAGGATAATGATTGATCCAGTTTTCG
>NZ_JAUSTM010000026.1 GCF_030812835.1 Streptococcus moroccensis
GTGGACATGTTCATCTGCTTTCTATACTGAGTTGGGGAATTCTAGTATATCAGACGAACATGTCTTTTTTGTTGCACTTCATTTTACAACGCGGGAAAAAATAAAAAGCTGAGACTCTTCCCAGCTTTCTATTGATTTTCAGATGATCGTTATTTCTTAACTGTGTTCGACAATATAGTTATAGACATTTTGCCCAGCAATAGCACCATCCCCGACAGCTGTCGTGATTTGACGGAGTTGCTTTTGACGAAGGTCGCCAATGGCAAAGATGCCAGGTACCTTGGTCGACATTTGGTCATCTGTTATAACCCAGCCTGCTTCATCTGTAATGCCAAGGTCTGTAACCATCTCGCTGACGGGGTCAAGACCAACATAAATAAAGACGCCACCACAGACTAGTTCAGACAAGTCTCCCGTCTGTGTGTCTTTAAGAACGACCGCTTCGACTTGACGGTCACCACCCTTGATTTCCTCAACGGTTTTGTTCCAAGCAAAGCTAATCTTTTCATTGGCAAAGGCACGTTCTTGGATAATTTGTTGGGCACGGAGCTGGTCTCTCCGGTGAACGATAGTTACTGACTTGGCAAATTGCGTCAGATAAATCGCTTCTTCGACCGCTGAGTCACCACCGCCAACCACAACCAAATCTTGATCGCGGAAGAAGGCGCCATCACAAACCGCACAGTAAGAAACCCCACGGCTATTGTATTCTGCTTCACCAGGGACACCCAGTTGACGATGATTTGCACCTGTTGCTAAGATAATCGTTTTAGCATCGAAGCGCTCATCCTCGGTCACCACTGTTTTAAAATCCCCGTGGTCTTCTACCGTCTGTACAAAACCATAGATGTTTTCCACGCCGAATTTTTCTAAGGGTTCATACATTTTCATGGACAATTCTGGACCCGTAATGAGGTCATAACCGGGGTAATTTTCAATATCTGCTGTATTGTTCATTTGGCCACCAGGTACCCCTCGCTCAAGAAGACCGACTTTTAGATTGGCACGCGCTGCATAAAGTGCTGCTGTCATCCCAGCTGGGCCTGAACCGATAATAAGTGTATCGTACATTGTTTTTCCTTTCGTGTGCTCTTGTGTCAAGCTTGTCTAAACTAACTAGTCCTTGCCTCTTGAAAACCGACCTATTACTAGTCGTTAAACGCGAAGCATTAAAATAATCCCCATCAGAGCAAAGGAGAGAATAGGTATGACCATAACCGCAATCAGGAGTGCTTCGTAACTAGACGCACGGCGTTCTTTTGCTGTTTGGTCTAATTTTCGAAACTTGCGCCAGGCAAGCCAAGCTGATCCTAGGACAAAGGCTAAAAAAGCAGTTCCTAGCAAGCTTTGGAAATATAGGCTTAAAATTCTTAATAACATAGTAACCTCAAGGATGAAAAGAACCTTGCCTAGCTCACTCAACCATCAGTGATTGGACAAACAGGTCATTTCTTTTAGTAGATAATACAGTCGCTCTTATTGAATGTCTTAAATGGTCATAAATCAACAGGTCTTAGCAGCTGAGTTTCATACCATCTAAAAAAGCAAAGAGTGACCCCTTCAAATCCTCCTTAGAATTTGAAATGGGTTCACTCCATTATATCAAACAAAGTTGCGTTTGTAATTTGAAAAGAATGCTTTAGTCCGTTCTTCCTTAGGATGGTTGATCAATTCATCAGGGGTTCCTTGCTCGATAATGTTCCCCTTATCCAAGAAGAGAACACGGTCAGCGACCTGTTGAATAAAAGCCATATCATGGCTGACTAAAATCATGGTTTGACCTGATTCTGCCGCATTGGCAATCGAACGCTCAACCTCACCGACCAACTCTGGATCCAGAGCTGATGTTGGCTCGTCCAGGAGTAAGACATCAGGTTTCATGGCGAGGGCGCGAGCAAGGCCCACCCGTTGTTTTTGACCTCCCGAAAGGTGTCTCGGGTAATGATTCTGCCGGTCAGTCAAGCCAACCTTAGCCAATTCTTCCTTGGCAATAGCGGTTGCTTCCTCATCAGATAGTTTCTTGACAACCTTAAGGCCTTCCTTGACATTATCAAGGGCTGTGCGACGACCAAAAAGGTTGAACTGCTGGAAGACCATAGACAACTTGCGACGCAAGGTCAGGATGTCTTCTTTTGAAATGGTTTGAAAATCAACCGTGAAGTCATCGATTGACAACTGGCCGCTGTCAGCAGTCTCTAGGTAATTGAGTGCGCGGAGCAGGGTCGATTTCCCAGCCCCAGAGGATCCGACAAGGGCAATAACTTCTCCCTTTTTCACCTCAAAGCTGATGTCATCCAGAACCTTTTGACCTGAGAAAGACTTGGTTAAATGTGAAATGGTAATCATTAACGGTCACCTCCATGAGATTGAAGCGCTGGTTCAAGATCGGCCTGTTCAGGTGACTGGATGGCCATCTTACGTTCCACGTAGCGGCCAAACTGCTCAATCAAGATATTCACAATCCAGTAGACAATCGCTACAGAGATGAAGCGCTCAAAGTAGCGATAGTCACGGCCACCCATGATTTGGGCCTGGGCGTAAATTTCGACAATCCCTGCACTAAAAGCCAGAGAAGTTCCTTTGGTTAAGCCAATTAAGTTATTAATCAAGGTGGGTGTGGCGACAACTGCTGCATTAGGGATAATGACGCGGCTATAGACCTGACCATTTGTCATCCCAAGACTTCTGGCTGCCTCGATTTCACCAGGATCTACCGACTGGATAGCGGCCCTCAAGGTCTCACTAGCATAGGCAGCTTCATTAAAGGCAAAGGCTACCACAACAAAGAGATAAGCTGGTAGTTCATTGATGTTAAAACTGGTTCCAAAACGGGCATTGATGGCTTTTAAGGCCAAGGGAATCCCGTAGTAAGTCAACATCAGCTGGACCAAAATAGGTGTTCCCCGTAAAAAGGAAACAAAGAAAGCTTGAATCCGGTATAAGACAGGGACCTTATTGAGCTTAACAATGGCAAACAAGAGGCCTAAGAGCAGACCAAAAGCTGCTCCACCTAGTGTTAGCCCTATGGTAACAGGGAGTTTTGAGACGATCTGGGGAATCCCATCAAATACAGCCCTTAAATTAAAAATTTTACCCTCAGGGATATAGGTCATCAAATCCTTATACCATTGCGGGGTCACGGTTAGTAATGTGAACATGCTTCTGTTTTCCTTTTTTAATTCATGAATAGTGTTTATTTTAACACAAAACATCACAAAGTCATAAAAATCAGGCTGTTGGAGTCATTAAAAATTCCAATCAACCTGATAGATAAAAGTTATCGCTTCATTTAAATGCTTAGAAGGTTTGACGTTTCGATTTTCGTTCAGCACGTCCTCTAGCACGGCTTTCTGCACGTTTTTCACGCTTACGCTTCTCGTCAATCTTCCAGCCAATTTTTTTCTTGTAGCCTGGTTTGATTTTCTTCTTTTTCTTTTTAACCAACCCAATCATCTCATTGTCGAGTTTTTTAACCGTCTTTTCACGATTGATACGACGGTCACGGTCATAAGTATCTTGAAACTCCCCGTCTTTAACTACTTTTGGTACAAAGCTGATGCCTAATTTTTCCAGTTCACGGATATCCGCATCGTCACTCGGTTGGTAGAGGGTAATGGCTGTTCCAGACAGACCATTTCTTCCTGTACGTCCTACTCGGTGAACAAAGAAGGACAAATCCTGCGGGATCGCGTCATTGATGACATGACTGACCCCTTCAATGTCGATACCGCGGGCCGCAAGGTCCGTCGCTACAATGTACTCAAAGTCCAAGTTCTTGACCTGGTTCATGATCCGCTTGCGCTCACGTGGCGGGATATCGCCGTGAATCTTAGCCGCGCGAAGACCATTAGCAACCAGATAACTGTGAAGCTCGTCAGCCCGCGTCTTGGTGTTGACAAAAATCATGGCCAAATAGGGTTGCATGAGCTTGGTCATTTCCAGGATTTGGGCGTTTTTGTCCCGTCCCTTGGTTGAAATCAACCAGTTGTCAATGGTATCTGAGATGACCGTCTTGGTCTTAATCTGCTCGATGACGGGGTTGGACAAGTATTTTTTCAAGAAAGGTTGCAGTTTTTGCGGGATGGTCGCCGAGAAGACCAAGAACTGGAGATCCTTAGGCAGGCTTCCAGCAATCTTGTCTACTTCGTTTAAGAAACCTAGATCAAGGGTCATATCCGCCTCATCCACCACAAAGGTCTTGGCCTTGTGGATAGCGAGATCGCCAGACTTAACCAAGTCATAGATACGACCCGGTGTTCCAATCACAATATGAGGCTGGCTGTTGCCCAGTTTATCGATTTGACGAGCTTTATCTGTTCCACCGACATAATTAGCCACACGGATTTCTGTTTCAGAGAACTGTGCAATTTGACGGGCTGCCTGGTAAATCTGGGTCGCTAATTCACGACTCGGTGCGGTAATAACCGCCTGAACTTGAGCTAACTCCTCATCTAATTTTTCAAAAATCGGTAATAAAAAGGTATGGGTTTTCCCTGAGCCAGTCTTGGACTCTCCAACCAAATCACGGCCAGAAAGAACAACTGGGATCAATTTTTCCTGAACCTCTGTCGCCTGCTCAAATCGCAATTCTTCAAGAGCGATGTTGATATAATCTTTAAATTTAAAACGTGTAAATTCCATCATTTCCTCATTCATTTTTTAGTGTTATCATTACGGTCAGACAACAAGATGCTGACACTCCAGTCTTCCTAAACGGTCTCTTTTATTATACCAGATTTTCAACATTTAGGCTCCCCCAGCGTTTTTACCCACTAATGACCCTTTTCGATCGTCTTTTTCTGAGGTCAACTCTTTTTTAGACGAGGACAAAAAAACAGCCAATCGGCTGTCTCAGATTGAAGACAAAGTCTCTTTTTAAACTTTCCTTAGGTGATAACGGACGGTAGCGACTCCCTTCGGGATTCCAAACCTAAGTTTTGAGCCTTCTTCGCTTTTTCATTTCCAAGCTCAGACCTGAAATAGTCCACTGGACTCTTTCACCCCAAAACTTCCGAGTGCCTGAAACGCAATAGTTTCAGGCACTTTTATCACAGCGGAAAGTTTCGATAATTGCTAATCGCTCGCTTAGCTCGCAAAAAATCAACTCTTTAAATCCTTGAAAGAACTTCGTATTGTCCTTCTGACAGAAAACTAGGGTTTGTCTACGTCCTCAAACAGCCAATCGGCTGTCCCTTTTAGATGTATAAAATGAGCAGCGTCAGGACGCTCATGACTAGGCCAAGTCCCCAAAGAAACATGTCAACCTGCCATTCAGACCAAGCTTTGGACTTGCCTGATAAGCCTCCCAATTCGAGATGATGGTGAAAAGGCGTCATCCGAAAAATCCGTCTGCCTTCGCCATATTTTTTCTTGGTGTATTTGAAATAAGCGACCTGCAACATGACAGAACTGGTTTCAAGGACATAGACAAAACCGATGAGTAAGAGAGTCCATTCTTGATGTAATGCAATCGAGATAGTTGCTAACATCCCACCCAAAGCTAGTGAGCCGACATCGCCCATGAAGATTTTGGCGGGTTTTTTATTGAACACGAAGAACCCTAAGAGCGCTCCTATCATGACCACGCAGACCATCAGCACATCCATCTGCCCTTGCTTATAAGCAATTACACTATAGGCAGCAAGGCTAATGACAACTGAAATGGAGGATAGGCCATCAATACCATCGGTCAAGTTAACGGCATTTGAAAAACCAACCAGCCAAAACAAAACAAAAAAGAGGTAGAACCAGCCCAGATTGATGTCAAAGCCAAAGACATTGAGCATACCTGTTCCTTGATGATTGCTGTGAAAAACATAGAAAATGATACCACCGATGATCTGTAAAACTAATTTTTGCTTAGGGTTAAGCCCCTCATTAACCTGCTTAAAAACCTTTAGAAAATCATCTAAGAAACCGACAACCCCATAGAGAGCTAAGACAAACAGTATCCCCAAGGTAGACCACTGAACCTTCATCAAGGTCGCAAAAATCAGACTCACAACCAAGGCAATGATGAGAAAGACTACCCCCCCCATCGTCGGCGTCCCCGCCTTTGCCTGGTGTTGTTTGACATCTTCGTGCATCTGTTGACCTTTAATTTTGGCCTTCTGGTAAAAACGAATAAAGCGAGGCATGGCGATGACAGTTAATGCAAACGCCAATACCCCTCCTAAAATTGTGAAGAGCATTTTAATCTCCTAATGTAATGGTTATTTTTTTAAGATTATCAATGGCTTTTTCTGCCTTGACACTCTGGTTGGCGACTCGACTGCCTTCACCTTTATAGACAACTTCAATACCGGTCCATTCGGCAAACTTCTCAACATTTTCCTTGGTCCAGCCATACATATCTGGCACTTTTTTCAAGTCCCCTGTCCATAAGAGAACCTGTTGATTAGCAGTCAGATTGCTACCAATTTTGACAGAGGTATCTTTAATTTCATTGGTTGAGCCAACAACGATTGGTTGAACCAAGTGTTGGCGTAATTCCGCAGAAACATTTCCAGGAGCAAGGTCAATGACATTTGGAAGCTTGTAGGCTGTCTCGTCAGAAACATTATCAAGGATAGTCGTTGGTTCGGTTAAGCCTAAGGTATCTTTAAGTAGCATGGCCTGGCTTAGTACTGGATTGACAACATCCATCCAAAAGAGTATGTCCCAGGTTTCAGGTTGCTGCATGGTCACATACATGTAGAAATCTGGGTCTTCTGATGGGTACATGGCGACAACAGAGTAAAGCAAACTGTTAGAGCCAGAACCTTCAATATAGCCACTGCCATCAGCCTTAGCAATCTCAGCGGTACCAGACTTAACAGCTGCAGGAACACCATTAACTTGAATAACTGAGCCACCAACAGCTCCAGAATAAAGCGTTCCGACATAAGGATCTGTTCCAACGGTGACCATGTATTGAAGGGTTTGGTTGGCTGCATCAGCAGAAATGGGTTTTCCTGAAACTTCTGGCTGTGCCTTTCGCGCTGAATCCGTATTAGGGTCATAGAGAGCTGATACAACTTTCGGTGTGAGCATCTCCCCTTCGTTAGCAACTGAAGAAAAGGCTTTTAACATCTGAATTTGAGTGACAGAAATCCCTTGCCCGAAGGCTGACATGGCTGTGGTTACCTTGTTGTCCGAGTTAACCAAACCAAAGGTTTCATGGAGCATCCCAAAACGAGTCGGTAGCCCGAAATCGAATTGAGAGAGGTACTTGAGCCAGGTCTCATCTCCCATGTTTTGCTCTAGAATAACCATCCCGATGTTTGACGAGTGCGCGAAGGCTTGAGCAAGGTTGAGATAGCCTCCAGTAGACAAGCCCATGTTAATATCCCAGTCGTTAATGGTCGTGTCAATAACAGTATAGCCTGATGTACTATAGGTATAGGTCGGGTCAAAGGTCTCGTTATCAATAGCTGAAGCCAGGGTCATAACCTTCATGGTCGATCCTGGTTCATATTGTGTTTGATAGAGCGCACTATTCCAGTCTTTTATGTCTGAGACACCTTCTTTAGTATCCGAATCAAAGGTCGGCCGTTGGGTGGTTGCCAGAATCTCACCAGTCTTCGCAGAAACCAAGGTCGCACTGGCTAAGACGCCGTTAGCCTTGCTCTGGAAAATATCCATATTGGTCTCCAGATAGGACTGTAGGGGTTCAGACAAGGTTGTGTAGACATCTTGACCATCGACTTTTTTCTGGGTAATGCTTTCTGTTCCTGGTTTAATGACGCCAGAAGCGGTTTTCTCATAAGTGATGATGCCATCTGTACCGGATAGGATGCTATCGAAACTTTCCTCCAAACCAGTCGATCCGATGAGCGATTGGGTCTTGCCATCGTCATTGTCTTTTAAAGTGGTTAAACCGATAAGGTGAGAGGCGAAAACGCCATTCGGATAGAGACGACCTGGACTAGCTGTAAAGCCAATCCCCGTAATCCCTTTTTCGGCCATAGCCGTTTCAATGGCAACCTTTGTTCCATAGGAAATATTATTTCCCTGGGCCCCAAAGGATACTTGGTACTGGTTCTCTTTTTTGAGTTGCTCTTTGATATAGTCACTTTCAATACCTAAGTTCTCAGATAAGATTGTTGCCACATCATCAAACTGTTCGGATTGAATATAGAGTTTTTCACCAGTCGCTGACACATATTCATGGCTTAAAATGGCATAAATGCTGTAGGTGGTCGAGTCCTCTGCGATGACTGTCCCATTGCGGTCATAAATCGTTCCACGACGAGCTTGAACCGTCATAGTGGTCTGATGGCGATCCGCCGCCAAAGCCCTAAGGTCTTGCCCAAACTTTTTACCTGTAATTAAAATGATGGCGAAATTGATTAAGAACACCAAAAAGAGAAAAACAGCCAGCACACTTAAGGATAAGCCGACTTTTTTGCGATTATAGCGTGGCCCTTTGCGATCTGATAGGGCATAAGCTAAAATTTTTCTACGTTTACTCATATACCTTTTGACGACACATCAGTCACTCGGTGTGCCAGTACTCTCCTTATTCAAGGTTAACCCTGCCTCTTCGGCAATCTCCATCAGTCGATTGTAGCGCATCAATTCATTGTTCGCTTGCTTAGCCTCATCGTATTCTAACTGTTTGGCATCAAGCTGTGTCTTAAGGGTAGTCATTTCAGATTGAACCTGCAATAGATTCGTTTGCATGTAAATAATACTAACAGCCACAATAATTCCTGTAAGGACAATACTACCGTAAAAAGCTTTCTCCACTCGGGTAAAAGTCTTCACACGTTCTCTAATGAGTTGGTCAAACGCTTGACGATTCTGATCTTCCTTAGGCATTATCTTCTCCTTTAAGGTTGTCTTCTCACCCTGCGCGCCACACGAAGTTTTGCAGAATGGGCACGGTTATTGTTCGCTAATTCTTCATGACTGGGTAAAATCGGTTTGCGGGTAAGAATTTCCAGCTCTGGTTTTAAGTTTTCTGGAATAACAGGTAGCCCTTTAGGAAGGTCTACCGTTGCTTTTTCTTTAAATAACTGTTTGGTTAACCGGTCTTCCAAGGAATGAAAGGTAATCACGGCGATTTGACCGTCTATGGTCAAGAGCTCAATCGCTTGTGCGATCGATTCTTCTGCTGCTCCTAACTCATCATTAACAGCAATTCTGATAGCTTGAAAAATCTGCTTGGCCGGATGCCCCTTTTTCTTGAGTTCCTTGGCAGGTTTTGCGGACTTGATCAGTTCAGCCAATTCACCTGTCGTCTCAATTGGTTTGAGACTTCTAGCTTGCTCAATTTTACGGGCAATCTGCTTGGAAAATTTATCTTCTCCGTAACGGAAAAAAATAGTGACCAAGTCATTAAAGGAATAGGTGTTAACCACGTCGTAGGCTGTTAGTGATTGACTTTGGTCCATCCGCATGTCTAATGGAGCGTCCTGCTTGTAAGAAAAGCCTCTCTCGCGCTCATCCAACTGAGGACTTGAAACTCCTAGGTCATAACAAATCCCGTCAATGGCTTCAACTCCATGCTTGGCCAACTCTTCCCTTAAATAGCGAAAATTAGATTTGATAAAGGTCACCTGACCCTTTTCGATATAGGGAGCTAGACGTCTTTGAGCATTATCGATCGCTTTTTGGTCTTGGTCAAAAGCATAAAGATGACCTGTAGAGGAGAGTTTAGACAAGATCAGTTCACTGTGTCCAGCTCCTCCCAAGGTCGCATCTACATAAATACCATTAGGCTTAATCGCCATTCCCTCGACGGTTTCTTCCAGTAAAACTGTCAAGTGTTTAAAAGTCTCTGTCATATCCTATCTATTGTACCACAATTTTTTTTATTTTTGCCATCAAGGAGAGAGGAAATCGCTATCTAGGCCCTAAGACCGAGAAGACAGTCTAACAGACCAACGGTCTTACCATTTTGAGTCTCTTTCCTAAAAATAAAGGGATTTTCTACCGTTTTCCGTTTCAATTATGTTAAAATAAGCCTAGTATTATGATTTAGAAAGTACCTTCCCATGAAGATTTTTTACAAGCACTTATCTCCTGCAAGGAGGATCGTGCTCTTTTTCTTGACTGTTATTGTCATTGGTTCGACCATCTTGAATTTACCAGTCCTACAATTGCCATCGTCTGAGGCCACCTATCTTGACCATCTCTTTACCACAGTTTCCATGGTCTGCGTAACAGGACTCTCAACTCAGGCTGTCTCAGAAACCTACAATACCCTAGGCCAGGTCGTCTGCATGATCCTAATGCAGGTCGGAGGTTTGGGGGTGCTCAGTTTCTTAGGATTGTTTTACATGGATGTCAATAAACGCTTCAACTATGACGATCGCACCACCCTGCAAGAAAGCCTCAATCGCGATGAAGTGCCTGATTTCACTGTCTTTCTTAAGGCAGTCTTTACCTTTACCTTTCTCTTTGAGGCTATCGGTGCTTTCTTATTGAGCTTTCGTTTCGTTCCAAGTTTAGGCTGGTCCAAAGGACTCTTCACCTCTATTTTCATGGCTATCTCTGCCTTTTGTAATGCAGGGTTTGATAATCTAGGAGCAACAAGTCTCCAGCAGTACACTACTGATCCCTTGGTTAATGTGACCATCATCCTTCTCATCGTGACAGGGGGAATTGGGTTCTCCGTGTGGTTTGACTTGCTCACGCAAGCTAAGAATCGGCGGAGCTTGAAAAACCTTCGCTTCCACACCAAGGTTGTTTTAAGCCTCACTTTTCTTATTCTCAGTGTTGGTACCATCCTTAGTTTCCTAACAGAGATGACAAACCCTGATACCATTGGTTCGCTGAACTTCGGCCAACAGTTACTCACCAGCTTGTTTCAAACAGTCAGTATGCGGACGGCTGGGTTTGCAACGATTGATTACACCAAAGCTCAGCCCATTACCTTGCTGATTTATATCGTCCAAATGATGATGGGTGGCGCTCCAGGAGGGACAGCCGGGGGGATTAAAATTACAACCTTTCTCGTGACTGTTTTCTTCGTCAAAAGCCAAATCATGGGCCTACCTCACACCAATTTCAAGAAGCGAACCATTTCGCCTGAGGTCGTCCAAAAAGCCTTAGCAATCTTTACCGTCTTTATCGCGACCTTTGTTGTAGCGCTTCTACTGTTGACCCTCTTGGAACCTGATGTTGATTTTATCTATCTAGTTTATGAAGTGATGTCAGCATTAGCGACTGTCGGGGTATCCGCCAACTTGACTGGAAGTTTGCAGCCTGTCAGTCTATTTTTAATCATGGCCCTCATGTTTATCGGTCGCATTGGTCCTATTACGATTATTACAGGGCTCAATAGACGAAAACCTAGCAAGCAACAAACCCTTCACTATGCAAAATCTGACCTCTTTGTCGGCTAAGTAAAACTGAAAAGGGACCGTCAACAGTCTATTCATTCGGCAACGCCTTATGTGGCAATTCAACCCATTTTTATCATGAACAACCTGTAAAGGAGACATTATGGCAAAACGTACTATTGGTATTCTCGGCTTAGGCATTTTTGGAAGCAGCATTGTGGATACCCTAAAAAATTATGATTGCGATATCATTGCAATTGACAACCGTGAAACGCACATTAATGCTGTATCTCAGCATTTGACTCAGGGAGTTATTGGCGATATTACCGACTTTGACCTTTTGCAAGCTGCAGGTATTGACGTTTGTGATGCTGTCGTCGTGGCAACAGGCTCTAGCATTGAAGCCAGTGTCCTTGCGATTATGCATTGCAAATCCCTTGGGGTTGAGGAAGTTGTGGCTAAGGCTACTAGTGAAATGGTTGCCAAAGTGCTATTAAAGGTCGGAGCAGACCAAGTCATCACACCCGAAAAAGAGATGGGAACAGCCATTGCCAAGCAAGTACTCTTTACCAATGCTACTGGAATTGTTCCAATTGATAAGAATTTGAGTTTGGTTGAATTTTTACCACCTGAAAAATGGATTGGCAAGAAACTCATCGATGTCCCACTTAGGCAAAAATATCAGATTAACTTGATCGGCTACCGTCCCTTCAATGCTGCTAAAATCAATACCTCCATTTCACCCGAATATGTTTTTAAGACAGAAGAACGAATTGTAGCCGTTACTGACAACCAAACATTCGACCGCTTCGATGGTTTATCAAAATTAAGTTAACATAAGGCTGATGGCCTAAATTGCAACCAAAAAAGGAGAGAGCAGGAAACCTACTGCCCTTTGTATGGATCAGGTTTATACGAGTGCCTTGTTTTGATTGCCTTTTCTGGGGTGACATAATGTAAGTATCTTTTGCTTTATTGTCTGTCTCAAAACCTGCCCTACATTTTTGAACGCTCCGCCTACTCCCAACCTTGTTGAAGCCTATATGAAAACAAGCCTGAGACTGTTGTCCCGGGCTTGTTTGTTATGATAAATCCGAATTAGTAATCGGCCTTACGACCTGAACCATTTCCAAAGAAGTAGCCGGTCTTAGCATTGATAGAAAAGAGGTAGGTACCATCTGTTCTAAACATGTTGTAATAGCCATTGCCATTAATGATATTTACCTTTTCAAGGATAAATTCATTGCCAGAGAAGTAGCCCCTCTGATTAGAGGTCGCAATGATTTTTTCTAATATTCCTGGATTAAAAATCCAAGCTTCATTAGAGGCATCCGCAATAAGCTCATCGTTATAGGGCACTCGAGTGACGTCTCGTTTTAGAGCGACTTGATCATCTCCATAAACAACACGTTTTCCGTAATCTAGGGTGATGCCATTGGTTAGGGTTACCGTATTTGACGTCGAAGGTTCTGAGGCAGCAGGAGCTGGTGTAGCAACTTCAGCAACACCCGAATTCCCCGCTGCAGGTGCAGCGACTGCAGAACCAGCTGCCGCACTTTCTTGTTGTGAACGACCAAAATTCACTGCTGCTGCCAATGCAGCATCAACAGAAGAAATACCTGTTGAAGGAGCCGCCAATTCGACACCCGGATTAGCAGTCGCAGTCGTGTCAATTTCACCGTTTACCAAGACAGGTTTGTCAAACTGAGCATTGAGAGTCTGGGTAGCTTCAATGGCAGCTTTAAGGGAATCAAATTTCGCCTTGGCCGCATCATACTCATCCGTTCCTTCCAAAGTTGCAAGGGCTGTCTCTAAGGCTGACAATTGTTCAAAACTGTCATTTTTAAGAGAAGCCTGCGACTCATCTGTATAAAAGCTAGCATAGAGTTCATTGAAGGCTTTTAAAGGGGCTGACTCTTCCTCCGTATCCGAAGAAGATGAGGCTTTACTACTTGAAGCGCTAGAACTCGATGATGCGCTAGACGAACTGCTACCTCCGAAAAGACCAGATAAGGCTTGACGCTGACTGTAAAGGGTAAAGGCTATTCCGATAATGGCTAAACCAGCCAACAAGAGGCCAATCATTTTACGACGTTTTTCCGCACGCTCATCTGCTAAATAACGTTCATCTTCTGGAAAGTCGTCAAAACTCTCCTCCCGCAAAGGAGTTGCTGAAGTTGCCGCTGCAACAGTGGTGTCCTTGGTAGCTTCTGCTGAACCGGGAGCGACAGGTGCAACTGGCACTGCTTTAGTCTCATCGAGGCTTTCGCCATCATCCAAATTCCCCAAAGGGGCTAATTCTTCTTCACGGATTTTTTTCGTTTCAAATTTATCTGCTTCGATTTGGTCACGGTGCTGCTTAATATAGCGGTCTAGTAAGCCATCATCTTCTTTGACTCCTGCTTCGATCTCCCCCTGAGTTTTGGCAGCCTCCTCGACCGTCATTTCCTTAGCTGTTTCTAAATCAAGGATACGCTCTTCATCTTCAGGCAGATTTGGATTCATTTTATCAGACATCTTGTTCTCCTTCTCCTAGGCGTGACGTTTGACACGCTCCCCAAAAAATTGATAAAGGTCAACTTTTAAGGTTCCATTATATAATTTCCGTTTTTTGTCAGCAACTTGCTGGTACTTGGTTTCAAACCCTTCATCGCTGGTCAAGATAAATTTGGACCAGGTTTTAAGCGGTCTAAAGGTTTTTCCCATCTCATTATACAAAATATCGACTGCCTTGTCATCTAGCAATCGCTCCCCGTAAGGAGGGTTTGAGATGATAACACCGTTGATTTTATCGGTTTTTAGGTCCTGAAGACGCATTTGTTTAAATTCGATGACATTTTTGAGTCCAGCCTTTTCAGCATTTTTCTTAGCAATTTCAATCATACGCCCGTCGATATCATAGCCTGAAATATCTAAGACAACTGTTTCATCAATGCTATCCTTTGCCTCCTGTCGGGCTTTTGCGATGAGGTCATTAGCCATCCACGGCCAGGCTTCATAGGCAAACTCCCTGTATAAACCAGGAGCTCTCTTTTGACCAATCATAGCAGCTTCGATACAAAACGTACCAGATCCGCAAGTCGGGTCAATCAAGGGCTTATCTGGATACCAGTTTGATAGCATTAAAATAGCCGCAGCCATATTTTCCTTGATAGGAGCACCACCTTTTTCTGTCCGGTAGCCTCGCTTAAATAAGCTTGAACCCGTTGTGTCAATCATCACGGTCGCACGGTCTTTCAGAATGGACACTTCGATTTTAAATTCTGCCCCCACTTCCTGGAGAGGCACACCTTCTGGTCGATGGAAGTGCTTTTGTAATTTTTTGACCACAGCTTTTTTAGAAATGGCCTGAACAGATGGTTCATTATGCAATTTGGACTTGACACACTTGGCCTTTGCTATGGGGAACTTTGCCCCTAATGGCAGATAGTTTTCCCAATCAAGGCCAAACACCCCCTGAAAAAGCTCCTCAAAGGTATGGGCTGGAAATTCACCGACCACAATCTTTATGCGGTCTGCTGCTCGCAACCAAAGGTTGGTTTTTATAATATCCTCGGCCTTTCCTGTAAAGCGCACGCGGCCATTTTCAACCTGAGTTTGGTAGCCTAAATCCTTGAGTTCACGCCCAACGATTGCTTCTAAGCCGGCTGCTGCGGTTGCGATTAAATTAAATTGTTCTTTCATAGTCTCTTTCTATTGATGCTCATTTGAGAAAAAACGAGACCGAGGCACTGCCTCAGCCTCGACCTATATGCAATCTTCTATAAGCCATGTTTTGTTCCAGAACTGACTAGGTATCAGCTCCTTCGATAATCATCTGTCTACTGTTCTCACAGTCAGGATAGCCATTCTTTCTTCTGCCTATCCCATGCCCCGACCAAAGTTTGGGTTGCTAGCTTGAGGGGTTTACCGCGTTCCACTTTTTGGGTTTCCCCAAAAACTCCGTCACTGTGGCACTTTCAGGCCTAGTAGAGCATATCCAAGGACTTAGCCCGTTTGACCGCCGTCACGCACAAGGCGTGCCTAGGCTTATCGTTTCGCCTAGCACAAACACTACCGGCATCACAGCCAGTGCTAGCATGGACTTTCCTCACAGGTAAGAATACCTGCGCGATTATCCAAAAATTGCATGGTGGTTGATTAGTCTTCGCTAATTTGCTTGCCAAAAACTTCTTTTTCCAAGCGATTAATCCGTTTCAGAATATCAAAATTAGTGGCCGTCGAGGCCCGCGCAAACTCAGGACGTTCTGGAATTGGTTCTGGATTAAGCATGCTCGAAGCAGTCTTGCTTCCTTGATTTCTAAGACGCGACACTTCAGCCTTAAGTTCTTTGATTTTAGCTTCATAGACGTCATAATCTTTCATGATATCGTCTAAAAACTCATCAACTTCCTCTTTGTTATAGCCTCTCATCGAAATTTTGAATTCCTGTTCAAAAATATCTTTTGTCGTAAACTTAATACCTGCCATGTCTCTCTCCGTCTCATCGTTACTATTACCTTTTATTATAGATGATTTTCGCCATAAAAAGCAAGTATTATCTATCAAAATCTGAAAAGTTTTCGGCAATCTCATTGAGGTCATCAAAACGTAATAATTTCAAAAAATAATTGTCTTGCGTATGCAATTTTTCATACAAATATTTCAAATTGGTCTCATTTTCAGGGTCGTAAAAAAGATAAGCTCCATCCGTATGATCGATCAAAAAAGTATTGTAATCTCGAAACTGGCCTGGATTTTCATAGCGTTTATAGGCAGCCGTCACAAAATCCAAGGTCTTAAATTTGGCCAGTTTCTCTTGGTTCTGGTCAGACCAATTCTCTCCATGTGTCTCAAACGGAAAAATACAGGCCAGCTGTAAATCATAGGCTTCCTTAAGCCTCAAGGCTTCTTCTAAAACCCAGTACTCAAATCCAAGATTCCCAGTGAAAATGAGCCACTCCAATCCATCGTCTAAGAAATGCATCAAATCCCGTTTGATTGCTTCTTTAATCACGAGAACCCTGGGGTCTTTTTCATTAAAAAGTCCTAGGTCCGTATGTCTGTAACCTGATAGTAATAAACGCAATACCTTAACCCCCGCCACAAGCATTCTCAATTTCTTTATGGTATAATATGGTGATGTTATTTTATCAGGAAGGAGCTTTATGGTCAACTATCCCAACGCTAAACGTGTTAGTATATCTAAGGCTCCTCGCTTAAAAACACCTTCCATCGATTTCGCTAATCGTGGCATGCGCTTTGAAACCTTAATCAACGACAGCAACAGTTATTATTTATCCAGAAATATAGCTGTCATCCATAAAAAACCGACGCCAGTTCAGATTGTGAAGGTCGATTATCCTCGACGCAGTCGCGCTAAAATTGTAGAAGCTTATTTTAGACAAGCTTCTACCACGGACTACTCTGGTGTTTATAAGGGGTATTACATTGATTTTGAAGCCAAGGAAACCCGGCAAACCAGTTCCATGCCCTTAAAAAATTTCCATGCGCACCAGATTATCCATATGGAAAATGTTCTCAAGCAACAAGGCATCTGCTTTGTCCTCCTTCATTTTTCAACTCTCCAAGAAACTTACCTCCTCCCTGCGGAGCCTCTCATCTCCTTTTACCAGATTGATCAAGGAGGTAAGTCTATGCCTTTATCCTACATTCGTGAACACGGCTTTGAAATACCGCTTCAAAGTCATCCCAGTATTCCATACCTCGATGTGGTTGACAAGTATTTGATAGGTGGTAACTAAGATTTATGAAAAAACCGACTGCTAATTTCTCCAACTTCCAAAAACGGTTTAAAGAGATGACTGACACCAAAAATCCTCTTAAAAGAGCCCTCATTATTTTGGTCAATGTCTTATTAGGACTCTTTGTTGCCCTCTTTTTGTTTGGTGCCTCACTCTTTCTTTACTATGCAGCGACTGCACCTGACTTAACCGAAGAATCCTTAACAGCAACAGCATCCAGTTTGATTTATGATGCCGATAACAACCTCATTGCTGATTTGGGTTCTGAAAAAAGGACCAATGCAGATACCGAGGATATTCCCATTGATTTGGCCAATGCCATTGTTGCTATCGAAGACCACCGCTTTTATGATCATCGCGGTGTCGATGTCGTTCGTATTCTAGGTGCGGTTTGGAACAACCTTACTTCCTCTAGTACGCAGGGTGGTTCAACTCTAACCCAACAGTTCATTAAACTCTCCTTCTTTTCAACCTCTCAAGAGCACCAAACCCTTAAACGAAAGGCTCAGGAGGCTTGGCTATCCCTTCAACTTGAACGTCGAAATACCAAAGAAGAAATCCTCACCTACTATGTTAACAAAGTCTATATGGCTAATGGTAACTATGGGATGCAGACAGCTGCCAATTCTTATTATGGGAAGGACCTCAGTTCCTTATCACTAGCTCAATTAGCCCTTCTGGCAGGGATGCCACAGGCGCCAAACCAGTACGATCCTTATACCGCTCCAGAAGCCGCAAAATACCGTAGAGATATTGTTTTGAGCCAAATGCTGCGCCACGATTATATCGATCAAGCAGCCTATGATGAAGCTGTTGCAACGCCAATCGAAGATGGCCTTCTTCCTCTGACATCAAGCTCCAGTTACCCAGCATACATGGATAACTATATCAAGGAAGTCATTGAAGAAGTTCAAGAAAAGACAGGCTACAATTTGATCGATGCTGGCCTCCATGTCTATACCAATGTCAACACAGCTGCCCAACAGCGCCTTTGGGATATCTATCACTCAGATGCCTACGTCAATTATCCCGATACTGAACTTCAAGTTGCCTCTACCGTTATTGATGTGACTAATGGTAAAGTCATCGCCCAATTAGGGTCTCGCCATCAAACAGAAGCTACTTCTCTAGGCACTAACCAGGCTGTTGAAACCAATCGTGACTGGGGATCAACCATGAAACCCATCACAGATTACGCTCCAGCGATCGAAGCAGGTATATATAATACGACTGCAGACCCTATTAACGACGCTCCTTACAATTACCCAGGGACAACAACTCCAGTCAACAACTGGGACAAGAGCTATTATGGCTACATGACCATCCAAGATGCCATCATGTACTCTCGTAACGTTCCTGCTGTTAAATCCCTTGAAGCTGTTGGCCTTAAAAATTCTTTGAAATTCTTGAATGGTTTAGGGATCAACTACCCAGAGATGTTCTACTCTAATGCCATCTCGTCTGCAACTAGTGTTTCAAGTACAGAGTATGGCGCCAGTTCTGAAAAAATGGCTGCTGCCTATGCCGCCTTCTCTAATGGTGGTATCTACTATGAACCTCAATATGTTAACAAAATCGTCTTTAGTGACGAAACTGAGGTCTCCTATGAGCCAGAAGGCAGTCAGGCCATGAAGGCAACGACAGCCTACATGATGACAGAAATGATGAAGACGGTTCTCAACTATGGTGCTGGTAGCAATGCGACCATTCGTGGCCTCTACCAAGCAGGTAAGACAGGAACGTCTAACTACACTGACGACGAAATCGAAGAACTAGCTCAAAACTATCCTATTTACACCTCCAGCATTGTCGCTCCAGATGAGAGCTTCGTCGGATACAATAGCCAGTACGCGATGGCCGTTTGGACAGGCTATAAGAATCGTATGGTTCCAATTTTAGACTCGAGCCTCTATGTTGCAACAGATGTTTATCGCAATATGATGCTTTACCTCTATGAAACAACAGGAAGTGGTTCTACGAATTGGGTGATGCCTGATGGTCTCTACCGCTACGGTTCCTATATCTACAAAGAGGGGGCTAGGATTACTTACACTTACTCGACGACAGAAGAAACTAGTGAGTCAGAGGAAGAATCTACAGAATCATCATCAACTCAAGAAACAAATGAGGAAGCTACTCCTCCATCCAATGATGATTCAACTAATGGTACTCCAACGAATCCGCCAGCCGATAACGACTAAAGTATTGATGTCAAATCATCTTTTAAGAGATTGATTGGCATTCTTTAGGAAACCTCTCAATAAAACACACCCACCATGAGATAATCAACTCATGGTGGGTGTGTTTTAGTTTTATTGGTCATCACATAGAGAGATGGCTAACCCGATTGCAAGACCTTCAGTTCCTCTTCATCCACATCCATCTAACCTAAGTCAACACTGCTTATCTATAGCTATTAGATGATGGTCTTACGAATTATCCCCAAGTCTTCTGCCATGAAGGCCTTTTTGGCGTTGGATTTCTTTGAGTTTTTCTGGAGTAATGTCGTTACCTTCCTCATCAACCACCTTGATGCCTTCAAGATGGTGACGGACAGAGCGTCGGTAACCTTCAATGTACTCTTCTCTGAGTTTGGCTTGCTCTGCTAGCTCCTCTGGCGTTAAGCCCTCCGCTTTTTTCTTGCGGGCCAGCTCATTGATACGATCGATCTTAGCTTGTTCCATAACCCCTCCTATTTGGTGTTCAGCTGGTTGAACTGGGCCACTTGGCTGGCCTTAGCTGTTAGATTAGCAAGCAGGGCAAGGCGATTGCCTTTGACCGCTTCGTTGTCCACCATAACCATGGTATTGTCAAAGAAGGCGTTGATGGCTGGGCTAAGGGCAAAGAGGGCTGATACTTGCTCCTCTGCTGAGCCTGAAAGTTCTAAGTTTTCTACAGCATCATACAGAGCTTTCTCATGCGCGTTTTCAAAGAGATTGGTGTCTACAGACACCGTAGCGTCAGCTTTTTCCGCTAGGTTGAAGACACGGGCCAAGCTCTCAACAGAAGCCTTGTAGCTATCAGCCTTGCTGGCTTCTAGCAGGGCGTTACCAGATTCGATCAAATCACGAACCACAAAGTTGTTGCTGGCTAGGACGGCTGTCACAATGTCTTTTGGCACAGCGGTGTCAAACATCTTCTCAATACGGGCCTTGAAGAAGGCCATGACTTCTGTTTGGTTGGCATAGCTGAGACTTTCAAGGTTTAGGGCAAAGAGGCAGTCAACCAAGTCATTGAGCGAGAGGTTCCAGCCAAACTTATCCAGGATACGGACGATACCAGCTGTTGCACGGCGAAGGGCATACGGGTCATTAGATCCGGAAGGGATAAGGCCTACGCTAAAGAAGCTGAGAAGGGTATCCAGCTTATCGGCAATGGCTAGGATAGCCCCTGGTACAGTATCAGGCAAGTCCCCATCAGCAGAGGTCGGCATGTAGTGTTCACGGATAGCCACTGAAACAGCCTCTGATTCGCCGGCTAAGCGAGCATATTTCTCACCGAGAACACCTTGAAGCTCATCGAACTCTCCCACCATGCCAGTCAAGAGGTCAAACTTGTAGATGTCTGCGGCACGCTCAATGCTGGCTGCGTCTTCTGCTGATACACCTGCCATGTCCACCAGTACTTGAGCGACAGCCTTGGTGCGTGCCATATGCTCTGTGAGAGAACCGATTTTTTCATGGAAGTTCACGTTTTGCAATTTAGCAACCAAATCTGAAATGTGAAGTTTTTGGTCTTCACGCCAGAAGAATTCCGCGTCTTCCAGACGCGCTACGAGAACTTTCTGATTCCCCTTAACCACATTGTCCAAATGCTGATCGTTCCCGTTACGGACAGAAACGAAGTAAGGCAAGAGTTTACCCTCTGCGTCACGCACGACGAAATAGCGTTGGTGGTTCTTCATGGAAGTCACTAAAACTTCCTCTGGAACCGCCAAATAGCGTTCGTCAAATTGGCCAAGGAAAGCTGTCGGGTATTCCACCAGGTTCAAGACTTCGCTGAGGAGGTCTTCGTCAATTTCGACCTTAACATCATGTGACGCTTCGATGGCACGAATTTGCTCAATAATCATGTTTTCCCGCTCATTAGGATTTGCAATAACATAGACCTCACGGAGTTGGTCTTCGTAGCTGTCTGCGGAGGTCAGCTCAATCTCTTGACCCAAGAAACGGTGCCCACGGCTCACACGGCTAGCACTGATGTCTAAGAAATCAAGGGCTAAGGCCTGATCATCCAGAAGAACGGCTAAGGTGTGGACTGGACGAACATACTCAAAGCTATTGCCTGCCCAGTGCATGCTGACAGGAAAGGTCATGCTCTTGAGCACATCTGCCACTCCTGCAAGGACAGCCTCCACTGGCTGACCAGCTTCTTCCTTTGTCACGTAGACGTACTCTTCGCCGTTGACTTCGCGGAAGGTAATGGCGTCTGTGGTTAAGCCTTTACCACGGACAAAACCTTCTGCTGCCTTAGTGAAGTTGCCGTCAGCGTCAAGGGCAATCTTCTTAGCCGGACCTTTGAAGTCCTCGGTCAAATCGTCTTGCTTGTCGGCCAGCTCTGAGACTCGGACCGCTAGACGGCGCGGTGTCGAGAAGGCTTCGACACGTTCAAAGCTCAAGCGACTGTCTTTTAAAAAGGCAATCAAGCGGTCACGCAACTGCTCCATAGCAGGGGTGACAATGTAGGCTGGCATTTCTTCCAAGCCAAGTTCAATCAATAAGTTTTTTGTCATCTTAAGCCTCCTCCTCTTTTAAGAGTTCTGCACGGGTTGCTTCATCAAGAAGTGGGTAACCCAATTTTTTACGCTCTGCAACAAAGGTCTTTGCGACAACGCGAGCCAAATTACGGATGCGGGCGATATAACCTGCTCTTTCGGTCACGGAAACCGCTCCGCGCGCATCCAAGAGGTTAAAGGTATGAGAACACTTGAGGACATAGTCAAAGGCAGGGTGCACCAGACCCTCTTCGAGGGCACGGCTAGCTTCTTTTTCAAACTTCTCGAAGTTCTCAAGGAGCATGTCCTGGTCAGACACTTCAAAGCTGTACTTAGAATGCTCGTACTCTGGCTGAAGGAAGATCTCACCGTACTTAACGCCAGGCGCCCACTCGATATCGTAAACCGAATCTACTTCCTGGATGTAAGAAGCAAGACGCTCCAAACCATAGGTCACCTCAGCGGTAACAGGGCCAGTCTCAAGGCCACCGACCTGCTGGAAGTAGGTGAACTGTGTGATTTCCATCCCGTCAAGCCACACTTCCCAACCTAGACCCGCTGAACCTGTTGAAGGGTTTTCCCAGTTATCCTCAACAAAGCGAATATCGTGCTCGAGTGGGTTAATCCCAAGCTTTTCGAGGGACTCCAAATAGAGCTCTTGGATATTGCTTGGGCTAGGCTTCATGACTACTTGGAATTGATGGTGTTGGTAAAGGCGGTTAGGATTCTCCCCGTAACGGCCATCTGCTGGACGGCGAGACGGCTCCACATAGGCCGCATTCCATGGCTCAGGCCCGATAGCCCGCAAGAAAGTATAAGGGCTCATCGTTCCCGCCCCTTTTTCCGTGTCATAGGCCTGCATTAGCATACAGCCTTGGTCATTCCAGTATTGTTGCAAGGTTAAAATGATTTCCTGGAAAGTAAGTTTTTTACTCATTATTTCCCTCTTTCTTAATGTTTTCTGACGTCATGCCTTATTGGTAGCCAACATTGCTAGCACAGACACATTAGTCTGGTTTAGTTTTATTGCTCCTAGCAATGATCCTATAGTAGTTCGAGTGACAGGATATTACTGCTACTTACACTGTAAACGATTCGTGTTGTCGACAGGATAAACGCTTTGTTCACTCACGCTTTTCCACCAGATGGTTGGCAGTCGATGCAAAAGAACCGCCTCCCGACACCCTCCTTTGCACCTGGCAAAGGGGCGTCTGAAACGCGGTTCCACCCTTATTTATGACTTCATTTATATTTGTAAAAATCCCGAAAGCGCCACTCATCCCCTGCTCGACCTGGCTCCCACCACCCCAGATTCGCTACGACCGCATTACGGTAGAGATTCTTTCTAGAGCTATTGTAACAAAAAGCCCCTGATTTGTCTAATGATTTTCCGCAGCCAACACCAACTCCTCAATCGCACGCGCCACACCGGCTTCGTCATTGCTTGCGGTCACGTGGTCACAGATAGCCTTAACCTCTTCACTAGCATTGCCCATGGCCACACTAACCCCTGCAAAGGACAACATTTCAAGGTCATTAGCTGCATCTCCAATAGCCATGACTTCCTCTGCCTCTAGACCAAGCGTCTCTGCCAGTCTGGCTAAGGCACTGGCCTTAGTCGTCCCCTTTGGCATGGCCTCGTAGATGTAAGATTGGCTGCGCACCGTCGAGAAGTGTTGACTGAGCTTGTCCCCCTGCTCCTCCTGGAAGCGGTCCAAGGCTGGTGCTTCCCCCATAAACATGCCCTGGAAGATCGGAATGGAGCTGTTTTGCACGTGTTCTAAAGTTGTCGGCGTCGGTGTGGTAAAGACCAAAGCAGCATCGTAAGTCACCAGTTCTGGGACATCCTCACCTAGGATATAATAATGGTCGGAATCAAAGTAGGTCACGGAGATGTCTGGATAATCCTTGCCACTCTCTGCAAGTAGCGCCATGTCCTCTTGACTGAGCGACTGGTGGGCTAAGAGCGACCAATCCTTGGTTTTATAGATCGTACAGCCATTGTCTAAGATAGCATATTCTTCTTCCCCGTCAAGCCCTAGTTGGTCAAAAATGGAAACCACCCCTGACTTTGGACGTCCCGTACAGATAACTACTTTTACCCCTTTTTCAACAGCCTGGTGAAGAGCAGCAATGTTTTCCTTTGGAACTTCTTTTTGGCTGTTTAACAGGGTCCCGTCCATATCAATCGCTATTAATTTAATCATTTAATCCTCCATGGGTTTATGTCCGTATAAAAATTGCCATCCTAGTCGAACGCAGCAATTGGCTAGCAAAACTGTTTTATTCTGCCACTAGTGCTCGATAATCAAATGAAACCAAACGATGCAACCTGAGATAGAACGATCGATTTTCCGATTCAATCACTACCGTCTATGGTTGTTATCCAAAGCGTCTCATTTCTTAAGTTCTTTCAATAAGATCACTGGCTTTTTCATTCCCTTTTATTTTACCAAAAATAAGGCCCCTAGGCGAGTAAAGTCTGGTCAGATTTACGAAATGGCACTCGAATTCTGAGCAGAATGAGCAGATGACCAATAGATTCCTTACGATACACGACTATCCCGTCCAATCAATTGCCTTGACTCTTAATCTTTGGTACAATGGATAGGATTATCAGAGTATTTAAAGGGATCAGCCCTTTTTTGATTAGAAGGAGTTTTTCATGGACGACAGCAATTCCTTGCTGATAGTTTCGATTATCGGATTGATGGGGCTCTCGGCATTTTTCTCTGCCACAGAGACCGCTTTTTCATCATTAAACCGGATACGGTTGAAAAATATGGCTGAGGAAGGCTCTAAACGAGCTCAGCTAACCCTTGATCTGGCTCAGAAATACGACACTGTTCTCTCGACCATCTTGGTCGGCAACAACATTGTCAATATTGCCATGTCGTCTTTGGCTACTGTTTTTTTCATTGCTCTGCTTGGAGACATCGGGGTAACTGTGTCGACCATTGTCATTACAATCTTGGTCCTTATCTTTTCGGAAGTCACTCCTAAGACCCTGGCCAAACAATCTCCTGAAGCTTTTGCCATGGCAGTTGCCCCCATTATTCGCCTCCTTCTCATCCTCTTTAAACCAATCAATCTCTTTTTCAGTGGTTGGAATATCCTCCTCCAAAATGTTTTTCAGACAAAAGATAGCCAGTCCATTACCGAAGAGGAGTTAATGACCCTGGTGGACGAAGCCCATCAAGAAGGCGCCATCACCCAGGAAGACAAGGATTTGATTGACAGCGTTATTGAGTTTAATGACAACAGGGTCGCCGATATCCTAACCTCCCGGGTTGATCTTCAGGCAGTGTCCATCGAAGCCAGTAAGGATGATATCACCAAGGCCTTTCTTGACTCTGGTTACTCCCGCCTCCCCGTCTACAAAGAATCAATCGATCACATCATCGGGACCATTCACTTGCGCGATTTCTTTCAAATGGTCGTCCAAGGAAAGAATCACATCGACGAAATTATATCAGATGTTGTTCATGTCACCACCACAACGCCAATTAACGACCTCCTAAACACCCTTCAACAGAAAAAAATCCATATCGCCGTGGTTACCAATGAGTACGGTGGCACAGATGGTATTGTCACCATGGAGGATATCTTAGAGGAACTTGTCGGTGAAATTTGGGATGAGCATGATGAGATTGTTCATGAGTTTCATGAATTGAAACCCTCAGAATACCTGGTTATGGGCTATGCTGATGCTGATCGGGTCCTTGAAGAATTTGGCATCGAAGATGAGTACCAATCGACCACGATGAACGGTTGGATACTTGAGAAAATCAACCAAATCCCAAGTGAAGGGGATGAATTTGAGATCTTCAACCTCCATATCCGTATCACTAAAATGGACCGTCACCGCATCCAGAAATGCATCATTACAGTCGTTTGATGCCCAATTTGAGCCTTTGTAACAGTCAAAACCACCCGTGAAAACAGGTGGCTTGTACACCGGCTATAAGCCGTTAGACTCCAGCGGCGTGTAGAGACGCTCGCTGAACTGACGTTCAGCTTATGCTTTTATGACTTGATTAGTGCCCGTAACAACGGGCTTTTATCGTGTTCTAAAACCTCCATCTGAGAATGGATCTTCATATTCTTTTACACTTAACTTATCAAGTGCAATGTCATCTTTATCTCCATAGAGCCTTTTTGAGTGTAGAAATCTGTATTTTAATTATTGTAATTGTTGAATCTATATCCAATAATTACTATTATAAGTCCAAATATCAACAATAAAACTACGTACAGAAGGCAGCTACCCGTATCACCTGTTTTTGGTAGGATAACTTCATCCTGCGCTCTTTTCTTATTTGCCTTTCGTGATAAATAACTATCTGTTTTTTCCACATGAGTTTTTTGGTTATAATCTCCATTAGGCAACGGGGGCATCGTTACTATTTCTTTATTAGCAACAATAAATCCTTCATCCATATGACCCTTATATGATACTTGATAATGTCTTCCACCAACTTTGATGGAGCCTTCTTCTTCTCCAACTTCTTTAATGGTATACTCGTGTTCAGTACCACCTAAAGTTGCTGAGACTGGCAAGTTCGTAAACTGAGAGGTCCATCCATTAGCAGCGGTCAGCTCAAGCGTTGCACCAGTGGTTTGACCATCTTTAAAGAGCTCTACTGTGATGGCATCGACTGGTCCGTCTATGGCTTTTCCATCTATTCCACTCCAAATCTTACTCACCTTAAGCGTCCGTGTTGGAGGAATCAGTGGGGTCAGTGGAACCTTCGCTTTGTTAGTGACTGTCAAGACATCTGTCATCGTACCACCATAGTTAACGCCATACCAGGTGCCATTGACTTGGATGGAACCTTCTTCTTCTCCAACTTCTTTAATGGTATACTCGTGTTCAGCACCGCCTAAAGTCGCTG
>NZ_JAUSTM010000027.1 GCF_030812835.1 Streptococcus moroccensis
TAGCTTAATTCCCCATCTTTTAATGTAATGGTGTCCACCAATTCATCGTTACGCCATAATTCAATCTCAATGTCCGGTTTCTTCGCTGGGCCATTCTCCCATATTTTTTCAACTTTCATGTCAATCAATTGCGTGTTAGTAGCAGTTACTGTTAAGCGCTCATTTAATGATAATAATTCATTATTAACTTTAACAGGATATGAAATCACATAGGAACCATCATCTTGATTAATAATCTTGATTATTGGTTTTTCGTCTTCTTTTAATTCATATAACTCATATCGGTATTCGCCTTTTAATACTTTTTCAAGTAATAATAAATCAGGATTATTTTGTAGATCTTCTTTGGATACATTATCATTGTAAATCCAAGTACTAATCTCATTCCCTTCTACTACTTTTTTCAATTCAATTGGTGTTACAGTACGATTATCAATTACTAAGTCTAACTTAGATGAGCTGACAAGTTGATAAGTTAATTTACGATTTGTTTCTTTGAATTTTGCAACTACTTCCTCATCTTTTTTATTCACTAAGTTAAGCTCTTTTATTTGATATTTTCCAAGTTTACCATAACCGCTTAATAATTCAGAGATAGCTTTTGTATTGTTTTTTGTTAATGTAAATTTCACAATCTCGTCATTTCCCATTAACACTACGACTTCAAGATTATAATCGTTAGCTTCATTCTCTACTATTTGCCAAATTTTTTCAAATTCTATTTCATGTTTGAATTCGTAATTTGTTATTTTGTATGACATTTTTGGAGCTATCACATCATCTTTGTCTGTGCTATCATCTGAATTACTGCTTAACGTAAGATGATCTAATTCTTTATAAAGGTTATTTACTAGAACAGTATCTTTAACAACAAATACTTTATTTGGAATACCCTCAACTAATAAATATGGTAGGAATAGTTTGTAGTTTCCATTTTCATCTTTTCTAATATAAAAATTATATTCTGTATTACCTGTAGTTTGTGCCTTTGCATTTGTTGCATCAAAATAATAATCGATAGGTAACGTATTATTAATAAGATTCAATTCATCAATAGAAACATCAACACCTCTTAATTCATAATACATTTGATCAGCAAATACCGGATGTGGTGAAGCCGTCCATGATAATTTTTCAGATTTAATTACTTTCTCTGGATTATTACCATTATCATAAATGATGTTCACAGTAATTGCCTTAGCATCCAATTCGTCAATTGATTTTGGCACTCTAAAATATTCATTTTTGCTGAACGAAATATTTCTTCCTTCAATATCTAAATAAAAATTCGAAAAATCAATTTTGAAACTTGTTTTTTTTGGTTCAATAGTTTCTTCAATTTCTTCAATAAATGAAACGAACACTTTAGATTCTGCTTCTATTATAGAATATCGTTTTTCTTTGATAAAATTTGGGTTTAATTTATCAAAAGAAGCTTTCCAATTATTATCTTTATTTAAAAGAATCGATACATAAACTGGCTTCTTAATTCCATCACCATCTACTTCATAAAGATCTTCACCTTGTTCGTTTTTCTTAATGACTTTTTCCCCGTTTAATAATAAAAATACCTCTATTTCTTTTGGAATTAATTCATCATTAATGCGAGTATCCCAAACCTTTTCTACATCCAATTTACCATATAGTTGATTATTTACTGTGACCGTATGAATAGCTGTCACAGTCCCCTCTGTATTGGTTAGTTGTTTAGCAACAAATCCACTATTTTCATCATATTTCTTAGTCCAAAAATCAGGCATGTAAAGTGAAAGTGTATCATCTTCATTCTTTGAAAGTAAAAAAGCAACATAGTTATCACCAATATGATGGTAACCATTTATGATATTCTCCCATGCTTCTCCCCAATCAACAAAAGGTTTATTGGTACCATAGTAGTAATAATTTGTAATCTCATTAGCTAATAATTCATGAGAAAATGTCTTATTCCATCCATCATCATGACTCATCGTCATAGAAGTAACATATTGAATTTTTCCATTTTCTTCTATATAAAGATAAATATTTTTTCTTCCACTATCATAATTCTTGAACTGATCACTAAAAATACGTTCAATTTCTAAATGACCAATTTCCGTTTTTTTAGTTTCAGCTTTCTCAGTAACCGTTGAGAAATATTCATTACCCTTTTCAATAAATAAATATTTTAACCCTCTTGCTTCTAACTCTTGTTTCGTAAAAGGTAATCCCCTATCTTTATTGTAAACATCTTTTAAAATTGGTACTGCATTAATAACTGCAGCATTTTCTTTTGTGAATGAATCATTTTCAAATGAACTTTCCCAGTTGTTTGCTGGACTCAATGAAATTTCACCATATTTTACAATCTTTTCATCCGTTGCATAATTATTTCTAACGTCTTCTGCATTTGTTTCGATTGGTACAATATATACTTCAATTTCGACTGCTTTTCGATCTGTTTTAGGTACATTCTCGTCCCATACTTTATCGATTTTTATTTTGTATGTTCCATCATCATCTGGTGTATCAAGGTTGGCATTGGATCCGATACCCCCACCATTTCGTGCACTATTTCCTAAAATGAATGTTGTTGCATTTTTCCAAGCTTCTAATTCTAATGCTTCATTATAAGCACTTCTTAAATGAATGACATCATTTGTATAGGACATTTCTTCTGGGATACTTTGCCCCTCTTTACCATCTTCTAAATATTTAATAATATTTCTATCTTTTGTAACAGGTGATAAATGTGAATAAAACTGATTTTGAATATTAACTCCATTTATAACAAATGACTGAGTTTTTTTAGCAAATGTAATGTCATTCCCACTCGATGCTGATTCATTATTATAAATATAAATTGTATGCCCATCACCAATATGGATGAAACCTGTCGGACAGTTCCATAGTCCGCCCCCATTACCACCTCCAAATTGATCAATCACTCCACCTCTTGCAGTATTCTCTGTTATTAATAAATTCTCCAAAGTTTGTTTCACTGGAGGTAAGGATACATAGATACCTCCGCCAAAATTTCTCGCATAATTATCTAATAACATTGTTTTATTAAAATGAGCATCTAAAGAATCAACATAAACACCGCCACCAACAATAGCTTCATTTTTATAAACTACACCGCCATTTAAATTCAATTCAGATTTATTACTTTTTATAAAGTTTTCATAATTTTTATCGACTGTAACTCTTTTATTCCACGCATATATATTATCACTTTGAATATAACCTGATGTTGAAGTTATACCACCACCAGCATTTGATGACAAATTACCAGCAATGATTCCATCTGTCAGGTTCACAACAGACATTGGTTGGGCAGAAACTCCAGCCCCGTTCGCTAATCCTGTAACGGCTTTATTGTTAACAATTTGTCCACCGGACATATTGAATGTTGCAGGCATACTTTTATCTATACGATTGGCAGCTCCAAATAAATCATTAATAAGCACACCACCAGAGAAGCCTGTATTATTATCTATCATCCCATTCGTCATATTAAAAGTTCCGCCGTATTTAACAAATACACCACCTGCGGAATTTGGACGATAACCCGCTCCATCAATTAGTTCTCGTGATTCATTATCAGTGATACGACCACCATTCATTTCAAGTAAGGCCTTTTCATTAACTACCACTGCCGCTGAATAACCATGTTGGTTATTGACACCGGTTAATATTGCATTTTTTATTACTAGTTTACCATATACATCAAATAAGATACCTTTACCCGCAATTGCAGTTTCTACTTTTGCTCCATCAATATTTATTAAACGATTCTCATCTCCTAAAGTTAACGAACCGTTAACGCTAAATAAAGAATTATTATTAAATTCAGCATTACGTTTTAAACTGATAGCTTTTAATCCATCAGGTATTGACTCTTTTGCTTTAATTATTGCTTCTTCCGCTCTTTTACGAGCTTCTTCAATTACTTCACGTTGTTTTTCTTCACCTTCTGCAACAAAATCAGCTGGTTGTTCAATTGGATCCCATTTCTCATCTGCTTGATGTTCAATATCAGAAAGCAAAATAATAATTTGTCCTTTTTGAATGTTTAATTGTTCCGTAATATCAATATCATTTTTTATAATAATTTTAGTAATCGTTCCATCTTTAGGTGCTAAATCAATTGCGGTTTTTAATTCCTCAAATGTTTTAACTTCAATAGTTGTTGAATTAATAACATTTGGTGTTGCAGCTCTAAAGCTTGAAATATTACTAATGCTAAGCTTATCACTCGAAAGTAATTTGTTTGTATTTTCACGTAGTTCAGCTATTTCTACGATTTCTTTGTTGTTGGAATCGACTGTTGTTTCTTCTGAAACACTGATTTCAGTAGTTGGCTCGCGTTGATCGTTTTCGTCAACTGATTCTACTTCTAGAAGCTCTTCGCTTGTTCCCACTTTATCTGTTTCATTACTGTCTTCAATATCTATTTCAGGTGTTGCCGTTTCTTCAATATCTACTAGTAAGCTAAAATCTTCACTAATTATATCAGTTACCGATTCTAAATTCACGGTGGAAACTTCTGCAATAGTTGTTGCCTCATCATATATCCCAATACTTTTTGTTACTTCTATATCTTCTGCTGTATTCACGTCTATATCCTGAGCAAAAACAGGATTTGCGCCTAGCAAAAACACAATTAAAGCGGTTACACCAAAAAGTGTGAAATTTTTTCTTTTCATCTTTCCCACTCCTTCATTATATTATCATTACTGTTCCAATCACTTTATTTTTTAAAGAATAGTATTTCATCTCGCTATTTAGATTATAGCACAACTTTAATTTTTTATCATTATTATTACAATTAAATTTTATCTTTTTTGATTTAATTATATGTCGAAAGTTCTCAAATGAAGTTAGCCACTTTCTAGTTGAGAAAAAAGTATACAAAAACACCTCAGAGAGATATAATGTAGTTCACCACAAACACATTAGAAAGGCTCCCTGAGATGCAACATCATTATACACTAAAAGGCAAGCACTTGACAATCACTGAGCGTTATTTGATTGAACGGTGGAATCGTGACGGCAAATCCAATCGACAAATAGCTCAATTGCTAGGAAAAGCGCCACAAACCATTCATAATGAAATCAAACGAGGAACTATCCTGCAACAAGTTCGTAAAGGCAAGTTCGAGAGAAGCTATTCAGCAGACTATGCGCAACTTGTCTACGAAGACAAGTTGCGCGCGGGAGCTGATTGCCCTTAGAAAGCGAAACAAAGAACTTGAAATGCAGTTAGACATCCTAAAGCAAGCAGCAGTGATTATGGCACAAAAAGAGAAATAGTCACTGCTAACAAGGGTAAATACAGCATTTCAGCCATGTGTCGTTGGTTGAATCTCCCTCGTTCCAGCTACTACTACAAAGCCTCAGAACCAGTATCTGAAGCGGAGTTTGAAGAAAAGGTGAAACAGATTTTTCTTGAAAGCCAATCAAGATACGGTGCTCGAAAGATCAAGCAATGTCTGGCCTCAGACGGGATCATTCTATCTCGTCGTCGCATTCGTCGGATAATGAAGCGTTTGAATCTCGTATCTGTTTACCAGCAGGCTAGCTTCAAGCCGCATTCTAAAGGGAAAAACGAAGCCCCTATTCCAAATCGCTTAGCCAGACAGTTCCACCAAGAAAAACTACTGGAAGCAATTGTGACAGATTTGACCTATGTCCGTGTTGGTCAGCGTTGGGCTTATGTTTGCTTGATAATGGACCTCTATAACCGTGAAATCATTGGTCTGTCAGTCGGATGGCAGAAGACTGCAGAACTCGTAAAGCAAGCGATTCAGAGCATTCCTTATGCTTTAACCAAGGTCAATCTTTTTCATTCTGACCGTGGCAAGGAGTTTGATAATCAGCTAATTGATGAGGTCTTAGGAGCATTTGGCATCACCCGTTCCCTCAGTCAAGCTGGCTGTCCTTATGACAATGCGGTAGCTGAGAGTACCTATCGTCCCTTCAAGCTGGAGTTTATCAACCAAGAAACCTTTCAGTCACTTAAAGAACTAACTCTTAAAACCAAGGACTATGTCCACTGGTGGAATCATCATCGCATCCACGGTAGTCTCAATTACCAAACACCAATGGCTAGGCGAGTGATCGCTTAACAAAAACACTTTATAAAAATTGTACAGAAAAGGGTTGCCTTTTCAGCCATTTACTTCAATGGTATAAGTCTCGCCTTCTTTTAAGTCTGATGCGCTGAGGACGATATTGCCAAAGACACGCGTTGCCGTGTAGGTGTAGATTGTCTCTCCATTAGCATCTTTGACCGTTATTGTATCTCCCTCACTTCCTGAAACGTCTACCTTAAAGGACATCTGAGTAGACGCTTCACCATTGAGGCCCTGAGCCATACCGGCTGATCCGATGGCCATAAAGGTACCGCCTGTAATGGTGGCTGTCCCATCATAATCAAGCGCGCCATCCCCGTTTGACGTTGGACCATTGACTGTGATGGTGCCACCTGTAATGGTCAAATCATTGTTGGAATCAATCCCATCACCATCTGCTGTGATCGTAATAATCCCTCCATTAATGACTAGGCTAACCCCTTCTTGGGCTTGCATTTCCCCAGCTGTTGACGCCCAATCAGTAGCATTCATGCCATCATCTGAGGCGACAATCGAAATTTCCCCATCATTGATAGTTACCACTTTTCCTTCAAAGCCTTCAAAACTTGATTGAATATCAAAACTGCCTCCATCAACTGTTAAATTATTTGAGGCGTGGACCCCTTTCTTACCTGCATTGATGATAAAGTTGCCTGATTGAATATAGACATTACCAAGAGATGTATCGTCTTCATTGTCAGCGTAAAGTGCACTTTTAACAGACGATAAGGTCATGGTCGTATCACAAATAGAGAGGTTGTCGTTAGCCGAAACAGCATGCTTAACGGTAGAGGTAACGGTATAGGTTCCTCCAGTAAACTTGATATCCTTTTTCCCTTTAATAGCATTGTTGTAGTTGCCCGTTACGGTCAATTCCCCAGACCCATTAAAGGTGATTGCGCTCTTAGAATAAATAGCTGCGCTGTAGTCTGTCGCTGTCCGATCAGCAGAGTCTTCAAGAGAATTCTTAGAGCCTTCGGCACTCGTGACAACCACTTGAACCGTGTCTGTGTCAGCAGCTGTAATCAGCAATTGAACACCATTACTTTCTCCTGAAAGGATATAGGTCCCTCCACTTGAAATAGTCACGACAGAGCCATCGACAGAAACACCATCTCCAGATGCCGTTGCGGATGTGCCAGATAGGTTAATCGTTGACGCCGCTGCTGCATCATAGGTATCGGTTAAGTCAACTGACGAGAAGTATTCTGTATTTGCTTCTTCTGTATCCACTGAAGTCACGGCCGAGCTCGTCGTTTCAGTAGAGTTGGTTAAAGAACAGGCCGTCAGCCCTGTTGATAACATGATCAGCGTTGATCCTAGAATAACTGTTTTTGTTTTCATAAAAGTACTCTCTCTTGTCTTTCTGATGTGAATTTGTCTGATTATAAAGAGTGAATCTAAAAAAAATCTTATAGCAATCACAAAAGGTTAGAAAGGCTACTTCCAACACTTAAACCATTTGGAAATAGGATAAATAAGGGGGGAGAAAACAGCCTTTAACGACAGCCTACATGTCAGTTTGCCTTCTAGCAAGCCTTTCAGGAAAAGGGCGCTGATGATGCTAAAAAGTGGACCTTGATATAACATCAAGGTCCACTTTTTTACAATTCGATTGTGACAAAGGCTTTATTGTTTCGTTAAAATAGTTAGAGTTTCTATCAAGCTATCAGTGTGCACTTCGATAGTGTCACCGGTTGCTTTAATTTTGACTTCAACGATGCCTTCTGCTGCTTTTTTACCAACAGTGACACGGATTGGTAGACCGATGAGGTCGCTGTCTGAGAATTTGACACCGACACGCTCATTACGATCATCCGTCAAAACTTGGTAACCTGCTTTTTGAAGGCTTGCCTCAATAGTTGCCGTCACAGCATTTGAAGCTTCGTCCTTGCTGTTGACTTCAACCACATGCACATCATAAGGCGCCAATTCTTTCGGGAAGTTGATTCCCCAAGCATAGCGGTACTCGCCTTTAGGTGTCTTGTTGACAAACAGGCGGGCATGCTGTTCAAGGACAGCCGAAAGCAGGCGACTAACGCCGATACCGTAACAGCCCATGATCATTGGAATGGCACGACCATTCTCATCCAAAACAAGACCATTCATGCTCTCGGTATAGCGTGTGCCCAGTTTGAAGATGTGCCCAATTTCGATACCACGGGCAAACTTGAGAACGCCTTTACCATCTGGCGATGGCTCACCTTCACGCACTTCACGGAGGTCGACATACTCTGCAGTGAAATCACGCTCTGGGTTAACCCCAGTCAAGTGGTAGCCATCTTCATTGGCACCAACCACGACATTAGCCACATCCTTGACGCGGCGGTCTGCCACTATTCGCGTCCCTTCTGGCAGACCAACCGGCCCAAGTGAGCCAAAGTCTGCCCCGAAGAATGCTTTCGCTTCTGCATCCGTCGCTGGCTCCAAGACACCTGCTGCCAAATGGTTCTTAAGTTTCACATCATTGAGCTGGTCATTGCCCACAAGAAGAGCAACCACTGGCTCATCATCAGCCATAAGAAGCAGTGTTTTAACGGTTTGAGTTTGGTCCACACCGAGAAAGGCCGCAACCTCATCAATCGATTTGCAGTTTGGTGTTTCAACCTTTGCTAATTCTTCTTGAGCTAGCACTTTATTGGCTGGCTTGTAGAAATCTGTCGCCATTTCTAGGTTAGCGGCATAATCTGACTCACTAGAATAGGCAATCGTGTCCTCACCTGAGACAGACCAGCTGAGGAGCTCTGCTTTGATCGCTTCCAAGACATCTTCAGGCAGCTCATCAAAGTTAGCGACAGACTTGTCTAACACCACCCAGTGGGATAGGTCTGTCCGGTCTGGCGTAATGGCCATGAATTCTTGGCTGTCCTTACCCCCCATAGCGCCACCGTCACCGATAATAGCTTTGTAGTCTAGACCAGCTCGGTCAAAGATGTTTTCATAGGCTTGTTTATGGTCTAAATAACTCTGGTCCAAACTCTCATCATCCGCATGGAAACTGTAAGAGTCCTTCATGATAAACTCACGGGTCCGCAAAAGACCATTACGTGGGCGTTTTTCATTACGGTATTTCGCCTGAATTTGGTAAAGAGTCAAAGGCAGTTGCTTGTAAGACTTGACCGAATCACGGACAATGGCGGTTAAAGTTTCTTCATGAGTTGGCCCCATGATAAACTCTGTTCCTTCACTGTTTTTGAGTTTGAAAAGGTCATCGCCATAAGTCTCATATCGGCCAGATTCTTTCCAGAGTTCTGACGTGATCATGGCTGGCGCCAACATTTCAACCGCACCAATCGCGTCAAATTCTTCTCGAATAATAGTCTTAATTTTTTCAATCACGCGGTTAGCAAGGGGCAAATAAGTATAACTCCCAGCTGAAATCTGACGAACATAGCCTGCACGGAGCATCAAGGCATGGCTGATAACTGAAGCATCGCTTGGCATTTCACGAAGCGTTGGGATCAGCATTTTTGATTGTTTCATGAATAATATTTCCTTTTTTATAATTATTAAATAGACGAATTGGCCTTAAAAAAGGCGCATAATATCGTTCCAAGTAACAGCAATCATGAGCAAAATCATAAAGATTGCCCCAATGACGGTCACGGTACTTTCAACTTCCTTTTTAAGTGGTTTGCGACGGATAGCCTCAAGGATATTGAGGACGATCTTACCTCCGTCCAGAGCTGGGATTGGAATCAGGTTTACGATTCCCAGATTAATCGACAAAAGCGCAAGGAGGTGTAAAATACTTTCGAATCCACCTTTAACCGCTTCAGAGCTCACTTGGAAAATCGCAACAGGCCCACCTAATTGATCTAAACTCGGTCGGACCAATAGATTTTTAAGGGCATCTAAAATCGCAAAGGCCGCATTCCAAGAACTGGTTAAGCCCCCGACTAATTTGTCAACCAAGCCTGTTTTCATGCCTGGTTGGACTCCAATATAGTATGCCCCATCTTCTTCAATAGGCACAACTGTCGCTGTCTTGGTTTGCCCATCGCGTTCATAGGTCACATCAAGTGTCGTCTCACCTGTAGCATTCTCAGTAGAAGCGGTCACCGCTTGGACAACACTGTCCCAATCCGTGATGGCATAATCTCCGATTTGAGTAATGGTGTCCCCAGTCTCAATACCAGCCTTTGCCATCGCACCATCTTCCACCATACGCAGTTGATTGGTTTGCGTATCGACAACGCCTCCCTGCATGAACACTAAGAGGGTAAAGACAATGATCCCTAAAATAAAATTATTCATAGGGCCTGCAAAATTGGTCATGATACGCCCAGGCAAACTGGCATTTTGATACTGAACATCCAGAGGGGCAATCCGCACTTCTGTCCCGTCTTCCTCGACAATAGTGGCATCATGATGAACAGGGTAGGTCTTCGTCTCATCGATCACCAGACCTGTCACTTCAAGGTTGTCTTCCAAATCATAACTGGTAATATTCATGGGAAGACTGGTCATATCCACCTGCTTTTGAGACAGGTTAATGCGTGTCACCACTCCATCGTCATTGAGGGTCAGGCTGGCTGCCTGTCCAGTCTTGATTTCAGTTGTGTCTTCCCCCCAGCCTGCCATGCGGACATAGCCACCAACAGGTAGGATACGAATGGTGTAAAGCGTCCCATCTTCGCCACGATGAGAGAAAATCTTGGGTCCCATCCCAATCGCAAACTCACGCACCAGAATGCCAGCTTTTTTGGCAAAATAGAAATGGCCAAATTCATGTATGACCACTATTAAACCAAAGATAAAAATAAATGCTAAAGCGTTTAAAATCAACGAAATTTACCTATCCTTTCTGCCTTAGAAAAGGCCGAAGAAATGCATAATCGGAAAAACAAAAATCAAGGAATCAAAACGGTCCAGAATACCGCCGTGACCCGGAATGACACGACCCGAATCCTTAACCCCATAATGGCGTTTAAGAGCGGATTCAACCAAATCACCAAACTGAGCAAAGGCTGAGAAAACAGCTACTAGGAGCAACATGGCCACATAATGATAGCCTGCCTTGACTTGCGGAAAGATCATGAGGTATACTGCTGCAAAGATGACTGCCGAAAGGAGACCGCCTAAGAAACCTTCAATGGTTTTGTTTGGAGAGACACGTGGCGCTAACGGTCGTCGACCAAATTGACGTCCCAAAAGATAAGCGCCACTATCGGTCACCCAGACCAGCAAGAGAGCAAAGAAAAGTACCTCACGGCTACTCATCTGAGCCAATAAGAGGGCATGAAAGCCCATACCAACATAGACACTCGAAGCGATTGGGTAAACCGCATCATCGAAAGTATAGTCTCCAAATTGAATCACCGTAGCTCCTAGAATGACAAGCACCACGATGGAAAAGGCTGCGTAATTGCCACCTGTTGGTAGAAAAGGCAAATACTGTTCCAAAGGCAGGGTCAAAAGCAAAGCCCCAAACATGGAAAGAACGCCCTCTACCGAGGTCGGTGCAATCTGACGCATTTTTAAGAGTTCAGTCACTGCAATCACGGCCAGGAAACCGACCACTAGTTGTGAGAAAACACCACCAAACCACATAATTGGAACAAACAGAGCCAGCGCAATACCACCAAAAATGACGCGTTTCTGCAAATCTTTCATTTCATATCTCCTTTAGTTTCCCTAAATGCCACCGAAGCGACGCTTCCGTTTGTTATAGGCCAAAATGGCATCTCGAAAGGCTGCTTCATCAAAGTCAGGCCAGAGCACATCTGTAAAATAGAGCTCACTGTAAGCTGCCTGCCATGGTAAAAAATTACTCAACCGTAACTCACCGCTGGTCCGAATAATCAGATCTGGATCGCGCAAGGTCCGAGGAAGGCTACGCGTTTGCAAGTGATCCGAGATCAACTGCTCATCGATATCATCAGGGCTGTATTTAGCGTCTAAAACATCCTGAGCAATCTGCTGCACCGCAGCAATAATCTCTGCACGACCCCCATAATTGAGGGCAAAATTGAGGATTAGCCCTGTATTAAGCTTAGTGAGCTCTTCAGCCTTCCTCAAAGCTGTGAAGGTGCCTTCTGGTAGACGATCCGTATCCCCAATCATCTGAATTTTGACATTATTTTTGTGAAGTTCTGGCACATAGTTATCATAAAAATCTACTGGCAAGTTCATGATAAAGGAAACTTCTGACTGTGGTCGAGACCAATTTTCAGTGGAAAAAGCATAGACCGTTAGGACTTGAACCCCCATATCGTTGGCTACTTTTGCAACCTTATGGAGAGCCTCCATACCAGCTTTGTGCCCCATAATACGGGGTTGCATGCGTTTTTTAGCCCACCGCCCATTGCCATCCATGATCACACCGACATGGTTTGGCACAACTTGTGGGACTTCCACCCGTGATTTTTGATTAAATTGAAATTTGAACATGTTCTTTTCCTGAAAATAGTATAATACGTCTCATTATACCACATCTTTGCCTAAAGAAAAAGCACAGACCCCGTTCTAGCACGGGCGGTCTGGGCTTTTCATGGATTTATTCTTCGATGATGGACTCTTCTGCAGACACAGCCTCATCTATTACAGGGGGCTCAACAGTCTCAGCTGGTGACAGACTGTCCACTGCACCTGAGACAACGGTACGAATGGCTGCGCGCTCAAAGGTCAAGTAAACCCCATCAATGTCAAGGGTTACTGTGTTTACTTCAGTATCAATGCTGTCAACCACACCATAAAGGCCACCAATAGTCACCACCTTGTCCCCTGTTTTCATGCTGTTAAGCATGTCAAGACGGGCCTGTTGTTGTTTTTTCTGGCCACGCGCTGTAAAGAACATCATCCCTACCATTACGACCAACATAATTAAAAGTGAATAATTCATTATTTCCTCCTCAAACACAGCTTTCTGTGAGTATTTCTGCTATTATAGCAAATTTTAAAGCGTTTTAAAAGCCTAGGCTGTTAATTCCTCTAATTTGTCAACCAAACGTCCGACATAGGCAACCGTCTCACGGAGCGGTTGGTCTGTGGTCACATCGACCCCAGCGTGTTGAGCCAATTCTTGCGCGGACAGGCTTGCCCCCATTTCTAAGGTTTCCAACCACTTAGCAACCGTTTCCTCAGGATTTTTCTCCAACTCTTGGGCCATGACCGTACCAATGGTCAAGCCAGCTGAGTAGGTATAAGGGTAGAGACCACCATAGTAATGAGGCTGACGCATCCATGTCAGACCGGCATCTTCTGTAATCTCAAAGTCCTCTCCCCAGAACTCTTGAATCACTTGACGCTTAATCTGGCAGAGCTTATCCCCGTTTAAGAACTCATTATTGTCCAAACGTGTGTAAACCTCTCTTTGGAAGGCTGCTTCCAAGAGGTGGGTCACCATGTTGTGGAAGTAAGTCCGGCTGATCAACTCGCTGATTAGATAGGCTTGGAATTCAGGGTCAGGGTTATCCTTGAGCAATTGGTTGCAAGTCAAAACTTCATTGGCCGTAGACGGCGCTTCGATGAAGTAGAGGGATGGATCATAGTTGAGAATGGACTGCTTGCTGGCTAACTGGAAATGCCCTGCATGGCCCAGCTCGTGGGCGAGGACCAAGACCTCATTCATGAGACCTGTCCAAGAAAGCAGAATGTAAGACGGCCCTTCATAGAGGGTCGCACAGTAGCCACCGGTTGACTTGCCTTCGTTTTGGGCAAAGTCAATCCAGCGCTCATCAAAGGCACGGTCAATCATCTGACCATAATCTTCCCCAAGCACAGCCAAGGCGTCTTTAAGGAGCTTGCGCGAGTCTTCAGGAGTGATGCGCAGGTTATAGGATGAGTCCAGACTAACCTTAAGGTCCGCACTGGTAATCTTGTCAAGACCATGCTGTTTGGCAACCAACTTGACAAAGCGTCGCATGTGGGGCGCCAAATCACTCATGATCACATCAATCTGACGGTCCATTAAGTCTCTGGATACATTTTGCTGGTAGAGCAGGTAGTCGATGGTCGACTCAAAACCGCGTAAGCGCGCTTCAATCTGCTCATTCTTAATTTGTGACAAGTAAGCCTGAGCGGTCACATTCTTATACTGGCGCAGGGTCTTGTAAAATGAATCTGTCGCTGCACGGCGCAGGTCTGTATCATGGCTGAACTCATAATCATTTTCAAACAGGACATAAGAGTTCGCATAGGTCTTGCCATTGACTTCAAAGTCCTCAAAGACCATGTCTTCAAACTTGGCTGCGCTATAAATGGTCTCAGGGTGACCAAAGAGCGGACGCAGTTGGTCCAAGAGAGCTTCCTGGTCAGGAGTCAACTGATGTGCTTTCTGACGTTTGAGCTCTGCCAAATACGGTTTGTAGTCGGGCTCACGCACAGCTAACTGATCCAGATACCCCTCGTCCATAGCCATTAATTCATTTGGCAAAAAAGCCATCCTTGGGTAGGCTTTCTCATAGACCTGGCTAAAAAGATTAGCTTCCTCAGCCCGCTCATCATTGAGCCTGTCCACATCTAAATTCAGATAAGCATAGCTCGAAAGGTAAGACTGCTCCTTGATAAGGGCTGCATAAATGGGCAGGGCATCTAAAGCACGGTCCAAACGGTGAAGCTGATCACGGTAAGTCTCTTCAAAGGCCTTGGTTGCCCCATCAAAATTAGCCACCGCCTCCTTATAGTCTTCTAACGTCGCATAAATCAGACTGGTGTCCCAGGTCTCAACCACAGGCACATCCTGACGTTTCGGTAATCCTTTTGTCATTGGTTCCTCCTCATTATCCTCAAAATGGCTGTAAGGGCCCGTCGTCCTTAGCCATTCAGAAGGCTTTACTGACTACCATTTTATCATGAAACACGCCCTAAGGCGAGAAGAAACCAATCCCCGACGATAAAGACAAAAAAGAGGCTAGGATTTGTTCCCGCCTCGTGTTGTTATATCCTATGATGTTTTCACAGTTTTATTCATTGAAGATACTTCAGCATCAACCAATGCTAATCAACACTCCGTTAATTTCTAAAAACCTTATCTTAACTTTCTACCAATAGCAATCGATTCAATACTATTTAAACGACTGACCACAAGCTATAGGTTAATAGTATATCCTTTCGCAACGAATAATCACACGCTTTAGTCCAGCAGGTGTACAGGTAAAAAGCGTCAAATCCCAATCATCGTCTCCTGTTACTCCTTGTTTATATACACTGTCCACATTAGTGGGTTCAACATATTCCCGATTACTAATTAGATAACGGTATTCTTGACCGTCAACTGTTTCCAGTTGAACCTCTTCACCCAAAGCTATGGTTTGAAGGCCTTCAAAATGTTCAGGATAGTTATGCGCACATATCACTAAATCATTTGTATAATAGGATCCCTGATATCTGGTGGGCGTCTGGTAAAGCTGGTTAAAGCTATAATTTGCAGCTATAGGCAAAACCAATTGATGTGAAGGAATTTTTAGTCGGCCAATAAAATTTGTTCCATCTATTTCCTGCACAGGCATTGCACCATTTTCAGAGGCAACTAAATGATGTCCTTGCTCTGATTGAAGGTGATTACTAATTCTTTGTGAGACTCGATGAGCACTCTTGGCTTCTTGAGTGTTTTGTAGAAAAAACCAGCCTGCCCCTATGAAACAGGCTAGGCTAGCTAATCGTAAAAAAATCTTTAATGGTTTAAGACGTTTCATCTTGATCACCTCGAATGCTCACCGAAACGAGAAGAAGAAGAACTCCAGTGATCAATAGGACAGGTACAGGCCACCAAATTTGACCTGTAAATGGTAATTCTTTATCTTTTCTCTTTGAATCATCGGGTATAACCATCTGCTGTTGACTATCAGAATCTTTCTTAATGCTCATTTTTTGAATGGTTTCAACTAATAATTGACCTTGATTAGGAACTGCAATCAAAAAAGGAGTGAGTTTTTCATACCCGTCGGCAGGAACTGTTTGAACCAAAAGATAAACTCCTTGTGGTAACTCATTCAACTGAGCTCCTTGTAACGGGATAGTCTCAATGGTCACGTATGGTGTCACAGATTGTGCAACCTGTAACAACCCTTTAATATCTTCTAGATGAAATTGTTTCAAATCAGCTTCTAACACGGAAGATGCCGTATTCTTAAACTCTGGTTTCAAAACATATTCTAACGAATCCGAGTGTTGTTCTCGCAACGCAATTTGATAAACTAGTAAATTTCCACCTGAAACCATTTTGTTTTGATACTGTTGTTTGACAACGATACTCCCCGTTTCAAGTATTTGTCCATTCTGTGCACTAACAGAAGCCCCACTTAAAAGTATTGTAAAAGCCATACAAAATAATAGTAAATAACGCTTCATAAAGTTAGTCCTTTCTTTTATACTGCTTTAAAACTTGTTTACGCTTATAATCTTGGTTTGTTTTATTGATAAAAACAATGAGCAATATTCCTAATACAGGAATAGCGATAAACGGCATAATATAAATGGGCTCTATCTGAATAGCATCAGCCAAAACTAACGCCTCCCCATTCTCATTAGCAACACGATGACCACGTACCAATAAACGATGGGTATTGACGCCATAGGGTGTGCATGTTAAAAGGGTTTGGTAATCTTTCCCTTCTTCAATCTGTATATTGCTCAAATCCTTCGGTTCTACAATTCGAATCTGATCTACCTCATAGGTATAAGTTTCATTTAAAATATTGACCGTCCACCGATCTCCCTCTTTCAATTTATCTAAATCCGAAAAAAGTCTAGCAGAAGGGAGCCCGCGATGGCCAGATAAGACGGAATGAGTCGAGTCACCCCCTACCGGAAGACTCGTCCCTTCCAAATGCCCAATTGATGTCTGCAAAACATCCTCTGATGTCCCATGGTAAATGGGTAACGTTACTTTAATTTTAGGGATTGTTAAAAAACCCATATTTCCAGTTTCATCAACCGATAACTCATTATGATAACGCTCTTTTTGCTGATCCGTCATTTTCCAAAGGATACCAGCATCCAAAAACTGTTCGTTGTATACACTTGCACTTTCTAGCAAACGTTTGTATTCTGAAGTGTCCATGTTTGAGACGTTTTCCTGGTAATTCATAATAGCTCGAGATTGATGAAAGGAATTCCAATAATCTGAAATAGAAGGATAGGCTAAAAAACCTATCCCTATAAGAATTATTGCAACTAAAAAATGAGTAATGAGTTTGTCAATCTTATTTTTCATTCCTGAATTCTACATACGCGCTCTACGTCTTGCTAAGAGGATAACAGATCCTCCAACCACAAGGATAGCCCCTACTGTGTAAAGAATCGTTGTCCCTACGCCACCCGTTGAAGGAAGTTCAGTACCAGTATTATTTTTTACAGTTGCAGTTACTATAAAGCTATCCGTATCACCAGTAACATTCTCTGCTTTAGTCAAAGTAACTTGAGTTTCTCCTTGCAATAGGTTATAGCCATCTGGAGCCTTAGTTTCTACAAGGTAGTATGTACCTTCGTCCAGACCTTTAATCTCTGCTTTCCCATCAGTATCTGTTGTAAATTTTGTAGCAGCTGATTGTTCTCCCCAGCTAATCTTTCCTGTTTCATCAGCTACATTAAGAAATTGTCCTTGTTCATTTTTTAGTACAAATTCAGCACCTGCAAGCTTATTATTATTTTGTCCATCTACCTTATCAATGGTTATTTGACCGGTATAAACATGTACCGTCTTACCTTCATCATCCGTCTCAGTATTGGGATTGATTTTTGCGGTGTTTTTGTTGGAATCACTATCCGCAGATCCTATGTTCGCTTTATTTGTTAAAACGCCATTATAGGTTACTTTAATCATTGATGTTTCATTATCATAAATAAATTCACCCTCATTATTAACCCATGGAATAGTTATTTTAAATCCACTAGCTGAACTTTCATTTATAGTATATGCACTAGCTTGTAATTCAACCTCATTTACGAATACTTTTATAGAACCTTCTGTAAATGTAATCCCTTGAGGGAAGGAATCTTCTACTACATATTGAGTTACTTTCTCTCCATTGGAATAACGCACTGCATTTAGATAGTTTAAAGTATATGGAACGGTATTTCCTATAGCATATGTCTTATTTTGATCTCCAACCGTTTTCCCACCGGTATCTCCCCAATCGGCCTCATTGTTCTTTTCTTGAATCGTAGCATTAGGGTTCACAGATGTTACCATTACTGTAGCCCCTTCTTTTAGACTTGTGCTTACATAGTAGTATCCAAAAGAAAGATTACTTAAAGTTACACTAGATCCATTTCCTGTGGCATTTGCTGATGAAGAAATGTTACCAATTTCTTTTATAGTCTTAGCCCAATTTGCTATGTCAGTATCTGCAACATTTTCTTTTACTGTTACATAGGTTTTGCCACCATTTTCTTGTGTGTTAAATAACTCATTAAATTTTGTATCGTTTTTATATATGCTTACATGATTATCAGGAATTGTATACGACACAGCGTTTCCTTGATAAGTAGCATCAAATATCTTATAGGCATTGTAAGTTGCATCCTTCCCGGTATTTTCTACGGTAATTTTTCCAGTAGTTCCTATCTGTGCCGCAAATACACTGAATTTAGGCAATATAGCAACGACTATCAGTATTGTTGCAACTATCAGCGCTGCAAATGGTTTAAATTGTTTTTTCATAATGTCCTCTCATTCTTGTATTGAAAATCAATACGCTTTTTTATTTTTATAATATAAGGCTAATCCTGCTGGTAAGATGAGCGATAAGCCAATCAGATAAACAGTGAAACGTCCAACACCTCCTGTATTTGGTAATTCAATCCCAGAAGAATTGGTTATTTTAGCTGAGTATACCCCATCGTCTTGGTTCAGGGTCACTTCTCGAGCATTGTCATTCTGGATGACTGATATGCTAGTGCTGGTAACTGCTATCCTAATCGGTTTTTGCTCCAGTTGATAGCCATCTGGCGCCTTAACTTCTACTAATTCATAGGTGCCAAGTTTTAGCATTTGTTGGGGTAAATAGCCCTCTTCATTCGAGGTAAGGTCACTTATTTTCCCTTCCTCCTGTCTGCTTCCATTGGCATCAAGTGGATACAGAGTAAAGACAGCACCTGTTAGTCCTTTATCCATATTAGCAACATCCACTTTTTGTATTAAGAGTTCTTGCTGGTTTCTTTCATTGGTGAAGATGATTTCCATATCCCCATCAACTACCGCTTGTGCGGCATTTGTTGCTTCATAAGATTTTATGACTTCGTCATCCTCATTGAGGTGACTAATGGTTTCTTTGACTGTAAATCCCTCATAAGCCTGTTCATCAATCGTAATTACACTATTGTATGGTACATCTTTAATTATTTTGCTTTCTCCATCTTTTAAGAAAAAGTTTTGTGCTGGCAATGCGCCTCCTGGACTAAAAGTAAAGCTTCTGTCTTTATCTGACTCATTCCCAATCACTTTCTTAGTTACTTTAATCGTATATAGTTTTGGTTTCCACACTGCATAAAGGGTATTGGCCTTGTCTTCTAGGTTATCAATTCCGATTTCTTGCTTAAAGGTAAATTTGATATTGCCTTTATCAGCCTCTTCTTTGCTGTCATTCCAACCTATTAAATCATAGCCCACTCTAGTGAAGTAGTCTTTATCCGCAGTTAGGGTAGATTGGTTTACCAGGATATCCTTTCCATCAATTTTAGTGATTTCGACCCTGGATGCCTCTTGCCCATTCTCCTGTCGGCTTCCTCCATTGCCATCATAGATTAACTTGGTTACTTCAACCAGTAAGTCATCTACTTCTTTGAATACCGGATAAATGATGATTTCCTTGTCTTCATTGGCCAGTTTGGCTTCTACTGTAATCTCATCATAAGGGTTATAAATTTTGCCATTGTAGTACCAGCCTCGGAACCTATATTTCTCTGATTTTTCCACATAAGGTCGATGAGGAAGAATGGCATGAGACTGATCATCATACTTATTTGGGTCCTGTGTTACATCAAAGGCCTGTATCTGTCCTCCATCTTCGCCGACCAGAGGCTTCTTAGAATTATAATCATAAACTATGTCACTATACTTTAGTTTAAAGTCTCCCAAACGTCGCCAAATGGCTCTTAGTGTTGTATCTCCCGCCACTACTCCGTTAAAGTTATATAACCTAGTTGTCCCATCCGGGTTGACTAAGTACCAGCCTATCAAACTATAGGCATCTTTTTCAAAACGGTACTTGGTATTTGGATCAGTATTAATTTCATTCGGATTTTGTGTATAAAAGGCTCTTCTTTCCTTATTAGGGTCATTGTCTTTAGTGTCATAGCGGTAGTAGTAGTCTCCTTCGGAATCTGCCACATAGTCACGCTTAACATCGAAGTACTCCTTGATTTTCTCTCCGTATTCCAGCTTTAAGTGACTTGGTTGACCCTGCAAGAGCACGCCCCCATTAGGGTCAATGGTGATGTCATATTTTGCCTTACGATAGCCTGCATAGACCTTGATGTCATGGGCCGGCATTTTGGCATCCCAATTATATTCTTCGGTTAATTGCTTGTCCTTATACCACTTCCCATCCCATTCATAGCCCGGCATAGAGGGTCTTGGGGCACTGGCTGGCTTATGATTAACAATATTATCCTCATAGAGCACATCGGGAAGGGTTGATACCACCCCGTCGTTTAAAGGGTCTACAATATTGATATTGTATTTTTGTCTTTCATAGCGGATTTCAAGCCCAGTAGACGGTTCAATCCGTTGCCCACTGGCCGCATAATACCAATTCCCATCCCATCGTCTATATTGAGACACCGTAAAACCGGCGTATTTTTCAGAAAAGGTAAATCTTCCCCCTGTCCCTGTCCCAATATCTGACGGTGTGTCACTGTAAGTCCCATCGATATTTTGCTTATAAAAATTAATTCCGCTTGCGTAATAGTTTGCCTTTCTGAAGAGGCGAATTTCTCTACCCGTTCGGTCATAGGTGTTGCTAGGGAAGACAAATTCGCCCAGATAGGACATGCCCGGATAGCCAGTAGTTGCGGGATAATGCCACATATAGCCTTCATGGAAAGGCCAGTCGTAGCCATTTTCTTCCAGGGAGGTCCCATAGAGACCCGTATATACCCTGGTATTAGCACTCATCCAGTAGCTAGTATAATAGTGTGGTATATTAGAACTAACTGCCGGTAGATAAAACCTCATGGTCATGAGCTTTCGGTTAAAGTAGACATTGATCACCGAGGAGCCATCGGCCTTGACCACTGTAGAGGTCTGCCCCCGAAGGTCGGTATATTCAAAACCGACCTCTTTTGGAGTTCTATCTGAACTTGTAAGATAAACAGTCTGCCCTACATTTCCCGTTCGACTTTCTTGTCCGGCATAGTCATAGGTTTTCGTGGCAGCAGAAGCATTTTTATTATCTGATTTTGACTGCTGCCAATAGATGACGGTATAGTCAGCTTTATCCTGTATCCAGTGGGCATAGATCACTGTATCCTTGGTGAAGGGAGTCGAGAAGTTAAATGTTCCTCCCTGTCCATTCTCTGCTAAAAACCACCCACCGAATCGATAACCGGCTCTCTTTGGATCTTCCGGCTTAACAGATTGAGCGCTTTCGCCCTTAAAGACCATTCTGGACGGAATATATGGGGCGCCATCGTCAATATCGCCTGTATTAAATTCCAGTCTGAAAGAATCCTTAAAAATAGGATAAAAAGAAATATCTCCTGTAATTGGATAGGCATCTTTATCTTGACTAATAACCGGCCCGCCCTTGGTCAAGGACCAGCCAGCAAAGGATTGGGTTGATATAGGCGACAGAGCAGAAATACTAGTTAGGTCTACTTTCCCCACCCCATTGGCATTGGGGACCTGTATTTTTTCTAAGATTTTCTCCCCTTCTACATCATCATAAAAGGTAGCATAGAAAACCTTCCCAAGGTTGGGACGGACGTAGATCGTTTTGTCTTCCGTTACGAGAATAGGCGCATCAAATTTTACTTCTTTCCCGTAGGTGTCTGTTTCTTTGTCATACTCAAACCAACCATTAAAATTTTCACCAGATGCAATACGAGGTGTACCAATACCATGAAGTGATTCTCCATCTTTTATAATCTGTGTATCTGTATTTGAACCACTATTTAATTTAAATGTGTATTGGGAACCATCTACGTTTTCAAACTTGTAAGTGTGTCTAAAAACTTTTTCACTATCTTTCTTAACAATAGCGTAAATAGAAAAAGAAGTTGTAATAAATGCTAAATCACTTCCTGAATCTTTCGTCTCAGGATCGTCTTTTGACTTAAGCACTTCGATATTACCATCATCTTTAAAGTGAACTACTTCAGTATCATCTGGAGAAGCATTATTCTCTTTTTCCTGTTCTCTGTATGTGATTTCAACTTTTACAGGAGCCTTTGGCTGTACCAGCTCCTCTTTTGAATATAATGTAATATCATATAAATCTAAGCTCTTTATGTCCTCTTCTTTTTTCTCAATTTTTTCTAAAGTTTTTTCCTTATATTTTCCAAATATTTTATCGGATTCGTTTAGCCGTTCCACTTCTAAGACTGTGTCTTTAGGAAGTTCTGCGTCACGTTTAACTTCTACCGTAACAATGTACTCTTGATTTTTGTACTCAAGAGTATCCTCTAAATATAGGTTATCCTCAGTTTTATCATCATCTGATTCTATAATAGTATTTTGGTCTAGATTATTTAAACTTAAATCTCGTTCATTATCATCAGCTATTACCCTTTCAGAATTTTCATCACTGGTCTGCCCAAAAGCGCTCGTAGAATCAGAAGTCTCAATTTCTGTCGAGTCATCACCTCCAAAATCACTTGTGACCGGAGGTGATGTATCATTGCTTTCAATACTTAAACCAATATCTTCCGTTTTTGACATTTCAATCGAAAAAGCTGGTAATATTAAAACATAAATTGTACAGATAGAAACAATTAAAACGCTTAAAAAAATAACTATTTTTTTTGATTTGAAATTAAGTGTTTTAAAAAATGTCATCATACGTTTCATGAAATCATTCATTGATGCTCCCTCCTTTCCTTGATGCTTACGTTGTCTATCACATTAAATATTACCAAGCTGATTTAAAGGCCATACCCTCATAACTATTTTCCCAACTATTTGCTCTTGAGAAATCCCACCTATAGCTGTATTCCTAGAGTCGATAGAACTGATTCTATTATCTCCCATCACAAAAATCTGTCCATCCGGTACTTGATAAGGATAGGTGATATTGCTTTGACCCAAAGCGAGCTCAGAGACATAAGGTTCTTCAAGTTTCGTTTGATTAACATATACCTCACCTTCAGTAGTAATCTCGACCCAGTCACCTGACACTGCAATAACTCGTTTCACTAAAACTTTATTGTTATAATAAAACGCTAAAACGTCTCCAGTATCAAATTCTGACCCTTTGACTGCCAGAACAATATCCCCTTCATTGAGGGTCTTATCCATCGAATGTCCATAGATTCGTAATACAGGCAACCAAAAAACCACTACCAGAACAGCTGTAGCAGTTACACCCATCAATATATAGAAAGTATTACAAACAATCATCCAAAATCGATTACGATAGCGGACACGTTCCAACTCATCAGAGACCTCATCGGAGGTTATAGGAATATCATTCATTTCTTTTTTCATCCTTATACATGGCTTTGATACTAAGTAGATATTGATCAGCTGCAGCCTGAGCCGCTTCAAATACTCCATTCAAAGCCAGCGAGGCCTCAGCAATTGAACCCACTTCATTTAATTTAATTTCTTTTTGCTCTACAAGTTCTTCAAGCTTTTTAATTGTGTCAGCTTGCGATTCAATTGTTTGTTGCTGATTTAACATTAATTCCAACAATTGCTCACGCTTCAATCGTTTCAATTTTTTAAGCTCCACAATGTGATCCCTTCTCTTTGATTATACTCCATAGTAATCTTTATACTTCTATGGAATTCATACGTTTAAGACTGTAATTAGCCCACAATGTATTAAAGCACAATAACAACAATTTGTCTATACTTTTATCCAAAAAGACAATCTCTTTGTCAGCTATATATCGCATAATATCACGTCTCTGTCCGCAGAACTTCGATTTTACTACTTCTTCCACTGACGCTCAAGGCTTCTAGCGTCAGACTTAAAGCAGTCTATCCTCAGACCATTTTAATCCGCTATTTCATGATAATCGAACTTGGGAATCACTATGGATTGTGGTCAGTGGACTGATTCCTCAGAAATACGACATGCCCATCGTATTTAAAAGAGGCTAGGACTTGGTCCCACCTCGTGTTGTCTTATCTTATCCAAATGCGTCTTTTTTTGGTAAATCTCTCTAATGCTTCAACGTTTCCAAAAGACCCTTATCCAGTAATAAAGCGTGTAGAGAATCAGCCCGACAACCGCTAGTGAACTAATAGTCATCAGAATATCATAGACTCCCGGAAGGCTCCCTTTGATGAGCTGCAACAGCCCAATCATGACCAAAAGTCCCGCTAGCCATTTAGCAAATCCAAGGAGAAAGTCTTTAATCGTGTAGTCCTTCATGCCCATCACCTCGTTTCTCATGAAGGTTTCCTACACTCATTATAGCACACCTAGGTCAGGGTTTCAAAAAGGCCAAGACTGTTGTCTTGACCTCAGACCGAAGACAAACTTCATTTTGAGGTTTGTCTTTTCTTGCGATTTGAATAAAACGTGTTCATGGATTAAAAGTATCAGGGTGATAGCTCTA
>NZ_JAUSTM010000028.1 GCF_030812835.1 Streptococcus moroccensis
TGTGTTTGTGGTGAACTACATTATATCTCTCTGAGGTGTTTTTGTATACTTTTTTCTCAACTAGAAAGTGGCTAACTTCATTTTAGAACTTTCGAACGCGGGTTTTTTGAAAGTTCCATCAGTTTTTTTAAAAAAACATTGCTAATTTAAATATTTTAGTATAAAATTAGATGTATTTGTTTATTAAGGCTAATAATACGATAAAATATAATATTCAATGATTGTAATAAAAATTGGAATCTAATCAATAAAAGATTTGAATAGTTTTTCTCTTGTAAAGGAATTAGTAATGAAAAAAACACTAAAAAAGATGCAGATGCTTCTACTACTAATGATATTGTTGGGCAACTACAGTCCATCAATTACCATTTTAGCAGAAGAATTAAACACGCCTGTGACTGAAACTGCAGTAAGTGAAAACTATGCCAATATAATAACCGCTTGGTCGGTGGCTAAACGTCCAAAGGATACCTATCAAATTAACGAAACTTTAGATTTGAGTGGTCTCTATATTCAGTTGACGTACCAAAGTGGGGAAACTAATGTTATCCCTTATGAGGAATTAACATCAATATATGGAGTAATTAGTAACCAGAATCAAATTGATTTATCTGTAGAAGGTAAAAAAAATCTGATACTTAGCAAAGAGGGGTTAGCTGACTTATCAATTGAACTAACAGTTTTAAGCAAGGATCAATTATCAGAAAATAGTTCTGATTCTTCTGAAAATTACCAAGCCAAGAATCTCAATGATCAGATTAAAACGATCCAATTAAGTCTTCATACAGCAGAAAAGCTAAGTGACTTTGATAATGCTCGAAAAAAAGAACGTAAGCTTTCAGTTGAGTTACAGACGAAGTTCAAATTAGGAAATGCAGTAAAAAAAGGTGATTTCTTTGATATTGCATTACCCCTTCAGACGGGACCATTAGAGAACACGACTCCTCTTCAAGTTGGTAATCAAGTTATCGCGGAAACAGCCTACCATGCGGACACACATAGCATACGGATTACTTTTACAGAGGTTGCCGAAGAACTAAGTGGTGACGAAGTCATCAAGTATCGTCAACCATTAAATGTTAATATGGATACCTTAAATCAAGCAGGTATTCATGATTTTCAAACAAGTATTGGGGATCAAAAGGTTTCAACTTTCTTCTACATTAATATGGAAGAGCAAAAGTCTAATTTTACCATTACCAAAATGGACCAAACAGGAACCCCAATACCAAACGTAGTATTTGAATTAAAGGACTTAGAAGAAAATATCGTCTCTGAAGTGACGAGTGATACAAATGGTCAAATTGTTTTTGAAAACTTGGATGCTGGTACTTATACAATGGTTGAAAAATCAGCTCCAGAAGGATTTGAAAAAGCAACAGAAACTTGGACAGTTGTAGTGACAAAGGATGGTGAAGTCATTGTTACTAGCCAATCAAAAGGGAAAAATCTAAAAGCAGAACTCAGTGATTTTCAGCACTATTTTGATGTTTCTACTAAAAAATTATCATTTGACACAACTGTGTTGATTCCTAAAGATGCCAAGGCAGGAGATGTACTTGAAATTGTGTCTGATTCAAGACTCGATATTACAAAAGCTCAAATTGAACCACTAAAAAATGAATCTGGTCAGTTGATTGCTTATCCAGTAACAGAATCCTCTAAAAATAGTATTCAGTTTGTTTTAACCGAGTTGGCAGAATCTGATAAAGTTGAATCGACAAAGTTAACTATTTCAAATGTATTGTTAACTACTGCAGGGCAACTAAAAGCTGGAGAGCAAGAGCTAGCCTTTTCAATATTTGGAGAGGAAATCAAAATACCAATCACGATTCCTGAACTCGTCAATAAAGAAATCCTTTCGCTCGGAGTGTCAGAATCTGATGCCCAAAACCAAACAGTTACATTACTTGGTTTAATCAATGGGAAAAGGGAAGCAGTAACTGAAGAACGTACTATCATTCTTTCAGGAAAAAACAATTCAGAAATTCTAAATAGTTTTAACACGGACGTGACTGTTTATCGTGTTGCTCTGGATAAGTTGACTGGTAAAGAGAACTTTGAAGATATCAGTGAGATAGATGAATCAACCCTTAAAGATGTAACGGAAGATGTATCGATTATCTTCAACCAAGTGGATCATGCCCAATTAGAAGTATCCTTTGCTGAGGGGCAATTGGCTCAACAATCCTACATCATAGTTGTTAAAACCAAAGCTTTGAATGCTGACAATTTCTACTCGTTAAAAGAAAAAGAGAGTTCTGCTCAATCAGAAGTCCAGGTTAATCTAGATGAGTCTCCAATTCGTAAGACAAGTGTTGTAGATGTAAATAAAAAAATAGTTGAGGTTGTCGAAGATAAGGACGAATCAGAAGGTTCAGACACAGAAACTTCAGCAGATGAAGCATCCGAATCACTCCCAACTGATACTGAAGGAGACTATGTAGTATTTTATGCTGAGGAGACATTGTCACCCTTTGCCCGCCCTAGTTTCAGTGCATCTTCCTCTGATAACAATGGTCCAGCCTTCTTTGAAGAAGGCATCTTTCCCTCTGTACTAAATGCTTTCCGCGCTGCAGGCGTGATTGAATCCAACTATGGTGTAGATAGGGTTGATCTGTATGATTTTCATACTATAAGCCGAGATCCAGACTTGGGAAGAAATCCGAACCCACTTTTGGACTATACATTTGAAACAATTATGAAACTCGACTGGCGCATTCCAAAAGAAGCCAAGGCTGGAGATACATTCACTCTTGATATTCCTGAAGAAATCTACTTAAATGTATCGCAGACTGACGAGCAAAAATTTGGAACCATCAGAATTAAGGGACTTGAAAAAGATGCAATTAACATCTACTATAATAATAATCAGTTTAAATTTGTAGTAACTCCGGAAGGGGCGGCAGCGGCCAATGCTTCTGATTATGGATTGTCAGGGGTAGTACAAATTGGTGAGGAATGGGATCGTGTATCAGATCATATTAAAGGATACGATGATTTAACGCCTGCTCCAGGTAATGTAGGATTCTACCATGGTATTAAACCATCTTGGAATGAATGGTTTAATCAGTCTGGCACAAGTAATATAACTAAAACTCTTTCATATACTTCACGGTATAATGGCGGGGAAGCGGTTGTTCTAACAGATTCTGCAACAGCATACAAAAGCAATCTTCTTACTAAATTGACGCGTTATATTTGGGATGTTGATGAATACATAACTCACGAAAATGGTGCTTACTATTTAAATAATACGACCCTGATTAATCTTCAAGGTGGTTTACGTCAAAATGCAAATGGTATTTTTGAGATTATCTATCAAGGCGATACTAAAAATCCAATGACTAGCCGTAACATCTTAGATTACATAGATATATTTGAAACAGAATCGGTTGATGGAAACGGTGGATATGATGAGAAAAGTCTAAGGCCAATTACTAATTTAGGTACTGTAACTTCTTTAGGGAATACTTATAGCATTGTTAAAAATTCTAATTACAAATACACGCTAAGAGTTAGAACAGATGATGGTGATGTACCTACAATCATTATAAAGTATAAACTTCCAATTGTAGGGATACCTACGACAGACACCATATATGAGTTTACACATGATATAAAAGGAAGTAATCTCGAGGGAACGGATCCTTTAACTGGAGTTGTTAGCGATCTTTCATACGGCTTTGGACTGATTACTGATTATCAAATTTCACCTGGAGGCGGTTTCGTAACACAAAGTTCAAGAGATTTCACAAACTTGATTATTGTTAAAGTAACTGAGAATGGCGAACGAATAAGTAACAATCATGCTCAATTTGCGCTTTATAACGAAAAAACAAATACTTTGTTAGGGAATTATGAAAATAATGATGACGCAACTCTACTTTTCAAAAATCTAACTCCGGGTAGTTACTATTTTATTGAGACTCAAGCGCCTGACGGATTTAAAATCGAACAAGATGATAGTGGTAGCGCTAAGAAATATCGATTTACGGTAAATACTGATTTAAGTATTACTTATGAAGGTAAGAACTTAGACCAGAACCTTGGATATATAGCCGTTAAAAACCCAAGTATTGCATCTGGTAAGTTGGTTATCAAAAAGGTTGATGAAGATAATAAGACTAAAGCTCTGCCAGGTGCTTATTTCAAGCTGGTTCATGATAAGACCTTGAAAACGACTATTTTAGGTCCAACAGATTCCGAAGGTTTGATTAAGGTGGATAATCTTGAGGAAGGTACTTATACTCTTCAAGAATATACTGCACCTGATGGCTATGTAATCTCTGATAAAAAACAGACCTTCTACATTGACCGTTTGGGCCGTATGCTGAAGGATTATGATTCACGAAATGCAGGGATTCTAGAGTCAGCCGTAATGCCACGTTCTGCATCTGACGCTAATACTATTTTGACAAGTGCAAGCAGTGAGCTGCCAAGTAATGCTATAGAAAATAACGAAGGTGCTGATGAAGCTAGTGAAGAAGGCTTACTCGAACGAGCGGTTAGTGCCTTGAGATCAGCCTTGTTTTTCTCAGAACTATCTCCTAGCAACTATTTAACAGACGAAATTCAGAATGGTTCTATCAAACTTTCAACGCAGACGCCACTTGTAAATCAACAAGGAAGAACGTTTAGTCAGACTGTTTATATCAATCCAGATGGTGAGAAACCAAACTCACCAATTACGTTCTACTTCTATGATAACTTCATCAGAAATGTATCTGGGATTTCTAATTTCCAAACATATGGAGTAAGTGGAGCCATAATTGATGAGAATACTGACATTAAGGTTTATCGTGTTCCTTCTTCGGTGACTTTACCACGAAACTTTGATATTTCAACGGTTACTGAAAAAGAAGAAGTAACTGATTTAAGGCCAACTATTGTCGATGGTGTAGTTCAATTAAATCTTGGTAATCGCATGAGCGATGGCAGTAAGTATATCGCCGTGATCAATGGTAAGACTGATAGTGCTATGACGCCAATTCGGACAAGCGCCCGAATCATGAACGCAAGACTTGATTCGGCTTTCATTGTTCAACAATCAGATAGAAGTACAGAAACAACTGATATGTATGTCACGAAAATAGATCAGGCATATTTACCATTATCTGGAGCACATTTTAGAGTAGTTGGTGATTTTAACAACTATGATCAAACTGTTGAAACTAAACCAATGGGAAATATTTCTGGATTACCAGGTGACAACTACGTGGCTACTTTCTCAGGATTGAAACAAGGAACCTATACAATTCAAGAAGTACGAACACCTGAAGGGTACCAAGACTCTGGAGAAACATGGCGAGTTTCTGTACAGCCTGATGAAACGGTTAATGGTAAACTACGTATTCGTCTAATTGACGCAGGGCCGTCACAATTAGCTAGTGAAGCAAAGACACATGAAATTGTAATAGTCAATAAGATTGAACCTAAATCTAGTTTTTCATTTAAACTACATTTAGTGGATGAACAAGGGGATCCTGTCTTGAATGGTGAATTCTCCTTTATCAGTCCAGATGGCAACGAAGTGTCAGTAGAGAAAAACTATAACCACTTTACTTACGAACTATCACAAGAAGGCGTGTATACTCTAAAGCAGACTGCTACTAATACAGGCTATACAATGGATTCATCTACAAGGCAATTCCGACTGGAGATGGATCCAACTACAGGTGAATTCACCTTTATGGAAATTGGTGAGACAGCGGCAAGTATTTCAGAAAAAACAATTGTCAATACAGCTCCAGCAAATAAACCAGCAGAGCCAGAGATTGTCTTACCACCAGAATGGACTGACAATCCTGTTAACAATCAAACAGAGGACGACTATACTTTTGTTATTTCCAATAAAAAAGAGACTCCTGTTGGAGAAATGACAGTAACTAAGTATGGTAGAAGCGCAACAGAAGAAAAACTTCTTCAGGGCGTTGTCTTCTCATTGACACCTATAGTAAACGATAGCGAGGAAAGCTCTAAAACGGTTCGTTATACGACGGATGCTAACGGTAAGATTACGATGTCTAATCTTGCACCAGGTCAGTATCGACTCAAAGAGGAGTCGGCTATTGATGGCTATACACCTACTAAAGAAACCTGGTTGGTAACAGTTAGTCCAGATGGAGAAACAAGCTATTATAGTGAAACCTATGGTTCTTCAGCCAATGCTTTGAATCCAGCCACAAGACCGCTAACGGTTGTTAACTTCAAAGATAGTGATGGAAACCTTGTCTTGACTAAGGTTGATGAGGAAAATGGCGATCCTCTTGCTGATGCGACATTTGTTTTGAAAGACACAAGTGGTGCAGTTGTCAAGACCGGAACTAGTAACCAAGAGGGTAAAATTGTTTTCAAGGAGATTCCAGCAGGGGCTTATACGCTTGAAGAACAAATGCCTCCGACTGGTTACCAGAAAACCGCTAAAAAATGGGATGTAATTGTAGAACCTGATGGGACTACCATCGTCACAGAGTCAGAAGAAACCCGCAATGCGGCAACTTCAGGTGGATCGCTATTATTTGAAAGCAGGCATGCATTTGAAAATCTGACACCTTTTGTGAGTCCATATGTGTTTGATGCAGATACTTTCAGAAGTAATGCACTATCAGATACACCGCTCTTTGGCGAGGAGGCGGTAGCCGTTTCTGAAGAAGAATTGCACTTCAGTGAGCTGCTGCAAACCTCAGGGTCCGCGACAGGACAAGCACGCTTAACACTACCAACAAACCGTGTGGGTCAAACAGCTGGCTTTACAGCAACCATGCAGGCTCCTGTTATCAATGAAACTGCTGGAACTTTCTCACAAACGATCACATTCAACACGACGATGACACGGACCATTTCGACATCGTCTACTAGGTACTATAATTTTAACTTCTCTACGACGAATGGTGTTGTTACAAATGTAACGGGTCTTCCTTCTATATTTACAAATGTTAGACAGAGTGAAAGTGGGACCAATAGTTACCGCATTACAACGGTACCAACTACTCGATTACCAGCAACATTTACGATTACTGTCAATGGTCGTGTAAACAACAATGCAACAGGGCGTTTAGTAAATACTCTAAATACAATTGGTTACGCAAATACTTCATCGGATCATCTCTTCTTTGGCTCAAATAGTGAAGCTACCAATGGTAATCTCTCTGTTACGACTTGGTCGGATATTCCGAAGTCTTATGATCCGATTAACTTAACAGTTAAGAATGTGGATGAATTTGGAACGGCCGTTACCGGTTCAACATTGAGATTGTATAAAGCTAATGGAACACAGGTTGCATTAACGGACATTGATGAACCTGGTATTTATACCTTAAAACAGACAGGCCTGAATAGTAGATTTGAAATACCAAATCCATCTGAATGGTCAATCGAGGTTTACAATGATAACGGCCAGTTGAAGACACGTTTATCTGGGACACCAAACGCTGACAACTTCACCCTGGACTCAACTACAAATACATTAACGGTTACAAATTACTACAAACCATACACTTACACTATTGCAACTATTGCGCTAGATGGCGTGGATACAAGTGGTGTGAACTACACTATTACTTCTACGACCAACCCATCAAACACCCACACAGGAACAACTTTCAACTTATCTGAAGGAACTTATATGGTTACGGCTAACAATGTTCCATCAGGTTATGTTGCAAATCCATCATCTTGGACTTTGACAGTTAATCAGGATAATCTAGGAACTGGCGGCGAAACTTCTGTTGCAGTTACAATGTTACCGCCGGCTGAAACCGTTGCTCTTCGATTACTGACGAAAGGTAGTGAGGTCGGAGATATTCTCATACCAACAGCAACTTATAATGTGTCTGAGATTGGTTCTGTACAAAATGGTGACACTTTCAGTCTCAGACAAGGTCGCTACACCATTACTCAGCTAACAACTGATGACAGTCATATCTTGCCAACGGAACCGATTGTGGTTGAAGTAACGCTAGATGAAGGTAACACCAATAATCCACAACCATTGAAAGTGACTAAGATTTCAGGTCGCGATGATGTCATCGTCTCTGGTGAAAATGGTGTTTATACCTTACAAGTTATCAACAATGCTACAGCTAGTTTGACGGTAACCAACAAAGTGACAGATTTGCGGATTACTAAAGTAGGCGCAAAAGACACTATCTTACTTGATGGTGCGGAGTTCAGCCTCTACAATGAGGATGAAAGCAAAGTTCTTGCTACTGAAGTTTCAAAAAATGGTGGCGAGCTGCATTTTACTAAACTTGTTCCGGGGAACTATGTTATAAAAGAAGCTCAAGCTCCAACTGGTTATGAATTGACTAACCATAAGTGGAAAATTTCAGTTGATGATACAGGTAGTATTACCGCTATAAAAGTAGATGGCTTAAAGGAAACTATTGAAAAAATCGATGATGCATTAGGTCTCAAAATCACAAATGAGGTTAAAAAAGGGAAAGTAACGATTACCAAGGTGAGCAATCAGAATGAGCGACTCATCAATGCGGTATTCGGAATTTATGAAAAAGATGGTAATACACCGATTATGAAAGGCGATAGTCCTTGGTTAGTTACTTCAAATAGTGAAGGGATTGCTGTCTTTGAAGGCTTGGAAGCAGGTAGCTATGTTATCAAAGAGGTTCAAGCTCCTCAAGGATACGATGCAACCGATCAGACATGGCCTATCGTAGTAGATGAAAACGGAAATGTCTCAACTACTACGACTACAACGACGGTCGGAACATATACAGAAATAGTTGGTGCCCAGTTTAATAAAACTAGCAACGGTGTTTCAACTCTTGGATCTCGTATCGTTGACGTTGACACAGAGAACAAAACGTATACACAACTGATTTACTTTAATAGATGGACAGATAGTTCATCTGGACGAATTTCATTTGATTACCCAGCCTATAATCCTAGAGTGTTCATCTATCCGTATGGATATGACACAAGTTATGGAGTACCTAATAACAAGGTAGGAGGAGCTTACTCGGCCGGGACGGGTATTACTTCTGTTGAAGTATATAAAACAGTCTCTAACACTGAATCCGCGATCAAAACCTATATGCCAAACAATTTTGAAATCGACCTTTCTTCAAGAAATTATCAAAACATTACCAACAATGTTATAAAGGGAACCCTAAGTGGGAACGGAGTTTCGCTATCACTTGGAACAAATCTGTACTACGGTGAAGGTGCTATTATTAAAGTAACAGGGACTTACAGTAGTACTGGGGATAAACCAATACTTGCGAATGTCCTATCAGCCTATAATAATGCCTATGTTGATCGACGCGATTATTATGCATATACCTACAACGAAGTACAGCCAAAAGCAGGTGAAACGACAACTATTGAACAAGGTGGTGACAACAATCTTGAAATAACAGCTGTCAATACTCGAAACGATCAACCGCTTCCGAATGAAGGGAAGTTAGAAATCACCAAGATTGACGAGGAGAACTCAAGTCTTCCAAATGCCCAGTTTGGTCTATATAGTGGACTGTTTTCAGACTTAAATGGGACGGAACCACCTCTTTATACAGGTTATACTAATTCAAGTGGTTACTTGGCCTTTGATAAATTAACACCAGGTACCTATACGTTGAAAGAAATAGCTGCCCCAAGTGGTTATACCCTAACGGATACAACCTGGACTGTTATTGTTCATGATACGGGGATGACGACGATTAAACAAAATCCATCCGATCCCAAACCAGACAGGCCTCCTAAAGATGTCTCAAGTTTGATGAGGATATCGAACATGAAATTAGATATCAATCAAAATAGAAACATGGCTCCTCGTGTCGCTGCTAAGGCTATTTATATCAACAAAGCAGAGTCTCTACAATTTAGTTTTGATTTCGCCTTTTTGAGAAATGCAGACGTGAAGGCTGGAGATACCTTTGATGTGGTCCTTGACGAGAAAATCTATGCACCGAATATCAGTTCAATAGCAGATTACAGTGAAGGTGATACCATTGATATCAAACTAGCTGATGGAACGATACTGGCAACAGCAACATATCCAGCAGATGGCGATGATAATAAGATTCGTTTCACGTTTACAAAAGATTTTGAAGGCTACGATATTAATACAGTAAAAGGTAGCTACTCTATTCCAGTTGGTATTGATCGGAATAAGATTACGGGTATTCCAAGTGGATCAAGAAGCTATGTCCCTAACGACGAAACAACTACCGGACCTTTTAATTTTACAAATAAGGTTGCTAATGTCTCTGACACCTTTACAGGATACTACGTTGACACACGAGTCCTAAATGGCGGTCAACCGACACAATGGTATGGCAATATAAATGGATATACGGCCACATCTGCAATCACGGAATTGGATAAAGTTAATAAAGTTGTTGAGTACACTTTCTATGTCAATATTAATAAGGCTAGTTATGGCTCTGGAAGGGCTTATAATGTGAGCGTCACTGATAACGGGACAACAGGAGGAACGTTGTACTTTAGAAACGCGGATGTTAAAGTTTATAAAGTGGCTTCATCTGCCCTTCTTGCTCCCTCTATGGGGATAGACACGACACCAAAAACATTGCAAAATAAAGCAGTAACAAAAGATGGAACAGGTATAAGTCTGTCGTTATCTTCGAGTGAATTATCCGGTAATTCGTATATTGTTGTTGCTCGTGTTCCGTATACGGGTTCAAACTTGACCATTGGTCTGAAGGGATCATTTGCTGGTCAGGTGAACATGACAAACTGGACAAATACAGTGTCTAGCGAGAGTGAAGCTGATGCCGGCATTAATACGGCAAAAGTTCGTATCGTTAACAAAAAAGAAGATGGTATGGATTTAGCAATCAAGAAGCTTGGGGAGTCTAATCAGTTGATAACTAAAGGTGATATTCAGTTTAAATTGGCTAAGGCTAATCCTACTGATGCTGATACAGCAGCGGTCCAAAGTGCTGACGAATTGCTCAACTTTAACCTATCTAGTCAAGAAGCTGATGGCCATCTAATTACAAAATTACCAAGATATTTACATGGACGGTATGTTCTAACCGAGGAAGTCGCTCCTACAGGATATATCCGTACAGGAAATAAATACCTCATCACAATCGACAAGGAGAGTCGTAAAATCACCTTGACGGGAATTACTAATTCAAATGGTCGAACAGTAGCTAAAAATGTTGTTCTCTATTCAGAAACGAAGAGTCCAACTGATTCGACGCAAGTTATTGGAAATACCATTGATTTAGAAATCGTCAACAAAAAACCAGTCTATCCAGATACTGGTGGATTTGGTAGCCAAAATTGGTACTATGTTGGTATTAGTATCATGCTTGGGGCACTAGTAATCTTCATTTTCAGAAGAAGAAAGGCTGAAGACTACTAGAGCAATGCTCTAGTAGACACAGCCACTTGAAAGGGGAGATGATATATATTAAATTTTTAAAACTATTCCAATCGTTGATTTCATAAAATAAAGGAGAAAAAATGAAAAAGATCAATAAAATCTTTGCAGTGCTTGCAGTACTGATTCTGACGCTTGCGTCAGTTATACCAGCAACTAAAGTATTAGCAGCTGGTAATAAAACAAATACGATTACGGTACATAAAATTGTTGCCGGATCTGAGACTGATTTGAAAACAATCAGTGAGGAATTAAACAAGACCTACGATGGTAATAAAATCGAAGAATTACAATCTAAGATCGGTACTGCCAAAGATGTTGGCGGGATTGTATTTAAACTTCAAAAATTAATAAATCCAACTTTAGCTGCAACTCTAGAAACCGTACATCCTGATGCTGTTTCAGACGATTCGCTTTGGGAAGACATTACTGATAAAAAAGCTACAACCGTAGAAAATCAAGGTGCAGAGATTAATACGAGCGATCTTGAGCCAGGAAAATACCGCTTGGTAGAAGTTTATGAAGAGTCGACTTATACAGATGGCAAAAATACGGTAACAAGCTCTCTTGCTGTACCAACAATTATTTCTTTGCCGATTGAAAATAAAGATGGTGTTGTTGAGAATGCTCACCTCTATCCAAAAAACAATCAAGATAAGCCACAAATTGACAAAAACTTCGCTAACGGAACTGGGAATTCACAAGGTGCAGATTACGCTAAATACCAAGCTGAGAAAGGTAGAATTTCTAAAACGATTGGTCAGACTGTTCCTTACGAGGTAAAAACTCAAGTACCTAAGGATGCTAAGTATGCTAAATTAGTATGGACCGATACCATGATGAACGGGTTGACTATGGGAGATACTGTTGAGTTAGTAGCAACACGTGGTACATTTGTGAAAGGTACGGACTATACTGTTGACCGTGATGACCGTGGTTTTACATTAAAATTCACAAAAGAAGGTTTAGCTAAACTCCAAGCAGTTGCTAAAGAAGGTGCGATTGACTTTACTTTAACGTATTCTGCAACAGTTAATGGATCAGCTGTTGTTGACCAACCACAAAAGAACGACATTCGTTTGGATTATGGTAACAACCCTGGTAAAGATAATGAAGAAAAACCTGTTACTCCAGAGAATGGAGAAATTAACGTAAACAAAACATGGGCAGCAGGGTCAGATTCATCTAAAGCAAAAGTTGTCTATACTTTAAAAAATTCTAGTGGTGAAGCAGTAGCATCCGTTTACCTTGATAACACTATTACTTCAGGGACGACCTTCGACCTTGGTAATGGCATCTCATTTGTTGTAACTGATTTGTTCTCAGGTAAGTTTACTGGTCTTTCTACCGAACAATATAAAATTTCAGAACGTGTATCAGGTTATTCAAATGGTATTGATGTAGCAGGAAACACTGCGACCATCACCAACACACCAGATACCGATAATCCAACACCACTTGATCCAACTGAACCTGAAGTTGTAACATATGGTAAGAAATTCGTCAAAGCTGATGCCACAAGCAATGTTCGTTTGGCTGGGGCAGAGTTCGTCTTCAAAACTTCTTCAGGAAAATATTTGAAGTTAAACTCAGATAATCAAGATGCTAAAACGAAATTTGAAGCAGCTGATAAAGCTTATAAAGATGCTGTTGCACTTGTAAAAGTAAATTCTGACGGTACTATTGACTATGGTACGACAAGTAAAGAAAAAATTGAGGATTTAAAAGTTACTCGTGATGCGGCCTATAAAGCTTCTCAAATGAAGTATACAGAAGTTAATACTCCTGAGGAAGCAACTGTCTTTACTTCTGATGACCAAGGTCGATTTGAAATCACAGGTCTTAGTGAAGGTGAATATCAGGCAGTCGAAAGAAAAGCGCCAGACGGCTATGCTCTACCAAGCAATCCAGAATTTGTATTTACAGTTGGTAAAGGTACATATCAGTCAGGTGAAATGGACTATACACCAGGAACCTCACAGGATGATGCTCAACTTATTAAGAACCAAAAAACAACTATCCCACAAACGGGTGGTATCGGTACGATTATCTTTGCAGTAACGGGTGCGAGTCTCATGGCTATAGCATTAATTGCCTATATGAAAAATAAAAACGAAGACGAAGAAGTAGCATAACCTAAGTTATTCCTTAATCATGCTTAGAAAGGAGCCTTATGAAACATAGTCATTTGTTAAAACAAGTCATCTCTGTTTTGGCTCTTTGTTGTATGCTTCTTTGTCAAAGTATCGTGGTGAATGCAGTGTCTCAGACACCGCTTCACCTAGAATTAGAGAATTACCAGGAAGTCCGATCTTCTTTGAATGGTCAATTGACGGGTCACCATTTAACCGTTTGGAAATTAGAAAAACCGTATACGATTGACCAACAAAAAGAGATTGTCCAAGAATTACGAGCCTGGGACGAAACCAAGTTAAACCAAGAATTTGTTGCCTCAAAACACGATATGGTTTTCTTTGAAAACCATATCGAGGTGGCAGCAATACCAAATGGCTTGTATTATGTTCGAGATATTATCAAAACACCAACAGTTGAGTACCGTGGAGATATTGTTTTTGAATTAACAGATGGGGAGGTTACCCCACATAAAATATTCGTAAAAAAAGCAAATCCAACAAGCACAATTGTTAAATTGTTGAAAACAGATGAGCATAAAAAGCCATTGGCTAAGGTAGGTTTTCGACTAGCTCGAATGGAAGACAATCAAGAAGAGATTGGTATGCCACTAATTGGTAGTGATGGTACATATCGCTATGATGAAACTGTTTCTACTGATGATAAAGTTCTTTATACAGATGACAATGGTGAAATTACAGTCACGAATCTTCCCTATGGAACGTATCGTTTTATAGAGGTAGAACCTCTTGAAGGCTATCAAATCGAACAACCCTATTATGAGTTTCACTTAACTGGACCACAACTGGTTACAGTTGTAGTAGTCAATAAAAAAACACCGTATGGTGACATGCAATTTGCAAAAGTTGACAGTAAAACAAACAAGGCGCTTGCCAATGCTGTCTTCAGGGTGACGAAAAAAGTAGACGATAAATTTATACCTGTTTTACAAGATGGGAAGGAATTAGTCCTCACCTCTTCTGAAACGGGGAGATTTGAAGCAAAAAATTTACCATTTGGAACCTACTATATTTGGGAGATTAATGCTCCTAGTGGTTATATTCAGTTGACAGAACCGATTTCTTTTATTATAAATGAAGAAGGGGCAAATGAAAAATTCACCAAAACGGTAGTAGTTCGAAATACTAAAAGACCATCAATTGAAGTTCCAAATACAGGAGACATTACCTTATATTTATTAATGTTTTTATCTGCTGTTCTTTTTGGAGGAGGTTTCTACCTGGTTAGAAAACCGTGATTTATAAAATGATGTCGCTCTTACTGAGACTTAGGGGAAAACCGTATGTTCAGACTTTGGTGCTAGACTAAGGGCGGACGCGGTTTTTCTGCTTTTTGATTCTTATTTCAAAGCAATATTGTGTTAAGCAATGTTGCTCAAAGTTGGTGTATAACAATTTTGAGGAGCACTGTTTCTCCAATAAAATACAAAGAAAGTATAACATGGCAAAAAAAACTGTACTAAAAAGGAAAAACAAAAAGAAAAAACGTAAAAATCTTTTTTTTGGCTTTATCTTCATAGTAGGCTTGTTGACTATGTGTTATCCCATAGTATCCAATATTTACTACAGAATTGAATCTAACGAGCAAATTACTGATTTCGAAAATGAAAAAGCAAAGTTAACAGATGCTGAAATTGAAGAACGAATGAGGCTGGCTCAAGCTTATAATGATTCCCTCAATAATGGTATTTCTGGAGATCCTTATTCTGATGAGATGTTGAAACAAGGCCGTGCAGAATATGCCAGAATGCTTGAAATTCATGAACGGATTGGACACGTGGAAATTCCAGCTATTGATGTAGACATTCCTATGTATGCGGGAACGAGTGAAGAGGTCTTACAAATTGGTGCGGGACACTTAGAAGGGACCTCTTTACCTATCGGAGGTAACTCAAGCCACTCTGTCATCACTGCCCATACCGGTCTGCCTAGTGCTAAAATGTTTACAGATTTAACGAAATTAAAGGTTGGTGATAAGTTTTATGTTCATAATTTGAAAGAAACACTAGCTTATCAAGTTGATGATATATCCGTCATTGAGCCGACTGATTTTTCAAAACTTCTAATTGTTCCAGGACATGACTATGTCACGCTATTAACGTGCACTCCTTACATGGTAAATACCCATCGTCTGTTGGTTCGTGGTCATCAGGTTGAATATGTCCCAGCTGTTGATGAAGAGTTTATTGCTGAGAATCGTCTTAATCATTTTTACCGTTATTTGTTCTATGTTGCTTTGGTATTGATTGCCATTCTCTTGTACATTATTCATCGGCTTCGTCGAAAAAAACGTCAATCGGAAATGGTTCTAAAAAAATTGAAAGCTGAACAAGAAGTAGAAGAGAAGGAGGTAAGTCGTGAAGAGGCGCGTCAATAAAAATAAACGTAGAAAAAGTCCGTGGTTCCTTGCCTTGGTCTTCCTGTTGGGGTTGGCGATTGCTTCTTATCCTCTTATCTCGCAATATTACTATCGTATTCAATCGAATGAAGAAATTGCAAAGTTCAATAAAAGTATTTCTGATATTCCATCGGAGAAATTAGCGGAACGTCTCCACTTGGCTCAGGCGTTTAATTCAACCTTGAAACCATCTGAATTAAGAGATCCATTCTCTGCAGAAGAAAAAGAAGCTGGTGTGACAGAATACGGAAAAATGTTAGTGATTCAAGAGCGATTAGGATATGTAGAAATTCCTAAAATCGATGAAGCTATTCCTATGTATGTGGGGACGTCATCTGACATTTTAGAACGTGGAGCGGGTTTGTTAGAGGGAACTTCTTTACCAGTAGGTGGTGAGAGTACGCATACTGTTATTACTGCCCATCGTGGTTTGCCAAATGCAAAACTTTTTACTGATCTCAACAAACTAAAAAAGGGAGACATATTTTATATACATGTTCTTGATCAGGTATTAGCTTATAAAGTAGACCAAATTTTAACGGTTGAACCGACAAATTTTGAACCTGTGCTGATTGAAAAAGGAAAAGACTACGCCACTTTGCTAACCTGCACACCTTATATGATTAACAGTCATCGTTTATTAGTGCGTGGGATTCGAGTTCCTTATACTGCTCCTATTAAAGAACTTTCTATCGAACTTCGTGAAGCTCGTCAACAATATATGATTCTTTTGGTAGTTTCAGTTGTGATTATCTTAGTGTTGCTGTACTTGGTGTATCGCACACGAAAAGCTGTACAGACCATCACGAAAGAATTGGAGGGATACCATGAAGAATAGGACTATGATTATATCTGGCTATATCATGATGATGCTCGCTACGTTGATTCCTTTAGCTACCTTCGGACGGATGCTTTGGCAGTCGTACTCGCAAGAAGAGCGCTATCACTCTTTTCAAAAGGGATTATCAGCTGATTATGTTGATTCGATTGAAGGCAAGTCCGTACAATATAATAATCAATTAAATGATAAAAATACTGGGATTGTCGATCCTTTTTTAGGCAATTATGAGACAGATTATGGACTGGATCTTGATGAATCTTATGCATTTGGCTATCTCTCTATTCCTAGTATCTCAGTTATAGAGCCAGTATACTTAGGTGCTGATTTACAACATCTAGCTATGGGATTAGGGCATGTTGCTGGAACATCTTTACCGACAGGGAAAGGAACAGAGAGAGCTGTTGTAGCGGGACACCGTGCAGAACCTAGTCATGTTTTTTTTCGCTATTTAGACCAAATTGCAGTGGGAGATAAGCTGTACTTTGATAATGGAAAATCAATCTTAATTTATCAAATGGTTTCCAATGAGATTATATCTCCTTCAGAATGGGAAAAATTGGAACCATTGGATGGAAAAACAATGATGACCTTGATTACTTGTGACCCACTTCCAACTTTTCATAATCGTCTATTGGTCCACTTTGAGTTTATCAAATCAATTCCTTCCAGCTCATTGGACGTGTCGGATAGTGAAGTTCAAATTGCTTTTACTAAGGAAGCACAAAAAAATTCAAGAGCATCTAAAGCTTCTTTGGTTCATATTGGAATTTGTGTTCTTTCCATTATATTACTACTTTTGGTTATTGTAAAATTTTATAGATTCTTAAAGAATTGATTGATGAGTATTCTGTTGGATGAAATAATAGTAATGTGTAATTTTGATATACCGAAATCGCTCTATATAGACTCATTGTCAACTGTAGTGGGTGACTTATATCATGTACGAGAGAGAATCACGTTGGTTCTCTCTTTTCGCACGTTCAAAGCGATCAAAATTTTAGTTTTAAAGTTCTTGAAGTTTCTAAATCCAAAGGCATTTCGTTTTATATCTTTGATCAGTTTTTAGTGGCTTCTAGTTTAGCGTTGGAATAAGGTAATTCTAGGGCGTTAGTAATGTATTTTTTATATTTTTTAAAGGTCATAAAGACGGTTTGAAAGGTTGAGTTGACAGTAGTCATATGTTCATCAATCAGTTCAAAAAAGTAAGTGTGGTTCTTCTGTTGAAAATGGAATAAGAGCAGTTGGTAAAGCTCATAGTAATAGCGGAGGTCTTTTAAGAAGGTTAGTGTTTTCTCAACGACATCCTTAGGTCTCAAGATCTGTCTAAACGTCCTCGAATAGAAGGGGTTGTCAGCTAATTGACGATTTTCTTTCTGGAATAATCTCCAATGATTTTTAAGAGCACGATAAGGCAGAGACTTGTCGTCAAACTCTTTCATGATGGCAATTCGAGTGGACAACATGGCACGTCCCAGGTGCTGTACAATGTGGAAACGATCGAGAACAATTTCTGCCAATGGAAATAGTTTTTTAATCAGAGGCATATAGCTACCAGACATGTCTACGGTCACCACTTTAACCTGTTCTCGAACCTTTCGAGGGTACTTATAAAAGTGGTTCTTGATCGTTGTTTGACGGTTATTTTCCAGAATGGCGATGACTTTTCTAGTCTCGAAATCTTGAGCAATAAAGGCCAGTTTCCCCTTATTTCGTGAAAATTCATCCCAAGCTAGAACCTTAGGTAATTGTGAGAACTCTTCTTTGAAGGAAAACTGTTCTAACTGACGTTGGACGGCAGAGATTGAAATATGAAGTGTTTTCGCGATATCAGTGTTGGTCCGTTTCTCGGTGTGAAGCTACGTGATTTTCTTCCAGACAGGTTGAGAAATCTGGTGGTTTTTCTTCACTAAAGGGGTTTGAGCCACACTGACTTTACGGCAGTCTTTGCCCTGGAAGCGTCTCTTTTTGAGTTTCAGGACTGTTGGCATGCCTTGGATGTCGAGAATAGGAATCGTTGATGGCTTTTGGAAGTCATATTTAATCATGGCAGCGTCACAATGGTCACACGGTTTAGGAGAGTAGTCCAACTTGGCTTTTATTTCGATATGTGAGTTATATTCATAACAGTGACAATAACGATATTTGGGTCTTCCAATCCGATTAAATCTGTGGTATTCTTAAGATGTTCCATATGTGTCTTTCTAATGAGTTGTTTGGTCACTTTTCATTATAAGTCATATGGGACTTTTTTGATACACTCAAAAAGGCTCCATAATCTCCATAGAGGGAGTTACCCACTACAGAAATTATAGAGCCCATTTCTAACTCAAACGTCTCAGACTTAATTCCACCATAAAAATCCGTTTTAGACTAACTTCCAGTTCGAATGGGAGAGTGGAACTTAGTTCGCTAAATTTCATATTTATTCAATCAGTTGATAGAGCGGGCTTTGTTTTTACACTTAACGCTAAATGTGGTAAAATGAAGTATCATACTAAATGAGGTAGTTAAGATGACTGTAAAAATTAATACTCAAGATGGTCAAATCGAATTAACAGACGATGTCATTGCAACGGTTGTTGGGACGGCCACAACGGAAATTTTTGGTGTTGTTGGAATGGCAAGTAAGGCAGCGATTAAGGATAACTTTAATGCGCTTTTACGCCGTGAAAATTATGCTAAGGGCGTTGTTATACGCACAGAAGAGTCTGGTGGCATTGCTGTAGATGTTTATACTGTCATGAGCTATGGTGTTAAAATTAGTGAAGTGTCGAGAAATATTCAAGAAAGTGTGAAATTCCAGTTGGAAAATCAATTAGGGATTTCTGCTGAGACTGTTAATGTCTTTATTCAAAATATCAAGGTCGTAGGAGAGTAATCGTGTCAAAAATCACAACCAGTTTATTTCAGGAAATGGTTCAGGCGGCATCGACCCGTCTTAATAAACAGGCTGAGTATGTCAACTCACTCAATGTTTTTCCTGTTCCAGACGGAGACACTGGAACCAATATGGGGATGACCTTGACTAATGGGGCTAAAGAAGTAGCTAATAAGCCTGCTTCAACTGTTGGTGAGGTTGGTCAAATCTTATCGAAAGGCCTTTTAATGGGTGCGCGTGGCAACTCAGGTGTTATTACCTCTCAGTTGTTCCGAGGCTTTGGTCAAGCAATCAAAGACAAGGAAGACCTTGATGGGAAAGACTTGGCTCGTGCCTTTCAAAGCGGTGTTGAGGTAGCCTATAAGGCGGTCATGAAGCCGGTCGAAGGCACAATTTTAACGGTCTCACGGGGGGCTGCAACTGCGGCGCTTAAAAAGGCTGATGAAACGGATGATGCTATTGAAGTCATGCGTGCGGCCTTAAACGGGGCTAATCGTGCCCTTAAAAAGACTCCAGATTTGTTACCAGTCCTTAAGGAAGTTGGTGTCGTTGACTCTGGTGGTCAAGGTCTTGTCTACATTTATGAAGGCTTCTTGTCGGCTTTGACGGGTGAGTATATCGCTTCTGAAGAATTCGAAGTCACTCCAGCGGTCATGAGCGAAATGATTAATGCAGAGCATCATAAAGCGGTTGTCGGACATGTAGCGACTGAAGATATCACGTTTGGGTACTGTACAGAAATCATGGTTGCACTTCGGCAGGGGCCAACCTATGTCAAAGAGTTCAATTATGATGAATTCCAAGGCTATTTAAGCAACTTAGGGGACTCTCTATTAGTGGTCAATGATGACGAAATTGTCAAAGTTCATGTCCACACAGAGGACCCAGGTCTTGTCATGCAAGAAGGCCTTAAATATGGTAGTTTAGTGAAGGTCAAAGTGGATAACATGCGTGAGCAACACGAAGCGCAAGTAGATCGTGTGACAACTCCTGTTGGACCGCAAAAAGACTTTGGAATTATAGCTGTTTCTGCTGGTGATGGCTTGGCAGAAATCTTTAAAGGTCAAGGTGTTGACTATGTCATTTCTGGTGGTCAAACCATGAACCCTTCGACTGAGGATATTGTTAAAGCCATTGAAGAGGTTAATGCTAAAAACATTATCATCTTGCCAAATAATAAGAATATCCAGATGGCTGCTGAGGCAGCTGCAGAAGTGGCAGAGCAACCTGCTCTTGTGGTTGCTTCTCGGACAATTCCGCAAGGCTTAACGAGTCTCTTGGCTTTTGATGCGACTAAGTCTTTAGAGGAAAATCATGAAGCAATGTCTAGAGCGCTCGCCGAGGTTGTCAGTGGTAGCATCACGACTGCGGTTCGTGACACAACGATTGATGGCCTGGAGATTCATGAAAATGATAATCTTGGTATGGTAGATGGAAAAATTGTGGTGTCCCATCCTGATATGGCTACAGCTCTCAAGGAAGCCTTTGCGCATATGCTTGATGAAGATAGTGAAATCGTGACGATTTACCTTGGAGAAGGAGCAGATCAAGCTCTGATTGAACTCCTTTCAGAGCAGTTGGAAGAGCAATATGAGGATCTTGAGATCGAAGTTTACCCAGGCGGTCAGCCCGTTTATCCTTATCTTTTCAGTGTAGAATAAAATGAAGTCTTCGCCAGTTGTGGTTGAAGACTTTTTGTATTAAAAAGGCTAAATTTCAAGTAGAAGTTAGCCATTTTTAAGAAACTGTGCAGGAGACAAATAGTTCAGTATTTTCTTAGGATAATGATTGATCCAATTTT
>NZ_JAUSTM010000029.1 GCF_030812835.1 Streptococcus moroccensis
CACGCTTCCTCGCAAAGCCTTTTCTTTTAGTATACTCCTATTTCAACCAAAAAGCCCTTAGAAACTGTAATCTAAGGACTTTGTCTTCAATCTGAGGCCAAGACTGTTGTCTTGACCTTAACATCACTAACGTTCCTTCTAAAACTTTTTGTAAACCGCTTGGCAAGGAGAATAGCTAGTGATTGGATAACCGATACAATGCTTAGGCTTCATCGTCAATCAAGATTTCTTGCGGAATGGCGAACATCTTGGTCAAGGTGAAGCAAAGGCCTACTGTGAAGATGGATACCAAGAAGTAAACCACCAATTGGTAATTGTCATAGATATACATGAGGTATGAAGGCAACACCGCTAGACCATAAGAGTTAGAGCGAATTTGGAAGAGGGATAGGAGTGCTGCACCTAGACCAGATGACAAAAGCATCATGTAAAGAGGTTTCAAATGGTAACGCAAGTGCAATCCAAAGAGAACCGGCTCACTTATCCCGAACAATTGAGACATGAAGGCACCCATAACCGTTTGCTTAACCTTGCTGCTCTTGGCGCTGCGATAAAAGGCCAAACAAGAACCCAAGTTCGCAAATCCATACATGGCACAAAGGGTAATCAGTTGGTTGAAGCCTGTGTTAGCTAGCAGCGAGGTTTCAATCAAGACATACATGTGGTGAAGCCCTGCAATAACGGTCAGTGGGTAAGTCGCTCCGACAAAGAAACCACCCAAACCAAATGGCAAGTTCATCAAGAACTCCGTCAGGTTAACAATCCCGATTTCCAACCAGTGAACGATGGGACCAAAGCCCATCAATACCACAACCAACATCACCAAGATGGTCACAAACGGTGTTAAGATGAGGTCCAAGGAATTCGGCATGATTTTACGGAGTTTGCGTTCTAATTTAGAACCGAGAAAACCAGCTAAAATCGCTGTTAAGACAGACCCTTGTGCTCCCATGACTGGAATCACCCCAAAGACCTGAATAGCTTCAGCATCGCCAGAGGCAACTGCATAAGCATTTGGCAAGCTAGGTGAGACGAACATCAACCCTAGAACTAAACCGATCATCGGTGTCCCGCCAAAGACGCGGAAAGCAGACATGGTGATCAAGGCTGGCAAGAAGGCAAATGCCGTATCTGTCAAAACGCTGACCAATTGGTTAAGGTAGGGCGGGAAAATCTCTGTGGATAAACCAATCAAGCCAAGGATATTGTCATTGAAAATCACCCCTTTAAGCCCTAGGAAAAGACCGGTTGCTGCGATAACAGGAACAATCGGAACAAAGATATCGCCCATGGTCCGCATGATGGCACGGATCCCTTTTTCCTGGCTCTTAACATAGGCATCTTGTTCAGACTTAGCCACTGTGGCAATGCTCATGGTTTCCAATTCTTCAAAAACCTTGTTGACAATCCCACCACCCAAGATAATTTGGTATTGGCCGCTGTTAAAGAAAGTACCTTTAACCTCGTCAACCTTTTCGATGGCTTTGGTGTCGATCGTTTCATGGTCTTTAACGACTAAGCGAAGACGCGTCGCACAATGTGTTGCAGATATGATATTGTCACGGCCAACGATTTCTAAGATATCACTGGCAATTTTTCTGTATTTTTCTGTCATTATTTCTCCTCCTCAATGACAAGAGCCCCAAAGGCTGGAAGTGTTAAAAGGTGTTGGTCAATGGTATAGTCTTGGCTGTTATACAGGTGCACGGCCTTGACAGGACGCTCAAGCGTAATCGTTTCTCTCATCTCAGAAAGGCTCACCACAATCAGGTAACTCGCCCCTGCATCCTCACGCCTGTAAAGAAAGACAGGTTTCCCCTGACGCTCTGGAAAGGCAATCTCACCTAGGGTCAAAGTTTCAAGGGCAGGATTCTGTTTAAGCGCAATCATGGCCTTGTAAAACTGGAAAATGCTATCTGGAGTGGCTATCTGGTGCGCCGCATTTCGCACCTCTGATCGCTCCGCAATGGGCAACCACGGGGTTCCTTCTGTGAAACCAACCGTCGGCTCTGCTGTCCACTGGACGGGTGTCCTTGAATTGTCACGGCTTCTGAGGTTAATAATCTGAAGGGCTTCATCAGCCGTTAGCCCTTCAGCCATCCCTCGGTGATACTGATCAATCGAGGAGATGTCATCAAAAGCGTCAATGCCATCGCGCTCAAAGTTAATCATACCAAGTTCTTGGCCTTGATAGATAAAGGGTGTCCCTCTCAAGAAAAAGTACATCAAACCAATCGCTTTGACAGCAAGTGGATTGGTCGCCTGATTCAACAAGTACTTACTGGTTGCCCGTGGTTGGTCGTGATTTTCGATAAAGGGAGCTCCCCATCCAGATGTTTGGATGGCTAATTGCGACTCTTCCAGGATTTGGAAAAGATCCTCAGGTGTCCACGCTACCCGCTTAAACCATTCGCTGCCGCTTGCGACATCGAGGTCTGCATGTTTGAAATCAAAAATCATCGAGAAGAACCCATCCGGTCCGATAAACTGATCGAGCTGGTCATAAGGCACTCCAGGGGCTTCTGCCACTGTGACACAATCGTATTTTTGGAAACAACGTTCATTGAGCTCCTTCAGGAAAACCTCGATGCCCGGTTGATTACGACTTGTCTTGGTGCACTTAACCAGGCCATCGACCCCATCTGCTGGCTGACTCTTAAAGGTCAAATCCTTTTTGATAAAGGTGATGGCATCAATCCGAAAACCTGCAATTCCCATCTCTAGCCAGGTAGTAACCATCTGGTAAACCTCCTCGCGCAGGGCTGGATTTTCCCAGTTGAGGTCAGGCTGTTTCTTGTGGAAGGTATGGTAGTAGAAAATATCCTCATTGGGGAGTTTTTCCCAAACGCTACCACCAAAGATGGATCGCCAGTTATTAGGGGCTTCAGTCCCCTCTTTAAAAATATAATAATCGCGATACTTGCTCTTAGGGTCACGCAAGGCTTCTTGAAACCAAGCATGCTCATCAGAGGTGTGATTGACCACCAAATCTAAGATAATCTTAATCCCACGCGCTTTGGCTTCTGCGATCAATCGCTTGACATCCTCCAAGGTCCCGAATTCCTCTGAGATAGCAAAATAGTCGGAGATATCATAACCATTATCAGCCATAGGCGATTGAAAGATTGGGCAAATCCACAAGCTTGTCACTCCCAAATCACTGAGATAGTCTAGCTTTTCAATAATGCCCGGAATGTCCCCGATCCCATCTTGGTTGCTATCATAGAAACTGCGAGGGTAAATCTGATAAATGACTTCTTTTTGCCACCATTTTTCCTGTTGACGCATCCGTTCTTCCTTTCTGCTCGTAATCGTTTACAAGAGCCATTATAAGCCAACAGCATTACATCTTCAATAGCTTTTGGCCATTAAAAAAAAGCGACCGGCATTCGTCACTTTTTTCCTATAAAAGTAAAAAAGACCACTACTGGAGCAGTCTAAATTTGAGAAAGAGGATTTCCACCGCCAATAAAAATGGCGTGAGAATCGGCTCTGCATAGGGGAAACGAGCCTTGTCAATAGTTGGAATCAGCAGCAAATCATCATAGAGAATGGATGGGTGCTGGGTATCTGTCATGACCAAGGTATAAAAGGAAGACATGGTCTGCGGTGCCAAAGCGATCACCGGGAGGTTGCTCTTTCCATCAATCTTAATCACCCAAAGGACCGAGGCCTCCCCCTTTTTGAGGCAGGCTTCAAGAGCTTGAGGATTGGGTAAAATAAAGAGAGACAGTTGACTCTGCAGGAAAATTCGCTCGATAACCTTTGCCACACGTAATTCCTTATCCGTCTGGGCGAAGAGATAGACGGTTTTGCGCTCCGTCAAAGCCTGAAACAAGGAGGTAGTGTCATAACTATGGATATAATCAATAATCTGATGGTAGAGTTTAGGGTAATCCTGTTCACTATCCGTCAGCTTGGCCTGTAACTTCAGAGAGGCTTTCAATTCGCTAAAGCCCGATAGCCCCAGCTTTTGGCAAAAGCGAAAGATCGTCGTGGTTGACACATGGCAAGCTGCTGCCACTTCCTGAATCGTAAGGCCAGACAGGTCTGCCTCCTCAATATAGTGGTAAATGTCCCAGTCAAGCTCAGACAAGTGTCTCGCCTTTTCTTGGACCAATACTGCAAGACTCATGCCTTTCCTCCTTTATGTAGCAACTGATAACACCCTTCAAAGAGCTGGTCAATGATAAAATAAAAGGTTGTGCTAATCCCATGAGTAAACTTGGTTTTGGTATGGATAGATGTCGTCGGCACATAAAGCTGATAGTCTGATAAGCTAGACATGGTATTGGTGGAGGTTCTGGTCATCACCAGGGTCTTGATTGGGCTCACACGACACTCTTCCAACATGGCTATCCCTTCAGGCGATTCCCCCTTATAGGAAATCAAGCAAAACAAATCATCCTCCGAAAAATTTTCCTTGGCATAGGAAAACTCCCCCTGGTCAAAAAGGACACTGACCTTTTTTCCTAGGGAGGTAAATAGCTGACGCATGGATTCCACTTCCAGCTTCTGCTCATTTCCCGTCCCAAACAGATAGATGACCTCTCGTGACGCCAATAAGGCTACCATCGGTTGTAGCTGCTGCTTGGCGAAAATCTGATCCACATAGAGATGATAGTTTTGAATGACCTCTTCAAAATCATCTTGTCCCTGTGGCAGATGATCCCGCTGTTTCAACAAATATTTGAGTTCTGCAAAGGAATCGATTTCCATTTTTTTGAGCCAGCGGAAAATCGCTGCTCGGGACAGATAAAGCTCATCAGACAACTGCTGACTCGTCAGGTCATCTAGATTCCCAGTATAGGCTAATAGGTAGTTAGCCATGTTTTTTTCAGATGCTGTTAATTTAGGATAGTGGTGATTGATCAAAGTTCTAAAATCCATAACAAACCCTCTCACTTCTAATCCCATTATACCACGTTTCCAAAAGACACTAAATACCGCTCTACGGCAGTATTCAAAAAAAGCCGGTTTCCCAGCTTTTCCGTATGATCTATTGCACTAAATCTCCTTAGGCGAATAACCCAGATGCGCATAAGCCTTGGGTGTCGCCACGCGCCCCGTCCGCGTCCGCATGATAAAGCCTTGCTGGATCAGGTAGGGTTCATACATGTCTTCGACCGTTTCACGCTCTTCTGCGATATTGACCGACAAGGTGCCCAGACCGACTGGCCCTCCCTTGTACATCTCAATCATGGTGCGCAGGATTTTTTGATCGACATAATCTAACCCTTCGCTATCCACGTCCAGCATGGACAAGGCCTTGTCTGTAATACGTGCATCAATCTGGCCGTCTCCCATGATTTGGGCGAAGTCTCGGACCCGTTTTAGAAGGCGGTTGGCAATCCGTGGCGTCCCGCGACTACGACGGGCTAATTCAATCGCGGCTTCGTGGGTAATGACCATCTCAAAAATATCCGCCGTCCGCTCGACAATCTCCGTCAGATCAGACTGCTCGTAATACTCCATATGCCCTGTGATCCCAAACCGTGCCCGCAAGGGATTGGACAACATCCCAGCCCGTGTGGTCGCTCCGATGAGGGTAAAGGGTGGCAACTCCAAGTGGACACTGCGGTTCGCATCGCCACTACCAATCATGATGTCAATGTAAAAATCTTCCATGGCACTGTAGAGCACCTCTTCAACGGCCATCGGTAGGCGATGGATTTCATCGATAAAAAGGACATCTCCTGGTTCAAGGTCATTGAGAATAGCCACCAAATCGCCTGCTTTTTCAATGACAGGACCGGAGGTCTGCTTGAGATTGACCCCAAGTTCATTGGCAATCACAAAGGCCATGGTCGTTTTCCCGAGACCGGGAGGCCCAAAAAGAAGGGTATGGTCCATGGCTTCATCCCTTAGCTTGGCAGCCTCGATAAAGATTTTTAATTGGTCCTTGACCTTGTCTTGGCCGATGTATTCTCTTAAATATTGGGGACGAAGCGTGCGCTCAACCAGCTCCTCGTCACCCATTAATTCACTGTCTAAAATTCTTGTCATGCCCCTATTATAGCAGATTTTAAGGGAGATGAAAAAAGAAATAGCCGACCGCAGTCGATTATTTCCTGGAGATATATGAACGTTAACAACCACTTGGAACAAGGTTGCCAACTTTTTAAAATTTTAGGATTGAATACAGTATACTTAAACTTCCTTAAACAAACCTTAAAGCTTTGATTAATGAAAGTAATTTTTTTAAAAAAGGGCCCTTTTTTATAAGCTGTATATCCATCTGGATCAAGCACACACTTACCAACCTAAACATCTTTTTGGCAATGCCTAATTTCATCATACTGCTGATTTTAACAATTCTTGAAAAAGCACCACTTCTACCCATCCAATCCTTCATCAATCATTTTCTCAAAATGTTTGACGGCTTTGGTGACCCGCTGAGCGCCCGATTGGCCATCTTTAGCAAAATAACCTTTGGGGTTAAAGTAGGAGAAAAGCCAATCATTCGCTTGCTTGCTCCCTTTTTCGGTGGTCAGGCGATTCGGTGAGAAAAAGCGGGCGTGTTTTTGGCGAGCCAGTTTTTTGCGAAAGGTGGGGTCGTGTGGACCGACAGGAGCTATATCTAGGGCTCTGTGCCGAGCATTGTTTTGACTGGCATAGTTAAAACTAGCACCATTAAGGATGCCATTTTCAGTCACTCCTTCAACATCCACCTCATTGAGAAAATGCCCAAGCTCGTCCAAGATAAACTCTGTATGAAAATGGAGTAAAATTTTAAAATTGATAAGCGGTATACCATCTGGATAGATAATCTCAGCAGTCGTCGCATCGGATGGTTTTAGGGCAATTTTGTTATGCAAACGAGCAGATTCTGTCATGTTATAAGCATAGTAATAATTGGTATTGTCGACGCCCAGTTCCTGCATAACGCCATTGCGATTATCCATATTACGGATATAGACAGCCAAGGCCTGTGCATCGGTCATCCCTTCTTTACGGTAATGCTGACGCACCCACTGGGCCTGCTGGGACGAAATGACATAGCGGAATTGATGAAGTTGGCGATTTAGCTTCCCCTCACCTGCCAGGGTTTGACCCGGAAAAGCTTTTTGGACCGTCTTTGAAAACTCCTTCCAAAAAGGATCTGCAGGCTCTATGTCTGGGGAAATACGCGCAATCAAGCGCTCCGTTTCCGCAATAGTTCCCGATAAGTTATCCGGCATTGTCGCGACAGTCATAGCAGCCTCTAAGAGGTCTTTTAACTCTTTGACACGACTTTCTCGGCCGCCAATCCGCCACAGGTTTTGAAACAACTCCGAGCCAAACAGCTGGCTCTCTTCCATCCGGTCTTCCAGATAGGAAAGATGTTTATCTCGCTCATCAGGCACCTTTAGGGCCCGCAAGAAGCCTTTCTCAATCACTGACTTAGACCAGCCTTGTCGCTTCAGGAAAACAACTTGACCCTGTAACCTTGCTCGCCAAATATCCTGATCTTCTGCATCTAAAAATCCATAATACGACGCTCGGAAGTCATCATCAAGCGATAAATCATTGAGTTCTGTGTCCATCATTTGCCTCCGGTTCCTGATCACAATGACCATGACCCCAAGCAGAACAAATCCTAGTCCTAGAACTATTCCATAACCATTCATAGCTCTAGTATAACAAGAAAAACGTGGACTTAAAAGTATTTGATGAACTTTTCTAGTACTAGTTATTTCTATTTTCGGGACTCATGTCATATCTTCTGACATAATTTTGTGTTTTTTGTTGACATTTTTTATTTTTAGCGTATAATGTAAACACTATCATTTTTTTGGAGGTTCTTTTATGGATAAAAAGACGAATCGTGGCGCTCTCATCGGAGCTGCATTTATCATGGCAACATCTGCCATCGGACCCGGTTTCTTAACACAAACCGCTAAGTTCACCGACTTGTATGGTGCTAGCTTTGGCTTTGTAGTACTAGTGGCAGTGGTATTAGCCTTAATCGTTCAGTTGAATATCTGGCCAGTACTAACGTCCAGCGGTCTGCGTGGCCAAGATGTGGCCAACAAAGTCTTTCCTGGTTTGGGATATCTTCTAACAGCACTTATTGTTTTGGGAGGACTGGTCTTTAACATCGGGAACGTCGGTGGTGGTGCCCTTGGCTTTAATACCTTGCTTGGAATTCCAACTATCTTTGGTTATTTTCTAGCTGGTGGACTAGCCATTCTCATCTTCCTTTTCAAAAATGCCATGACTGCCATGGACAATTTCACTAAGATTCTGGGTGGCCTCATGATCGCTGTTATCTTCATTGTTATTCTGATAGTAAATCCACCTTACGGAGAAGCTCTGAAAGCAACAGTTATGCCAGATGTCCCTTATAGCGATTTGTTTAGCCCTATCTTGACTCTCTTAGGGGGAACGGTTGGCGGTTATATCACTTTTGCAGGAGCTCACCGTCTGATCGATGCTGGCTTCACAGGCAAAGAAAACTTAGCCCACGTCAAGAAAAGTGCTATGACAGGTATTTCAATCGCTACAATTGTCCGAATTTTCTTGTTTTTGGCTATTTTAGGCGTGGTCAGCAAAGGCGTTAGCCTTGATCCAGCCAACCCAGCAGCCGATGCTTTCAAGCAAGGGGCTGGTGAAATCGGCTACCGATTCTTCGGTCTTGTGCTCTTATCAGCTGCTCTTACTTCAATCGTCGGAGCTGCTTACACCTCTGTCTCTTTCTTAAAAACATTAATCCCTATGGTTGCTAAGCATGAAAAAGCTGTCACCATCGCTTTCATCATCGTCTCAACCTGTATCATGGCCTTCTTAGGACAACCGGCTAATCTTTTAGTCATCGCTGGGGCTCTGAACGGCTTGATTCTTCCGCTGACCCTTGGCATCTGTCTGGTGGCTAGTCAAAAATCAAACATTGTCGGACCTGATTACAAACATCCGAAATGGTTGCTTATCGCTGGGATTATCGTGGTGATTGCAACAGCCTACCTTGGTTTCCAATCCCTAGGCTCCCTCGGCCAACTTTTTGCTTAACCGATAAGGAACATTGCTTATGACCTTTACCATTAAAACAGCTGGTGACTCAGCGGTGTTATTAACCTTTGAGCAAGCCATCAGTCCCGATATCAACCACCAGATCAAGTCGTTGCTCTTTCTCTTGAAGGAGCAACCCATCTCTGGAATCATCGACATCATTCCGGCCTTTGCATCCCTTTTGATATCTTATGATCCCAGGGTCATTACGTTTGCCAGGATTAAGAACCACCTACTGGCCTTACAAGATGCGAAGGTCTCATTAGCCAAGGCGGGCAAGCGAATCTTTGAAATCCCGGTCTGTTATGGTGGTAATTACGGCCCTGATTTACCCTTTGTTGCTCAAAACGCCGGACTGACCGAAGAAGATGTCATTGCCATTCATTCTAGCCAAGATTATCTCATCTATATGCTAGGCTTTTTGCCAGGATTTCCTTATCTTGGTGGCTTGGATGACCGCATCCACACACCACGCCTAGACAATCCCCGCTTGGCCATTCCCGCAGGCAGTGTCGGCATCGGTGGGAATCAAACTGGCATCTATCCTCTAGAATCGCCCGGCGGGTGGCAGTTAATCGGTCGAACCCCTATCGAAACCTATCAACCAAATCGGCAAGTCCCCATCTTGTTTGAGGCAGGAGACTACATCCGATTTAAGCCCGTTAGTGAAGAGGAATTCGGGAATATCTTAGCTGCTGTAAAGGCTGACAACTACCAAGTAACCATTATTCGAGAGGAGGGCAGCCATGGGCATTAGAATTTTAAAACCCGGTCTCATGACTACTGTACAAGATATGGGCCGCACTGGCTTTCAAAGCCAAGGTTTCGGAGTGTCTGGAGTCTTGGATGTTAGGTCCTTTCGGATTGCTAACCTCCTCATTGATAACCCTGAAAACGAGGCAGTTCTTGAGTTTTCTCTGGTTGGACCAACCCTCGAATTTACGCGGGCAACTATTATTGCCATCACAGGTGGCGATTTTCAACCGACGATCAATGGCGAACCTGCTAAGATGTACACCGCCCTTTATGTCCACAAGGGAGATGTGCTTGCTTTTGGCGGTGCTCGAACCGGCTCCAGAGGCTACATTAGTTTTTCAAGCTATCTCCAGGTTCCAACAGTCATGGGAAGCCGGTCTACCAATAGCAAGGTTGGGTTGGGTGGCTTTAAGGGACGCAAGTTAGAAGCTGGGGACTTTATTGATTTTCGTATCAATCGCCTCTACCTTCCTCATTTCTTGTCTCGTACCCTTGACATCGATGAATTTGACCAAGAAGAGGCGGTCTTACGCGTCGTCCTTGGTCCCCAAGAAGAGGCCTTTTCAAAAAATGGCATCCGCACCTTTCTCTCTGAAACCTATACCGTAACCAGTGATTTTGATCGTATGGGCTGCCGTTTAGATGGGCCATTTATTGCCCATCGCGACAAGGCTGACATCATTTCTGACGGCACCGTCTTTGGCTCTGTCCAAGTCCCAGCCCACGGCAAACCCATCATTTTGCTATCAGACCGTCAAACAACTGGTGGTTATGCTAAAATCGCTACGGTGGCTTCTGTCGATATGCCAAAATTGGTCCAACGTAAAACCGATCATACCATTCGGTTTAAGGCTATTTCAGTCGAAGAAGCCCAAGCCCTCATGGCTGCCGAAGCCAAGGAATTTAAACGGATGCGGCAAATCATCCACCAACCTTGTAAGGAAGTCCTTGATCGTCGGCAGGTCGCCAAACGGATTGCCACACTTTTTCAATAGGAGAAAAACTGAATGACTATAGATGATATCAAAGAACTTGTCGCCCTACTGGAACAATCCTCTCTCGTCGAAATGGATATCCAAGATGGTGATTTTAAAATCCGACTCAGCCGTAAAGGCGAGGTCGTGCAAGCACTGCCCTCCCATCTACCAACACTCCCGTCAACGCCTGTGGAAACTGCCGATGACACCGCAGATAACGATGAGGACCTCATCACCTCTCCGCTCGTTGGGACCTTTTACTCTGCGGCTGGTCCAGACATTCCAGCCTTTGTCCGCGTCGGAGATAAATTAAAGGCTGGAGATACGGTCTGTATCCTTGAAGCCATGAAATTAATGAACGAAATCACCGTTGACGCTGACTGTGTGGTCGAAGCCATTTTAGTTAGCAACGAGCAAAAAGTGGAGTATGGCCAACCGCTCTTTAGGATTAGAAAGATTTAAGGCGGTGACGCTATGATTCAAAAAATTTTAATCGCTAACCGGGGTGAGATTGCTGTTCGGATTATCCGCGCCTGTCGAAACCTTGGTCTACAGTCTGTAGCTATTTATTCTAAAGAGGATGCTAATAGCCTACATGTTCAACTGGCCGACCAACGGATTTGTATCGGCGAAGGACCTGCTCGCAACAGCTACCTCAACAAAAACCATATCATCACTGCCGCTCTCAATGTTGGTGCTGATGCCATTCATCCAGGTTTTGGCTTTCTTTCTGAAAATGCTGATTTTGCAAGACTCTGCCAAGACAATGGTCTTATCTTTATCGGACCAAGCCCAGAAGTTATCGACCAGATGGGCAATAAATCCCAAGCCCGCCAAACCATGACTGCTGCTGGGGTGCCTATTGTCCCAGGAAGTCCTAGCCACGTCAGACATTTAGAAGATGCCAAAGCTCTTCTTCCTGACATCGGCTTTCCAATCATGATCAAAGCGTCCTCAGGTGGTGGCGGAAAGGGCATGCGGATTGCCCGAAATGCCCTTGAATTTGAAGACCAATTTACCATTGCTCAAAGTGAGTCCATCAACGCTTTCGCGGACGATGCCATGTATCTGGAAAAATACATTGAAGACCCTAAACACATCGAAATCCAAATCATGGCTGACCAGTACGGTCAAGTCGTAGCCCTGGGAGAGCGGGACTGCTCTGTCCAGCGCAACCACCAGAAACTGATCGAGGAAAGCCCTTCTCCTGCGATTGACGACCGCTTGCGAGAGCAACTAAATCAAGCCGCTCTCGCTGCTGCCCGAGCCGTTCAGTATGTCAATGCTGGAACCATTGAATTTATCATGGATAAGAGCGGTGATTTTTATTTTATGGAAATGAACACCCGCATCCAGGTAGAGCACGGTGTCACGGAGATGGTTACAGGCACAGACTTGATTGCTGAGCAAATTCGGATTGCCGATGGTCAGCACCTGTCCTTTAAGCAAGAGGATATTCAGTTGCGCGGACACGCTATCGAATGCCGTATCAATGCTGAAATCCCGGCCAAAAACTTCATGCCAAGCCCTGGTCCTGTCAATCATCTGCATCTCCCAGCTGGAAATGGAGTTCGGGTTGACACGGCCCTCTATTCAGGCTATCAGATCCCATCTGAGTATGATTCAATGATTGCTAAAGTCATTGTCCATGCCCCAGACCGTGAGGCTGCCATTCAAAAAATGAAGAGCGCCCTCGGTGAAATGGTTATATTGGGAGTAGAGACTAACCTTGACTTCCAATATAGCATCATGCAAAATCCTGATTTTAAAGCCGGAGACATCACAACCAGCTTTATCGAGCACTTTTTATCACTCAAGGCAGGAGGAAAATTATGACCTATAAGGTTGATTTAAACAGCGATTTAGGCGAAAGCTTCGGCGCATACAAGATTGGCCAAGATGATCAGATCATCCCGCTAGTCAGTTCTGCCAATGTGGCCTGCGGTTTTCATGCCGGAGATCCTCTGGTCATAGACACTACGATTGCCCTGGCTAAAAGCCATGGTACAGGTATCGGAGCTCACCCTGGCTTTCCTGATTTGATGGGTTTTGGCCGTCGGAATCTGCAGACGACCGTTAGAGAAACCAGTGCCTACATCACTTACCAGATAGGGGCTCTGGGGGCTTTTGTCACTGCTCATAACGCCAAGCTCCAACACGTCAAACCACACGGGGCCCTCTATAACATGGCCTGTCAAGACGCCCCATTAGCTAAGGCCATCACGGAAGCCGTTGCCCGCTACGATGACGAGTTAATTCTGCTCTGTCCTGGTGCCAGTGAATTAGCCCTGGCTGCCAAATCCAGTGGCTTACGCGTTGCCAAAGAAGTCTTTGCCGACCGTTCTTACGAAAAAGACGGGTCCCTAGTTGCCCGCAGCAAGGAGGGGGCTATGATTACCGATGAAGCACTGGCTATCGATCGCCTTGTTCAGATGATTACTCAAAGAACGGTGACGACGATTGACGGAGCCATTATTCCTATCGAAGCTGACTCTATCTGTGTCCATGGCGATGGGCCTAAAGCCCTCGACTTTGTCCGCACCATCCGCCAGACCTTTGATACAAAAGGAATCCAGATTGCATCCTTGTCGGAGATTATTGCTTAACCCTAAAACCATTTTAAAACGCATGCCCTGCTCACTAAAAAAGTGAGAGGCTTGCGTTTTTTTGCGTGGTTACTCTAGCTTTTTATGTTATTTCCCTAAACCAAAAGAAGACTGAGAGTGCTCTCAATCTTCATCTTGATTCTACCAAATAATCACACGCTCTTCTGGGGCACGCCACATGGCGTCTTTTTCAGTGATACCAAAGGTGTCATGGAAGGCATCAAAGTTAGTCAAGGTGACATTGGTGCGAAGCTTGCCAGGGGCATGGACATCGACACTTGCCAGCATCTGCATGTACTCTGGACGCGCCTTCATGCGCCAGATGGTCGCAAAGTTTTTAAAGAAGGCTTCCGCAGAGAAGTCCGCATCCTTCTGAGCTGCTTCTAGGGCACAGGCTACCCCACCGAGGTCAGCCACGTTTTCAGAGACCGTCAACTGACCATTGACCTTAGCACCGTAAGAATCTAAGCCATCAAACTGCGCCACAATCTTATCTGTCCGTTCTTTAAAGGCCGCATAGTCTGCCTCGGTCCACCAGTCATTGAGGCTACCGTGTTCGTCAAAGGAAGCCCCGTTGGTGTCAAAGGCATGGGAAATTTCATGGGCAATTACCGCACCGATACCACCATAGTTGGCTGAAGAGCTTTGCTCCAAACTGTAAAACGGCGCTTGCAGAATCGCTGCAGGGAAGACAATCTGGTTTTGTTGCGGGTCGTAGTAGGCATTGACCATGTGAGCAGGCATATGCCACTCGGACTTGTCCACAGGCTTATTCCATTTACTCCAGGTGTGGGCGATGCTGATTTTAGCCAATTCCTGTGCGTTTTCAACGAGAGACTTGTTCTCATCGATCACTTTCTTAGCATAGGTTTCTGGCAATTTTTCAGGGTAGCCGATATGCGGTGTGATGACATTTAGCTTAGTAATGGCTTTCTCACGAGTTTCTGGTGCCAACCAGTCCGCTGTCTCCAAACGATCCTTGTAGACCTGAATCATATTGACCACTTTTTCTTCCACATCTGCCTTGGCTTCTGGCGAGAATTTCTCACCCGCATACCAGAGTCCCAGAGCTTGGCTATACGGCCCTTGCGCTAAATAATTGGCTGCTTTTTTCTTGTCCATGGCCTGAGGCGTCCCAGAAAGAGCGCGGTTATAAGCACCTGATAGGACGCGAATCTCGTCGGTCAAGTAAGACGTATAGCTCAAGGCTGCGCTTCGCACCAAGACTGCCTTGAGGTGCTCCCAGTTGGCTTGAGAATAGAAATCCTTAGCAAATTCAGTCCAAAAGCGCTCCTCTGGCACAATGACCTTGTCAGGAATCTCCCCTAAAATCTCCGTGAAGATCGCATCAAATGGCAACTCTGGCGTTAAGGCGACAAAATCAGCCCAGTTATAAGGATGGTAAAGTTTAACATACTCAGATCCTTCTTCACTAGAAAGAACATATTGGGCGACTTTAGCATCAAGCGCCAAAATCTTATCCAGCATGTCCGCAATCTCAGCTTCTGAAAAGCCAAATTTTGGCAATAAGGCTTCCTGACTCTCACGCCACTTGGCTAAGAGTTCTTCTTTTTGCGGATGCCCCTCTTCATAATAAGTCGTATCCGGCAAAATCGTTGACGGCGCGTAAGCCCAAAGCACATTGGTCTGAGCATCCATAAAGTCTGGCGACACACCAAATGGCAGAAGATTAGGCTTGCCGTCCATCTCAAAACGAGCGATTTGACTGGCAAAGTCATCAAAAGATGTTAGTGCCTTGTACTCTTCAATCAACGGCAGAACAGGCGTTACACCATCTGCTTCGCGTTGATCAAAGTCGGTAGCCAGGCGGTGGAACTTCACAAAGTTTTGGATGACCGCATCGTCTGGGACATCCTGCCCAGCCAACCACTTGTCCGTTGTTTCTAACATCAAGTCCTCAATCTCATCGTTGAGGTCTGAAAACCCACCTGTTCGAGGCTTATCCTCAGGGATGACCGCAGTCTTCTCCCAGTCACCATTAACCGCATCATAAAAATCATCTTGTAAGCGTACCATAGTAGTCTCCGTTTTTCTTATATTCCCTTTATTCTAGCAAAAAAGCCTAAGAATTGCATGATTTGAATCAGTATAGCCCTAAAGCACTAGTTATCTCCAAAAGTTTTTTCCAACCCTCTACGCCCCACTAAAGCGACCAAAAAGGTCAGTAGGCTAACGACGGCACAGGCTCCTGCCATGGTCAGATCCATCTGGTTCGCTAGGGCAAACCCCAACCAACTATTGAGTAAGGCTATCATTAATGTAGAGAGGAAAAACTGAGGCAGATGTTTTGCCCAGATGAGCGCGGTCATGCTTGGCCCTATCATAAGGGCAATAACCGCAATTGACCCGACCGCATCAAAGGAAACTACCGTTGTTAACGACACCAGCACCATAACAGCCAATTGTAACCCTTTCACCGGAACACCTTGTAACCGAGCTTGGGTTGGGTCAAAGAGCATGAGTTTCAGAGGATGGTAAGCTGATCCTAAAAAGAGCAGGTTAACCCCTAAAATAGCTATACTCTTGACTAAAGCTACTGGTAGGGACAAGCCAAAAACAGCCATCCGGTAAAAGGGGGCAAAGAGCACTTCTCCCATCAAAACCATATCCAGGTCCAGGTGGACATTTCGAGCAAACATGGAAATGAGAAGGACCGCCAAGGCAAAAAAGGTCGAAAAAACCAGACCTGTTGCTGCATCACGTGCCAACCGCCTAGACTGAATCATTTCAATCAAGACTACCGTGAGCACTCCAAAAACTGCTGCCCCAATGACCAACAGAGGTGATTCCAGGCTATGGCTGACGAAAAAACCGAGCACGATTCCTAAGAGCACCGAGTGCGACAGAGCATCAGCGATCATAGCTTGATTTTGCAAAACCAAAAGACTTCCCAACAGGCTTGTTGATACCGACACAAGGCCTAAAATCAATAACACCTCAGACATGGTTACTCCTTCCTAATCCTCTTTTAACAGTCCAAATCATTAGGGCTATAGCACTCATGGTCACAATAATGCTAGGTCCCGTTGACATGCCAGATACTAACGAGCTGATATATGAGCCCGTTAAGGCTGATACGCTTGCCAGGGCAGCTGCAAGGCGTAGCGATTGCCCATAAGTCTTGCCCCATAAGAGCCCAAGGCTAGCTGGTGCGATGAGAAAGGCACTCATGAGAATAGCACCGACCACTTTTAACCCTACTGAAATCAAGGCAATCATCATCAAGCGCGTCAAGAAATCCAGCGTCTTAACTGATACCCCTGACAGTTGCGCATGAACAGGATCAAACAACATAAGGCGATAACGCTGGTAATAAATTCCATATAAAGCCAAGCAAACGACCGAAACACCGATAATCAAAATCACATCCGCCTTTTTAATAAAGGCAGCTTGACCAAAAAGATAGGTTTGAAGACCAGCTTGTGAACTATTGGCAAAAGTTGGGTTCCCCTGAACAAACTGCTTAAGGACCATCCCAAGACCAAAGAAGGCCGCTGACACCAAAGCCAAGGCATTGATGAGTGACTGACGACGATGGTTTGCGATCCAATAAACGAGCCGATAGGAAACATAGCCTGATAGCATAGCTCCCAACATGAGGAGCAGGGGCTGACGCGACTGGAAAACCATAAAGGCAAAAACGACCCCTGGATAAGCCGCGTGCCCTAACATGTCTCCAATTAAACTCTGTTTGGTCAATACCGTAATCGTGCCAACCATACTAGACGCAAGGGCCAATATTAAGGTTCCCACTGCCACGGTCAAAAAGGCATAATCTGTTAAAACTGCTAACACCTTACCCCTCCTTGCCATTAAAACCCATTAGTCCCTGAATAGGTTGCTCGATGCGATAGGTTTTTTGATAATTTTCCGTTGTTAAAACATTCATTATCGGACCTGCTGCGATGACTCCTTGATTCACCCAAACCAAATGGTCAAAATAAGCGGTTAAACTATTGAGATCATGATGAATCACGAGAGACGTTTTGCCCTTGTTCTGAAATACCTTGAGCGTGTCCATAATGATTTTTTCCGTCTGAATGTCCACACCTGCTAAAGGCTCATCCATCAGGTAAAGGTCGGCTTCCTGAGCGAGAGCACGGGCAATGAAAACCCTCTGTCGCTGACCTCCTGACAGTTGGTCAATTTGACGGTCCACAAACTCTTCTAGCGCCATGGTCTGAATGGCCTCAGCCACAATCGCACGATCGTTCCGATTTGGTTTTTTAAACCAACCTTTCATCTTGGCAAAGCGTCCCATCATGACAATATCATAAACGGTTGCTGGGAATTGCCAATTGACATCGGAAGCTTGAGGAATGTAGGCGATGGACTGTTCAATCACCTTGTCTAATCTCTCGCTCTGACCGAGGATTTCACGACTTCCTTGAGAGGGTTCCAGTCCCAAGATTGCCTTAAAAAGGGTCGACTTTCCAGCACCATTGGGACCGACAATGGCACAGCGACTTCCTTTGGGAATCCGTAAACTAACATCCGATAGAGCCAAAATAGTCCCGTAACGCACATTGAGACCTTCCGTTTTTAACGCGTATTCTGTCATTTTCATTTCCTTTTTTTACTTATAAATCGACTCCACAGGCTGTCTTTGGTTACCTTTAACCACACGACCTCTAAAACCAGTAAGCTGAAACAGATCCTGTTCCAGCTTGTTCTGATCTCTTATTTGAGATTCTCTACCATGAGTCTCGTATTGTGCTTATACATGTCAATATAGGTATCACCGTCTTCACCAGATGGCGCTAGTGAATCCGACAAGAGTTCATTGCCATCACCTGTCACCACGGTCACACTACCACCCTTCGCTTCAACCGCTTCCTTCAGTTTTTCCATGCGTTCAGGATTGGTCGTGCTTTCTGTAAAGATGGCTTTAACCTTGTTCGTCACAATCAAATCCACTGTTTCCATCATATCGCTATTAGCCACTTCTGAATCTGTGCTCACCCCTTGAGGCGCTGCAATTTTAAATCCATAGCTGCGCGCAAAGTAGTTAAAAGCATCATGAGGTGTAATCAAGTAACGGCTACCTTCAGCAATCTTGGCCAACTCTTCCTTATTCCAAGCGTCTAATTCATCTAAGTCTGCTAGATAAGTGTCCGTATTAGACTGAATGGTGTCCTTAGTAGCTGGCAAGAGCTTTTGCAATTCTTCTGACGCCACTTCTACCGCCTGCTTATAAAGAGCTATATCAAACCAGAAGTGAGGGTCAACAACAGATTCTCCCTCTTCTTCCATCTCGTTAATATCAGCAGTTGCAAAATCTTTAGAAACAGCTACTCCTGATTGCTCAAGCGCATCGACCATTTTCCCCTCAAAATGAAGACCATGGTAGAGCACCAAATCAGCTTTAGCTAATTTGTCCAAATCACTGGATTTAGGTGTGTAAAGGTGAGGGTCTTCGCCAGCTGGGATAATTAATTCCACTGTAACAGCATCTCCTGCCAATTGCTGCACCATATCCTCTAAAAATGAAGTTGTTACGGTAACGGTCGGTTTCTCAGCTGTAGACCCTGCTTGTTCAGCCGAGCGCGTTCCACAAGCAACCAATCCTAGACTAAGCAGTAGCATTGTCACAGCAGTAAAGCATTTCTTTATCATATAGGAAAATCTCCTTAATCGTTATTATTATTTTTATTAACCATGGTTAATTTTAATTATAATTTACCCTAAATAATCTATAAAGTCAAGTATTTTTTAAAATTTTGGTATAATAAAATAAAACATGGCCAATCCAAGAAAGAAGAACCCTTATGACGCCTAACAAAGAAGACTACCTCAAATGCCTCTATGAACTGAGTTTGCAGGAGCCTAAGATTTCCAATAAACAGGTCGCAGAGGTGATGAAAGTTTCTGCACCAGCGGTGACAGAAATGCTCAAAAAATTAATCGCCGATGACTTAATCATTAAAGACAAGCAGAGCGGCTATGCCTTGACTGCGTCTGGCCAGTATCTGGTTGCCGCGCTGTATCGGAAGCACCGATTGATTGAAGTCTTTTTAGTCAATCATCTAGGCTATACCATCGAGCAGGTCCACGAGGAAGCTGAAGTCTTGGAACACACGGTTTCAACCCTGTTTATCGAGCGCCTCGAAAAATTATTAGATTACCCGAAAACCTGCCCTCACGGTGGGACCATTCCTGCGCAAGGACAGTTGTTAATTGAAAAATATCAGCAAACCTTAGACCAACTCGACCAAAGGGGAAGCTATCGCTTGGTCCGTGTTCAGGACGATTACCAACTGCTTGACTACCTTGAGCAGCATGACATCAAAGTCGGCGACCAGATTGACTTGACCCAGATTGACGACTACGCAGGGACCTTTAGCCTCAAAACGAAGAGTGCTTCTTCATTGCAAGTGACCGTCCCTATCGCCCAGAAACTGTATGTAGAAAAATTGTCATAGACTGACTCAGCTCGGCTTGACCTCTCCCCGTCCAAACAACAGTTCCCTTATAAACCACCACTGAAATCATGACCACCCGTCTAACGGGTGGTTTGAACAGGGGCTATAAGCCCACATCACCAGCCAGCGCCTAAAGACGCTGGCTTTCACTTTGTTC
>NZ_JAUSTM010000030.1 GCF_030812835.1 Streptococcus moroccensis
GAAAATTGGATCAATCATTATCCTAAGAAAATACTGAACTATTTGTCTCCTGCACAGTTTCTTAAAAATGGCTAACTTCTACTTGAAATTTAGCTCCCGAAATTAAGAATGTTGAAACAAAAGAGAAATAATCAAATAAAATACCATAGATAACTGTTCCCAATGGAATAGAGATTTGAATCACTATATCCAATATAGAAAAAATCCTACCTTGTTGTTGAGGCACTACGTGCTTCTGAAAATAAACAGGTATTGGGACTTGTCCCTCTGATGTCAAGTAAATGACACTTTTCTTCATTTAAATTACTCTCTAATTATACCACATAGTTTTTATCAAGAAAGAAACTTGCTATAACACAAGTCTCCTCTAATTATTTGTAGATAACTTTAAAGAAGCCAAGACAGTCAACCTCTACTTTATCAATATGATTATTAACGATTTCTTTAGTCAACATTGCATTACCCTGAATCTGAACCCAGTCAGTCTCTTTCAAACTTTCTTCCAAATCAAAGACAGTATCATTTATTTTCTTTTTCTTAGTGATGTAGTCTTCTCTAGATATATGATTATCTTTGTAGTCTTGATAGTGGGATAGTTTCTTTCCCTTCAATCGTTTCAATGATTGGTCGAATCGTTTCGTCAACTATCAAATGATTTTTTTGATTAGAATCTTTTAAATAGCCATACGGTGCAACGGCTCCAATAAACTCACCTTTTTGTCGCTTAGCCTTTTGAGTACTACGGACTTTAGTTGAGATATCCCTACAGTAACTATCGTTAATTAAACTCTTTATAGGCATTACTAAATGGGTTTCATTGGTATCAGCAGTCAAGCTATCATAATGATCATTTACTGAAATAAACCTAATCCCCATTGCCGGGAAGACTCTAAGTAATTAATGATAAAAGCCTCCGTAATTGGAGGCTTTTATCATTAATTTTTACAATAGCTTAATTGATTATTTGATAAATTTTAATGATTCCAAAGTATTTCATTAGAAATTAAAAGAGAAAGAGAACTTCCTTACTTTAAAAATTTTTTACATTTTAAGCTATATCTATCTAAATGACTGGCTATCAATTATTTCATCAAATTTATTAAGCATTTCAGTATCTGTATTATGACTTACATAAATAAGACCTAAATTATCAAAAGATAATATCGTTTCTTCAATAGAATCTCTAATTTCTTTATCAAGCTGTGAAGTAGATTCGTCAATTAAGACAAAATCAACGTTTTTAACTAATGCTCTAGCAAGAGCAATTCTCTGCTTTTCTCCTCCTGAAATACTACGACCATTTGATTCAAGGAGCGTATCCAAGCCCAAAGGTTGCTTTTCTATAAATGATTTTAATTGTACCTTATTTAATATATCATCCATTTTTTCTTCTGAAATAAACTGACCTAAAGTTATATTATCTCGAATAGTTCCATTGATTAAATAAATAGATTGATCAATATAAGAAATGTTTTGATAAAATTGTTCTAAATTTACTTCACGAATATCATATTCATTAATTTTTACCTGGCCTGATTCAGGACTTACAAGCCCCAAAATTAATTTTAGTAATGTTGTTTTACCACTTCCTGAAGCCCCGACAATAGCATATTTTTTACCTTTATTAAACTCAAAAGAAAAATTTTTAAATATAGTATTTTCACTATATTCTAAATCAACTGAATCAATCGATATTACTGTAAGGTTATTTATTAATTGTTGCTTATCTACTTTTGAACTTTGAAACTTATCTAATAGTACTTCTACTCCTTTAAAAGTTGCTAATGTACCTGTCAAGCTTTGAACTCCATTAAATAAGTTCCCAGCCAGACTTGCAATACTCAAAACACTACCTGTAGCGGTAAGCCCAAGACTGGAAATATATAATGAAATAACAACTAAGCCAATCTGTGACAGCAGAGAAACAAACAACATCACTCCACCGATTTTCGCCTTAGTAATTGAAAAATTGAAATATTGTTTTTCTCTTAATACAATAGAATCATACATTTTACTATGAAACATTGATAAAGCATTTCCGGTAAAATAAACACCCAAACCTTCAATGTTATCTCTCACCGATTCAGTATATTTTTCATTTTCTATAGTATATTTTTCTTGTGCTAATTTAATATACTTCTGAGTTATCCTAGGAATAATTAATGAAACAACAAGAAATAGAATTGAGGTAAGAGCGAGTATCCAATGTAATTTTAAAATATAGAAAAATGCACTTAGAACAATTGTAATACCAAATATAAAATCTAAAAAATTAGTAAAGGCTTGTGATTCAATTTGATCTGCATCATTAATAAACCAAGAAATTGATTTACCAATATCTTTTGTAACAATTAAACTATAAGATTTTTCAATAGTATTTTCTGTAATTTTTTCTTTTAAAGATTCATTAGTTTTTCTTATATACTTTGCTTTAAAGTATTCAGAAATAAATGATAACATTGTAGTTATCATGACTATGATAACTACAAAAATAATTGATTGATAAAAATCTGTTTTATCCTTACTATATGCGTCAAACATAATTGATAATGAATAAGATACTAATGTTACCGATAAAGCAAATAATACCTGAGTCGTAATAGCTAAGAAAGTATGTTTGATATTAGATTTTATTATTTCAATAAATAATTTATTTCTCATTTCCTCTACCTCCAATATGATTGATAAACTGACTCATTCTATCAAACTCTATTTGATTAATCTTGTAGTAAATCCTTTTTCCTTTAGCTTCAGATTCTAAAATTCCTTCTTTCACTAAAAGTGATAAATGGTGACTAATTGTTCCTGTAGAAATCGTTAATTTTTCTGCGATTTCTCGTCCATACATCGAACCCTTAGATAATAATATTATGATATTAAACCGAGTGGGGTCAGAAAGTGCCAAAAACTTACTAGCCATCTCATTCTTATTTTCTTCAACAGAAATAGAATTTTCTCTTAACAAAAAAGGAAGAAAGCCTATAAATAGAAAGCCAGTTAGTTGATCTTCAATGGATAAACTAAAACCTATAGGTTGAGGAAATTGAATAAAAAAAGTATATTCTAAATTATCTAATTTATGATTTTCAATTATATTATTTAGAGCATCTGTAGAATCTAGTGATAAAATATCAACTCCTTTAATACTATTGTAAAAGATACCGAGTTCCTCTATCAAAATTTTATCACGGCTTTTAAAAATACTTTCCATTGAAGATAAAAATTTATAAAAAATATCATAAGTGTCATTAATATTATTAAGAAGTTTGTAAATCATGTAACGTTGTTGCTCATTAAAAATAGTCATCCTATCAAGTTCATCAAAACTAAAACTCGTTATATTCGTAAAACCTAATGACTCCATATTAATTATGAAACTTTTTTTAATTTTTTCCAAAAGTTCATTTTGTGAGTAATATTCAATACTTTGTTTAAGATTTGAAAATGTTAAAAAATTTAAAATCTCAGGTACACATTCATTATCATACCTTTGAAATAGTATTTTCAATTCTGAATGACTGTCCAATAATACTCTTGCTTCAGCTCTAACGACACTTAAAAATGAAACTAACCATTGATATTTTCTATCAATCTCTAATTTAGAGAAAGTAATTTTTTTATAGTCTATTGGCAATACAGAATCATTTGAGGGATCTGTGTTACAAATATATGTTGCTAAAATTAGAGCTTCATTTAAATAATTAATCCTACTTTGTAGATTTAATTGCATTTTTATAATATAAAAGGGAATATATTTAGATTGCCACTATCCTTATTAACTAAATCTAGAATAGTTAATATCCCTTCTTTTCCTCCAAAAAAATTTTTTACGTGGTTATCAAAATTAACATCATAAGAGTGTATTTAATCTACGCATTATAAAAATTAATACGAATTTAGATTCGAACTAATATACAATATTAGAATTCTAAACTAAATCTCTTATCAAAAAAGACAAACTATTATAGTTTAACTAGTCTGTCTAAGTTTAATAACATTTTCTGCAAAATAAAATGCTATATGTCTGATGGAAACTAGATAAATTACGCCTTCACACTACATGAAGAACTAATTAAACTAGCCCATGAATTTGGTTTAGCTTCAGCAGATTTTTTCTGCAATTCTAAGAGCTTCATATCAATTCCTTCTTCCTAAGTTTGATTATATCCTATCACTATGTTCTATTTGTGTCAAACATTATTTTATATTTTTTTAAAATATATTAATTTCAATAATTAATTTGAGTTAAAATAGATATACTCTATCAAATTATAAGGTTAGTATATTATTCAATTTATTTAATTTGGTATCTAAATCAACCATTTTTCCTTCAATCATCTATGATGTTCTGACATAATTATCTAATTCAATGATAAAATAGCACTCCTAAGTTTTAGTGTATATCTAACTATTTGTAAGAAATTATATTTAGGATTGTTTAGCAGCTATAAAACAAAATCTTCTATATTAACCAATATATTTTTCACGAAACTCAGAACTCAAGGACTGTTCCTTACTCACTTCAGTAATCAAATCTTGTACACAAGTCAGTAAAATCGAAACATGCTCTTGGGTTACTTGATTATTTTTTCTAGCTACTATCAGAACCTCGTAAACATCTCGACTAATCTGCTCTAATTTTTGCTCTCTCCAAAGAGAAAACCAACTACTTAAAAAGTCATTCGTATGATCTTTTTTTAATAAATTTTGTCGTAGAAAATCTGAAAAACTATCCAACCTTTTCTTGATTGATAACAACTTGGATTTAGAACAGCCTAATAGATTCATCAATTTAGCATTCGAATAGACTAAATAGATAGCTCCCTCCTCATCTATCCATCCCTTACTTAAAGATAGTTCCAAACGGTCTTTTAAGACTGCATAAGCCACCTTCACTTCCAATTTCATATCTTTATATCTATCACTCTCAAAAAGGAGTTTTGGAATCTTATAATACCTCTCTGATGTTTGATAGTGATTGGCATTTATACGTTTCATATCTTTTCCTCTTTAATAAAATTTCCATCTTAAAATAAAAAAAGAGAACATTTTTTAAATGTTCTCGCAAATGCAATATTCTTGATTCCTCCTTAATGACAGATTGTAGAACGCTCAATTCCTTGATTTATCAGCGTTTCAAGCACCTGTCATTATTATGACACAATCCCCTCCTGGTAAAGCTGCGCCATCCCAAGCGTAACGTTCTGGACTTCTGATCTGCATGACAAATTGGCCTTGGTCGTTTTCGACTAGACACATATTGGTTAAAATCACTTGTGAATCGCGGGCCATAAGTTCTCCATTTTCTTTCTATTTCTGATATTTCTAGGGATATAAAGATATCGCGGCGCAGCTCTTTACATATCCTCTATTATAACAGAAAAAGCCATCAAATGATGACTTTCAAAAGTTCCTTATCATTCCCCTTACCACCTCGGCTCTGCTTCAAAGGTCCATTGGCGACGCCATGAGTGGGTTTCGCCAGGTGCAATGGCAATGGTCTGAATGATTTCAGGACTGACGATATGATCCGTCGCCCAAAGGAGCAGGCTACTTGGCTCGACGGTGTCTAGCCCCGTCACGCTAGCCTTAGCCCCCTTGTGGAGGAGTTTCCAAGTAAAGGCGTCCTTGGCTGTATGGCCTTTCGTTGATAAGACACTGAGGGAGACTTCTGTCTCACAGTTTTTAAAGACAATGGCCTTACCATCTGCCACAAAGTTATTGTGGTCATAGCCACCAAAGCCTTCAAGGCCCTCGTGACCCAAGTTAGGCATATCTGGCAATTCCAACCGGTAGTCCGGTGAAATGGCCATACCATCAATACTAAGGAAATTGTGGCAGTATTCTTCTGTCGTGATCACTTTGTCACCCACATTGGTCAAGCTCGCTTCAAGGATCAGTGTGTTATCCTCGATGCGAATCATCTTGGTGCTTTCTACCGCAATCCCTTGACAAGGAACAGCCGCTGTCTGAAAGGTCACACTCGTTGCTGTTGCTTCATAGATGACGGGGTAGGGTTTAACTTCCTGGTATTTGTGGGCAAATTGGTAGCCCAGTTCTGAGTCTTGCTTGATGAGTCCGACTCCCAGTTTTGGGAAATAATCCCCCACGGCGACACCCGTAGCAAAATCTCCGCTAAACTCGCAGCACAATCCCCTGCCACCAGATGACAAATGACGCAGGTTCATCGGTTCGTTGGCCCCAAAATGGGTGTCCCCATCCAGCGTCACATCAGAAATAAAGCCCGCGCGATCAAAGCGGAAAGTATCATTTGGACGCTCGCCAGGCTCTGCAATCTCAACCCGCAACCGCTCATTGCTTAAAAGGATCATAAAGACCTCCTTAAAAAAATAATAACAACTTAATTTCCCAAGGCAAACCTATTCGCAAAATACTCTGAAATCATGAGCCTATGCTTGTCAAAAACAGGTTCCAAGTGAGCAATCTCTTCTTGGGAGAAAAACCGTACTTCTAGCGTTTCGTCATTGTAAAAACCTGCAATGTCATAGGCTTCAGTCGCTTCAACTTCGTAGAGAATAACAACCGTCTGAGCCACATCGCCATTGGGATACGAGGAGACGTCCTTGGTATAAACATTGAGCAGACGCTTGACCTTGACACGAATGCCCGTCTCTTCGTAAAATTCCCGTTCACAGGCGTCAACCGAACTCTCACCGAGCTCCATAGCACCTCCCGGAAGTCCCCAAGAACCTTTATCACTGCGTCTTTGGAGTAATATCTTGCCATCTTTATCTGCTAGGATACCACCTGCAAAATTGAGCAAAATCTTGTCATTCCCCACCTTAGAACGGATATAAGAAATATAATCTTCAGTCATCATAACTCCTTTTCTTAAAAATTATTATATCATATTTAAAGATAGGCAGGGACTTAAAACCGAAAAACTCAATTGATTCTAAAGAACCAACTGGGGTGATAAACGTTTTCGACTTAATCCGTCACTTTCACACAAAAGGCGTCCCAGGGTTGCAACTTCCTGTCTGCGATTGCTTTGGCTTCGTCGGTATTACTGATCACTGTCTCAACTGCAGCAACAACCACATCAAAGTCTTGGACCTGGCCGGAGAAGTTCATAACTACCAAGTAGGTTGCATCTGGTGCTATGCGTTTATAGGCTACCACCTTATCTACTGTTTCCACCAGTTCAAAGTCTGCATCTACCAACCAATCCTGTTCTTTGCGAAGGGCCACTAGTTTTTGGTAGGTGTAAAAGATGGAATCTGGATCAGCCAGAGCCGCCTCCACGTTAATGGTCTTGTAACTTGGATTGCTTTGTAACCACGGCGTTCCTGTTGTAAAGCCACCGTGTTCGGTCGCATCCCATTGCATCGGAGTCCGAGCATTGTCACGACCAATCATCCGAATGCTGTCCATGACTTCTTCCATGGATTTGCCGTTTTCAAGAGCTTCCTTGGCATAGTTCAAGGATTCAATATCCTGTACATCTGACAAGTCCTTAAATGGGTAATTGATCATGCCAATCTCGTCACCTTGATAGATGTACGGTGTCCCCCGCATCAAATGAAGTACAATAGCCAAAGCTTTAGCTGATTTAACACGGTATTCCCCACTATCACCCCAGTTGGACAGGGCTCTTGGCAAATCGTGGTTGTCCCAGAAAAGCGAATTCCAGCCTTGACCCAATCCCAATTCCGTCTGCCATTTGGCAAAGATCTCTTTGAGTTTTGGCACATCCAGTTCTTCTTCAAATTCCCATTTTGGGGCATCGGGTTTGTGTTGCAAGCCAATGTGTTCAAATTGGAAGACCATGGACAATTCTTGGTTGTCAGGATTGGAGTATTGTTTGGCAATGTCTGGTGTCGCTCCCCACGTTTCTCCAACCGTTAACAAGTCGTGTTTGCCAAAGGTCGCTTGATTCATTTCCTTCAAGTAATCATGCAGTTTTGGACCGTTACCTGTGATTTCTTGATCCGGCAATTTCCCAATCAAGTCAATAACGTCCATACGAAAACCACCGATTCCCTTGTCAATCCAGAAATTCATCATGTCATAGACTTTTTGACGTACTTCTTCATTTTCCCAGTTCAAATCGGGCTGTTTTTTACTAAAGAGATGGAGGTAATACTGGCCAGAAGCCTCATCGTATTCCCAGGCAGAGCCACTAAAGGCAGAGGTCAAGTTATTGGGTTGGTCGCGCCAGATATAATAATCGCGTTTTGGACTATTGGGCACATCTCGGGCTTCTACAAACCAGGCATGCTCATCAGAAGTATGGTTGACAACCAAGTCCATGACAATATTAATACCACGCGCATTGGCCTCATCCAGTAACTCTTCCATGTCTACCATGTTACCAAAGATGTCCGCAATATCTTCGTAATCTGAAATATCATAGCCATTGTCATCCATAGGAGACTGGTATACAGGAGACAGCCAGATAGCTGTAATCCCCAGTTTCTCCAGATAATCCAGTTTGCTGGTAATCCCTTTTAAGTCACCAATCCCATCCCCATTACTATCCATGTAGGATTTTGGATAAATCTGATAAATCGTCGCTTTGTGCCACCAATGTTTTTTCATTTTTTTCTCCTGTATAATAAAATCCTTTTGATGCTAGAGAGAATATTTCACATAAGCAATATACCATAAAACCTAGCATTGTCAACCATCTTTATAGCAGTGTCTTGCAATCTCATTCACTCATTTTCTGAAAATCACGTAAAAAGTCTAAAAATTCTTAAAAAAGTTTCTATTCGCTCTTTTCATATGAGACATTTAGCGCTATAATAGAGATACTTTTTAGTTAAGGACGTTTAGATTATGAAAAAAAGTTTTATTCATCAACAAGAAGAAATATCGTTTGTTAAAAACACCTTCACCCAATACCTAAAGGATAAGTTGGAAATCGTGGAGGTTCAAGGACCAATTCTTAGCCGTGTCGGCGATGGCATGCAGGACAATCTCTCTGGTATCGAGCACCCTGTTTCTGTTAATGTGAAACTCATTCCTGAGCATACCTTTGAGGTGGTCCATTCCCTAGCCAAGTGGAAACGCCATACCTTAGCTCGCTTTGGTTTTAACGACGGGGAAGGTCTCTTTGTTCACATGAAGGCCCTGCGCCCAGATGAGGATGACTTGGATCCGACCCACTCTGTCTATGTTGATCAATGGGACTGGGAAAAAGTGATTCCAAATGGAAAACGTAACCTCGCTTACCTCAAAGAAACCGTCGAACAAATCTACAAGGCCATCCGTCTAACGGAGCTAGCTGTCGAGGCGCGCTATGATATCGAATCTGTTCTTCCTAAACAAATTACCTTTATCCATACTGAGGAATTAGTCGAGCGCTATCCTCACCTCACACCAAAAGAACGGGAAAATGCCATTTCAAAAGAATACGGTGCTGTCTTTCTGATTGGTATTGGAGGAGAGTTAGCTGATGGGCAACCTCATGATGGCCGAGCACCTGACTATGACGACTGGACAACCCCAACTGAGAAGGGTTATAAAGGTCTTAATGGAGACATTCTGGTCTGGAATGAAGCACTGGGTTCTGCTTTTGAATTGTCTTCTATGGGCATCCGTGTGGACGAAGATGCGCTCAAGCGCCAATGTGCGATCAAAGATGATATGGACCGCCTTGAACTGGAGTGGCACCGTGCCCTCTTAAATGGTCTCTTCCCTCTCTCTATCGGGGGCGGTATTGGTCAATCACGGTTGGCCATGTTCCTTCTAAGGAAAAAACATATCGGCGAAGTGCAATCCAGCGTTTGGCCTAAGGCTGTCCGCGAAGAATTTGAAAACATTTTATAATGCTATATAGAATCGACAAGACCCTCCCTGTTCGTAAAAACAGGGAGGGTCTTTCATGGTTATAGGTGGCTAAAGGTCTAATATTCTTTTTCGTTATAACCAAAGTCAGCCAAATCTAGCTTTTTATCACGCCAATTCTTCTTGACCTTGACCCAGGTTTCTAAAAAGACCTTGTCGCCCAACATGAGCTCGATGTCGCGACGAGCCATGGTTCCGATTTTCTTGAGCATGCTACCTTGTTTGCCAATGACAATGCCTTTTTGACTATCGCGCTCCACCATGATAGTCGCTCGGATATGGACTTTATCCGTGTCCTCGTCTCGTTTCATGGAATCAATGACGACTGCGACTGAATGCGGAATCTCCTCACGTGTTAAGTGAAGAACCTTTTCACGAATCATTTCAGAGACTAGGAAACGTTCCGGATGGTCCGTGATTTGATCTTCTGGAAAATACTGGAAGCCTTCTTCCAGATTGTCTTTGAGGATTTCCATGAGGCGATTGACATTATTGCCTTGTGTTGCTGAAATGGGGACAATTTCCTTGAAGTCCATTTGTGTCCGAAAATCATCGATCTGCTCCAGTAATTGATCAGGATGAACCTTGTCGATTTTATTGACCACGAGGATTACTGGGATTTTCGCAGCTTTGAGGCGTTCGATGATCATATCATCTCCCTTACCACGCGCTTCATCGGCGGGCACCATAAAGAGAACCGTTTCCACTTCACGCAGGGTTGAATAAGCCGACTCAACCATGAAGTCGCCAAGGGCTGTCTTGGGCTTATGAATTCCAGGCGTATCGATAAAGACAATCTGCTCAGTTTCGGTCGTATAGATTCCCATGATTTTATTGCGGGTCGTCTGAGCCTTATCGCTCATGATCGCAATTTTTTGCCCCATCACATAATTCAAGAAGGTTGATTTGCCGACATTTGGTCGACCCAAAATGGCCACAAAGCCTGATTTAAAACTCATACAATCTATCAGAGACTAAAATAGCCTCTTCCTTTCTAACATCTAAAAAAGCAACTGCCAAATTTTTGGCAAAAAGATAATAGACCCTGTGACAAGAGCATATCCTGATACAAAAAGGACTGCTGCTGCGGCCATATCTTTAGCATTTTTGGCCAACATGGAAAAGTGGTAATCGCTGGCCAGATCAACCACGTTTTCAATGGCTGAATTGACAATCTCAAAAGCGATAACCAGGCTAACCGCCAACAGTAAGAACAACCACTCTGTCGCGGACACCCGAAAAAGCAGACCTAAAAGAATGACCAGAACAGCTGAAACAGCATGTTTTTTCATGTTTCGCTCTTCCTTGAAGGCTGTGTATAAGCCTGTCAGAGCAAACTCCATACTGGTTAGCAGGTCACGGTTTTTCCATTTTTTGCGTTGGTTGTTTCTATCTTGATAGTCCATAGGCACTTAAAATTTCTTCCTGAAGGCCAAACATTTCAGCCTCTTCTTCTGGAGTATAGTGGTCATAGCCATTGATGTGTAAGAAACCATGTACAGCCAAAAACCCCATTTCCCGCTCAAAACTGTGTCCATAGGTTTCGGCCTGCTCTCTAGCTTTATCCACCGAAATGTATAACTCACCAATATAGCTGTCAAATTCAGCCATCATCTCTGCCAAATCAGGATTGGCCAGAACATCAGCCTCATCAAAAACAATATCCGATTCCGGTTTGTACTCAAGGCTGACCACATCTGTCGGTTGGTCTTTGTCTCGATAAGCCAGATTAATTTGCTGGATACGAGGATTATCGACAAAGGTCACAGCCATCTCTTTTTGCTCTTTTCCTAAACGCTCCGCTGCAAAATGGAGCAATTTTCCGGTCTGGTCCTGAATAGCTTGACTAACCTGACCAGTCTCATCATGCATTTCTATATACATCTTTGTCTCTCTTTGATTTGATTAGCTCCATTATACCACAGATGCCTTAATATGGCAGAATCTACCGTTTATTCCAATACAGCCTATACCACCCGTTTCTACTTCTTTTAACTCCTGTAGTCCATAGTATAGTATTAGTTTATCCTTGTTTAATATCGGACTTTAACCCTTTAATAGTCTATAATAGACTTATCAATACTACACAGAGGTGACCTATGTCAAAAATTTTATTCCTAGATGTTGATGGCACAATTGTCGATTACGAAAACCGAATCCCTGCTTCCACCGTTGAAGCCATTAAATTGGCTCGAAAAAATGGTCACAAGGTTTATGCTTGTACAGGTCGTTCACGCGCTGAAATGCAACCTGAGCTGTGGGATATGGGCATTGACGGTATGATTGGCGGTAACGGCAATTACATCGAATCAGATGGTGAAGTGGTCTACCACAACAGCCTTACCCTTGAAGACTGTACCGCTATCGTCGATTACTTACATGCTCATGGACTCGAATTTTACCTCGAAAGCAATAGCGGTCTTTACGCGTCTGAAAATTTTGAAGAACGCTCTCTTCCTGTTATGCGTGAATACGCCCGTCGTAAAGGATTTGAAAATGCCGATACCCTCATGACTAAGGATGCGCTTCATGGGATTATCTTTGGCGAAACCAATCTCTACCGCGATGATGTCAATAAAATCTCCTTTATCCTAGAATCCTACCAAGATTATTTGGACGCCAAGGCCTACTTTAAAGATTATGAAGTCAATACTTGGGGTGGTAAGGGCGAGATTGCCCTCTTTGGCGATGTTGGTGTCAAAGACATTGATAAAGCCTTCGCTGTCGGACAACTGCTCAATCATTTGAAAGCCCCTCAAGCTGATACCATTGCCTTTGGCGATGCCAAAATTGATATTCCTATGTTCAACTATTGTGCCTATAGTGTAGCCATGGGAAGCGGGGGACCAGAGGCCAAAGAAGCTGCTGACTACATCACAACAGGGGTTGATGAAGACGGCATTTACAACGCCTTCAAACACCTTGATTTGATCTAAATCAATCCGATATAAAAAGTCTAAAATCCGGGCTCTCCTGAGTCTGCGATTTTAGACTTTTTTTCTGTTCAAACTACTTTCTTGACGCTCTCCTGAAAAGCTAGTCAAACTAACTCGTTTATAAGGGGTTACACCTATTTTTCCAACTTCTATTTCTTTTATTATTTTACTATTTTTTTAACCGAGAAACAGATTTAAATGAGGTTAGTTTTAAATTTAGATTTGTACCTAATATCAGATTTGCAAACCAAATAAAAGAAATTATGACAAATATCGGTATCAGACATGTTGTAACAATAAAAACAGCTATCGTATCCATAGTTTGATTTAAATAGTTTTCACCTTTTTCAATAGTTGAACTAATAGTTTCATTAACAGAATCAGATAAATTTTCAAAAGTTGAAGTTATGCTATCAATAAATCCTTCATCCTTTTCCTTCTTTTCTTTTTTATCGTCAACTAATTTCTCGTTATTCTGATAAGTTATCAAATCTTTTTGGGTCTTTTCAATTTGATTAGAAATACTAATACTTGTTGGAATAATTAAAATAATTAAAGCTGAGAAGAGAAGCATTTTTTGTGCGACTCTGTTAATAATATCCTTTTTAAAAAATAAATTTCCTGCAAGAAGAACACAAACCAAAGGGATTAAGATTTTAAATCCAATTATAGATGTAAACCCAATTAAATATTTTTGAAACCAAATAGCGATAAGTATAATTATTAGGTAATCCGTTATGTCCATAATTTGATTAGCCAAAGGTGTAGTTGCATCTCCTGGAGTTGCACTAATAGCTGTTGCTGTTGCTGTTGCTGTCAATGCCAATGTTGTTACTTTTGCTTTCTTTTCATCAAGATTCTCTACTGTATATTGGTTGACATTTTTTACAACTTCCGAATCAGCGATAAATGTGATAGATAAAAGTGCAATAAGTAATAAAACGAAAAATTTTAAAAATATGGAATTTTTTCCGATATTCATTTTTATATCTCCAAATTAATTCAATTAAATTTTTAATAAGAATATGTTGTGATAAGTTTTTACTTTTTTTTCTGTAGCAAAGTCCGTGCCTGCTCTATGGCAGCTGGCGTCAAGCTATCTCCTGCAATCATCTTAGCGATCTCTTCCACACGCTCCTCAGCTGTCAACAGACGCACCTGGGACACGGTCGAAGTCTCACTCGATACCTTCTCAATAAAGAACTGGTAGTCCGCAATAGCAATGACCTGTGGCAGGTGTGAGATGGCTAAAACTTGGCCGGCCTGACCAATCTTGTAGATCTTCTGAGCAATAGCCTGGGCAACCCGACCAGAGACACCCGTGTCCACCTCATCAAAGACGATGGAGGTCTTGTTCTCCTTACGGGAGAAGGCTGACTTGATGGCTAGCATGAGACGCGACAATTCCCCGCCTGAAGCCACCTTGACCAGAGGCTTAAAGCCCTCACCCGGGTTGGTTGAAATGTAGAATTCCACCTGCTCATTGCCCGCCTTGCTGAACTTGGCCTTGGTAAAGGTCACCTGGAAGTCCGCTTTTTCCATGTAGAGGTCCTTGAGTTCTTGCTTGATGTCGGATTCAAGGACTTTTGCCAAATCGTGCCTTGCCTGACTAAGGGCCGTCGCCTGAGCGACCAGGTCTTTTTCTAACTGCTTGAGGCCCTGCTCCAGATCGCCTTGACCTGGCAGAGTGCCGGTCAAGAGCTGGTACTCCTCAGAGATTTTTTGGTAGTAAGTCAGGACATCATCGACAGATCCGCCGTACTTACGGGTCATGCTGTTAAGCAAGTCCAGCCTGCTCTCCACCAACATGAGGCGGTTGCCGTCAAAGTCCAGATTGTCAAGGACTGACCCCAAGCGCTTGGCCACATCATCAAGGACATAGTAGCTCTCCGCCAACTGATCTGCCATCTGCTTGTAGTCGGCATCATAATCCTCGATGCTCTGCAAATCATTCATGGCCGACCGCAGGTGCTGCAAGGTCGCCAGATCTTCATCGTCTAACATGGTAAAGGCATTGGTCAGGGTATCAGCGATATTTTTGTGGTTGATGAGGCGGTCGCGCTCTGCCTGCAGACGCTCATCCTCTCCCGCTTCAAGTTCAGCAGATTCAATCTCGTCTAGCTGGAACCGCAACATTTCGATACGAGCCTTATTCTCCTGCTCGTTTTTTTGCTGGGTCAGGACCTGACGGCGAAGAGTTTTATAGCGATCAAAGGTCTCTTCGTACTGGGCTTTTTGCTCCTGAAAAGCCTCATCTCCAAATTGGTCCAACATGGCAATGTGGTACTGGGCCTTCATCAATTCTTCCTGATCGTGCTGGCCATGAATATCGACCAGATGCTGCCCAACAGCCTTTAGAACGGTCAGATTGACCATCTGTCCATTGATCCGGCTGACACTGCGGCCATTTTGGAAAATTTCCCGACGGATAATCAGCTCCTGAGAGGAATCGATCCCCTGTTCTTCAAGGATCGCTTCAATTGCTGGGTTATCGTCTAAGGAAAAAAAGCCTTCAATCTCCGCCTTATCGGCACCGTGACGGATGGCATCGGTTGTTGCCCGAGCTCCAAGCATCATATTCATGGCATCGATGATAATGGATTTACCGGCCCCCGTTTCCCCAGTCAAGACCGTCATCCCCGTCTGAAAATCAAGCGAAATCTGCTCAATGATGGCAAAATTTCGGATGGAAACAGCTAATAACATCTATATCTCCTTGAGTTGGTCAAGCAATGCTTGAACCTTTTGACCCTCTTTAACAATAACTAAAAGAGAGTCATCATCTGACACAACGCTAAAAACAAGGTCCTCACAAAGACTCAGAATCTGACGTTTAACGACAGCACTTGTTCCAGGTTCAACAGCAATATGAACCATCGATCCCTGTGTTTTAATGTCCAAAAGATAGGCTGGCTTAAGCCTTTGGCTCCCTTTGTTAGCCTTGGGCAACCCATAAATATACCCTTTTTCAGAAGGGACCTTTACAATGCCCAGGCTTTTAATATCCCGTGAAACAGTGGCTTGCGTCGCCTTTATATCCATGGCAAGCAGACGGGTAACAATTTCTTCTTGAGTGTCGATAGCATGGTCACTGACCATGTCACTGATAATTTGCAAGCGTTCTTTCTTATTCATCTTTAAACTCCTGATGGGATTGCTCAACGAGCTCATTTAGATAACCAGTATAAGCCATTACGGGCTCCTCTGCCTTTTTCAGATGGACAAGGTACTCAATATTCCCATGCCCTCCTTGAATCGGTGAAAAATCCAGATTCAAAATTGAAAACCCAGATGCCTTAGTAAAAGCAAGAACAGTTTCTAATACCTGTAAATGGACTTTTTTATCCTTAATGATCCCATTTTTCCCGATTTGGTCCCGACCGGCTTCAAACTGGGGTTTAATCAGGGCAACCACTTCGCCATCATCTGCTAAAATGCGTCCCAGTGCTGGTAAAATCAAGCTAAGCGAGATAAAACTGACATCAATCGAGGCAAATGTCGGCTGCCCTTCTGTGAAATCTTCACCTTCCGCATGACGGAAGTTATACTGTTCCATACTAATCACCCGAGTATCCTGCCGTAATTTCCAAGCCAATTGGTTGGTCCCAACGTCTACCGCATAGACTTGGCGGGCCCCGGCTTGTAGCATGACATCTGTAAAGCCTCCAGTAGAAGCTCCGATATCTAAGGTTAACTGGTCGGCCACTGAGATGCCAAAAGTTTCCAAAGCCTTTTCAAGCTTCAAGCCCCCTCGGCTGACATACTTGAGCTTTTCTCCTTTTAGCTTGAGCTCTGTGTCGTCCTCGATTTTTTCTCCGGGTTTGTCAAAACGCTGCCCATTGAGGCTTGCAATCACAAGCCCAGCCATCACACCACGCTTTGCCTGCTCTCTTGTTTCAAACAGTCCTTGGCGATGGGCCAGGACATCTACTCTTTCCTTAGGCATGCAGTCGCAACCTTTCTATTAATGCGCCAACGCCCTCTATGCTAGAGATTTGCTCATTCGTCACCTCAGCCAAAAGCTGTCTGGCCTGATCCAGAGTCACCTCTAAGAAAGCATAAGACTCCTCTAACCCTAACAAAGCAGGATAGGTCGATTTTTCCGCCAAAAGGTCCTTTTGTGGTGTTTTGCCCAAGGCCTCAAAATCCGCCGTCAAATCTAAAATATCATCTCGCACCTGAAAGGCGAGCCCGACCAATTCCCCAATCTTTTGGAGCTTAAGCAGGGTTTTGGCTGGAACTTCTGAGACTAAACCAGCTGCTACAAAAGGAAAGGTTAAAAGCTTGCCTGTCTTATTAGCATGAATGGTTTCGAGTTGCTTAAGATCAATCGATTGGCCCTCTGAAACCATATCTAACATCTGTCCTGCAACCATTCCCAGGGTTCCTGAAGCATCCGACAAGGCTTTCACAAGCTTAATTCGTATTTCTGCTGAAAAATCTGCAGCAGCAACTAAACCAAAGGGATCTAAAAAAAGACTATCTCCCGCTAGAATAGCTGTCGCTTCATCAAATTGCTTATGATTGGTCAAACGGCCCCTACGGTAATCATCATTGTCCATGGCCGGCAGGTCGTCATGAATCAGGCTACCTGTGTGGATCATTTCCACACTAGCTGCCACCTGATAATGGGCCGGGGTCAGTTCCTGACCCAAGGCCTCAACCATCTGCAAAAACAGTAAGGGGCGGATGCGCTTGCCGCCAGCACGCACGGAGTAGAGGACAGCCTCCACCAGGCGGTCTGAAATGCCTGCTTCCTGATAATAGGCTTCAATGGCGGCTTCGACGCCTGCCAGATAGGTTTGATTATCCATTAAATTCTGTCTCTGTTCCATCTTCTTGCATGACCTTAACCAAGGTTTCCTCAGCTTTTGCAAGGGTAGCCTGTAATTCTTTGGAAAGAATCATGCCTTTTTGAAATTCAGATAAGGCCTCTTCCAGAGCTATATCTCCCGATTCCAAACGCTGTACAGTTGTTTCTAATTCTGCTAAATTTTCTTCAAATGTTTTTTTGTTTTTTGACATCTTTTACCTCAACTTCTACCTGACCATCCCGCATCTGAATCGTTGCTGGTGCCCCAATTTTAAGCGTTTGACTACTCTCAACCACGCGCCCCTCTTGGTAAACCATGGCATAGCCTCTCGCTACAATCCGACTGGTATCCAATAACGTCATCGCTTCACTGAGTTGTTTGGCCCTGTGCATTTTATTGTCATAAATATTAGCCATGTTGGTTTTGAGCAATCGCGTCTGTTGTTGGAGATATTGCTTATGGCTAGCAATTTTTTGTTCCAAACGCTGCGCTTTTAAGCGTTCCTGAAGTAAGCGAACAGTCTGCTGATGAGTCTGGAACCTGCTGTCCATGGTTTGTTGAAGCTTATCTGACAGCTGGTCTAATTTCTGCAAATACCCATCATAGAGCCGTTCAGGTTGTTTGAAAATGATGGATTGACTTAGTTTTCTCAGGCGCTCCTGATGAAATCGCACGCGATTTAAGGTGGCGTTAAAGGCTCGATTTTGTTGCTGACGCAAATGGTTGACCAAGTCAGCCTTAGTCACCGGTGTCGCCAACTCCGCTGCAGCCGTAGGCGTTGCAGCTCGCTGGTCTGCTACAAAATCTGATAGCGTTGTGTCCGTCTCATGCCCCACAGAAGAGATGACTGGTAAGCGCGATTCAAAGATGGCTCTGACGACAATCTCTTCGTTAAACCCCCACAAGTCTTCGATGGAGCCACCGCCTCGGCCTATAATCAGGACATCCAAATCATCCCTTTGATTAGCCTTATGAATATTGGCAACCACTGATTGGGCCACACCTTCTCCTTGGACTTTGGTCGGAAACAGCAAAATCTCAACGCCGGGAAAGCGCCGGCTGACAGTCGTGATGATGTCTCGGATCACCGCCCCACTCGGACTGGTAATGACGCCTATTTTGTTGGAAAATTGGGGTAGAGGTTGCTTCCATTCTGGTTTAAAGAGTCCCTCATCACCCAAGCGTTTTTTAAGTTGTTCAAACTGAATCGCAAGGGCTCCAATACCATCCGGTTCAGCCTTTTCAATCACAATCGAGTAGGAGCCTCCAGGTTCATAGAGCTGAACGCGTCCAACGACGTTGACTTTCATTCCCTCTTCTAGCTCAAAACCTAATTTTTGATAGACCCCGCCCCAAATAGTGGCTTGAATCACCGCTCCTTCATCTTTTAAGGAAAAATATTGGTGGTTGGGACGCTTTCGAAAATTAGAGACCTGACCAGTCAAGTAGACCCTTGCCAGATAGGGGTCCTTGTCAAATTTTAATTTTAAATACTTGGTCAGATGAGAAACCGTTAAATACTCTGCCATAGGACCTCCTCTCTCTTTTTTTACCTTTCTTCATTATACCAAAACAGCCCGCAAATACCTAGTTTTTCCCCTGTCAGGAACCGAATTTAAGGTAGCAATCTGAGCGAAACTTTGCCTGATGTTACTATGATTTATAAAAAAGTCATAGATCGTACTAAAAAAGCTGAGCACTCTGACTCAGCTTCCGTATTGTCTTAAGGAGAACATGGGATTCGAACCCACGCGCCGCTTGCACGACCTACCACCTTTCCAAGGTGGCCTCTTAAGCCACTTGAGTAATTCTCCAAACACCTAAACAGTATACCATGTTTAAGCAGTTCTTTCAAGACTTTTTTGCCTTTAAGCTTCTTTTTCCGTTAAAATGCGGTGCATCGAAAGTTCTAAAATGGAGTTAGCCACTTTCTAGTTGAGAAAAAAGTATACAAAAACACCTCAGAGAGATATCATGTAGTTCACCACAAACACACTAGAAAGGCTCCCTGAG
>NZ_JAUSTM010000031.1 GCF_030812835.1 Streptococcus moroccensis
TTTTTTGGTATAACCAGCGATGCGCACCCGCATAGCGGGTGGTTTATTTGTTTCGCACCTGCGGAGCGAAACGGACTTAAAGTCACATAACAAAAAAACACAGATTATAGGGTCTGTGTTTTTTCATTTCCCAACCAATAATTCAATAAGATAACTGGAAGAAGTGCGAAGGCTAAGGCAGTTTCTCCAAACTGTTTGGTTAGATAGCTAGACGTGATGATGCCAATAACAAAGCTAAACATCACACTGTAAATCAATAGAGCCTCATGGCGAAGCCTAGGATTTCCTTCCATAATTCCTTTACCCATGAGATGAGCCGCATTTTTGATATTACCAGTCATCATAACATTTCCATAAGGTGCACCACGTAGACGCTTAAAGGTATCTACTTGGATAGATGCGAATAGACTAAGACCTATAATAGTCAAGACTGGAGGTAAATGATGGGTAAAAAGGACGGTCAAAGTAAGGATGGCAAGCATCATCTTACTGCTAAAGGCGTGCCATCTTAAGGGAGAGGCCATTATTTTTTGACGGATAGCATAGTTTAACCATTGTCCAAAGCTAAAAACAAGAAGGGGAACAGCGTAGTCTAAGACACGCACCCAATGCTGATCAGCTATTGCCAAAGCAAAATAAATTAGATTTCCTGTTTGTACTGCAGCAAACCGTTTGCCTTGTGTATGAAAGGTAAAGGCATCAATATAGCCACTTACAAATGTTAATAAGGTAGCGACCCTTAGTCCCTCATATAGTCGATAAGATTTTTTAGTCATAGTGTTTCCCGTGAAACTTTTTTATTCCATTCTATCACATTTTTCTTTTTCCGAAAATATGGACTTGTGTTACAATGAAACTATGAAAATTAAAGTCATTACTGTCGGAAAATTAAAAGAAAAATACCTCAAAGATGGCATAGCAGAATACAGTAAGCGTCTCAGTCGCTTTTGTAAACTAGAATTATTGGAATGTCCAGATGAAAGAACGCCTGATCGGGCTAGTCCTGCTGAAAATCAACAAATTCTCATAAAAGAAGGACAGCGTATTTTAAGTAAAATTGACGACCGTGATTTTGTCATTGCCTTAGCAATTGAAGGTAAGCAATTCCCTTCAGAAGCGTTTAGTCAGCTTATTGATGACAAAACGAGTCAAGGATTTTCAACCATAACCTTTGTGATAGGAGGCAGTCTTGGTCTTGCTCCTGACGTGAAAACAAGAGCTAATCTTTTGATGAGTTTTGGGCAGTTAACACTTCCCCATCAATTAATGAAACTCGTTCTAATAGAACAAATTTACAGGGCCTTCATGATTCAACAAGGAAGTCCTTATCATAAATGAGTTTTAAGGTTTCCTTAAGCCATAAGCTATATAATTGCCACAAAAATTTGAAAAGAGTGAAAAAGGAGTTAAACATATGAAACATGGTCTGAAAAAGTTGCTTAACCTCATCTTAGTTTTAGTTGTAGGTTTCCTAGGTGGTATCTTAGGGGTTATCACCATGCAAAATTATGGATCTTCTTCTACAGCCAATAATACAACCACAACGACCTCAAGCACATCATCAAATACGTCAACAAGTAAGACCAGCTATAATAACACGACCTCTGTTTCAGAAGCTGTTACGAAGGTGCAAGATGCAGTCGTATCAGTCCTCAATTACCAAACCTCCAGTTCTGTGAATTCTGACAATCCTTATAGCATTTTTGGCAACAACACTTCTAGTGGGGAATTGGCCTTAACAGGAGAAGGGTCAGGCGTTATTTATAAAAAAGAAGGCGATGTTGCCTATTTGGTTACTAATACCCACGTTGTAACCGGAGCAGAAGAAATTGAAATAAAATTAGCAGATGGCAATACAGTTGAAGGAACATTGGTTGGTTCTGATACTTATTCGGATATCTCTGTTATTAAAATTGATGCAGCTGCAGTCACTACAGTTGCCGAATTTGGTGATTCTGACAGTGTAAATGTTGGTGAAGTTGCTATCGCTATTGGTAGTCCTTTGGGAGCTGCTTACGCTAACTCTGTAACTCAAGGGATTATTTCAAGTCTCAGTCGAACTGTTACCTCAACGGCTGAAGATGGCCAAACGATCTCTACTAATGCTATCCAAACCGATGCAGCCATTAATCCTGGGAACTCTGGTGGCCCACTCATCAATATTCAAGGGCAGGTCATTGGGATCACATCTAGTAAAATCACTTCAAGTTCTGCTTCCTTATCTTCAAGTGTCTCCGTTGAAGGAATGGGCTTTGCCATCCCATCCAATGATGCTGTTGCTATTATCAATCAACTTGAGAAAAATGGGAAAGTTGAACGTCCAGCCCTAGGCATTCAGATGACTAACTTGAGCAGACTTTCTGCAACTGACCTTGCCCGTTTAAATGTTCCAGAAGAGCTGACAGCTGGAATTGTCGTGATTTCAGTGCAATCTGGACTTTCTGCAGACGGTAATCTTGAAAAATACGATATTATCACCAAGATTGATGACAAAACGATTGAATCTAGCAGCGATTTACAAAGTGCGCTTTATTCAAAAAATATTGGCGATACGGTTACAGTCACTTTCTACCGTGATGGCAAAGAACAAACTGTGGATATTCCATTAAACAGCTCAACAGATGATTTACAACCATAATCTTAACGTTCTCCCAATGATTTAATAGCATTGGGAGATTTACTTTACACTTAAAATATATTATGATAGAGCTATGAATGAGAGATTTACGTTTTTAAATATAAAAGAGATACAAACCAATCCCTATCAACCAAGGCAACAATTTGAACCTGAGAAATTAGAAGAACTGGCCCAATCTATTCGCGAAAATGGGATTATTCAGCCCTTAATCGTGCGAAAATCCCCTATTGTGGGCTATGAGTTACTAGCTGGCGAGCGTCGGTTAAGGGCTAGTCAACTAGCCGGTCTTGAAACGGTACCAGCAGTTATTAAGGAACTTTCTGACCATGAGATGATGACCCAAGCCATTATTGAAAACTTGCAGCGCCATAATCTTAATCCTCTTGAAGAAGCACGCGCCTATCAGCGACTGATTGATAAGGGAAATACCCATGAGCTCATCGCTAAAACTATGGGAAAATCACGCCCTTATATCAGCAACAGTGTCCGTCTCCTTAATCTTTCCGATAAGGTCTTAGCAGCCCTTGAAGAAGAAAAAATTTCTCAAGCCCATGCACGAACACTCCTATCCTTAGACAGTTCACAGAGCCAAGACGACTGGTTAGATAAGATTATTCATCAACATATCAGTGTTCGCCAACTGGAACAACTTCTTAAGCCTAAAACAGCTAAAAAACATAAAGCTAAAAAGAATTTATTTGCTCAAAAGTCAGCTGAAAAACTCAGTCAACAGTTGGGGACAAAAGTTTCCATTTCTGAAAACGGAAAAGGACAAGGTCACATTACCATTTCCTTTACATCTCTTGAAGAATTTGAAAGACTTGTCCACATGCTTGAATAGAGATTGTGACTGACAGGACTGTATCCTCAATATTATCCACATCACAGTGAGATAAAACACCTTTAAATCAAAGGGTTTTCCACATTTATGCACAATTTGTGGAAAACTCTTTTCCATATTGTGGATATTTATCAACAACTTGTGGAAAACTCTCTGAAAGTATGGTAAAATAAGGCAGTGCAAAATAAGATGAGGAGGAAAAAATGTCTTTAGAAGATCAATTTTGGCGACGCGTTCAAGAATTAGCCCGAACACTTTTAAAACAGGCTACTTATGATTACTATGTGTCACAAGCTAAACTCTTGACCATTGTCAATGACACAGCTACTATCCAACTGGATTTGCCTCTTAAACAATTATTTTGGGATACGACCTTACAATCCGCTATTATACAGGCTGGTTTTGAGGTTTTTGAAGTCGAGATGAAGGTTGCTTACGTCTTTTCAGATGCGAATTCTCCATCAGTATTGGAAAAAACAGCTACTGATTCCAGGGGCAATAATGGATCTCAACAGGCTACCATAACTGAAAATCTAGTCCAGGAATATGTTCAGGAGAAACCTGGGATTAATTCTAAATACACTTTTGATAATTTCGTTCAAGGAGAAGGCAATCGCTGGGCCTTTGCGGCTGCTTCAGCAGTATCAGAATCTCCCGGGACAGCCTATAATCCTCTCTTCATTTGGGGTGGTTCGGGACTTGGTAAAACCCATTTGCTCAATGCTATCGGTAATAAGGTTCTCTCAGAAAATCCGAGAGCTCGTGTCAAATACATTACAACTGATAACTTTATCAATGAATACATTTCCCATATCCGGCTCAATACCATGGATGAATTGAAGGAAAAATTCCGTAATTTAGATGTCTTGCTCATTGATGATATCCAATCGCTGGCTCAGAAAAAATCCACACAGGAAGAATTCTTCAATACCTTTAATGCGCTTTACGATAACAAAAAACAAATTGTTTTGACGAGCGACCGGACCCCTAGTCAGTTAGATGGGTTAGAGGAGAGGCTAGTCACGCGCTTTAATTGGGGATTACCGGTTGATATTACACCACCAGATTTTGAAACACGTGTCGCTATTTTGAATCAAAAAATTCAGGAATACAGTCACCTTACTTTTAAGCAAGAAGCGATTGAATACTTAGCCAATCATTTTAATTCAAATGTCCGTGAACTAGAAGGTGCCCTCAAAAATATCAGTCTTGTCGCTAATGTGAAGCAAGTCGATACCATTACAGTTGATTTAGCCGTGGAAGCCCTTAGATCACGAACACAGGCACCAACGACAATGAATGTTATTCCTATTGACAAAATTCAACATGAGGTTGGCCAATTTTACGGGGTTAGTGTCAAGGAAATCAAGGGCACTAAGCGGGTCCAAAATATTGTTCAAGCCCGTCAAGTAGCCATGTATTTGGCGCGTGAGTTGACCGACAATTCTCTTCCAAAAATTGGGAAAGAATTTGGCAATCGCGATCACTCTACTGTTCTTCATGCCTATAACAAAATTAAGGCTGCTCTAGCAAAAGATGATAATCTAACGCTTGAACTTCAAACCATTCGAGGAAAAATTAGATAATCCCTGTGTGTAACTTTTAAACTTATCCACAGGTTTTAAACAAGACTATTTTCTTTTACCTATCATTGCTAGAAGATTTTTCCACCGTTTCCACAAAGCCTACTACTTCTACTTAACTTAATTATATATAACTAACTAAAAGGAGTTCTGATGATTCACTTTTCCATTAATAAATCCTATTTTTTACAAGCCCTTAACACCACTAAACGTGCTATTAGCCATAAAAATGCTATTCCAGTTTTATCAACTGTCAAAATTGATGTCACAACTGAAGGTATTACTTTAACTGGTTCAAACGGCCAAATTTCTATTGAAAACTTTATTGCAACCAAAGAAGAAAATGCAGGTCTCTTGGTCACTTCTCCAGGTGCTATTTTACTTGAAGCTACATTCTTTATTAACGTTGTATCAAGTCTTCCAGATGTAACCCTTGATTTTAAAGAGATTGAGAAAAATCAGATTGTTTTAACCAGTGGTAAGTCTGAAATCACCCTTAAAGGCAAAGATGCAGAACAGTACCCACGCCTTCAAGACATGCAAGCGGAAAATCCATTAGTCCTTGAAACCAAGGTGTTAAAAGACGTGATTAATGAAACAGCCTTTGCAGCTAGCCTTCAAGAGAGTCGTCCAATCTTGACTGGGGTTCACTTGGTTCTTTCAGATCATCAGTCCCTAAAAACAGTTGCTACTGACTCTCACCGTCTCAGCCAACGCAAACTCTCTCTTGAAAAAGCTTCTGATAATTTTGATGTGGTGATTCCAAGTCGTTCTTTAAGGGAGTTCTCAGCCGTTTTCACAGACGATATTGAAACCGTCGAGATTTTCTTTGCCAATAACCAAATTCTCTTTAGAAGTGACAATATTAGCTTCTACACGCGTCTGTTGGAAGGCAACTACCCTGATACCGATCGTCTGATTCCTTCTGAATTCAATACGGTGATCAGCTTCAACCGCGATCACCTACGTTCAGCTATGGAACGTGCCCGTATCCTCTCTAATGCCACGCAAAATGGTACGGTGAAATTAGAAGTGACTAATGGGGTGGTTAGTGCCCATGTTAATTCCCCAGAAGTCGGACAGGTCCATGAAGAATTAGATAGCCTTTCAGTGACGGGTGAGGATTTAACCATCAGCTTCAACCCAACTTATTTAATTGATGCCTTGAAAGCTATTGATAGCGATCAAGTGACCATTTCCTTTATTTCAGCTGTGCGTCCCTTTACGCTTGTTCCTGCAGAGGATCAAGGCGAATTTATCCAGTTGATCACACCAGTACGCACTAACTAAACCGTTTAAACTCCTTCGGGAGTTTTTTTGAAAAGGAGAGACGATGTACGAATTAGGTCAGTTGGTAGAAATGAAAAAGCCCCATGCCTGCACTATCAAAGCGACAGGTAAAAAGGCCAATTGTTGGGAAATTACGCGGCTAGGTGCAGATATCAAAATCAAATGCACCAATTGTGACCATGTGGTTATGATGAGCCGACATGATTTTGAGAAGAAGATGAAGAAAGTTTTTGAGGAAACGACGCTATCATGACAGGAACAGTCTTAAATGCCGTTGGCGTCCTCTTAGGCGGTGGTTTAGGGCTCCTTCTAGGAAAAGGGTTAAAACCAGGCACCCAAACCTCTCTGATGACCATGACAGGGGTCTCTGTCCTCTTTTTAGGCATTGGTGGTGCCATGGAAGAGCTTCTAACCTTATCAGAAACAGGCCTTGCTACTCAAGGAGGCATGATGCTGATAGTCAGTATCATGCTAGGAACCTTGATTGGAGAAGTGCTCAATATTGAAGGAGCCTTTGAACACTTAGGAAACTGGCTGAAAACCATCAGCCAAAATGACCAAGATAGCCAATTTATCGATGCCTTTCTGACGTCTTCTTTAACCATTTGCATCGGAGCCATGGCCATTGTTGGTGCCATTACAGAAGGGCTAACGGGAGATTACAGTATCCTTGCAGCTAAGGCCATTCTAGATTTTATGATTGTCCTTTTGGTGACGACGTCTAAGGGCAAGGGGAGCCTGTTTGCGGCGGTACCCTTGGTTTTGTTACAAGGCAGTGTAACCTTACTTGCAGGAATTATTGCTCCCTTAATGACAGACCAAGCCCTATCCAATCTGTCTCTGGTTGGCAATGTCCTCATTTTTTGTGTCGGCCTCAATTTGGTCTTTGACAAGGGGATAAAGGTGGCCAACAGCCTACCAGCTATCTTGATTGCGGTTGCCTATGCTTTTTTGCCGTTCTAAAGCTATAAAACTTGTCATTAGACAAGTTTTTTTCATTTTTTTCTGCTATAATAGTCATGATTGAAATTTTGAAAACGGAGATAAGACATGGCTTTAACAGCAGGTATCGTCGGTTTGCCAAATGTTGGTAAATCAACCCTATTTAATGCAATTACCAAGGCAGGAGCAGAAGCTGCCAACTACCCTTTTGCGACCATTGACCCAAACGTTGGGATGGTGGAAGTACCAGATGAGCGTTTGACCAAGTTGACAGAGTTGATTACCCCTAAAAAGACTGTTCCGACAACCTTTGAATTTACAGATATCGCTGGGATTGTAAAGGGGGCTTCTAAAGGGGAAGGTCTTGGAAATAAGTTCTTGGCTAATATCCGTGAAGTGGATGCCATTGTCCATGTGGTGCGTGCCTTTGATGATGAAAATGTTATGCGGGAGCAAGGCCGTGATGATGCCTTTGTGGATCCTTTGGCAGATATTGACACCATTAACTTGGAATTGATTCTGGCAGACCTTGATTCGGTCAACAAACGCTATGCGCGTGTTGAAAAAATGGCCCGTACCCAAAAAGACAAGGACTCTGTAGCAGAATTTAACGTCCTTCAAAAAATCAAACCTGTCCTTGAAGATGGCAAATCAGCCCGTACCATCGACTTTACAGAAGAAGAGCAACGTGTCGTCAAACAACTCTTCCTATTGACAACCAAGCCTGTCCTTTACGTGGCAAATGTCGATGAAGACAAGGTGTCTGAGCCAGATGAAATCGACTACGTCAAGCAAATCCGTGAGTTTGCAGCGACTGAAAACGCAGAGGTTGTCGTCATCTCAGCGCGTGCAGAAGAAGAGATTTCAGAGCTGGAAGATGATGAGGAACGCCAAGAATTCCTTGAAGCCATCGGTTTGACTGAATCTGGTGTGGATAAATTAACCCGTGCAGCCTACCATTTATTAGGTTTGGGGACTTACTTTACAGCAGGTGAAAAAGAAGTCCGTGCCTGGACCTTTAAACGCGGTATCAAGGCCCCTCAAGCTGCTGGGATTATCCATTCTGACTTTGAAAAAGGCTTTATCCGTGCCGTAACCATGTCCTACGATGATTTGATGACTTACGGTAGTGAGAAGGCTGTTAAAGAAGCTGGACGCCTCCGTGAAGAAGGAAAAGAATATGTCGTTCAAGATGGCGACATCATGGAATTTCGCTTTAACGTATAAGAAAGTTGAAAAGACCATAAGGCTGGAAAGTTTTTCCAGTCCTTTTGGCGTTTAGAGACAAGGAGAAAAGATGACAAAAATGATCGTAGGCCTCGGTAACCCAGGCTCTAAATACCATGAAACCAGACACAATGTTGGGTTTATGCTGGTGGATAAATTGGCCAAAGCAGCCAATGAAACTTTTACAGAAGACAAGGTCTTCAAGGCTGAAATCGCAACGACCCGTCTCAATGGGGAGAAAATCTTTTTGGTCAAGCCAACGACCTTTATGAATAAATCAGGTGAGGCTGTCCATGCCCTTGTCACCTATTTTGGCCTGGATATTGAAGATATCATCATTGTTTATGATGATTTAGACATGGAAGTTGGAAAGGTCCGTTTTCGTCAAAAGGGCTCTGCAGGAGGACACAACGGGATTAAATCCATTATTGCTCATCTTGGTACTCAGGAATTTGACCGGGTTAAGATTGGGATTGGCCGTCCCCAAAATGGTGTACCTGTCCATCATCATGTCCTGACAAGATTCGAAAATGACGATTACATTGCTATTTTAAACGCCCTTGACAGGGTTGACAATGCTGTCAACTTTTATTTTCAAGAGGGTGATTTTACCAAAATGACACAACGGTACAGTGGCTAGTATGAATATAAAAGAACTAATCAGTCAAAATAAATCGGTCAATAGCTGGCTTAGCCATCTCAACCAAAACCATCGCCAACTGCTTATGGGACTGTCTGAGTCCTCAAAGGCCCTGGTTATGGCAACAGCCCTAGAAGAATTTCCAGACCAAAAAATCTTGGTCGTGACAGCCAATAACAATGAAGCTGAAAAACTGGCTGCAGACTTAGAAGGGTTATTGGGAATCGATAAAGTCTACCATTTCTTTGCAGATGATGCCGCAGTGGCTGAATTTGTCTTTGCCTCTGATGAAAAGGTCCAATCCCGCGTGCGAACCTTGAATTTTTTACAAGACAAAGACAAGTCAGGAATTGTGATCGCCAGTATACAAGCGACACGCTTACTTTTACCCAATCCCAAGGACTACAAAGATCACGTCTTTACCTGGGAGATAGGTGTTGAAGTAGCTCTCGAAAAGCTGTTAAAAGACCTGCACAATATGGGTTACAAAAAAGAAGAGCGGGTATTGACACCTGGTGAATTTAGCCTGCGTGGGGACATCTTAGATATCTATTGCTTTGGGCAAGACCATCCCTACCGCATCGAATTCTTTGGAGATGAGATTGACAGTATCCGTAGCTTTGACAGTGTTAACCAAACCTCGATTGCCAGTTTAGAGTCTATTACCATTACACCAGCTACAGACATCCTAACGCATACAGAAGACTATCAACGTCTTGTCAATATTCTATCAACTAAAATTGACAATACTGACAACCTCATCTTAAAATCTTATTTGGAAGAAGTTGTCTCTGAAGTTAAGCATGAAAAACGCCACGAACAGATTCGTCAGTTCCTAAGTTACCTCTATGCAAAAGAGTGGACCCTTCTTGATTATTTGCCAGCGTCAAGCTCAATCTTTTTTGATGATTTCCATAGAATTCAAGACAGCCATGCCCGGTTTGAAATGGAAATGGCAGACTACTTGACAAGTAATTTACAAAATAGTAAAGAACTTCCTGATCAGGTTTATTTTGCTTCTATCTACTCTCAATTGCGACAGCACAAGCCCGCTAGCTTTTTCTCCCCCTTTCAAAAAGGCTTGGGCAATCTTCAGTTTGATCAACTTCACCAATTTAACCAGCACAAGATGCAGGAATTTTTCAGTCAAATCCCACTCTTAGCAGATGAATTGAGACGTTTTGGAAAATCTGGCTATACCGTATTAATCCAATCTGAGTCTGAGCAAGGTTTACAAAATCTCCAAAAAACCTTACAGGAATATGATATTGACTTACCGATTGTACAAGAAGATGCCATTGAAGTCGGAAAGGCTCAGCTGATTTTAGGCCATCTGTCTTCTGGCTTTAATTTCATGGATGAAAAAATTGCCCTCATTACCAGTCATGAAATTTTCCATAAAAAGGTAAAGAGACGGACACGTCGGGCTAATATCAGCAATGCTGAAAAGCTTAAGGACTACTCTGAGCTGGAAAAAGGGGACTATGTGGTCCACCATGTTCATGGTATCGGACAATATCTAGGAATTGAAACCATTGTGGTATCGGGTATCCATAGGGATTATTTGACTATCCAATACCAAAATTCGGATCGGATTTCCCTGCCTGTTGACCAGATTGAACTTTTATCCAAATATGTCGCCAGTGATGGCAAAGAGCCTAAAATCAATAAGCTTAATGATGGGCGGTTCCAAAAGACCAAGTCCAAGGTTCAAAAGCAGGTAGAAGACATTGCCGAAGACTTGATTAAACTCTATGCCGAACGCAGCCAGTTGGAAGGCCATGCTTTCTCAGCAGATGATGCCAATCAAACCGAATTTGATGAGGCCTTTAGCTATGTGGAGACCGATGACCAACTCCAGTCCATTAAGGAAATCAAAAAGGACATGGAAGCCAAGCAACCCATGGACCGTCTCTTGGTGGGGGATGTTGGCTTTGGGAAGACCGAGGTTGCCATGCGGGCAGCTTTTAAGGCTGTCAACGATGGCAAGCAAGTTGCTATCCTTGTTCCTACAACAGTCCTTGCCCAGCAGCACTATACCAACTTCCTGTCTCGTTTTCTTGACTTCCCTGTCAACGTGGATGTTCTCAGCCGTTTTAGAAGTAAGGCCGAGCAAACAAAAACTCTTGAAAAATTGAAAAAGGGCCAGATTGACATCATTATCGGGACCCATCGCCTCTTATCTGATGATGTAGTCTTTAACGATTTGGGCTTGATTGTCATCGATGAGGAACAGCGTTTTGGCGTCAAGCACAAGGAAAAACTGAAGACCTTGAAAACCAAGGTGGATGTCCTAACCTTAACCGCGACTCCTATCCCTCGGACTTTACACATGTCTATGCTGGGAATTCGGGATTTGTCCGTTATTGAAACGCCACCGACCAACCGTTACCCTGTTCAGACCTACGTCATGGAGACTAATCAAGCTGTGATTCGAGATGCGATTTTACGGGAATTAGACCGTGAGGGTCAGGTGTTTTACCTTTACAATCGGGTTGATACCATTGAACAAAAGGTGGCAGAACTCCAAGAATTGGTGCCAGAGGCTACGATCGGTTTTGTTCATGGCCAGATGAGTGAAGTCATGCTGGAAAATACGCTCCTAGACTTTATCAATGGGGAATACGATGTCCTTGTCACGACGACCATCATTGAAACAGGTGTGGATATTCCAAATGCCAATACCCTCTTTATTGAGAATGCCGACTATATGGGGCTGTCAACCTTGTATCAACTGCGTGGACGGGTGGGACGTAGCAATCGGATCGCCTATGCCTATTTCATGTACCGACCTGATAAGAGTTTGACTGAGGTTGCTGAGAAGCGTTTGGAGGCTATTAAGGGCTTTACAGAGCTTGGATCTGGTTTCAAAATTGCCATGCACGACCTCTCTATCCGGGGTGCTGGTAATATCTTAGGAGCTTCCCAATCTGGCTTTATTGACTCCGTTGGTTTTGAGTTGTACAGTCAGTTGCTAGAAGAAGCTATCGCTCAAAAACAAGGAATCACCAAGGAACGGCAGCGGTCCAATGCGGAACTTAATCTCCAGATTGATGCTTATTTACCAAGTGATTACATCAGCGATGAACGCCAAAAAATTGAGATTTACAAACGGATTCGTCAGATGGACAACCGGGACGATTACATGGCTTTACAGGATGAGTTGGTTGACCGTTTTGGCGAATACCCTGATGTGGTCGCTTATCTGATTGAAATAGGCCTCCTCAAATCTTTTATGGACCAAGCTTTTGTGGAAGTTGTTGATAACAAAGCTGGTACCATTACTGTGCGGTTTGAGGCTGCAGCTCGCTTGCTCTATTTGACACAGGATTATTTTGAAGCCCTATCTAAAACTAATCTCAAGGCCCGAATTGCTGAAAATGGTGACAAAATGGAAGTCATTTTTGATGCCAGACACCTCAAAGATTTTGAAATCTTAGAAGAACTCATGCTTTTTGCAGAACAATTATTGGCAATTAAGGTTAGAAAGACCAATTTATAAATCAGTAATATGTTAAATTGTAGATTATTATAAAAAAAGAAGATAAATTTCCTCATACAACCCATTTGTAAAGTAGAAAAAATATTTTTACACAAGTTATTTAGTGTAAAGCTCTGCTATTTTCACAAAAAAATGGTAAAATAGAGGAGATTTTGAGGTGAGAATATGAGATTAGATAAATATTTAAAAGTATCCCGGATTATTAAGCGTCGCCCAGTTGCAAAAGAAGTGGCAGATAAGGGACGCATTAAAGTAAATGGTGTTTTAGCCAAATCGTCAACAGACATTAAAATCAATGATTTAATAGAGATTCGATTTGGAAATAAAATCCTAACAGTTAAGGTATTGGAAATGAAAGACAGCACTAAAAAAGAAGATGCTGCAAAAATGTTTGAAATCATTGGTGAAACACGGGTAGAAGCAGATGAGCAAAACTAAACCAAGGGTATTGCAACTGAACAATTCCTTTATCCAGACTCAAAGGCGTAAAAACCAAAAAGTACTTAAGGAAAATCAGAAGAAAAACCGGCTCATGGGGATGATTTTGATCCTTGTTATCTTTTTGTTTACCCTGCCAGCCTATAACCTCATGCAGTCTTATGAGGATTTGCTAACCAAGCGCGCTAGACTAGCAGAAATGAAAACAGAATACGAGACCTTGGAGCAACAGGTCGAAGAAGAGCAGGCCCTGGTCAAGAAACTTTCTGATAAAGATTACTCAGCAAAGTACATCAGAGCCAGATACCATTATTCCAAGGATGGTGAATTTGTATATACGATCCCTAATCTCTTGCCGAGGTCTAACTGATGGAAGATTTAGCTAAAACAATCGAAACCTTTTTAGCTTATTCAGACGAAAAATTAGAAGAATTAGCTCAAAAAAATCAAAACCTTAAACAGAAAAAAGATTCAGAAAAACAACAAACATAAGAAAGGAGGAGGACACATGCGCAAATTTATTTTGTTTTTTGTGACCTCTACTTTTTTTATGGGCCTTCCGGTAGACAGTGTCGAGAGGGATTTTGAACTGTCTCCAGAAAGGCAATTTCAACTCACCAGTCCTGTTTACTCGGATTATTATGAAACGGTACCTGTCAATCCCAATGTTTATGAAACCATTAAGACCTTTAAAGACATCGACTTAGCGGAAACTGCTGGAAAAATTGAACCCAATCAAACTCTCCATATCGTTGATATGTCTGTTAATAGCTACCTCCAACCCGTTTTTCAATTGGACAATGGGACATATGTATTAGCAATTGCATCTGATATTTTTGAAGATACGGTGACAAGTGCCTATGAAACAGAAGAGATCTTTTGGCTGAAAAAAGGAAGCTCCGTGATGACTAGCCCGATCGGACTGGAAGCTAAAAAAGTTTCTAAAGCGCCAAAGGACTATTCTAAAGTTATTGTGACCGAAATGGCGACAACCCCTCGTGGCCAATTTGCAAAGATTGAAGCAGGTTGGGTATCAACAGATGATTTATCAGCGCAAGACAATCGTATGGAAAGGGTACAGGACATTCTAACCCAAAAATATAATCAAGCAGGCTATGGGATTTATGTTCAGCAGTTAGACACAGGCTTAACTGCTGGTATCAATGAAGATAAAGTAATGTACAGTGCAAGTACTGCAAAATTACCGGTCTTGTACATGGCACAAAAGCAACTGGATTCCGCTGAAATCAAGTTATCGGACAAATTAAAATATTCCGAGGAAGTCCATCGTTTTAAGGGAGCTTATCAGCCAGACGGCGCTGGTAGTATGACCAAAAAGGCAGACAACAAAGAATACACGATTGAGCATCTTATCCAGAAAACCGCTAAGGAATCTGATAATGTTGCTAGCAATATTTTGGCCTATTACCTAACCGATCAGTTCAATGCCAACTATTATGAGATCATGGACAGTTTAACAGGTCATTCTTGGGAAATGGTCAAAAAAGAAGGTACAGCCAAGCAGGCTGGTTTAGTGATGACCGCCCTTTATGAGTTGAACCCTAATGGTACCGTATTGGAGGCTCTTTCTGAGACCGCCTTTGATAAGGAGCGTATTTCTAAAAATATCGATGTCAAGGTTGCCCATAAGATTGGGGATGCCTATGATTTCCGACACGATGTTGCTATTGTCTACACGGAGTCACCCTTTGTCCTCTCTATCTTTACAGATAATAAAAGCTATAAAGATATTTCAAGTATTGCAGATGAGGTGTATGAGGTGCTCAAATGATAAAACAAGATTTTTATAAAGTTGCCTCTCAGAGGCACTTTTTTGATAAGCATGACAAGGTTTTAATTGCTGTGTCAGGTGGTCTAGATTCGATGACTCTCCTTACCCTCATGCTAGAATATCAAGCTGCTTTTAAGATTGAGCTAGGAATTGCTCATGTCCATCACGGGCAACGGTTGGCATCAGACGCTGAAGCTGCTTATCTGGAAGAATATGCAAAAAAATATGGCATTGCATATCACTTTTCGCGGTTCACAGGTGATTTTTCAGAAGAAAGGGCGCGTGACTTTCGCTACCAATTTTTTAAGGACTGCATGGCAGAAAAAGGATACAGTGCCGTGGTCACAGCTCATCATGCGGATGACCAAGCAGAGACAGTACTCATGCGCCTCATCAGAGGAAGCCGTTTACGCCATCTTTCAGGGATTAAGGAACGACAAGCCTTTGGTCCTGGAGAACTGATTCGACCGCTTCTCTCCTTTTCAAAGTCAGAGTTTGAGTCAATTTTTCATTTTGAAGATGAATCCAATCTGTCAAAGGATTACTTTCGCAATCGGGTTCGTCACGATTATTTGCCCCTATTAGCAACTGAAAATCCCAACCTCAACCAACACCTATATCACCTAGCGCAGGAAGTTGATGATTTAACCACAGCAATCACCCATTTCATAAAAGAGATTGACTACACCTGTCTTGAGGTGTTTAATGCTTATCCAGACAGCATACAAAGTTATTTTTTACAAGATTATTTGGATCAAATTCCTGATTTAAAAACACTTCACAAGGCTCAGTTTGAGGATTTGCTTCATATCCTTAGAACCCAAAAAAACAAAATCATTCCTCTTAAGGCAGATTACCAGCTCATAGTGACCTATGAAGGCTTTAAGATTGAAAAAATCAACCCCAAGACGGATGAAACCACCCCGATTATTATGGTAGAATCAGGAAATCATGTTTTTCATGGAAGTTTCCAATTTGGTTTCAACCAAAAGATTGACCATGCCGATCAGGAAGTGGTACTCTTGTCTGAAAGTCCAGTCTATCTAAGGTCGAGGCAAGCAGGTGATCAGATGATCATCAACGGGCAAACCCGAAAGGTGAGGCGGTTGTTCATCGATCAAAAAGTACCACTTTCCGAACGAAACGAAGCCATTATGATTGAACAGGATCAAAAAATCCTAGGAATTGTTGGAATTGCTGTCAGTGATTTGAGTAAATACCCAAAAAGTGATACAATAAACAACAGACTATATATCAAAAAAATTAAATGAAAGAAAGACTTGCATGTTAGAACAAGATATTAAAAAAGTCCTCATCACCGAAGAAGAAATAAGAGCAAAATCCAAGGAACTCGGACAGTTATTAACTAAGGAATATGCTGGCAAAAATCCAATTTTAATTGGTGTTTTAAAGGGTTCCGTGCCATTCTTGGCCGAATTGATCAAACATATTGATACTCATGTTGAGCTCGAATTCATGATTGTTTCAAGCTATCACGGAGGGACAGAAAGTTCTGGTCACGTTAACATCATCAAAGATGTTGATGTTGATGTTGCTGGACGAGATGTGATTTTTGTTGAAGACATCATTGACACAGGTCGGACTCTTAAAGATTTGCGTGAGCTCTTTCTTAAACGTCAGCCATCTTCAGTTAAAATTGTAACTTTGGTTGATAAACCTGAAGGCCGTGTTGTTGAGATAGAAGCAGATTACACAGGATTTATTGTTCCAAACGAATTTCTAATTGGTTTTGGACTGGACTATGCTGAAAATTACCGTAATCTTCCATATATTGGAGTGTTAAAAGAGGAAGTTTACAGCAACTAAAGATAAGCAGGTATTGGCACATTTATGAATAATCGAAAAAATAGTTTCTTAAGAAATTCCTTCCTATATATAGTGCTCATCATTGCACTAGTTTCTGGGTTCCAGTATTTATTCCAAGGGGACACTACTGTCAATCAAGAAATCTCTTACTCTCAGATGATAGAGCAGTTTAAGGATGGCAAGGTTGAAGAAATCACCTACCAGCCAGGAGATGGTGTTATCGCCATTACGGGTACCTATAAAGAACCTCAAGAGCCAGAAGAATCAACTGAAACCAACATTCAATTCTTCGCTACTACGCCAACGAAAGCGACAGGCTTTAAGTCGTTGGTTTTAGCTTCAGACATCACGGTTTCAGAATTAACGACTTTGGCCGCTGAAGAAAATGTGGACATCACAGTTAAACCACGTAGCTCTAATGGCATGTGGCTCAGCCTCCTTGTCAATTTTGTTCCTTTGTTGTTCCTTGGTTTCTTCCTCTTTTCCATGATGGGTCAAGGCGGTGCAGGTGGTGGCGGTGCGCGTGGCGCTATGAACTTTGGCCGTAACAAAGCTCGCTCCATGAACAAAGATGACATCAAAGTTCGTTTCTCAGATGTTGCTGGAGCGGAAGAAGAAAAACAAGAACTAGTAGAAGTTGTGGAGTTTTTGAAGGATCCTAAGCGGTACACTGCTCTGGGTGCAAGAATTCCAGCAGGTGTCCTCCTTGAAGGGCCACCAGGAACTGGTAAAACGTTGTTAGCTAAGGCAGTTGCTGGTGAAGCAGGCGTTCCTTTCTTCTCGATTTCCGGTTCAGACTTCGTTGAGATGTTTGTCGGTGTTGGTGCCAGTCGTGTGCGTTCTCTTTTTGAAGATGCTAAGAAAGCTGCGCCAGCTATTATCTTTATCGATGAGATTGATGCCGTTGGTCGCCAACGTGGAATTGGTCTCGGAGGGGGAAATGACGAACGGGAACAAACCCTCAACCAACTCTTGATTGAAATGGATGGTTTTGAGGGCAATGAAGGCATTATTATCATTGCGGCCACTAACCGTAGCGATGTCTTAGACCCGGCCCTTCTTCGTCCAGGACGGTTTGACCGTAAAGTCCTTGTCGGTCGTCCGGATGTCAAAGGCCGTGAGGCTATTTTGAAAGTCCATGCACGGAACAAACCACTAGCGAGTGACGTCGATTTGAAATTGGTTGCTCAACAAACGCCAGGGTTTGTGGGTGCTGATTTGGAAAATGTATTGAACGAAGCTGCTCTTGTTGCTGCCCGTCGAAACAAAACAAAAATTGATGCATCAGATATTGATGAGGCTGAAGACCGTGTTATTGCAGGGCCTTCTAAGAAAGATAGGACCATCTCTCAACGTGAACGTGAAATGGTAGCTTACCATGAAGCAGGTCACACTATCGTAGGTCTTGTCCTTTCAAATGCTAGAGAAGTTCATAAAGTGACGATTGTTCCTCGTGGTCGCGCAGGAGGCTACATGATTGCTCTTCCAAAAGAAGACCAAATGCTCTTGTCTAAAGACGATATGAAAGAACAATTGGCAGGATTGATGGGTGGTCGTGTCGCTGAGGAGATTATCTTTAACGCTCAGACCACAGGCGCTTCAAATGACTTTGAACAAGCGACTCAAATGGCACGTGCTATGGTCACAGAGTATGGCATGAGCGATAAAATGGGTCCAATGCAATATGAAGGTAACCATGCTATCATGCCTGGAGTTGGAAGCCCTCAAAAATCCTTCTCAGACCAGACTGCTTATGAAATTGATGCAGAAGTTCGTCAACTTCTTAACGATGCAAGAAATAAAGCAGCAGAAATCATCCAAGGCCATCGCGAAACACATAAGCTAATCGCCGAAGCCCTTCTTAAATATGAAACGCTTGACAGTAACCAAATCAAATCGATTTATGAAACTGGAAAGATGCCACATGAAACAGAAGAAGAGGAAGCTAAGGCTCTCTCTTATGATGAAGTCAAACAAAAATTAGAAACAGAAACAAAAGAAAACTAATCTATAAGTTTCTGATCCCAAAAACACCCTCGATAGGAATATATCCTATCGAGGGTGTTCATGTTATCTAAAAAAAACTCAGAAAAAAACCCCTTCAACCCTTGATATAACAAGCATTACGAGCTGTCAGGAAGAAAGGGCTAAGTAAAAAAATAAAAAATTTAGGATAAAAGTATTGACAGGGATAGAAGTAGGTGGTATACTAAGATAGTTGTCTCGCGAGAG
>NZ_JAUSTM010000032.1 GCF_030812835.1 Streptococcus moroccensis
TGTGTTTGTGGTGAACTACATTATATCTCTCTGAGGTGTTTTTGTATACTTTTTTCTCAACTAGAAAGTGGCTAACTCCATTTTAGAACTTTCGACTATGATCATTATTTAAGAAAAATGTCAGAAAATTCAAATTCTAGTTGACAAGCTATTTTTTATGTGATAAAATCTTCACATGTTATATTTTCTAACATTAGAATTTGGAGGATTATTATGAGCTTAGTTTCATTTCAAGCTGTTAATAAATATTACGGCGATTTTCATGCACTGAAGGACATCAACTTAACATTTGAAGACGGTCAAGTGATTGTTTTGTTAGGACCATCTGGATCTGGAAAATCTACTCTCATCCGTACCATTAATGGATTGGAAAAGATCGACAATGGAAATTTAGTGGTCAATGGCCATCAAGTGTCAGGCGCTTCTAGTAAGGACCTCATCGATTTGCGCAAAGAAGTCAGCATGGTCTTTCAACATTTCAATCTCTATCCTCACAAAACAGTTTTAGAGAATGTTACCTTAGCTCCCATTAAGGTTCTCGGTATCAGCAATGAGGAAGCATTAGCTCGAGCAGAAAAATACCTAACCTATGTTAACATGTGGGATCGCAAAGATTCTTTTCCTGCTATGCTTTCGGGCGGTCAAAAACAACGAATTGCTATTGCCCGCGGTCTCGCCATGAAACCAGAGTTGCTTCTCTTTGACGAGCCAACCTCAGCCCTCGATCCAGAAACAATCGGTGATGTGCTAGCTGTTATGAAGAAATTGGCTAAGAATGGGACTAACATGGTTGTGGTTACCCATGAAATGGGATTTGCCCGTGAAGTGGCTGATCGTATTATCTTTATGGCTGATGGTGAAGTGCTAGTTGATACAACTGATGTCAATGGCTTCTTTGATAACCCGACTGATCCACGTGCTCAACAGTTCCTCAGTAAAATTATTCATCACACGAGTGAACGTGTCTCTTTGGATGACTAGGAGGGAAACTAATGAAAAAGAAACTATCTCTTCTATTACTTCCTCTCTTTGCCTTAGTTAGCCTCTTTAGTTGGTTGGTCTTCAGCTCTAACCCAACACAAGCTACTGAAAAGTCACAATTAGCAGCAACTGATCAGGTGGCAGCTATCGTAAAAAGAGGAACTCTTCGTGTTGGTGTTAAACAAGACGTTCCAAATTTTGGCTACCGAGATCCTGAAACCAATGAATACACTGGTCTCGAAATTGAGATTGCTAAAAAAGTAGCCGACGAACTGGGGGTTGCTATTGAATTGACGCCAGTTACTGCACAAACTCGTGGCGCTCTCTTAGATAATGGGCAACTCGATATGGTTGCAGCAACCTTTACCATTACCGAAGAGCGTAAAAAACTTTATAACTTCACCACTCCTTATTACACAGACGCCAATGGTTTTCTTGTGAAAAAAACAAGTGGTATTTCTTCTTGGGAAGATTTAAATGGTAAGACAATCGGGGTAACTCAAGGCTCTATCCAACAGGGGTTGCTAACTGAAATAGCAGCTGATAAGGGCATCTCACTCAACTTTACTGAACTAGGATCAAACCCTGAGGTTGTTGTCAGTTTAGCAGCACAACGTGTTGACGCTTTTTCTATCGACCAATCTATCCTATCAGGATTTACTGGTAAAAGTAATGAAATTCTAGACTTATCCTATAACCCATCTCAGTATGGTATCGTTACTAAACTATCGAATACAGATTTAAACGCCTACTTAGATGCCTTGGTTATGGAATGGGAAGCTGATGGCACCCTTCAATCCATCTATGATATGTATGGACTGAAACCAACATCTATGGAAACTGACTAGAAAGGAGCTCAATTATGTTATCACATTTATTTTCTGCCGACCTTTGGGCTGACTTTCTGAAAGACTGGCCACAGTTTGCTCAAGGTTTTCTCTTTACCATTGACATTTCTATCGGCGCCCTCTTGTGCGCTATGTTACTTGGCATCTTGTTTGCTATGATGGCTACCAGTAAAAACAAATGGCTCAAGGCTATTTCTCGAGTCTATGTCGAATTTTATCAAAACACACCTTTATTGGTGCAATTTGTAATTATCTATTATGGATTCCCCTTGATTTCAAATTTCACACTGATGCCTTCTATCTATTGGACTGCGGTTATCTGTGTAGGACTCTATCACGGTGCTTATATCGCCGAGGTCTTTCGCACCGGTATCTTAGCAGTTCCAAAAGGACAGATGGAAGCCGCTCAGTCTCAAGGGTTTACTTATACCGAGAGCATGCGCTACATTATTATTCCGCAGGCTATTCGAACCATTCTACCACCTCTTGCAAACCAGGTTGTAAACCTTATTAAAAATACGTCTACTGTTGCCATTATTGGAGGTATTGACATTATGTTTATGACCAAACACTGGTCAGCCGTTAATGCCAACTACGTACCACCATTTGTGACCGCATCGATTCTCTACTTCATTCTTTGTTTCCCACTGGCTACGCTTGCCCGTCGTTGGGAAGAAAAAAATAAAAACGCTTATTAAGGAGGTCAGTTATGATTCAAGATATTTTAAATGTACTGACACCCACCAATATTGCCTTTTTAATGAAAGGCCTTTGGTTAACTTTAAAGCTTTCCTTTATCATCATTATCCTTTCCACAGTGATTGGAACAGTTCTTGCGGTAATGCGCAATAGCAAAAATATAATCCTTAAATGGATTGCATCCATCTATATTGAGTTTGTCCGCAATGTGCCAAACCTCCTTTGGATCTTCACCATTTTCTTGGTTTTCCAATTGAAATCAACTCAAGCTGGTATAACAGCCTTTACCGTCTTTACATCTGCTGCCCTGGCTGAAATCATTCGTGGTGGCTTGAATGCTATAGACCATGGCCAAACAGAGGCTGGTCAAGCGCAAGGGTTCACCCAATTGCAAATCATGCAATACATTGTCTTGCCACAGGCGCTCCGGAAGATGTTACCGGCTATGATTTCACAATTTGTGACCGTTATCAAGGATACCAGTTTACTTTACTCTGTTATCGCTCTTCAAGAACTCTTTGGAGCTAGTCAGATCTTGATGGGACGTAATTTTGAAACAACAGCTGTTTTTACACTTTATGTCACTATCGCTTTAATTTACTTTGTTATTAACTTTGGTATTTCAAGCTTCTCACGCTTTCTCAGCAAGCGCTGGGATTTAGCCAGAGAATAAAAACAGCTCGGCTACGTCGTCGATCTCATGGAGATTTGGACCTCTTATGTAAATAGAACGAAAATTCCTCACATCAATCTCCAAGCAATGTTGTTGATTTTCGAAAATAAATAAGACCATGTGCATTCGATCCCACATGGTCTTTTTGCTTAAAACTGATCAAGAGATTTTTTCTGTACCCCATCCACCCCAAAATTATCTGGTGCTAACCACCTTTCAAAACGTGACTTTAACTGAGGCCACTCACTATCAATTATCGAAAACCAAGAGGTATCCCTTGTTCTTCCTTTATAAATGGAGTGCTGACGAAAGGTGCCTTCATACTGAAATCCTAAACGATTCGCTGCTTTTTTAGAGCGCGCATTCAGGCTATCACACTTCCATTCATAGCGACGGGCATGAAGCTCCTCAAAAACATATGTCATGACTAGGTATTGTGCTTCTGTAGCCATTCGACTGCCTTGTAGAGATCTAGAATAAACGACCCAGCCCATTTCGAGAGAACGATTTTTTAAATAGTAATTTAAGAGTGAGAACATGCCTATAATGGTTTGACTAGTATTATCACGGATGACTAAATAATAGGGATCTTCAGATGTCTCACACTCTTCAAGATAGGCTTTAAAGGCCTCTATATTATCAAAAGGGGACAAGGGCAAATAGGTCCAGTCCTGCTCTACAGGATCATGGACGTAAAAAGTCGCCAAATCCTCTAAATGGTCTTTAACACTTAACTTTTCAACACTACAATATTTCCCTGTTAAACAAATAAGGTCTACTGGTTTCCCAGCGGAATCATCGAATAACTGTTCTCCTACAGGTTGATTAAATTGATTATATGCCATAACTTTCTCCTCACTATTCACATAGTAGTGTTAGCGTCATAAAGTATCCGTAGAATAGCATACTCCGACAAAAATAGCCAAAAAAGCCTGCCGAAGCAGACTTCATCATGATTATTTCGCAATTGGGTAAACAGAAACTTGTTTCTTATCGCGACCTTTACGTTCGAAACGAACAACACCTTCAACTTTAGCGAAAAGTGTGTCATCTCCACCACGACCAACGTTTACACCTGGATGGATTTTAGTACCACGTTGGCGGTAAAGAATTGAACCACCTGATACTGTTTGACCATCTGCAGCTTTAGCGCCAAGGCGTTTCGCTTGTGAGTCACGACCGTTTGATGTTGAACCGCCACCTTTTTTGTGGGCGAACAATTGCAAGTTAGCAAGATTTAATTGAATCATTAATTTTTCCTCCGTTGAGTTATTGTTTGACCTGAGTTTGGACGAATTCAGACGAATTGTCATTCAGGTTTGTCATACCTAGCAAGAATGCTTCAAACAAAAGTTGAACCTTCTCGCTAGTCGGGTCATCCAGATGACGAGGAAGCGTCACTGTCAAAAACCCACCATCTATCTCGTTAATTTCGACTTGGGGCTCTATCTGGCACAGTTCTGTCAATGCGTTGATAAAATTGATGCTCAGGGTTGAGACCGCTGCACACACGATGTCATAGCCATAAGGTCCACTTCCTGCATGACCACTAATTTGAACGTGTTGCAGTTTTCCATCATACTGACGGGTGAATTGTGCTTGAATCATGCGTTTAACCTAAAATTAAGCGTTGATAGCGTTGATAACAACTTTTGTGTATGGTTGACGGTGACCTTGTTTGCGGTGGCTACCTTTTTTAGGCTTGTATTTGAAAGTAACAACTTTCTTTTGCTTGCCTTGTTTTTCAACCGTACCAACAACTGTTGCGCCTTCTACAAGTGGTTTACCAACAACTGTTTTGTCACCACCTACAAGAACAACTTCGTTAAAGGTCACTTCTTGACCTACTTCAACGTCCAATTTTTCAACGTAGATTGCTTGACCAGCTTCAACTTTAACTTGTTTACCGCCAGTTTTGATAATTGCGTATGTGCTCATGATGCACCTCCTATAAAGATTTTTTTGGAGAAAGTTCTCCTTGTGAAGACTCGCCTAGTACCGTGAGGTTTCCCTGCTTAAAACGGCAATCGTGCGGTTGCACAGAAGTGCATTAAGTCAACTTCACTATTTTACTACACTTGCCTCTTTTTTGCAAGCAAAAACCCCCAAGAAAAGTTTTTCTTGCAGATGTTGTATTTTAGGGTAAAATAAAGAAAAACACAGCCTAGGAGAATTCTATGATCGGCTATGCCTGCCTCAACGAAAGTTTACCTGATAGCAAGATCAGAACCTTACGAAAAGCCAACGTTACACCAGATGCCTTAAGGGATATTATCTCTCATAATTTGAACGTTTTAAACCGAATGCTTGACTATAACATCAAACACCACATTCAGATGTTTCGTATGAGCTCTGATATCATTCCATTTGGGTCTGATCATGAAACCAACACACTGAATTGGGCTTCTGAATTTGCTGAGAGCTTTGCAAGACTTGGGCTAAAAATAGCCAAGTACCAGCTGCGGTTGTCCATGCACCCTGGTCAATATACGGTATTGAATTCCCCTGATCCTGCTGTCGTTTCACGAAGCATTGCGGAACTGGATTACCACGCACGTTTTATGGAGGCTCTTGGGTTAGACCGCACCCACAAAATGATACTTCATATTGGTGGTGTCTATGGCGATAAGAAAGCTGCCATGGCACGTTTTATAGAAGTCTATCATACGTTATCGGACAATATTAAAGAGCGCCTCATCATTGAGAACGATGATCGCCTCTACACTATTTCGGATGTCCTATCCATCAGTCAAGCGACAGGTGCTCCTGTCGTTTACGATAACCTTCATAATACCTCCAATCTCAGCGATTCTAACTTATCCGATGCTGACTGGTTAGAGCAAGTTGTAAAGACCTGGAAACCGGAAGACGGCAAACCCAAGATCCATTATTCTCAGCAACGAGCCAATGCCCGTATCGGCGCCCATACGCAAACCATCTATCTACAATCATTTTTAGAATTCTATCAAAATATTTCAGACTTCGACGTAGACATTATGCTCGAAGTCAAGGACAAAAATTTATCTGCAGTCAAGTGTTCACTTGCAACGCATCCTGGACTTCAAGATATTCGCCTACTTGAAAAAGAATGGGCGGCTTACAAATATCTGATTCTCTACTACTCTCCCAAACATTACCAAGCGATTCGCCAACTGCTCAAGGATAAAACCCAGTTCCCAGTGGTTAAGTTCTATAGCCTTATCGAGGAGTGCTTGAGCGAGCCGCCACTTGACCGCTACCAAATAAACGCCATTGATCATATTTGGGGCTATTTTAAGAAAAAGGCTACTGACAAGGAAAAAGCCAGCTATCTCAAGGCCAAAACCGACTTGATGGCCGGGAAAATTAAAGCTAGACGCCTGCTCAACTGGCTCTATAAACTAGCCATTAAGTATGATCAACCCTACCTCAAAAAATCACTCATTTTCCATTACAGACCACATGGGTAAAATTTCATCATGATAAAGAGTTTATAACCTTAAGTTTATAGCTAAAAGACCGGGAAAAGTTTCTCAGCCTTATATTATATCGTATACTTGATTGTTTAAACTCAACTGCACCAATCGGTAACAGTCTTTAATTTGTTGTTCTGTGGTCCTTTTGACAGAGAGAAGGGGTAGATGGTCAAGGTCAAAGAAGGCTAACTCACTGATTTCCTCGTTAGGTTCAAATGCTCCTGTTTCCATTTGACACCAAAATGTGAGTTTATAGTAGTGTTTAGACTGAACCTGTTGAGGGTCCTGATTGCTGTCAAATATAGCAAGAAGTTGCTTGACTGAAACAGTGTATCCCGTTTCTTCTAGGACCTCTTTAATGACATTCTCTGTCGGACTTAATCCAACTTCAGCAAAGCCACCTGGTAGGGCCCATTTTCCGCCAGATAAACGGTCCTTAACCAGACAAACCTTCCCCTCTTTTAAGATGAAGGCACGCACATCCACCAGAGGCGTTTCATAAGAATCAGTCGGTCTCAGAAGGTTGGTGAGCTCAGTTTGTGAAAGAGTTGTGGTAGAGTTGAGGATATCTTCAACTTCCCTACGAATGCTTTGGTACCTTTCTTGATCAAAAGAGTTCTTACTGTAAAATAGGCCCGTGTTTGCAATGGCCAAAATTTTTTGCATTGCTTTTAAAAATTCTCTTTCAGCCAATATAAACCTCCATCATTCAGAAAAAAGCAGGCCGCAGCCTGCATAATCCATAAAACATTCTTATAAGTGATTTTTGATAAGTCTTAGAGAACTAATGAGGCTGCTCCTATGATCCCTGCGTCATTCCCCAACTGAGCTAGCTTTATCTTAGTAGACCCAACAATCTGAGGGAAGACATTTTCCTTGTATACCTCATCGAGCCCATTGAGCAAGAAATCACCGGCCGCAGATACTCCGCCACCAATCACAATCGCTGATGGGTTGAGGAGACAGGCAATATTAGCACAAGCAATGCCTAAATAACGGGAAAAATTGTCATAAACAATCTGTCCTAAATCATCACCGGCCTTTGCCAAATCAAATATAACTTTAGCAGATACATCGTCCCCGTTATCAATCAATTGTTTGAGTTTGGAATCGCCTGCGTAAACTTGGGCATAACGGCGAGCAAGATTCACTATACCAGTTGCTGATGTGACCGTCTCTAAACAACCAAGCTTGCCGCAGGTACATCTAATTGGTTGGTCAAAATCAACCACCATGTGGCCAATTTCGCCACCGGCACCTCCAGCACCATGTATCAAATTACCTCCAGCAACAACACCGCCTCCAACTCCTGTCCCCAGCGTGACAAAGACGACGTCTGGATCGTTTTCCCCTGCACCTTTCCACTTTTCACCGAGTGCAGCCACATTGGCATCATTATCGATAAAAAATGGAATTCCAAGAGCTGATTCGATTTGCTCTTTAACCGGTTGAACTGTTTTCCAATTGAGATTATATGCTCCGACAACTGTTCCCATTTCATGATTAATGGCTCCAGGAGAACCCATACCAATGCCTAGGATATCATCTTTGGTTAATCCTAGAGAGTCCATCCGCTGCTTTAAAGAAGCAATGATGTCAGGAACGATATGAGAACCTTCATCTAAAATATTAGTGCCAATAGACCACTTATCTTGAACCTCACCATCTTTTGATAAAATGGCAAATTTGATCGATGTCCCTCCAAGGTCAATCCCTATAATTTTCTGACTCATAAGTCTCTCCTTCATTTCATTTTCACTTTATTATACCACTTTATGCAAAGGCTTGCATGCTTTTTCTAAACTTTTGATTACTTTTGACCTAAAAAATAGAGTAAAAAAAGAAGTATAATATGCCAAGTAAATTGGAGAAAGTGTCGTTTAACCGTTAGAGGGTAATGGTGGCGAAATTCATAAAGTTGTGGCAAACTACCGATCACCATAAACCCTAGGGCATAAAGCGATATCTGCCAATCACTATAGCCCTTAGCATAAGACCACGTCACCAGCAATAATAAACCACTAATAAGCAATCCAAGCCCGCCAAAAACAACGGTGTACCGTTTTTGATGCCATCGCCAAAGGCTCTCCACAATTGTTAGCAACAAATAAATACTTACAAAGAGAACTAGTCCTTGTTTCATCATGTCTCCTTATTGAAGGTCGCTCAGGTACTCATAGCGTTCATACTTTTCTAAGAGCAAATCATTTGAAGTCTCAAGCTCACGCTGAAGCTCAGCTAATTTATCATAATCACTAGAATGTTCTTGCATCATCGATTCTAGAGCTGACATAGATTCTTCTAACTTTTCTATTTCAGCTTCTATGGATTCCCATTCTTGTCTTTCTTGGTAAGTCATTCGTTTAGCACGCTCTTGCTTAACTTTTACCCCTCTTGTCTCTTTAAGGACCGATTTCTCCGCTTCTTGTGCCTGATCAGCTAGGAACTTTTTCTCGTCTAAGTAATCCGTATAATTCCCATAAAAAGTCACAATGCCATCCGCTTCAAAAGACAGAATCTTATTGGCAACCTTATCCAAAAAATAGCGGTCATGACTGACGGTAATAACAGGACCAGAAAATTGTTCCAGAAAGTGTTCGAGAACCGTTAAGGTGGCAATGTCTAAATCATTTGTGGGTTCGTCCAACAAAAGAACATTAGGTTGTTGCAGCAAGATTTTAAGTAAAAATAATCGTTTCTGCTCGCCACCAGATAATTTTTCAATCAAGGTACCATGGGTATTTCTAGGAAATAGAAATTGTTCTAGAAGGTCTGCAATAGAGACTTGCCCAGTACTAGTCTGGGCTTCTTCAGCTACTTCTTGTAAGTAATTAATGACCCGTTTACTGGTATCTAGACCAGTGATTTGTTGAGAAAAGTAGCCAATTTTAACCGTTTCTCCTCTTTCAACACCCCCTGAGTCAGGAGAGAGTTGCCCGGCAATGAGGTTGAGTAAGGTCGATTTACCTCGCCCATTTTTTCCTACAATGCCAATCCGATCCTTATTTTGAATGAGGAGGTCAAAGTGACTAAGAATTGGTAAATTAGGATAGGAAAAACTCACGTCATCAAACTTGACGACTTTTTTCCCAATACGGCTGGTCTGAAAGTTGATGTCAAGCTCTGCAGACTCTGAAAAGTTTGAGAGTTCCCCTTTCAAATCGTGAAACCGATTGATTCTGGCCTGTTGCTTTGTCGCACGCGCTTGAGGTTGGCGACGCATCCATTCTAATTCTTGCTTATAAAGCTGGCTCTGTTTATGACGAAGGGCAGCATCTCGTTGATCTTGCTCAGCTTTAAGTCGAACATAATCCTGATAGTTCCCTTGGTATTCAACTAACTTTGCCTTATCAAGCTCAAAAATTCTAGTCGCCAAATGATCTAAGAAATAGCGGTCATGGGTGATAAACAATACCGTTCGTTTCTCTGTTTTGAGAAAATTGGTCAGCCACTCGATGGTTTCAATATCCAAATGGTTTGTGGGCTCATCGAGCAAAAGCAATTCCTCACGGACCAATAGAACTTGTGCTAACTGAACCCGACGCCGTAAGCCTCCTGATAAATCCCCGACTAACCGATGCAGGTCTGTTAATCCAAGTTTATGGAGAACTGTCTTCACCTGACTCTCAATTTCCCAAGCATTGCTAGCATCCATCTGGCTCATTAAACGGTTTAATTCATCCTGTTTACTGTCATCATAGTTGTCTAACAGTTGCTCATAGCGTTTTATCAAACGCATTTCAGGCAAGTTGTCGGATAGAACGGTATCTATAATGGTTAAAGTTTCATCAAAAACAGGGTTTTGAGTTAAATAGGCTATTTTATAGTCGTTTTTCTTAGAAAATGGACTCGTATCACCATCAAATCCAAGTCGACCAGAAATCACATCTAAAAGTGTCGTTTTTCCAGTTCCGTTAACACCGATAATCCCAATACGATCTTCAGGGTGAATAATAAATGAGATATTTTCAAAAACTGTCTTATCCCCTACAGATTTGGTCAGTTTTTCTGCGATAAAATCACTCATCACCTTCTCCTTCTCTAATCACTCGAAAAATAGCGTCCTTATCATTTGCTAATTTTCCATCTACAATTGCTGCTTCAATCTTTCCAAGCAGTTGACCGATTTCGGGTCCAGGTTTCATGCCTAGCTCAGTTATTAAAGTCTTTCCAGAGACAACCATATCTTTTTTACTATGAATAACCAGAGATTTGTCTAGATGATCGATATGTTCAAAATCACTGACTAAGCCCTGTCCCTCTCTAAGTTCTTCTGCGATTCTCAAAAAGGATGCCCCATAGCGGTAACAATCTTGCTTGGTTAGGCAACCTTTCTCCCTTAAATTCAGGATTTGAACTAATTTCTCAACATCTTTTTGAAATTGACCAGAGGTTTTCCAACCTTTTAAAAAACTTTTCACATTAGGAATTGCTAAATGATGTAAAAATGCAGCCCAAGCCTGTTCCGATTGCGAAAATTGATAATCTTTAGCCAAACTTTGACAGAAAGAAAAGATTTCGTTATCTAACCCTTTCAGCCCAGGTAAGAAATTATGAGCTCCGCTATCAACCATGAGGTTTAACCCTTTCTGCCAAGAAGGACCCATGAGGAGCTTATCAAACTCCACAAAAGAGCGTTCGACAGATATTTTTTCCAGTAGATGGGCATGGTTTCTCATGGCTTTAGAGGTTTGCAAATCTATCTCAAAATTAAGATTAGCCACAAAGCGGAATCCCCTCATAATACGCAGGGCATCCTCCTTAAAGCGTTCGCTAGGCTTCCCAACAGCTCTGAGTTGTCTCCTAGCTAGATCATCCAGTCCACCAAAAAGATCTATCACCTGTGCTTGTTCATCAAGTGCAAGGGCATTTACCGTAAAATCTCGACGTTTTAAGTCTTCTTCCAACGAGCGCACGAAATGAACGGCTGACGGTCGACGGTAATCCACGTAAACCTCTTCCGTTCTAAAGGTCGTAATTTCGTATTCATGACCACCTTCCAGTACTAAAACAGTTCCATGTTCAATCCCCACATCTATTGTTTTTGAAAAGATAGACTTGGTTTCTTCTGGATAGCTTGAAGTTGCAATATCAATATCGTGAATAGGTCGGCCGAGAATCGCGTCACGTACTGATCCTCCAACAAAATATGCTTCAAACCCTGCCGCTTTTATTTTTTCTAAAATGGGCAATGCCTCCTGAAATTCAGAAGGCAAGTCGCTTAATTTCATAATAACTGTTCCAATCCATAAACCAATTGCTGACGCTTGACCACTTCTTTTATCCCAAGGTTAACCCCACTCATAAAGGAAATGCGGTCATAAGAATCATGACGAAGTGTTAACCCCTCCCCCTGGGCACCAAAAATAACTTCCTGATGGGCAACTAAACCTGGTAAGCGAACCGAATGAATTCGCATACCATCTACCTCAGCCCCTCGGGCACCAGCTAATAATTCTTCTTCATCAGTTGCTCCTTGTTTTAGACTTTGCCGAGTTTCTGAAATTAATTCGGCCGTTTTAATAGCTGTACCGCTCGGAGCATCTTTTTTATTGTCATGGTGCAATTCAATGATTTCAACATTTGGAAGGTATTTTGCAGCTTGAGCCGCGAATTGCATGAGCAAAATGGCCCCAATCGCAAAGTTTGGTGCAATTAAACCGCCTAATGCCTTACGAGCTGAAAGGGATTTTAATTCATCAATTTGCTCAGCTGTGAACCCCGTTGTCCCAACAACAGGTGCAAAGCCATTTTCTAAGGCAAATTTAGTATTTTCATAAGCCACCGCTGGTGTCGTAAAATCAACCCAAACATCTGCTTCCAGAGCCGTCAAATCAGTTTTATCTGTAAAAACTGGAACGCCAGCAACATTCTTTTCAGTTGCAAAAGGGTCGACGAGCCCTATTAATTCTAGTTCTTCGTCTTCTAAAACCATTTTATAGGCCGCTTGCCCCATTTTTCCCTTAAATCCTGCAATAATCACTTTGATGGCCATGACATTCCTCTCTTCCTATTCTGTTACTCTATCTGCTACTGTCTTTCTATGCAACCTTAGGTGAAATCCCAAAGGCTATCGCGCCTTCGCCGAGATGTGTTCCTATGACTGCTCCAAATGGAGCAATGTCTATATCAGTGCTAAGGCCATTTTCCACTAGAAGTGTTTTAAAGTTTTCGGCTTTTTCAGGACAATTAGCATGAATAATAACAACTTGGTAATTATTATCAGCTGTCTTCTCATCTAATATTTCGATTAATCGCTTAATAGCTTTCTTTTCGGTCCTAACTTTCTCGTAAACCTCTATCGAACCGTCGTTAAAATAGAGAATCGGCTTAATCTTAAGAAGATTACCCAATAAGGCTGAACCATTTGACAACCGTCCACCCTTAACCAAGTGGTTCAGATCATCAACCATGATAAAAGCATGTGTCTTTTCAATCAATGGTTCAAGTTTGGCCATAATGTCGTCAAAAGAAAGACCAGCCTTACTCTGAGACAGAACTTGACCAACCATCATCCCAAGAGGAGCTGAGGTGATTTTCGTATCTGGAAAGACAACCGTCATCTCAGGATACTCATCGGGTAAAAACTGAATATTTTGCCAAAACCCAGAGATACCACTCGATAAGAATAGTCCAAGAACATGGGAATAACTTTTCTGAGACAATTCTTTTAACAATTGATCCAGTTCAGCAATACTTGGCTGACTGGTTTTGGGTAAATCGTCAGACTGGGACATTTTCTGATAAAATTCCGAAACGGTGAGATTTTCTCCCTCGATATAGGACTTGCCGTCGATAGCAACTGGAATCTTTAATACGTAGACATCTGCGTTTTGTAGGACTTCTTCAGACAGGTGAGCTGAATTGTCTGTTACAATGGCTAATTTCATAAAACTTCCTAAAATTCTAATTTAATTCCTGGGGCATCAAAGGCTATCTCTGTAACCTCGTAAGTTAAGCGTCTTAACATGTCTAACACAGGTGCAGAGATTTCCTGAATTTCTTCTTGGCTATAATCACCAGGCTGATTGACAACGCGTCCCACCACTTCGTTTTCTTGGGAAATCCCACCGGAAACGACAAAGTCTTTAAAAACAACCATAAAACGAACAACAGCAACTAGGTGCGTTGAATTGGCTTCATGATCTTGCTTAACTAAATGGAAATTCACTTCAACTTTTGTCTTTGGAACACCATTTTTCTTTTCCCATTCTGCATTTCTAGCGTCAAAATGGTACTGATTAACAATTTCTTGCTTACGATTGATTTGCATATTCTACCTCTTAGCATTTACATTCTCTTCATTATAACATATTTTAATCTGATTCCTATCGGAAAGGTCACAAAAAACCTTGCCAATCAGCAAGGTTTTAATTTAATCAAGTGTTAAGAAAGCCTTAACTTATTTAGCTTTCCGAAGGTAACCGAAGAGGAAACCTGATACTAAAGCACCAATCAAAACATAAAGAATGTAAAGAACTGGATTACTTGTTAAAGCGATAACGAAGATACCACCGTGCGGCGCCATCAATTTGATGCCTGATAAGCCGACTAAACCACCTGCAAGTGCTGAACCGACAACAAAGCTTGGGATAGCACGCGCTGGATCAGCTGCACCAAATGGAATAGCTCCTTCTGTAATAAATGACAAGCCCATGATGATGTTTGTCAATCCAGAGTCACGTTCTTCCTTAGTGAATTTATCTTTAAAGAGAAGGGTTGCGATGAAGACTGCAAGCGGTGGAACCATACCACCAGCCATAACTGCAGCCATCACGACTGAACCACCTGACGCTACAGTTGCTGCTAATGTTCCAGTACCAAAGACATAGGCCGCTTTGTTAACTGGACCACCCATATCAACTGCCATCATACCTCCGACAAGGAGACCGAGAAGAACAGCTGAGCTACCAGATAAGCTGGTCAAGAAGTTATTGAGAGCTGTATTGATAGCCGCCATCGGAATGTTAACAAGGAACATGAGGAATCCTGTTGCAAACACACCAAGGAGCGGTAAAATTAAAATGGACTTAGCACCTTCAAGGGAACGTGGAACGTTTACATATTTTTTGATGGCAAGCACAACATATCCTGCTAGGAAACCACCAACCAAAGCACCGAGGAACCCTGATGGTACAGCTGCAGGAATCTCTGATGTAGCGCCAGCAAAAGGAATTTTTCCAAAAGCCAGTCCACTAGAAGCAATAGCTCCAGCAACAAAACCTGATACAAGACCTGGTTTTTCAGCAATCGAGTAGGCAATATAACCTGCCAAGACTGGTAACATAAAGCCAAAGGCTGCACCACCAATGCTATTAAACATAGCTGCCAACTGATTATAAGAACCAAGACTACCAAGGCTAGCTTCAGGCACTCCCATAAGGTTATCAATCAAGAAGGCAATGGCGATCATGATACCACCACCAATAACAAATGGAAGCATTTGAGAAACACCACTCATCAAGTGCTTGTAAATTTGACCACCGAAAGATGTCTTCTCTTCACTTTCAACGGCTTTACTACCAGCTGCAGCCTTATAAATCGGTGCATCACCGGACAAAGCTAAATTGATCAATTCTTCTGTTTTACGAATACCGTCTGCTACTGGACGGTTAACAAGAGGTTTGCCATCAAAGCGGTCCATCTCTACAGCCTTATCCGCTGCCACGATGACTGCTTTTGCTTTTGCGATATCAGCCGCTGTCAAGGCATTGCCAACACCTGAAGCTCCGTTGGTTTCAACTTTAATGCCAACACCCATTTCTGCTGCTTGTTTTTTGAGGGCTTCCTCAGCCATGAAGGTATGGGCAATACCAGTTGTACAAGCAGTGACTGCTACGATAAAATCATCTGAGTTAGAAGCAACTGGTGCAACAGGAGTTTCAACTACTTCTTCCTTCTCAGGAGTAAATAAATTCAAAACCTCATCTGCTGTTGACGCTGAACGTAATTTAGCAGCAAAGCCATCTTTCATCAAGAACTGTGATAATTGCGCAAGTGCAGCTAAATGCGTATCATTAGCGCCTTCTGGCGCAGCAATCATAAAGAAGAGGTCCGTCGGTTGCCCATCAAGACTGGCATAATCAACTCCTTTTGCTGATTTAGCAAAGAGGACAGTCGCTTCCTTGACAGCCGCATTTTTACTGTGTGGCATAGCAATCCCATCACCAAGTCCAGTAGACGTTTGGGCTTCACGCGCCATGATACCAGCTTTAAAGGCTTCAAAGTCTGTTACGACACCAGTTTCTACTAATTTAGCAATCATTTCATCGATAACTGCTTCTTTTTCAGTTGCTTGTAAATCCAGCAACATCACATCTTTACGTAATACATCTTGGATGTTCATCTTTTTTCTACCTCAACTTTTTGATATGTTTCCTTAATAAATGCAGCAGACGCTAGATCGTCTGAGAAAGTGGTAGCCGTGCCACAAGCTACGCCCCACTTGAAGGCTTCAAGGGCATCACCAGTTTCAACCAGTTTTCCAGTAAAGCCAGCAACCATTGAATCCCCTGCTCCCACAGAATTTTTGATATCTCCTTTAATAGGCTTAGCAAAATAAGATGCTTCTGGTGTCACTAAGAGCGCTCCATCACCCGCCATAGAAATGATGACATGCTGGGCGCCTTTTTCAAGCACCTGTTTAGCATAACTCTCAATCTCATCGAGACTGCTTAGCTCTACACCAAAAATATCTCCTAATTCATGATTGTTTGGCTTAACCAATAGGGGGGAAAATGCTAACGAATCCAGCAAAGTTTGACCTTCAAAATCACAGACCACTTGAGCACCGGTAGACCGTGTTTTGGCTATCAAATCCTTATAAACCCCATTGCCAAGGTTTGCTGGAGCTGATCCGGCAAAAATCACGACATCTGCTGATGATAATTGAGCAAGGATAGCTTCGAGCTCTTTTAAGTTATCATCAGAAATAAAAGGTCCTGTTCCGTTGATCTCAGTTTCTTGGTCAGCCTTGATTTTAACGTTAATCCGTGTATCTTCCTCGACATGAACAAACTCTGTGTCGATAGCCTCAGCCTGAAGAGCCTTTTCAATAAAGTCCCCTGTAAAACCACCAACATAGCCTGTTGCTGTATTAGGAATTCCAAGACGTTGTAAAATCCTACTTACATTAATGCCCTTCCCACCGGCATATTTACCATCACTAGCCATCCGATTAACCGCCCCTGTCTCGACATGTTCAAGACGGACAATAAAGTCAATCGAAGGATTTAGCGTGACTGTATAAATCATACTTCTATCACCCTCGTTTTCTTTTTGATTTCTTGGAGAATTGTTTTTTCTGTCCGATTCGTTAAAAGCGTCACTTGGTTTAAACTGGCAACTTTAACAAATGAAAATTGGCCCAGTTTAGACTCATCTGCTAGGACAAAGGTATCTTTCGCATTAGCAATAATCGCCTTTTTAATGGTTGCTTCCTCAGGATCAGGCGTTGTAAGGTACTCCTTGTCCACACCATTCATGCCTATAAATGCTTTATCAAAGTTAAGACTCTCAATTTGCTCTAGAGCAAATCCTCCAATACTAGCATCTGTACGCTCCTTAACAAGACCACCAATAATTATGGTTTTAATGCCCTGTTCGACAAACGTCGCTGCGTGATGAATAGAATTGGTCACCACCGTTAAATTAGCAACTGGTTCTTGGCTTAAAGCCTTAACCAGAACACCTGTCGTTGTCCCAGCATCGATGAAGACAACATCGCCTTCATCGATCAGATTTAGGGCTTTTTGACAAATCAGCATCTTTTCTTGAACGTTTTTGACAGATTTCTCAAGGTTACTTAATTCACTAGCTGAAGAAGTTAGTGCTTCTGCACCCCCATGAATCCGTCTAAGTTTTCGCTCTGCTTCAAGCTCATCAAGATCTCTTCTGACTGTTGATTCAGAAGAATTTAATAAGCCCACCAAATGCTCCAAGGTAACTATTTTTTCAGCAGCGATAGCTTCTAAAATCAACTGCTTGCGTTCTGATTTAAGAATGACATTCCCCTCCTGAAATCGATTACAGGTTTTATTATACCATAAAATCTTTCAAAGTCAATCAGAATCAATCATTTTGTTCCATTTTCTACCAAAAGCAACTAAAACGAAAGTTCTAAAATGGAGTTAGCCACTTTCTAGTTGAGAAAAAAGTATACAAAAACACCTCAGAGAGATATAATGTAGTTCACCACAAAC
>NZ_JAUSTM010000033.1 GCF_030812835.1 Streptococcus moroccensis
TGAACAAAGTGAAAGCCAGCGTCTTTAGGCGCTGGCTGGTGATGTGGGCTTATAGCCCCTGTTCAAACCACCCGTTAGACGGGTGGTCATGATTACATTAATTTAGTCAGATTTTAGTAAAATCTGAAAAGAGACACTATTGTCATTCTTGGCTGAGAAAGAAAAGGGAAGCTGATGGTTATCAAAGAGTTGTTTGACAAAGTAAAGCCCAATACCTGAGCCACCGACTTCTTTTGAGCGACTATAATCTGGACGATAAAAAGGTTCAAAAAGATGGTCAAAATCATAAGAGCTAGGCATGTGTTTAGGGAAATTCTCAATGGTCAGGCTAGCTTGGGTTAACTGAATGGTAACTGTAGTATCAGGTTTACTGTATCTAATGGCATTGTCCACAAGGTTTTTAAAAGCTTTGGTTAATGCCAAAGGGTTACCGTAGATGCTGACGTCATGGGACGACTCAAAACGAAGTGTGATAGCGTGCGCTTTCGCAAAATGGTGACAATCTTCCAAAATATCTACCAAAAGATTATTAAGTGAAACCTCCTGGTAGTGATCAGTAGGGATGTAGTCTATCTTTGCTGTTTCCAGAATAGACTGAACCAACTGGGTTTGCTCAGTCAATATGTTTCGACATTGCCTTAAGTACTTGTCATGGTTTTGAAAATCACCAACATTATAAATCATTCCCTCCACCAAGCCCGATAAACTAGCGATTGGGGTTTTTAGTTCGTGAGCAGTGATTTGAAGAAAGGTTGCTTTTTCTTTTTCCTTTTGAATCGCCCGTTCGTTTTCTTGCTTTAACTCGTCAATGCTGCTGACTAATTGTTGGTACAAACTGTTAATATCCTGTCCTAATCTTGCGATTTCATCTTTGCCCAAAGGCTCAATGGTTACATCGGGAGAAAGGGAGAGCATCTGGCGCGTGACAGTAGAAATCCTTTTGATTCTGCGATTGGCAAGGTGGCTATAAACATAAGCGACGCTACTAGCGATGATAACAATAGCCAACAGGATGATTGGGTAATAAGTAACAAAAACTTGACTGTAATCCGAAAGCGAGTAGAAACCGTATTCAGCTTGTAAGATAAACTCTTTCCCCTCACGAGTAGTGATAAACTCTGCCCAGGCACCAATTTCATCATAATTTCCCCTAGCTAGATAGTCCCGAGATTGCTGAGAGAGTTCTGCCTCAGATAGGGTAGGGTAGATGTCTTTCCCCTCTTCATCGATCAAGCGAAATAAGAGGTCTGGCATGGAACCATCGAGTTGCTCCAGTTTCTCAACCATCTCTGCCTCAGAAAGACTGGTCAGAGATTGAAGGACAGTAGTGTATTGGTTCTTCAAAGACTGCTTTTGAATATGATTAAGGGTTATGGGCAGTGCTAGATGAAGAATAAGTAAAAGGAATAAGACAGTAGAGGTGATAAGGCCACTGACAATCAAGAAATTTTTACGTACAATGCCCATGTTACACCTCTAATTGATAACCACGGCCGATAACTGTTTTTAGCTTCAGATGAGGTATTTTTTTGCGAAGATTTCTCACATGGTTATCTAAAACACGACTATCTAATTCGGTATATCCCCATATTGACTCCATGATAAAATCACGTGTTAGCACATAACCTCTGTTTTGAGCCAGTAGCAATAATATGTCGTATTCTTTTCGTGTGAGTTCAAGTTGATTATCCTGATCATAGACAATTCCTTGTTCAGGATAGATACGAAGATTGTCAATGCTGATAAGAGACTCTTTTGGTGATTCGTTCTGTCTTAGAATGTTTTCAACACGCTTCATCAAAATTAGGGGTGAAAAGGGTTTGGTAACATAATCACTGATGAGTTGATTAAAGCTAGTTAACTGTGTGTACTCATCATCCAAAGCCGTTAACATCAAGATGGGAACACTTGAGGTTTTCCGAATTTCTTTCAGGACATCTATACCGCTGATCGATGGAATCATAATATCTAAAATAATTAAATCCAAATTGTTCTGCTTGAAAAAATCAAGGGCTAATTGACCGTCAAATACAGCGTGAGCCTCATATCCTTGAGCCTTTAAAAATTCACAAATGACTTGATTGATCGTCGGATCATCTTCAACAACCAGTATTTTTTTCATAGGAACCTCCTGAAATCATTATACACTAAATTAAAAAAGAGAAGGTTTAGAGATGAAAAAACAGATAAAAAGGAGATTGGAAACAGGAAAAATTGAGAACTGATTGTTAAGCTAAATATAACTAACGAATAGGAGGAAACGATGTCTTATAAACAAGTATCTCTAGTCTTTTGTGGTTACATGGGCATTATTATGTCAAGTTATCTGCTATTAAGTTTGCTATTTGGACTGTCCTACGGAAGTTCTGAATTTGTGGCCTGGCGACTGCCATTTTCTGCACTGGCGACTCTCTTAGTCATCATTTTTTCGTGGAGAAATAAGAAAAGATTAGCGTATCGGTTTCCTGTTAAACAGAAGCTTTCCTTTTGGGGTATTGGTATAGTGCTACCCTTTCTAATCGTGGGATTCTTTTGGCTAAAACATTTTACATTTAGTTGGCCATTTCTAGTCCCGATATTAACAACGATTTTAGTAGGTCTCGGAGAGGAATTTCTCTTTAGAGAAATTATGTTATCCGTTTTTTTATCTAAAATGCCCATTCCAAAAGCTATTCTTTTCTCCTCAATGGTTTTTGGCCTTTCTCATCTTGTTGCCCTACTTGGTGGGAGTCCTTTAAAGCAAGTTTTGATTCAGGTGCTTTTAGCTACTTTGATGGGCGTTTTTTATGGATTCCTGTACTTATTGACGCAAAGAATAGGATTACTGGCACTGGATCATTTTTTCTGGGACTATATGTTAGTTGGCGGAGCCTTAAGACATTATCCATTAATAGCATTTGTCATTCCAATTCTTTTGATATTACGTATTATCATGATCATCGTGATGGTTGTGTTCAGCAAGAGGGAGGTATCTCATGAAGCGATTGACTGATCTTAAATGGTTTGATATTCTGATAGTGACTATGGTAATGTTTGGCGAAGCCACCATCTTAGCCGTTATAGGCTATCAGGACTTGCTTAATCAGACAACAACAGCTGAAAATGCTGTTGCTTTTACAACTCAAGACAATTATAATAGTCTACTTTTACAAGGCTTTCTATTAAGTCTTGCTTTCCTATATCTTTGGGTGAGAAGATTTGACTTTAAGAGATGGAACATCAAGGTGACTTTGGAGGGGATGGGAAAAGCCGCTCTTATCTTTATAAGCGTAGCATTCTTAATGGATGTTTTCTTTATTGTGACGCACCCGATTGCCGTAAGCCTTCCTTTTCCCATGCCGCTTTCAGAGGTGTTAAATCATGTGGAGTTTTCCTCTGTGCTTTACGCCTTGCTCAATGGATTTTATGAAGAAATTTTCTTTCTTGGGATATGCCAGTCCGTTTCTCAAAAAGATTCGAAATGGGTTCTTCCTTTTTCTTTCTTTATTCGCTTTATTTTTCATATTTACCAAGGAATGGTACCAGCCATTGGTATCGGCTTAGTGTTTGGTGGGTATTTGTATACTTTATATCAAAAATCGACAGACAAAAATCTTTTTCCATTTTTTATAGCGCACGCTATTGCTGATGTCTTTGGACTAGGTTTGTTATATTATTTTCTTTAGGAGGTTTTCATGCTAGAATCCGTTATTGATGCTAAAAAGCGATCTGCTAAGAATTTTAGCTGGTGGTCGGCGCCTTTATTAGGGTATGGTCTTTTAATAACTGGCGAAATCTTTGGTATTATTGCCTTACTGTGGGTGCCTTTTGCCTTTCCGCAAGTCATGTCGGACGAGTATCTGATGCTCTTAGTGGAGCTGTTTACTTTTGCTTTTATTGCAATTGTCGTGATTGCTTGGGCTAGATTGCAGGAGAAATCTCCCTGGCAGGGGCTAGGCATGTCCAAGGCCAACGCTTTTAAGGAGTTCTTAAAGGGCTGGGCCTTTGGGGCAATTGTATTGATTGTTTGTGTGTTACTGATGATGGCTGTTGGGGTTGTGACCATTGAAGCCTTTGATTTTTCAATGAAAACATGGTTAAAATTTTTCCCTTTATTACTAGCTTGGTCTATTCAGGGAACGACTGAAGAAATCCTATGCCGGGGATGGCTGTTTACCACCATTAGCTCTAAGAATAATATTCCTCTTGGGATATTGATGTCATCGCTCTTTTTTACAGCCATTCACTTGGGCAATGATGGGATTAGTTGGATTCCTTTGCTTGATCTCTTTATCTTTGCGGTTTTAGCTTGTTTGGTCATGTTAAAAACCAACAATCTTTGGGTGATCAGTGGGTTCCACGCAGCTTGGAACTGTTTCCAGGGCAATGTCTTTGCATTTCCAGTGAGTGGTACAACGACAGGTGATGCTTTTATCCATGTATCAAGCCACGGCCCAGCCTGGTTATCAGGTGTTCCCTTTGGTGTTGAAGGCAGCATCATCAGCGTCTTGGTTCAACTAGCCATAGTAATTTGGCTAGTTTATGATCTCTTTATCAAGCCAAAACAGGTTTTGCAAAAGTAGACCTTTAAAAACGCACGGTCGAACCATTAGCTTATCAGGTTGACATCTAAAGTTTGTAAGCAGACAAAAAGACGTTGGACGATAGTCCCGCGTCTTTTGTTATTTCCCTAAGCAGAATTGGCTAAAGAGTTGAGTGATAAGTTCGTCTGGTGCGGCATCACCGGTGATCTCACCTAGTATCTCCCAACACCGTGTCATGTCCACTTGAAGCAGATCAACTGGCATGCCTAGAGCTAGGCCATCGTTAACCGCATTGAGGGCTTCAAGGGCTTTTTCGATCAGTGAGATGTGGCGGGCGTTGGAAAGGTAGGTGGTATCCTGTTCGACCAGGCCAGCATTATCAAAGAAGAGTTGATTGATACGGTCTTCAATAGCGTCAATGTTTTGATTGGTAAGAACCGAGATCGGAATGACGTCTTCTGGTAGCAGGTCGCGTTGAATAACTTGAGGGAGATCGGTCTTGTTAAGCAAGATGATACGGTTGCTAGACGCACTGATGTCAAGTAAAATGCGGTCTTGTTCAGTGAGTGGCTCTGCACTATTAAGTACCAACAGTACTAAATCAGCCTCCTCAAGGGCTTTTTTAGAGCGTTCAACACCGATTTTTTCGACAATATCATCTGTCTCTCGAATACCTGCTGTATCAATCAACTTCAGCGGAACCCCTTTGATATTAACATATTCCTCAATGACGTCCCGTGTGGTACCGGCAATATCAGTTACAATCGCTTTTTCTTCTCTTAATAGATTATTAAGCAAACTGGATTTTCCGACATTAGGACGTCCGATAATGGCAGTCGAGAGGCCTTCACGCAAGATTTTGCCCCGTCTGGCTGTGCGCAGAAGATCTGACAAGAGTTTGGCAAACTCTTCCGTCTTTTCACGAAGGAGCTGAGTGGTCATCTCTTCCACATCATCGTATTCAGGGTAGTCAATGTTAACTTCGACTTGGGCAAGGGTGTTCAGAATTTCCTGACGGGTGTTATCAATAAGGTTTTTGAGGGAGCCATCCAACTGTTTGACAGCGATATTCATGGCTTTGTCGGTCTTTGCTCGGATAATATCCATGACAGCCTCAGCCTGTGTGAGGTCCACCCGGCCATTTAGAAAAGCACGTTTGGTAAATTCACCTGGCTCTGCCATGCGTGCCCCTTCACGAATCAGCAGTTGCAAGATTTCATTGGTAACGGCAATGCCACCGTGTGTATTGATTTCAATGACATGTTCACGGGTAAAGGTTTTAGGGCCTAACATAACAGACACCATGACCTCGTCTAGAATCTCATCTTTACTAGGGTCGATGATGTGACCGTAGTTGATAGTATGGCTGGCAACTTGTGTCAGGTCTTTTCCTTTAAACACCCGATTAGCGATAGTTAAGGCGTCTGAACCCGACAAGCGGACAATGCCAATAGCCCCTTCCCCAAGAGGGGTTGAAATAGCAGTAATGGTATCAAATTCTTTGGTAATCATAATGTTATTTTAACGCAATTAAAGGAGGGATGCAAGGGCCGAGATTGACCGATGACTGATGAGGGGTTTATCATGCCAAAAGGAGGATAGTAATTGACCTAATACGTTTATTTTAGAGTTATGACCCTACTGTTAATCGGATTACTGTTAGGAGGCTTTTTTATGCATTCATACAAAAGCTTGCTTCAAAAAGTCTACGGCCTGTGCTTATTGGTTTTATGATTCTTATTTTACCCTTTTGACCCTTTATTTCAATTTCTACTATTTCTGATGGTTCTCCAAATCATGATGATACTGATAAATATGGTGCGAGATTACAAGGACATGTACTAAAAGCGATAGAAATCCACTTGGGTTTCTTTTTTTCATCATCTAGTTGTGATATAATACTTTTATGAAAATTTTCTGATTGTACATGAATCAGAAATAGAATGAAGAGTAGCAATTAGCAAATGGTTTTAATTGTTCTAGAGCTAATCATAGATTATGAAAAGTAAGAGGTGTTTTGTGAATCAACCTAAAACTTATGAAGACTGTTTGGAGTGGATTCATGGTAAGTTAAAATTTGGAATCAAACCGGGTTTGAAACGGATGACCTGGATGCTAGAGCAATTGGATAATCCTCAGCACAAAATAAGAGCCGTTCATATTGTTGGCACAAATGGTAAAGGCTCAACTGTTGCCAATTTACAACGGATTTTTACTGGCTCTAGCTACCGTGTTGGAAGTTTTACCTCGCCCTTTATCATCGATTTTCGGGAGCGAATTTCGATTGATGGAGAAATGATTAGCAAAGAGGAGTTGATAGCCTTAGTTGAGGCTGTCTACTCAATTGTAGAGCGTTTACCAAAAGAAACAGGTCATGAACCAGCGACAGAATTTGAAATCATTACGGTGATGATGTTTTATTATTTTGCTGAAATCAATCCCGTTGATATTGTTCTGGTTGAAGCTGGACTTGGAGGTCGACTTGATTCCACAAATGTCTTTACCCCTCTCTTGACCCTATGTCCATCCATTGGTTTAGATCATCAAGCCATATTAGGTGAAACCCATGAGGCGATTGCCAGAGAAAAGGCTGGTGCTATCAAGCCTGGTGTACCCTTTATCTTTGCGACGGATAAGGAGAGCGTCAGAGCTGTTTTTAAAGAGATTGCCCATCACCTAAAAGCACCATTGTATGAAGCTGGTCAGCAGTTTTCACTTTCTAATGGAATTTATCACGATGAGGTAGGTTATGCTATAGAGGACATTTCAGTTGGTCTACCTGGGGCACACCAAATCAGCAATGCTAGTCTAGCTATTAAAGCCTCTCTTTTACTGAAAGAAACATTTCCTAAGGTTACAGAAACCACCATTCGAAATGGTCTTGCTCAGACAAAATGGGTTGGCCGGACAGAGTTAATTGCACCTAACCTCATGATTGATGGTGCTCATAACGATGAATCCGTAAAGGCTCTTTGTGATTTACTTGCTTCTCGATACGAGAATAAACTTATTCACATTCTCTTTGCAGCTATCGAAGGAAAACCAGTTAACAGCATGCTGGAACAATTAGGAGCTCTTGGACAGGTCACAGTGACCACCTTTGATTACCCTAAAGCATTACCGGTAGAAGCCTATCCAAAAGAGTGGCCAAGGGAAGCTGATTACAGGAATTGGTTGGCTCATTGGGAGTTTTCAAGCTCTGACGATTTCTACCTTATAACTGGTTCTTTGTATTTTATTTCAGAAATTAGGGCAATACTTATCCCTCATGACCGTTACTAATGAAAAGGAAAACAGATGACACAAAATCACGAAATGGCTGAAGAAGCAATTCGGCAACTGCTAGTTGCCATGGGAGAGGACCCTAATCGGGAAGGTTTGTTAGATACGCCGAAACGGGTTATTAAAATGTATGAGGAAATGTGGTCTGGACTTGGTAAGGACCCTAAAGATGAATTTACAGCTGTCTTTTCAGAGGGGCATGAGGAAGTTATCTTGGTCAGGGATATTCCATTTTATTCCATGTGTGAACACCATTTAGTTCCATTTTATGGGGTTGCTCATGTGGCCTACATCCCTAGTGAGGGCAAGGTGACGGGCTTAAGTAAATTAGCTCGAGCTGTTGAAGTTGCTAGTAAACGGCCTCAACTGCAAGAGAGACTGACGGCTCAGGTCGCGTCAGCTTTGGACGATGCCCTATCTCCTGTAGGTGTTTTTGTCATGGTTGAGGCAGAACATCTCTGTATGACCATGAGGGGGATCAAAAAGCCTGGCGCTAAAACAGTTACTACTGTAGCAAAAGGGATTTTCAAGGACAATATTGATCAGCGCAAGGAAATCCTTGCTATGATCCATAATGGGTAAGTACATGATTACAATTGACACACTAAGACAGCAACCAACAATCATGGGGATTTTAAATGTTACCCCAGACTCATTTTCGGACGGTGGAAACTATGTTGCTACTGAGCAGGCTATGGCTCAAGTGGGAAAAATGCTAGCTGAAGGCGCAACCGTCATTGATGTCGGTGGAGAGTCTACCCGTCCTGGGGCAGCATTTGTTTCAGCTGACGAAGAAATCAACCGTGTGGTTCCGATTATTAAAGCGATAAAAGATCGTTATGACTGCCTAATCTCTATAGACAGTTATAAAACAGAGACTGTCAGGGCTGCTCTTGACGCAGGCGCAGATATCATCAACGATGTTTGGGCGGGGTTGCATGATGGCCAAATGCTCTCATTAGCAGCGGAACGCCAAGTTCCAATTATTCTCATGCATAACCAAGAAAAGGAAAGTTACACGAATATCACAGAAGAAGTTTGTGCCTTTTTATCAAACCGAGCGAGAGCTGCTAAGGATGCAGGTCTCTCTGTTGATAAGATCTGGTTGGATCCAGGATTTGGCTTTGCCAAAAATCCTCAACAAAATATTGACTTGCTAAAGGGGCTTGATCAAGTCTGCCAGCTAGGCTATCCTGTCTTGTTTGGCATTTCGCGTAAACGCGTGGTTGATTATCTTCTGGGAGGCGGGACCAGCCCCTTGGAAAGAGATCAAGCGACTGCGGCATTATCTGCTTATGCGATTGAAAAAGGGTGTGATATGGTGCGCGTGCACAATGTTGCTGCCAATACAGATGTGCTCAAAGCAATTGCACCTTTAAGAAAGTAGGACAAGAATGGATAAAATTTTTCTGACGGACTGTCGATTTTATGGGTATCATGGCGCTTTTGCTGAGGAGCAGGTCCTAGGGCAAATCTTTGTAGTCGATTGCGAGCTGTCTGTTGATTTGACAGCTGCTAGCCAATCTGACGCTCTTTCTGATACTGTTCATTATGGTCATGTCTTTGAAACGATTAAACAGCGTGTTGAATCTCAAAAATACCAGTTAATTGAGCGATTAGCTGGAGCGATCATTGAAGATTTGTTTGATAGTTTTGCTCCTATTAATGCAATAAAACTGACTATTAAAAAAGAAAACCCGCCTATTGCTGGCCATTATGCTCATGTTGGCATTACATTGGAGAGACACAGATGAGCCTGTATTACCTCAGTTTAGGCAGTAACATAGGAGATCGTGAGAAATACCTGCGCTCAGCCATTGATGCCATTGCTGCATTACCTAAAACAATAGTAGTATCCGTTTCTTCTTTTTATGAAACGGCTGCATGGGGAAAAACTGATCAAGATGATTTTTTAAATCTGTGCATGGTAGCACAATCCGATTTGTGCCCGCAGACTTTTTTAGCGGGGACCCAACAAATCGAGAAAAGCTTGGACCGTGTCCGTCATGAGCATTGGGGGCCACGAACGCTTGATATCGATATTTTAATGATAGACGATCAGATTATCGATGAGGAGCGTTTAAAAGTTCCCCATCCCTACATGACAGAGCGTGCGTTTGTGCTAAAACCCTTAGCAGAAATCGCACAATCAGCAATTCATCCCCAAACAAATCAGACGATCCAATATTTGTTGGATCAGACAGATTCAGGAGATGTTGTTTGGTTGAAATCCTATATCCATAAATAGCAGAGGAGGTGACCTTCTCTGTTTTCTTTTTAACGTTAGCGCTGTCAAAATACTCTAAAACTTGGTATAATGAAAGTAGAGACAACATTTAGGAGGAAACGATGAGTCAGTTAAAACAATTAGTTGGTATTGAAGCAGCCAAGTATGTCACAGACGGGATGACAATAGGATTAGGGACTGGTTCAACAGCATACTATTTTGTAGCTGAAATAGGTCGACGTGTCCAAGAAGAAGGCTTATCCATTACAGCGGTTACAACTTCGAGTGTCACTAGCGCTCAAGCAAAGAGTTTAGGGATACCCTTAAAAAGCATTGATGAAGTAACCTCAGTTGATGTTACGGTCGATGGCGCTGATGAGGTTGATTCAGAATTTAACGGCATCAAAGGTGGCGGCGGGGCCTTGCTCATGGAAAAGGTTGTCGCGACCTATACCAAACACTACATTTGGATTGTGGATGAGAGTAAGATGGTTGAGACTCTGGGCGCATTTAAGCTGCCGGTTGAGGTTGTTCAATATGGAGCTGAAAATCTCTTTCGTCATTTTGAGGCTAAAGGATACGTGCCATCTTTTCGTGAAACAAATGGTAAGCGCTTTGTCACAGATATGAAAAACTTCATCATTGATTTAGATTTGAAAACAATTGCTGATCCTCAAGCTTTAGCAGAAGAGTTGGACAGAACTGTTGGTGTTGTCGAACACGGTTTGTTTAATGGTTTCGTTAATAAAGTCATTGTAGGATCGCAAGACGGTGTGCTAACACTTGACGCACCAAACAAATAACGTAGTAAAGGTTTTGGGTGCTAACCGTAACCACCCTAGATTAGGAGGACGAATGTCACAGTTTGACCGTATTCATTTAGTTGTTTTAGATTCTGTTGGGATTGGGGCATCATCAGACGCCAATGATTTCAACAATGCAGGCGTACCCGATGGCGCTTCAGATACCCTTGGCCATATATGTCAAACAGTTGGTCTTGATGTGCCAAATATGGCACAACTAGGGCTTGGTAACATTCCAAGGGAAACACCATTGAAAACTGTTCCAGCAGTGGATAATCCTACTGGTTATGTCACCAAGTTAGAAGAAGTGTCTCTCGGGAAGGACACCATGACGGGTCACTGGGAAATCATGGGCCTCAATATCACGGAACCGTTTGATACTTTCTGGGACGGCTTCCCTGAGGAAATCTTGACCAAAATTGAAGAGTTTTCAGGCCGCAAGGTTATTCGTGAAGCCAACAAGCCTTATTCAGGTACAGCAGTTATCGATGACTTTGGTCCGCGTCAGATGGAGACAGGTGAGTTAATCATCTATACCTCAGCGGATCCAGTGTTGCAAATCGCAGCTCACGAAGACATTATTCCGCTTGAGGAACTCTACCGTATTTGTGAATTTGCCCGTTCCATTACCCTAGAACGTCCAGCGCTTCTCGGTCGTATCATTGCCCGCCCTTATGTCGGAACACCAGGAAACTTTACAAGGACATCTAACCGCCATGACTACGCAGTGTCACCGTTCCAAGACACGGTCATGAACAAGTTGGATGAAGCTGGTATTGATGTCTATTCCGTTGGTAAAATCAATGACATCTTTAATGGCTCTGGAGTTAATCATGATATGGGACACAACAAAAATAATGCTCATGGGGTTGAAACCTTAATCAAAACCCTCCAATTACCAGAATTCAAGAAGGGCTTTTCTTTCACAAACTTGGTTGACTTTGATGCCCTTTACGGTCACCGCCGCAATCCGCAGGGCTATCGCGATTGCTTGCACGAGTTCGACAGCCAACTGCCAGACATCATAGCAAACCTCGGAGACAATGATCTTCTCATGATTACGGCTGACCATGGCAATGACCCAACCTACGCTGGAACGGATCATACCCGTGAGTATATTCCACTTCTCATCTATGGAAAATCCTTGAAAGGGAGTGGTGTGATTCCACAAGGACACTTTGCGGATATTTCAGCAACCATTGCTGAGAACTTCGGTGTTGAGAAGGCCATGATTGGCGAAAGCTTCTTGGATAAATTGGTTTAGGAGGATAGCATGACTCAAACCATTACTATCTACCATAATCCCAAATGTGGAACCTCTCGAAATGTTCTAGCCATGATTCGGCATGCGGGTATCGAGCCAGAAGTCATTGAATATTTGAAGACGCCACCGACGCGTGAGACGCTGGTTCAATTGATTGCGGATATGGGGATTCCAGTTAGAGAAGTCTTGCGGAGCAATGTTCCGCCCTATGAGCTGTTGGGGTTAGACAGAGAAAACTTATCAGACGAGGCATTACTTGATGCCATGATGGCAGAGCCTATCTTAATCAATCGTCCGATTGTTGTTAGCCCGTTAGGGACTAAACTCTGTCGCCCATCAGAAATTGTTTTAGACCTTCTGCCAGAAGACTTCCCCTATCCCTTTACCAAAGAGGACGGAGAGGTTATAAATCAATAAGAAAAGGAGTTTTTATGTCACTGATTGATAACATTAATGAGACAAAAGTATTTTTAGAAGAAAAAGGGCTCATTGCCCCTGAATTTGGCTTGATTTTAGGGTCTGGCCTGGGTGAATTAGCAGAAGAAGTGGAAAATGCCATTGTGCTTGACTATGGAGATATTCCTAACTGGGGGCAATCTACCGTTGTTGGTCATGCTGGCAAATTGGTCTATGGGGATTTAGCTGGCCGGAAAGTCTTGGCTTTGCAAGGTCGTTTCCATTTTTACGAAGGAAATCCGATGGAAGTCGTGACTTTCCCAGTACGAGTTATGAAAGCTCTTGGTTGTCATAGTGTTATTGTCACCAATGCAGCTGGTGGGATTGGGTATGGCCCTGGAACTCTCATGCTGATTAGTGACCATATCAATATGACGGGAACTAATCCATTAATTGGTGAAAACTTAGATGACTTTGGTCCTCGTTTCCCAGATATGTCTGATGCCTACACCAAGGCTTACCGTGAGAAAGCTCATGATGTTGCAGGAAAACTAGGAGTTACGCTTGAAGAAGGCGTTTATCTTGGATGTTCTGGTCCTACCTATGAGACACCTGCTGAAATCAGGGCCTTTAAAACATTAGGAGCGGATGCTGTCGGCATGTCTACAGTCCCTGAAGTCATTATTGCGGCCCACTCTGGGATGAAGGTGTTGGGTATCTCAGCCATCACCAACTTTGCGGCCGGTTTCCAAGCCGAGCTAAACCATGAAGAAGTAGTTGAAGTGACTCAACGCATCAAAGGGGAATTCAAACATTTGATTAAGTCAATCTTAACAGAATTGTAAAATGTTAGTATAGAAAAATGACTGGTAACCGAGTCATAATAAGTTAAGATAATATTGTAGAGCTGTGATCCTTTCTGAGAGAAAAATCACAGTGCTCTAGATTGTCTCTGTTTAAGAGTGACTTTGTCTTCTTGTCACTACCGAATCAAAAATAAGAAAGGAATGAGCGTTACTATGTTCGATACGCTCAAACGATAACATGAGTATTCATATTGCTGCAAAACCTGGCGAAATCGCCGATAAAATTTTACTTCCTGGAGATCCTCTTCGTGCGAAATTCATCGCTGAGAATTTTTTAGAAGATGCAGTCTGCTTCAACGAAGTTCGTAACATGTTGGGTTACACGGGAACCTACAAGGGAGAACGCATTTCCGTTATGGGAACTGGCATGGGAATGCCATCTATCTCCATTTATGCCCGTGAATTGATTGTTGATTACGGTGTTAAAAAATTGATTCGTGTCGGAACTGCTGGCTCTATTGATCCAGATGTACATGTCCGTGAGTTGGTATTGGCTCAGGCTGCTGCGACAAACTCTAATATCATCCGCAATGATTTCCCTGAGTATGATTTCCCACAAATTGCTGATTTTACCTTATTGGACAAAGCTTATCATATCGCTAAAGATTTGGGCTTAACCACTCATGTAGGATCTGTTTTATCATCTGATGTGTTTTACTCTAACATGCCGGAGCGTAACATGCGCTTAGGTGAACTCGGCGTCAAAGCGATTGAAATGGAAGCTGCGGCTCTTTATTACCTTGCTGCACAACATGGAGTACAAGCTTTGGGCATCATGACAATCTCTGATAGTCTTGTTCATCCAGAAGAAGATACGACAGCTGAAGAACGTCAAAACACCTTCACGGATATGATGAAGGTTGGGCTAGAAACACTTATTTCTTAATGAATACGATAGAAAAACAAACACTTTTACTGTTATTAAACCTTTATGAATATGATGCGGCATTTCATTTTGCAAGCGAAATTGCTCAAATTCCTGATGAGTTAATGACTGTTCTTGAAATGCTACGGGAACGACGGGAACTTCATACAGGGCCAGCTTTTCAACTAGGACTAGTGATGAACCAAGATAGAGAAGACGAGCAACTGGCGAATTACCTTTTGGACCTGGAAACGAAACTCAAAAAAGCTCAGATAATTGATTTTGTTCGAGCAGTGTCACCGCTTATCTACCGTCTTTTTATGCGTCTTGTAACTGCAAAAATTCCCAATATCATGGATTATATTCATGATACCAAGGATGACCGTTATGATACTTGGTTAAGAGATGAGTTGATGGGGTCAGATTTGAAAATCCTTCGTCACTTTAAGCCTGAGCGAAATGTAACCTCTAATAGCTTGGCCAATCTGATTTTGCAGCTGGATTATCCAGAAGATACTAAAAAGCAAGTGGTCAGTCTTCGCAAACTAGAGCGTTCAGTTCGAAATCCCTTGTCGCATCTCATCAAGCCTTTTGATGAAAAAGAATTAAGACGAACGACTAATTTCTCCTCAGAGAAATTTATGAACACTCTCATTGACCTTTCTCGGAAAACGGGAGTCCAGTATGACAGTGAGTTTTATTTTGATAAGGTCAATGCGCAAATTATTCAAAAGTACGGCTTAAAATAAGTCAATGCTTTTCGTCTATAGGAATGAGGCTGACTAGGACTGTCAAAGATGATAGAAGCTGTTATTAAAAGCTCCTCAGAATTGGTTACTTATTTCTTGATTTACTTTGACAACCTTTCCGGATAAGTAAATGAGGGGCAATCGATTAATAAACTGAACAGGCTGGGACTTTTTGTCCTGGCCTCTTTTTAGCTTTATCTTAGCAATGTAATTAATTTTAACACTTGATAGTCTATTTAAATACCCTATGTTTAAGATAGGTAATACTGAATAAAGCTCTTTTTGGGTTAAACAAAGAACTTGTCAGTTGCTTGAGGATATAGTATAATGATAGAGTCACAAGAGGAGCGAAATGCTGAGATTGGCCTAGCCTAAACTCTTATCACCTGATCAAGTTAGCACTTGCGTAGGGATGTGGCAGAAGACTGAAGTAACCCTTCTGAAAAACTTCTGCAGTTTTGATTGTGGCATCTGTTGACGAAACACAGCTCACAATCACTGTGTTTCACTAGCCAGTGCTAGAGAAGTTTTTTAGGAGGTTTTTGTATGAACCGTAGTCGTATTCAACTCTTAACCGAGATTGCTATTTTTGCAACCTTGGCCATGATTCTGGATGTCTTTACAGAACCGATGAAGCTAGGTCCGTGGATTTCTTTTTCCTTTAAGATGTTGCCAATCTTTTTGGTCTCATTTCGTTGGGGAACTAAAGCTGGGATGTCAGCTGGTTTTTTGTGGGGTATTTTGCAAGTCGTAACGGGTGAAGCTGCTGGTGGTATTTTGACACTTTTCCAAGGCTTCTTAGAGTATTTCGTCGCCTTTGCCCTAATTGGTCTTGCAGGCGTTATGAAACCTGCCATTGATCGCGCACGTCAAAGAAAGGAAACAGGAAAAGTTCTTTTGAACACTTTAACAGGTGTCGTGATTGGAACAATTGCTCGCTACGCTATCCACTTCATTGCTGGCTTCATTTTTTGGGGCCAATATGCACCCGAAGGACAAAGTGCTGTTTACTATTCTTTTGTTGTTAATGGTAGCTCTGCACTCGGAGAAGGTTTGGCCTGTATCTTGGTGATTTGGTTAGCTCAACCGTTGCTATCAGTCTTTCTGGATAAAAAGTAAACTTAAAAAAGGAATAACCTGCACCCCAATTGTTAGATGTTGGGTGCATGTTATTTTTATCCTCGTTCTAATTAAATTGGACTTCCTCGAAGAGGTAGTCGATGAACCGCTCTCCCATTTTGGAGAGGTTTGCTTTTTGGTGCTTGATGTAGATAAGTTCAATGGTATCGTCAACTTCAAGAGGGATTGAAACAATATTGTCACCATTAAGGTTACTGTTTAAAATCCCTGTAGCAATCGTATACCCATCAAGCCCGATTAACAGGTTGAAAAGAGTCGCTCGGTCAGAGACCACAATTGATTTTTTATGGTGCTCCGTTGAAAGAATTTCCTCAGAAAAATAGAAGGAATTATGAGTTCCTTGATCATAACTGAGGTAGGGAAAGTCTTCCAAATCTTCAAGTCTAACTGAGGTCTTTTTGGCCAATGGATTGGTCGTGCTAACAAAAATATGAGGTTTTGCCGTAAACAAACTGGTATAGGTCAAATGGTTATCATCAAACATCTTCGTCAAAACATCGCGGTTGTAGGAGTTCAGAAAGAGGACACCGACCTCACTTCGGAAATTTTTGACATCATCAATAATCTCCCAAGTCCTTGTTTCCCGAAGAAAAAGCTCATAACGGGTCATATCGCTTTTTTTCAAAAGACTGACAAAGGCATTAACCACGAAAGCATAGTGTTGAGAGCTGACACTGAATAGCTCTCTGTGCCCGCTTGGGCTCTTGTATCGCTCTAGTAGAAGGTCAGTTTGCTCAACGACTTGACGAGCGTAAGATAGAAATTCCATGCCGTCTTTTGTCAAGGTAATACCCTTAGGATTTCGGTGGAAAATGTCAATGCCCATTTCACTTTCCAAGTCTTTAACAGCATTGGAAAGACTTGGTTGCGTAATAAAAAGTTGCTTGGCTGCTTCGTTCATAGAGCCTGTTTCGACGATTTTGATAATGTATTGTAATTGCTGTATTCTCATGATTGTATTATATCACATCACTGTTAAAAGATGGCCTTATAGGCTCAAGCTATAACTGAATTTAATTCTATTCTTCCCCGCGTTGTAAAATGAAGTGCAACAAAAAAGACATGTTCGTCTGATATACTAGAATTCCCCAACTCAGTATAGAAAGCAGATGAACATGTCCA
>NZ_JAUSTM010000034.1 GCF_030812835.1 Streptococcus moroccensis
GAGTTTTTTGGTATAACCAGCGATGCGCACCCGCATAGCGGGTGGTTTATTTGTTTCGCACCTGCGGAGCGAAACGGACTTAAAGTCACATAAATTAAAAACGACCTTGAGACAGATTGTCTCAAGGTCGTTTTTTGAATGTCAAAAATTTTAAAAGGGAGAGGGTATGGTATCTTGGTGAAAGCCTGTCAACGTCACCCAAAAATTCTGGCCACTCTACAAACATTATTGGCTAGCTTATCACTAAGGTCCTCACCGTTAAGAGGTGATTATATTTTCCAAGCCAAAGTCCCACCTTCGACATTGGTGGCATCAAACCCTTTTTCAGTGAGAAGGGCTGTTGCCACTTCTGATTTAACCCCTCTCTGACAGACAATATAATGTGCATCTGTTGGTGAGAGTTCCGCAAGACGGTTCTCCAATTCCTCTAAAGAAATATTGACAGCACCTGGAATATGGTTTTCCTGGTATAAGGCTTCTGGACGCACATCGATAAGCGATACGGGATTCTTTTCATGTATGTTTTTAAAGCTTTCCATTGAAATGGATGTCATAACTTCTCCTTATTTTACTAAGCTAATGCTTCTTGCGCCGTCTGCATTTGATGATACACACCTTTTAAAGCCATGAGTTCATCGTGATTTCCAGACTCCACGATATCCCCATCAACCATGACAAGGATGACATCAGAATCTTCAATCGTTGAAAGACGGTGAGCAATTACAAAGCTTGTCCGCCCCTTCATCAATTTCTCAAAGGCTTTTTGAATCAGCAATTCTGTCCGAGTATCAATAGAAGATGTCGCTTCATCAAGGATTAAAATTTTCGGTTCCTGAAGAAAAACGCGAGCAATAGCTAATAATTGCGCCTGCCCCTGAGAAAGACTGGAGCCTGCATCTTCTAAGAATGTATCGTAACCATTTGGCAATTGACGGATAAAGAAATCGGCATTGGCAGCTTTGGCAGCAGCAATGACATCTTCACGGCTTGCGTCTGGAACCCCATAAGCAATATTATCATGGACTGTTGCTGCTTTTAGCCAAGTCTCTTGCAGTACCATACCGATTTGCTGGCGAAAGGCCTCTCGACTGTAATGGCTAGTCGGGATACCATCAAGTAGAATCTGTCCAGCATTCGGATCATAAAAGCGCATGAGAAGATTAATCATGGTTGATTTTCCAGCACCTGTTGGCCCTACAATCCCGATTTTACTGCCTTCAGGGACAGATAAGGTCAAGTTTTGCATCAAAATCCGATTCGGAACATAGCCGAACTGAACATTCTCAAAGGTAATCGCACCTTTGACAGCATCCGTCTCTATAGTGACTGTTCCATCATCCTTAATGACAGCCTCATCCAAAATCGCAAATAGGCGTTCGGCACAGGCTAAAGCGCTCTGCAATTCTGCAAAAACAGAAGAGATATCGTTAAATGGCTTAGTATACTGGGTCGCATAGTTAAGGAAGGTTGTTAATTGACCAACAGTAAATTGCCCTCTCATGATACGCAAGCCTCCAAATCCAGCCAGTAAGGCATAAATCAGAGCATTGACAAAACGGGTCGCAGGGTTAATGGTTGAAGAATAAAAGATAGCTCCCTGGGTCGCAGCACTATAGGCACCGTTAAGGGTTTTAAAGGTCTGCGTCATTTGGCTTTGGGCATTAAAATTTTGGATTAAACTTTGTTGCCCAATGGCTTCTTCTAAATGCTGGGTCTGAAGACCTCTAGCCTTGGTCTGATCTTGAAAGAGACGGTAACTCTTTTTAGAAATAAAGCGTGCAATTAAAAGAGATAACGGCGTCAGTCCAATAACGAGCAACAGCATAAAGCCATCTAAACGGCCCATACTAAAAATCGTCAAGAGAATCGTTAACACACCAACAAAGAACTGGTTGAAAATCATTAAAAGCCCGTTTGTTAACTGTTCACTGTCCGTCGTCACACGACTCACCAAATCACCGACAGATTGGCGATCTAAATAGGAAAGGGGCAAATGATGTAGTTTGTACAACACTTCTTCTCTTAATTTGGCAACCATCTGATAGATGAGGCGATTGAAAACCAAAGGATTGATCCACTGAATAATTGTATTCAAGCCAATCACAAGAGCCATTTGCAGAAGGATCGTGCCGATCACTTGCTGGCCATTAGGATAAACGACGCTATCAATAGCTCGACCAATCAAGACAGGAAGATAAACCGTTAAGGCCACTTGAATAATGGTCCCAATGACAGCTAGTCCAATCAAAAGGGTTTGGCCCTTAAAGCGCATCATCAAGCGCCCAAGGCTGGACGTTTTTTCTTTTTTAGCCATGGGTCACCTCCTGATGCTGTGAATAATGAATATCTTGGTAAACGGGTGAGGTCGATAACAACTCATCATGGGTTCCAAGAGCGACCTGCTCCCCCTTGTCCAAAACAACAATTTGATCTGCTGATTTAAGCGTACGTGTTCGCTGGGAGACTAAAATTAAGGTCATGTCTTTATAATGGGTCGCAATAGCTTGTAAAAGTTTGGCTTCTGTGAGGTAATCAAGGGCTGATGTGGCATCATCTAAAACGAGAAATGGAGTTCTTCGCAATAAGGCTCTAGCCATGGTTAACCGCTGGCGTTGACCTCCTGAGAAGTTGCGACCAAAGGCTTCGACAACAGCATCTAAGCCACCTTCTTTAGCTTTAACAAAGTCAGCAGCCTGTGCATGCTCGAGAGCAAGCCACAACTGCTCTTCAGAAATTGCCACTGCTTCCATTCCTAATAAGAGGTTCTCCCTAACGGTCCCTCTAAACAATTGGGCTTTTTGAGGAACGACTGCTACCCATTCCCGCCATTCTTTAAGATTAGCAGGACTTGCCCCCTTTTTGTAGAGAGTGAGGTTACCTGATGTGACCTGACGAAGTCCTGATAAGAGTTGAACAAAGGTCGATTTCCCTGACCCTGTTCCTCCGATAACGCCTAATACCTGACCAGGCTGAACTGCTAACGCTAAACCAGTTAGAGAGGGTTCGCTTGCACCTGGATACTGGAAGGTCACCTTTGTGGCTTCAAGAGCAATCCTTTTATCTGTAGCGTATTCCTCAATTGGTGCTAGGATATCCTCATCTGGTAATTGAAAAACTTCCAACACACGTTGCGCTGAAATATAAGACTGGTTGAGGTTGGTGGTCATGGTAGCAACCTTTAACAATTCCGTTAAGATTTGGAGCAGGTAATTAACCAAGGCCATCAAGGCCCCTTGAGAAAGCAGGCTCATCGAAACATATTGTTGACCACGCCACAAGAGAATGATTAAGCTCACATTGACCACAAAGAAAGTCAAGGGTGATAGAAAGGCAGCCCAATGGCCGACCTTTACCTGAGCTTTAAGATAAGCATTGTTTTCTTCTGCAAAAGATTGCTTTTCACGCTCAGTTTGCGTAAAGGCTCTTACCACACGCATACCAGACAACTGTTCCTGAGTTAATCCAACTATACGGTCAAGCCCTTTTCTCAACTTCTGATAAGCTGGCGCTGTAATTCTAGAAATCCCAAAGACTAAGATAAACAACAGCAAAACCATGAAGACAAAAATCAATGTTACTTTCGGACTCAAGAGAAAGGCCATGATAATGGCACCCACGACAATAATCGGTGCCCTTAAAAAGAGCCTCAAAAACAAGTTGATTCCTGTTTGGATTTGAAAGGTGTCCCCTGATAAGCGAGTCACTAATGATGAATGTCCGATACGATCCCGCTCAGCTTGTGGCAAGCGCATGACCTTGGCAAATAAATCATCGGTTAACCCTTGCGTGTACCTCACAGCAGCCTTAGCAGAGAAGTATTGGGCTGTGACTGAAACCAATACGCCAAGTACTGCTAGAACAAATAGCCAGAATACAACAATAACCAAGTCGCCTTGGTTATTGTCAGGTATAATCTGGTCTACCATTCTTGCAATCAGCAAGGGGACAAGGAGTTCAATGCTAGCCTCTAGCAACTTAAACAGAGGGCCAAGGAAAGCTTCTTTAACATATCCTTTAATATAGACCAAGAGTGATTTCATTAATTCGCTCCATCCAAGGCTTGTGTAGCTGTTATAATCGTTAATTTGTATACATCATCAGCGTTACAGCCCCGAGAGAGGTCATTGACAGGACTGTTAAGCCCTTGAAGAATTGGACCAACTGCTGAGAAGCCACCTAACCGTTCTGCAATTTTGTAACCAATGTTACCAGATTGGATTTCTGGGAAGATAAAGACAGTTGCTTTACCGGCAACAGGGCTGTTTGGTGCTTTGATGTCAGCGACTGCCATATCAATAGCTGCATCAAATTGCAATTCCCCATCAAGGGCAAGATCTGGACGAAGTGTCTTAGCGATTGATGTTGCTTCTGCTACACGATCAACATCTGGGCTACTACCGCTACCTTTCGTAGAAAAACTCAACATAGCCACACGAGGATCAATACCAAACAAATTAGCTGTGTTAGCTGTTTCTACCGCAATTTCAGCTAAGGTTTGGGCATCTGGTTGAATGTTAATCGCACAGTCACCAAACATGTAACGGGTATGGTCAGACTCACGCACCATCAAGAAAGCACCAGACGTTCTAGATACACCAGGTTTTGTTTTGATAATTTGAAGAGCTGGACGCACAGTATCAGCCGTTGAGTGAATCGCACCAGAAACCATTCCTTTGGCATAACCCATATAAACCAACATCACGCCAAAATAGTTCACATCTTTTAACAATTCACGCGCTTGAGCTTCATCCACCTTACCTTGACGACGAGAAACCAGTGCCGATACCATTTCATTGACATTGTAGGTCGTTGGATCAATGATTTCAAAGCCTGAAGTAACCCCTTCAATTTCAAGGTAAGCCGAAATTTTGTTCTCATTTCCCAAAATAACAGGGACAACCAATTTTTCCTTGACCAAGTTTTTAACCGCTTGTAGGATACGTGGTTCTTCCCCTTCAGGGAAAACAATTTTCACTTCTTGATTAATCAAGCGTGATTTCATATTGTTAAAGATTTGCATGATAAACTCCTTTTTATTATTACTAATACTTTTATTATACCTTTTTTTTCTCCAAATGTGTTACTACAGCTTGAAAATCATCCGGTAATGAACTCTCCAGAATAATGTGTTTCTCTTCAAAAGGATGGTAGAACTCTAAACGATGACAATGCAACGCTTGTCGCGTAATGCCATCTCCTAAACTGCCACCATACAAATCATCCCCTAAAAGCGGAAAGCCAATATGATTAAAGTGAACACGAATCTGGTGGGTTCGACCGGTTAAGAGATGAATATCCACTAAATGAATACCACCTTTATAACGCGCAACCGTTTCATACCTTGTATGGGCGTATTTCCCAGATTTGTGGACACAGCGCGTGATAATGGAATCTTCCGGTCGAGCAATAGGCGCGATGATCTCGCCCTTGTCCTCCAACTCAGTCTCACCTTTAACAAGCGCAAAATATTTTTTCTGAATCATTTTTTTTTGAAGCTGTTTGTCCAATCTCGCATGAGCATAACCGTGTTTAGCAAAAAGCATAAGACCACTCGTGTCCTTGTCCAAGCGCGTGACAATATGAACTTGCTGGTTTTCATAGTTTTTTTCGACATAGTATGCTTTAACAAAATTAGCGATCGTGTTGGAATGCAAAATACTTGGAATCGATGCGACACCAGCAGGTTTTTCAATAACCATAAAATGATCGTCTTCATAAACAATCTGCAGTGGTCTAGAGACCGCCTGCAGATTTTCAAACGCCTCCTCAGAAGGAATATCAATAGTTACCTTGTCCCCAACATCCAACAAATAGATAGCATTTTGGGGCTGATTGTTGACAAGAATGTTGCCCCCTTTGAATTTTATTTTAGCCAATAAGGATTTTGACACTTCATGTTTTTTAAGAAAGGTTTTGACCTTGACATGCTCATCAGCGATAAATTCGAATCTCATGCGTCAACCTCACCTATAAAGGCATCCTTAACTCTCTCCCAAAAACTGGTATGACTAGGTGTCGCTACAAAATGAATTTTAGTATCATCGAGATAGAACCCAACTGCCTCAATATTATCATAAATGTAGGTCTTGTTATCTACAGACAGGCTGTATCGGTCATTATGAACAGGCAAAATAGCAATTTTATCTTTTTTTGGAACAATCACAGATGATCCCAAAGTACGGTAGACACGGTTATTCAGGCTAGCTATTTCAGCTAATTGCAAGGCTTCAATCGTAGGATGAAGGACGGATCCTCCTAAAGACTTATTATAGGCTGTTGACCCAGTTGGAGTCGACACCGAAAGCCCATCTCCCCTAAATTGTTCAAAATGAACCTGATTGATCATCACATCAGCAACCATTGTTTTCGAAAGTCTTTTCAAGGTAGCCTCGTTCAAGGCACGATAGGTGATTTTTTCACCATTTTTCAGCTGAACGACAACACGCAAAACAGGATAGGAAATTTTAGCTCCCCTATCTAGCTTCAAATTGTCAACTAATTCTTGAACTTCAAAATCACGGTAATCTGTATAAAAGCCTAAGTGACCAGTATGAACCCCAACGAATCGAGCCGTGTCTAAAAGATGCTCATACTTATGAAAGGCCGATAAAAGCATGCCGTCTCCACCGATTGAGATAACGACATCAGGTTGCTTACTGCTTAGGATAAATCCTGCATCCTTTAATGCGGTAAACAGTTGATTGTATACTGCTTCACTTTTAGGATTCCGACTCGCCATAAGAGCAATCCTTTTTTTATTTATAGTCTTCATCTGTGTCATCACTATTTCCTACACCATCACTAAGTTTCCTATGGACGGGGTCAAAAAGCAATTGTGCTTCTTGAATATCGTCTCTTATCTTACTCATTTCCTCATCTAACTGGTTAGAGATTCTAGCGGTGATTTCTAACCGTTGTTTGATTTCTTCAGGAAACTCTCCCTTATACTTGTAATTTAACGAGTGCTCAATGGTTGCCCAAAAGTTCATTGCAAGTGTTCTGATTTGAATTTCAGCCAAAATAACCTCTGTCCCAGAAATCGTTTCAACAGGATACTCAATAATCACATGGTAACTCCGATAACCACTCGCTTTTTTATAGGTAATGTAATCTCTTTCGTGCACAACACGCATATCTTGACGCTGGTGAATCAATTCTAAAACTTCGGCGACGTCATCAACAAATTGCACCATGACACGAACGCCGGCAATATCTTGGACTTCTTTAGCAACATTTTCAAGCTTAATGCCTCTTAAAGCCATTTTTTCTTGAATACTTTCAACCGATTTAACACGCCCAGTCACAAATTCGATTGGGGAATGTCTATTTTGCTTGCGGTACTGCTTACGAATACCACGCAGTTTAATTTTTAACTCGCCTACCGCCTGGATATAAGGGTCTAAAAATTCTTCCCAATTCATACCAGCCTCCAGCCTTGTTATTTTCCTTCTTTTAGGATAGAATATCCTCTAGATATTATACCATAAAAAGGGAAAATGACCATGAAACAAATTGAAATCGAGTACAAGACCCTGCTCAGCAAGAAAGAATTCGAGAACTTAACGCAGAAATTTTCAACAGTTCCTCTCATCACTCAAACCAACCATTACTTTGATACCAAAACGTCTCACCTTCGCAAAGCCAAACTGTCTTTACGAATCAGAACATTTAGCGATCATGCTGAAATGACCCTAAAAATCCCTCAAGAAGTGGGCAATATGGAGCATAATATTCCTCTTAGCCTTGAAGATGCTGAGCAGATGATCAAAAGGAATAAACTGAAGCCAAATGCTATTACTCAGTTGCTTGAAGATTCCGGATTTAAAATAGACAGTATTGTGAAAAAAGGAGACTTGACCACCCATCGTCGCGAAACTTTGCTTCCTATTGGTCTGATGGCGCTGGATGAAAACCATTACTCAGGCATCGTAGACTATGAGCTAGAATTGGAAGTCTCTGATCCTGACCAGGGGAAACATGCATTTGAACAGTTTTTGGCACAGGAACAAATCGATTTCAAGTATGCCAAATCAAAGGTAGCCCGTTTTACCCAATCCATATTAAAAGATGATGCGTAAGTTACCTATTCATTCTATGATTGAAAGCTGAATTTTTCAGCTTTTTTTGTTAAAATAGAATTAATTAAGCCTAAAGGAGCAAATTGTAATGTCAAAGAGCTATCCCGACAAACAAATCAAGTTATTTTCGCTGAATTCAAACCGTGAATTAGCTGAGAAAATTTCGAAAGAGACCGGCATCCCTCTTGGAAAAATGTCTTCTCGCCAATTCTCAGATGGTGAGATTCAAATTAATATCGAGGAATCGGTTCGGGGCATCGATGTCTACATCATCCAATCGACCAGCTATCCAGTCAATAATCATCTGATGGAATTGCTCATTATGATTGATGCCTGTAACCGAGCATCAGCTAACTCGATCAACATTGTCATGCCATATTTTGGTTACGCTCGCCAAGATCGTGTTGCCCGCTCTCGTGAACCGATTACTGCTAAACTGGTTGCCAATATGCTTGTGAAGGCCGGTGTAGATCGCGTCTTGACTCTTGATCTCCATGCGTCTCAGATTCAAGGGTTCTTTGATATCCCTGTTGACAACCTCTACACGATCCCCCTCTTTGCAGAATATTGTGTTAGTCTAGGTCTAAAAGGGTCAGATGTTGTCGTTGTTAGTCCTAAAAATTCTGGGATTAAACGAGCACGATCTTTAGCAGAATACCTGGATGCTCCAATCGCTATTATTGATCATGAAGAAGACGACGCTGGTCGTCAAAAAGGCTACATTATTGGTGAAGTCGATGGAAAAATTGCCCTCCTCATCGATGATATTTTGAACACAGGTGTTACTTTTACTGAAGCGTCCCATACTCTTCAACGAGAAGGTGCTACAGAAATCTATGCTTTTGCTAGTCATGGTTTATTTGCTAGTAAAGCTGCTGAAAAGTTAAATGCTGCTCCTATCAAGGAAATTGTAGTGACAGACTCTGTAGCCACAAAAGAAGAAACCCCGAATCATGTCAAATACCTTTCAGCAAGTCAGTTAATTGCTGATGCCCTGATTCGTATCCATGAGCGTAAACCTGTCAGCCCACTTTTTGCCTACCAAAAGGCTAAAAAAGCAACCAACAAGGACAATGAATGATTTATCTCGATAATGCCGCTACGACTCCCTTGTCAGAAACGGCGATACATACCCTACTTACTGTTTCGAAAACCACATTTGGCAATCCTTCAAGCCTTCATACCCATGGTCGTCAGGCAGCTCAAATCCTTAGAAATGCTCGTCAATCGATTGCTTCATCCCTTGAAACTTCCCCCAATCGCATCATCTTTACATCTGGTGGGACCGAAGCAGATAATTTAGCATTGATTGGATATGCCTTGGCCAATATGGAAAAGGGCAAGCATATCTTAACAACTGCTATCGAACATCACGCTGTCCTTCACCCGTTAGAAGAATTAGAACAAAGATATGGTTTTGAAGTGACCTATTTAAAGCCCATTGAAGGCAAATACACCGCTCTACAATTTCAAGAAGCGCTTCGTCCTGATACGATTCTTGTTTCTGCCATGTTTGCTAATAATGAGACTGGCTATCTCTTACCAATCGCTGCCATTGGTCAGTTGCTAAAAGACCACCAAGCCGTCTTTCATGTCGATGCTGTTCAAGCAGTCGGTAAACTACCAATACACCCAGAAGACCTTGGGATTGACCTGATGAGCGCTTCAGGCCATAAATTTCACGGTCCAAAAGGAGTTGGTTTTTTATACACCGACACCAATCGTCTCCATCCTCTTCTTCATGGTGGCAATCAAGAAGACAAACGCCGTGCCAGTACTGAAAATTTAGCCAGCATTGCTGCGATGGCAAGTGCTCTAGAAGAAAGTCTAGCGTCTTGGCAAACCAGTATGACTCATGTGCAACAATTGAGGGATGCCCTTCTAAATGCTTTATCACCATTGAAGCTTACCGTTAATCAAGACCAAGACAATCTTCCCTATGTGCTCAACATCGCTTTTCCTGGTCAACTAAATGAACAATTACTCATGCGACTTGATTTATTAGGGATTTCTATTTCAAGTGGATCAGCCTGTACGGCAGGAAATATTGAACCGAGTCATGTCCTCGAGGCCCTCTATGGAGCACAGCACCCACTTCTCAAGGAAAGTGTCCGTATTAGTTTTTCAAAATACAACACCCTTGAAGAGATCGATACGCTTTCAACTCAATTATTAAAACTATTAGGAGAATAACCATGGCTTTTGACAAAAAAGTTACTTTAAAAAACTGCCCTTACACATACGAAATTGATCCTCAAATTCGTAAATATACCCTGCTTGATAATACCTTTCTCCAAAATAAATTAGGAAATTTTGAACTCACACGTCTTTTAGAAGAAGTTCCTAATTCTGGAGAAGGATTCCTCTTAAAAATTATCATCAATAAAGATTTAGATGGTTTTAAAATCAACATTACAGACAAATCTGGCCTTCGTATCGTCGATATTTTTAAACCTAGCGCTAACACCATTATTCAACAAAAATTCTTTTTCCTTATGGATAGTCTAGTTGAACGCGATATTTTTAACAAAGTAGAAAACTAGGTCTGGCATGGTTGAAATCAGTTATCTAGACAGTTACAAGCAGGAACGCCATCTAAAGTTTACTCATATGGACGAGTTTTTCAGAGCATTTGCAGGCTGTTTAACAGTTCCAGATCATTTAAAGGTTACAAAAGTCATCATTAACGGTCACAACATAGAATATAGTGGCGTTATCGGTGACCTCTATCGTAACATTCAAGCAAGGGACCTTCATTCCTACCTTTAAAACATGGGATACCCTTTAAAAATATAGGAGGAACTCTATTGAATGGGATAGAATTCCTCTTTTTTAATAGGTGGCTAAGTTCGAATGGCATTATGTAGGACAATTAGGGCTGAGGATACTAACACTCTTAATAGTTCTTGCAGAAAGTCTACAAACACTGTCCAAATCCACTAAGAATTCTAAAAACAGTGTCCATGGATATATGATCTTGTCAATATTTGATCCATTTCCTATTTCTTCAAATTCCTTAAATGTCTCCCCAGTGCAAGCTCTCTTTGGTTCAATCTATAGAAACCGATCCGAAAACATTTTATTCAATGTATACATTATTTCCTGAAAAGTCTGAAATCAGTTGGAATTGTTATTTTTAGGTGATATAAATTGCTATTTTCACAAACTTTATTTAAAATAATACTATCGAACAAGGAGCAACTTGAGCATGAAAAATGATAAAGGTCAATCTATTCCAAGAGCTACAGCAAAAAGGCTCTCCCTCTACTATCGCATTTTTAAGCGATTCAACAAAGAAAACATCGAAAAAGCATCGTCTAAGCAAATTGCCGAAGCTATCGGCATCGATTCTGCCACAGTACGTCGTGACTTCTCATACTTTGGAGAGCTTGGCCGCCGTGGTTTTGGCTATGATGTTAAAAAATTAATGAATTTCTTCGCTGATATTTTAAACGACAATTCCATCACCAATGTCGTTCTAGTGGGCGTTGGTAATATGGGTCGTGCCTTGATTAATTACCGTTTTCATGAGCGAAATAAAATGAAAATCGTCCTTGCTTTTGATGTTGAGGACAATGAGCTTGTCGGAACGACATCAGCCGACGGTATTCCGATTTTACCGATGGCTGATTTAAACGAAAAAGTGGCTGAAGCTAAAGCGCAGACGGCTATTTTATCCGTACCTAGTGTTAAGGCCCAGGAAGTTGCTGATCAACTTGTTGAAGCTGGTATCAAAGGAATTTTGTCCTTCTCACCCATTAATTTGAACGTCCCTAAAGATGTCGTTGTCCAATACGTTGATTTAACAAGTGAACTACAAACCCTACTCTATTTTATGCGACAAGAACAATAAGGAGATCTATGACTCATCCGATTATCGGCATTTCAAGCAATATTGAATACAATCCTGAAGACCGTAATTTCTTTCAAGTCTACTGTGCTAAGGGCTATGTTGAAGGTGTCCAGAAGGCCGGTGGTGTCCCACTTGTCCTGCCCATTGGTGCCCCTGACCTCGCTGCAAGCTATGCTGACACCATTGACAAACTCATTTTGACAGGTGGACAAAATGTCCTTCCAGAATATTATGGGGAAGAAAAGACGATTAAAAGTGATGATTACAGTCGAGATCGCGATGAATTTGAACTTTCTCTTATCCGTGAAATGGTAAAACGAAGAAAACCCATTTTTTCGATTTGCCGAGGAACCCAGCTCTTTAATGTTGCGATGGGAGGCACTCTGCACCAGGAAATTAAATCTCACTGGCAGGACCTTTCAGCTATGCACCCTACGCATGAAGTTATCCTATCTGCAGGCACAGCCTTATCAGATATTTTCGGAGAACGTCCTTCAATCAACTCCTTTCACCGTCAAGCTATTAAAAGATTAGCTAATAATCTTGAAATCATCGGGTATTCTGCAGATGATGATATTATTGAGGCAGTCAAGTCAAATGATGGGTACCCTTACATGGGTGTCCAATGGCATCCAGAATTTATGATTGACCATCGTCAAGAAGATCTGATGCTCTTTGATTTTATTGTCAATCAACTCTAGAGCAGATCTGTTTCTTCCCGATAGGAGTAATATTCGTCGCTCCCAATAATTAAATGATCCAATAAGACTAGGCCAAGCAACTCGCTGGCCTTTTTAATTGCCATCGTGAATTGATCATCATTAGGACTTGGCTTCGCTCTCCCTGAAGGGTGATTGTGTACAATAATGACTGATGTCGCCATATATTTAATAGCATAGTGTAAAATTTCCCTTGGTTCAGCTATTGACTTCATAACTGTTCCAATAAAAATAGTTTCTTGCTTAATAATCTGATTTTGCGTATCCAAATAGATAGCAAGCAAATGCTCTTGCTTTTTCTCACTCAAATGTTGCATTAGTTGTTTGGCCAGTTTTTCACTACTTAGGATTTGCTCCATCTGCCGATAAGTCGATTGATTAATGCGTTTGCTAAGTTCAATCATTGCTTTGATCTCAATAGCTTTTACCTTACCAACTCCAGATAACCCTTGCAGTTCCTGAACGGACAATTCCTTTAACTCATGCAGGCTCTCTAAACTGTTTAAAATACCATTAGCAACTGAAAAGACCGATTGCCCTTTGGTCCCTGTCCTCAACAAAATGGCTAATAATTCCTGATTACTTAAGGTCTCAGCGCCTTCAAGAAGCAAGCGCTCCCTAGGCATTAATGATTCTGGTTCAATTGAAATACTATACATAATTTCCTCCTACTACTCTATTCGTATTTTCAACCAGTTTAATGCCTTATAGTTGACATCATTACCACTAATACATCAAAAAAAGAAGTGGCTTTGGACCACTCCTACAAAAAGATAATTTAGAAAACCTCTTATCAAGGATTTTGATTGACCCTGTGCCATTGATTAATCACATAGGTTAATTCTGTCAACTGAACATAGCCAAGACCGTTGATTTCAGTTGTCTCTGCATTGGAACCCCCAAGACCTGCAGTATAAAGAGCTATCAGATAAGGTGTTTCCTCATAGACAATGGCATCAACATTCAAGGCTTCTGCATAGTAACCTGGTTTTTGGTAAATGGTCAAATGAGATAAATATGCCTTGAAGTACTGATTAGGAAAGGAAATACCTAAATAATATAAAATATCACTATATTTTTCTTGATGGTGCCAAAGGTAGTCTAAGACCTGAATATAATAGTCTGTCGTTGTCTTGTTCCCTGACTCTAAGTCAATGGCCTTTATATCAGCTCTAGATTGGCCATATCGCCCAAAGAGTTTATATGCCGCCTCAAACCCTCCTAGCATCTGAATCATCCCGTAAGCTGGCGTATTTTCCGAATAGACCAAAGAATACTCTTGCATTTCTGAGATGGTCATAGCATTGCCGAACTGTCCGCGATAAGCTAGATATTCCGATTCATTTTCAAAGGAGAGGTTAACAATATCATAGGGTTTATCCATAAAAAATTGCCCATTTAAGACATCATCAACAATTAGCATGTTCAAGGGAAGTTTATAGGTCGAACCAGCAGTCATTGGCTGCAATTCGTTCATGGCAATGATTTCACCCGTTTCAGTATTTTTATAGCTGAAAGCTACACTAGAGTGAGGTGCCCCAATTTCATCCAAATACACTTGAACAACTTCAGGGAGCGAAAGGTGGGCATAATCATAGTGAAGACCATAAGCATCCATGAGGGCTAGATCCTGATCCATGACCGCTTGCTTGGCTTCATCTGATTTCAAATACGATACTTCTGCCGCTTCTTCTTCTGTACCATTTTTGATATCTGAAGAGGATGTTGGTACAGACGTTTCACCTTGGTCATTAACAGGTGCTGTCTGTTTGCTTATTCCAATCACTAATCCAGCTGTTAATGCCAATACAGCCATTAAACCTAATACAATTACTAACTCATTCTTTTTCATTAAATCACCTAGTCTCTATTATATGAAATGGGATGAAAATAAGCAATAAAATACTAAAGGTTTTTTGTATTTTTTGAGGAACGGCACATTGTCAAGTCAAGTGCAACACGTTCGATACTGAATTAGAATGCCTTTGTTTAGGCTGTTTGGGCTAGCCCAAACAGAAAATTTGCGGTTTTATAGTGGTGAAGTCGCCTAGGTCTATTATTGATAGCAGAGACATAACAACAGAGCTCTTCTGTCGTTAGTGAG
>NZ_JAUSTM010000035.1 GCF_030812835.1 Streptococcus moroccensis
TGGACATGTTCATCTGCTTTCTATACTGAGTTGGGGAATTCTAGTATATCAGACGAACATGTCTTTTTTGTTGCACTTCATTTTACAACGCGGGATTTTTTGAGGAACACTAAAACGAGTGAACAATTACCACTTAACAGAGGCAATCCATTCACTCGTTTCAAGTTAGTTTGAACAATCTATAATTGAATCTGATTATAAGACGTATTAAAGGCTTTTCGAATGCTTTCATCAGCAGCATCATAGGCAACTGAAGATTCTAGCGTTCCCTTAACAATGGTCCTAAACTCTGCTCCAGCATCTTCACAAGTTACTAGAGTGATTTCCGTAACACCAGGAACATCATCAACAACATCTACACGATCAGGAGTGACCGTTTCGACAGTGGTTAACACATAGGTATAAACTGTAGTCTTATCCGTCACGTAAATTTTCATGCCAGGTGTCCCATTTTCAAGCGGCGAAAAGAGCATACTGCTTGCCCCTGTAATCCCAAAAACGTGATGGCTTGCCAAGGCATAATTCCCCTGACCCATGACCTGGTCTTCCTTCATCGTTCCAGCTCCATAATGAAGGGCTGTATTATCCAAACCTTTAAAAATGGGGAGATTTAAGTTTAGCTCTGGAATGGCGATGCCTCCAATGACCGGTAACTGCTGAGCAGCCCATTGATTGGCTAAAACGGATTCTGTTGAGAGAGACTCAACTTCATCAAAAGCAAAGCTTGCATCCTTTTCTTTATTTGTTTCGATTTCTTCCACAGAAACTTTTTCAACCTGGTATTGATTGGTTCTCCAGGCAATTATGGAATTCCTGATTGAAGTGTTAAAGATTAACAAGAGAGATAAAACAAATAAGAGAAAAATAATGACGTTCGTTAGTCGACTTTTAAAGGATTTCTTTTTCTTACGTAAACGTGTTTGTGCCAAATTAATTTCCTCATTATTCTTCAGTATCAGTATCAGTTGACTCTTCGTCAGCAACATCAACCAGTGCAAATGTCATGATCTTAGCATCGCTATCAAGCCTCATCACCTTAACCCCCTGTGTCGAACGACCAGTTTGAGAGATATTGGCAACATTGGTTCGGATAATGACTCCAGTATCAGTAATAACCATGATGTCTTCATGTCCTTCAACGGTCAGTAGTCCAGAAAGAGAACCATTTTTTTCAGTGATATTAGCCGTTTTAATCCCTTTACCTCCGCGACCTTTCGTTGGGTATTCAGAAGCTGAAGTCCGTTTACCATACCCTTTTTCAGTCAAAATGAGAACTTCCTGATCATCGGTAATGGTTGAAGCACCAACTACTGCATCCCCAGAACGCAGATTGACCCCTCTCACACCTGTAGCAGTCCGTCCCATATTGCGGACGTTTGAAGCTTTAAAGCGAACTGAGTAACCAAACTTGGTTCCAATAATGACATCGCTATCGTCTGTTGTTAAAAAGACGTTAATTAATTCATCATCATCTTTAAGATTGAGAGCTTTAAGACCATTTTGACGAATATTGCCAAATTCAGAGACACTCGTACGCTTCACAATTCCTTGACGTGTCGTAAAGAAAAGGTAGGCGCCTTTTGCTTCATCTGCTTTGATGTTAATCAGTGTTTGGATACTTTCCCCTTCGTCTAATTTTAGAAGGTTAACAACAGGAAGACCTTTAGCTGTCCGACCATACTCAGGGATTTCATACCCTTTTAATCGGTAAACACGCCCTTTATTGGTGAAGAAGAATAGATGATCATGGGTACTCGTTGAAACCATTTCTCTGACAAAATCGTCATCCTTGACCCCTGTCCCTTGAACACCACGTCCACCACGTTTTTGAGCAGTGAACTCATCTTGAGAAAGACGTTTGATGTACCCTTTGTTAGATAGCGTAATGAGCACATTAGTCTCTTCAATCAAGTCTTCATCTTCTAATGACAAGACTTCTCCCACCATCAGTTCCGTACGGCGTTTATCAGCATATTTACGTTTCGTTTCTTCAAGTTCTTCTTTGATGATGGTCACTATACGTTCTGGTTTAGCTAAGATGTCAGCTAAATCAGCAATTAAAGCAATTAAATCATCGTATTCGGATTGAATTTTGTCGCGTTCCAAGCCTGTCAATCGACGCAGACGCATATCTAGAATCGCTTGACTTTGACGTTCTGATAGGTCAAAACGACTCATCAATTCAGCCTGAGCCTCAGCATCCGTTTCAGAATTTCGGATAACACGAATTACTTCATCAATATGATCAAGAGCAATTAATAACCCTTCTAAGATATGGGCACGAGCTTCTGCTTTTTCCTTATCAAAACGTGTTCGACGCTCAACAACTTCCTTTTGATGCTCAATATAGGCCGTCAATATTTGACGAATAGAGAGAATTTTGGGAACACCATTCTCGATGGCCAACATATTAAATCCAAAATTGGTTTGAAGGCTAGTCATCTTAAAGAGATTGTTCAAAATCACATTGGCAGAAGCATCACGACGGACTTCAACAACAAAACGTACGCCTTCACGACTAGATTCATCGCGAACTGCTGTGATCCCTTCGATACGCTTTTCTTGTGCTAAACGAACGATGTGTTCATGAACCTTGGTCTTGTTAACCATATATGGAAACTCAGTAACAACAATTCGTTCACGACCATTTTTAAACTCTTCAATCTCTGTCCGCGCTCTGAGAACAATTGATCCCTTACCAGTTTCATAAGCACGATGAATCCCAGATTTGCCCATAACTAGAGCTCCAGTTGGAAAATCTGGACCAGGCAGGACTTCCATAATATCCCGAGTTGTTGCGTCAGGGTTATCCATCAATAAGTTGACAGCATCAATCGTTTCCCCTAAATTATGCGGCGGAATGTTAGTAGCCATACCTACCGCAATACCAGTTGCACCATTGACCAGTAAGTTTGGAAATCGCGCTGGTAAAACGAGAGGTTCCCGTTCACTGGCATCATAGTTATCTTGAAAATCGACGGTATTCTTATTGATATCACGAAGCATTTCGAGCGCAATCTTACTCATTCTAGCTTCTGTATACCGTTGTGCAGCAGCACCATCACCGTCCATAGAACCGAAGTTCCCGTGGCCATCAACAAGCATGTGACGATAAGACCACCACTGAGCCATCCTCACCATTGCTTCATAGATTGAGCTATCTCCATGAGGATGGTATTTACCCATGACATCCCCGGTAATACGAGCTGATTTTTTATGAGGTTTATCTGGGGTAACCCCTAGCTCGTTCATCCCATAAAGAATACGTCGATGAACGGGTTTAAGGCCATCACGGACATCTGGAAGCGCTCGAGCAACAATGACTGACATGGCATAGTCAATAAAGCTGGTCTTCATCTCCCGCGTCAAATGGACATCAACTAATTTTTTATCCTGCATTAAAAAATGCCTCTTTTCTAGTTCACAATTACTCTTTATTATACCATAATTTGCCTAAAAAATCTGTTGTTTCTTTAGTGTTCTAAACGTTTTCATTTACTTTCAATGGATGACAAAAAAATTAAAAAATGCTAGAATAGTAATCGTAAGGGACTTCCCTATTAAATTTAAGGAGATGTTTTAAACATGACTACTGTTAAACAACACAAAAAAGTAATTCTTGTCGGCGATGGCGCTGTTGGTTCATCCTATGCCTTTGCCCTTGTAACTCAAGGAATTGCACAAGAACTTGGTATCGTTGATATTGCTAAAGAAAAAACTCAGGGCGATGCAGAAGATTTAAGCCACGCTTTGGCATTTACCTCACCTAAAAAAATCTATGCAGCGGAATATTCTGATGCTCACGATGCTGACTTAGTTGTCTTAACAGCTGGTGCACCTCAAAAACCAGGTGAAACTCGTCTCGACCTTGTTGAAAAAAATCTCCGTATTAACAAGTCTATCGTTGAATCAATCGTTGCTTCAGGTTTCAATGGTATTTTCTTAGTAGCAGCTAACCCAGTTGACGTTTTAACATACTCTACTTGGAAATTCTCTGGCTTCCCTAAAGAGCGCGTTATTGGTTCAGGTACTTCTCTTGACTCTGCCCGTTTCCGTCAAGCCTTAGCTGAAAAAATCGGTATTGATGCACGTTCAGTCCACGCTTATATCATGGGTGAACATGGAGATTCCGAGTTTGCAGTTTGGTCACATGCTAACGTTGCTGGTGTAAAACTTGAACAATGGTTACAAGATAACCGTGATGTTGACGCCCAAGGTCTTGTTGATCTCTTTATCGGCGTTCGCGATGCTGCTTATTCTATCATCAACAAAAAAGGCGCTACCTATTATGGTATTGCCGTAGCTCTAGCACGTATTACTAAAGCAATCTTAGATGATGAAAATGCTGTTCTTCCTTTGTCAGTCTTTCAAGCTGGTCAATATGAAGATGTTGAGGATGTCTTCATTGGCCAACCGGCTATTGTTGGAGCTCACGGTATTGTGAGACCAGTTAATATCCCACTTAACGATGCTGAATTGCAAAAGATGCAAGCATCAGCGAAACAATTGAAAGATATTATTGATGAAGCATTTGCTAAAGAAGAGTTCGCTTCTGCAGCTCGTAACTAATTCAATAAAGTATTGATGAGGCTAGGATTTAAATCCTGCCTCTTTTTTGTTTACAACAGAGCATTATGACAAAAACCATGGCTACGAAAGCACTTCCCGCAGAGCATCAGATGAAAACGAAGCTGATAAATGTTAAAGCTGTATGATAATTTGCCTTCTAAATCAATCTATTTGTACTCGTTAAGGAGGTAAAAATGAATCCAAAACTAAATAGGTTGATTGTAGTCAATTTTGCGAGACAAAAAGACCACACCTGTTTTTTTAAAAGTGGTCTTTTAAGCCTTTCTTTGGATTTTATTAAAAAAATGTGGCATACTTAAAGTATAAATTAAAAGAAAAGAGGTTTAGCCATGACACCATTTGAGAAGGATATTAAGGACTTAACACCAGTAACGATCGACCATGCTGAACAGACCATTTCTAAGGGAGAATCTGCTGTTTATTTCATTGGGCGAGGGACTTGTCCTTATTGCCGGAAATTCGCTACTAAATTAGCTAATGTAGTAGCTGATACAGATGCTGCTGTTTATTTCGTCAACTCTGAGCAAGCGGATCAATTGGATCAATTAAGCCAATTTAGAGGTCAATATGGAATCCCAACAGTGCCAGGTTTTGTTCGAGTTCTTGACGGACAAGTAACCGTCCGCTGCGATTCAGGAATGACAGAGGCTGAAATTAAAACATTTATGGGTGCGTAGTCATCATGTCACTGTAAAAAGCATAATAAAAAAGAGTTGGGTCCCCAACTCTTTTTTATTATTTTGCTAATTGTTCTTTAGCTGCATCTGCAAGAGCAGTAAATGCTGCTGCATCGTTAACAGCCAAGTCAGCCAACATTTTACGGTTAACATCGATTTCAGCTTTTTTAAGGCCGTTCATCAATTTAGAGTATGACAAACCGTTCATACGAGCTGCCGCATTGATACGTGTGATCCATAATTTGCGGAAGTCACGTTTCTTCTGACGACGGTCACGGTATGCATAGTAATAAGAGTTCATAACTTGTTCTTTAGCCGTACGGAACAAGATATGTTTAGCGCCATAGTAACCTTTAGCGAGTTTTAAAATACGTTTACGACGTTTGCGTGATACAACGCCACCTTTAACACGAGCCATTTATAATTCCTCCGAATAATTCTTAATTTAGTAAAAGCAAGCTAGGCTTATTTCAAACCAGTCAACATTGCTTTAATACGTGCGAAGTCACCAGAATGTACCATAGATGCTTTACGAAGGTGACGACGTTGTTTCTTAGTCTTACCGTGGAAACGGTGAGATGTATAAGCACGGAAGCGTTTAAGACCGCCTGAACCTGTACGTTTAAAACGTTTTGCAGATGCGCGGTGAGTTTTTTGTTTTGGCATAATAGTCTCCTTTTTCTGTCAATCGACGCTTATTTTTTTTCAGCTGGGGCTAGTTGCATGAACATTTGACGTCCATCCATTTTTGGCTTTTGCTCAATAACCGCTACATCTTGAGTAGCTTCAGCAAATTCAGCCAGCACCTTGGCTCCAACTTCTTTGTGAGTGATCATACGACCCTTGAATCGAATAGATACCTTCACTTTGTTTCCTTTTTCAAGGAATTTCACAGCATTACGAAGTTTTGTATCAAAGTCTCCTTTATCAATAGTAGGACTAAGACGCACTTCTTTTACTGTCACAACGCTTTGTTTTTTGCGTTGCTCTTTTTGTTTTTTCTGGTACTCAAATTTGAACTTGCCATAGTCCATAATTTTCGCAACCGGCGGTGTAGCTTGGGGCTGAATGAGCACCAAATCAACGTTAGCTTCATCGGCGATGGCCTGTGCTTCGCTACGTGGTTTAATACCTAACTGCTCACCTTCAAGGCCGATGAGACGAACTTCACGGACACGGATTTCATCATTGATGAATAAGTCTTGCTTTGCTATGGTTGTCACCTCTTTTTTTATTTGAGAAAATCAAAAACGAACTTGCCAACACAAGTCCGTTCTACACAATATTCCCATAGGAAACTTAGCATGTAGAGCCAGACAACGTTAGTCGCAAGGCGAGAAGTTCTCACTTCTGCTTTTCTCATTAACATCTAGTTTATCAGATACTTGATTCACTGTCAAGGATTTGTTTTGCTTTTTCTAAAATAAATTGCACCACTTCTGAAATGGAAACACCCGTCGTGTCAAATTCAATAGCATCATCTGCTTTTTTGAGAGGAGATGCTTCACGTGTACTGTCTTTGTAGTCACGGGCAGCAATTTCCTCTTTTAGTGTTTCTAAATCAGTTGGAATTCCTTTAGCAAGGTTTTCTTTATAGCGTCGCTCTGCGCGTTCTTCCACTGAAGCAATTAAAAAAATCTTTAACTCGGCATCCGGAAGAACTACCGTACCAATATCACGTCCATCCATAATGATACCACCTTGCGCAGCGATTTGTTGTTGCTGCTCTACCAACTTGGCACGAACCTCAGGAAAAGCCGAGACCCACGAGACATTGTTGGTGACATCATTTTCACGAATACGTTTAGTCACATCCACATTATTAAGAAAGACTCGTTGGTTTTCATCTTGTCCGCGTTCAAAACGTATGGGATATTGGTCTAAACCTTTAAGGATTCTATCTAAATCGTTTTCTTGCCACCCATTTTCAAGCACCATCAAGGTCGCACAGCGATACATGGCACCAGTGTCTAAATAGGTATAGCCAAGTTCTTTGGCAATGAGTTTGGCTACAGTAGATTTGCCACTTGAAGCAGGACCATCAATGGCTATTTTAATTTTGTTCATTGATTCTCCTAATCCACTCTAACAACATCGCCAGGATTAGCATACCAAGCACCCGTTTGCAAAAATTCAGGATTTAACTCATAAAGACGCTCAATAGTAATACCTGCTCGAGATGCAATCTGGCCTGCTCCTTCTCCTGCTTGTACCGAAAGCGTATTGCCACTCCACTCAGAAGAAGAAGACTCCGTTGATTCAACAGGTGTCTCTTCCTCTACAACAGTAGTTTCTTCTGATGCTTGACTAGAGACAGCATCAACTCCTGGGTTAAAAAAAACATCTGTAGCTTCACCCGTTTTACTACCACCAATAGACAGATAAATCGACACCCCGATAATCAAGGTCACTATAACCGCAAAAGCCACCATTAAAATCGTAAAGAACTGGGCAGTTCGATCCTCTTGACGCCCACGGTTCGTTCTGCGACTTACATTATCAAATAATTTCCCTTCCCAGGGTTTTTTATTTGCCATCATTTCTCCTTGTATAATCTTAAATATCGTATTAAAATAGTCTTATGAAAGTATCTATTATTCCTGAACATTGTATTGCTTGTGGTCTTTGCCAGACCTACTCACCTGTTTTTGACTATGATGATGATGGTATCGTCATCTTTAGTCAATCTAACAAACGTGAGCTAGAGCTTCCTCATGAACCCAATATCATCAAAGCCGTTAAAGAATGCCCTACAAAGGCTCTCTTACTTGACTGATCTTTTGGCTTGTTCACTGTAGTAAGTTTCAAAATAATCTAATTTAATCAAATGGTCTGTTAACTCAACTTCCCCTTTAAAGCTTTCTTCAAGCGCTATGGCATTCACAAAATACTTTTTAGGCCATTTTCGCATATGAAAATCTCGACCGTTAGGGTATTTATCTGAAAAAATCGTTATAGAACTATAAGTGACTTCAATCCTAGAGATACTGGCGATTGGAATGGTATGGGACTTCCAGGGATTTGCAGACTTAATGGTAAGATTCCCATCCGACTCAATGACGAAATAACGTTGTAGCCCTAAAAATACTAGCACCGCACAACCAAGCATGAGAAGATAATAAGGAATACTCACGCGCGCTCTCTCATACAGTAAAATCAAATAAATAAAAAAGGGTGTTAAAACAAGAGACCAATAGATAATGGACCATGACAATTCTGGTTGCCAATGGTAACGCAACTTGCCAAAAATTTTAATCATACCAACCCCTCCACTCCTTCTATTTTATCATAAAAACCCTTTAATAGTAGATAAGGGCTTTAAATTTTTTTGTCATTTTTTGGCGTCTTAAAAAATTCATTATTTCTTTTCTTAAACTGCTTTGGTTTTGTCCACAAATAGCCTGCTATCGCTAAGCATTCGTAAAGTACAAAAAAGAGAAGAAAACAGTGTAAAAAATACCTCTCCGGTAAAATTAAGATGACTGGGTCAAGACTTGGATGAAATAGCCAGGTAGAATCTCCAGGAAAAAGAATCTGGTGGAAGAGGACAAAAAATCTGGAAAAACCAATCATTCCAGCAAAACAACCTATTGCTATTGGCGTTACCGCCATAAGCGCAAACCATTTATTGAGTAATCCTTTGGTTCCACTTTTGTGGGCCTTTTTTAAAAACAATACACTTGGCAATAAGGTCATTAAAAATAGCCCTTGTGCAAGATGAAAGAGTTTCTTGACGGCCTCAAAATGATAGAGGCCATCAGCAGATGATGGAAAATCAGGCATAGCCAAGGTCCATTGAAAAGGGTTGGTTAGATAATTGAGTAATACATTAAAATTATGCTGTATCGTCTCCGAATCAAGCGTGACTAGGGATTCTAATCCTAGCCACTCAATTTCAAGGGGATAAAGTAGCCAAGCGATAGAGATAGTTAACACGATGGCTAACGCCAACAGGCAAAGGAATGTCAGCGCAAGACTAAGTTTTGTTTTAATAGGTAAAGAGGGTTTAATCATTGAAGCTCCACTCTGATAGACTGTTTAGGACATAGGTTGGAGCTATAGGAAGGCTCTCTACCTCATCTGCCTTAGTAAAGCCTGTTAATACAAGAAGGCTATCAATCCCATTATCAATTCCTGCGCGAATATCCGTCATGTAATTATCCCCAATCATGAGGACATCAGTCTTCGTCATATCTAAACGCTCCAATGCTTTTTCCATCATGATAGCCATAGGTTTACCAATGTATTTTGGATCAACTCCTGTTGTTGCAGCCAGTAACTGATTAAGAGAGCCTGCTCCTGGCAGTTCGCCTCTTTCTGTCGGAATACGTAAGTCCGGGTTGGTCCCAATAAAATGAGCACCCTTTTGAATCGCTAGACTGGCAAGGGCGAATTGTTCGTAGGTCACTTGGCTATCCAGTCCGACAACAACATAGGCTGGATTTTCTGATTCATCCGTATAGCCAGCATTAGTGACAGCTTCTCTTAGACCTTTTTCACCGATGACATAAGCTGATTGGCCTAAGTCCATCTCATCCATATAGTCAACCGTTGCTAAACTCGCTGTGTATATCGTTTCTATAGGCGTTTGGATATTAAAGTTTGTAGCTAGATTATCCTGAACCATCTCAGGGGTTTTTGTTGTATTATTGGTCACAAAAAGATAGGGAATCCCTCTAGCTTGCAAGTCATGAACAAAGGCCTCAGCAGCTGGTATACGTGTCTTACCTCTGTAAATTGTTCCATCTAAATCGATTAAATAGCCTTTATACGTCATAATACCCTCCAAGAAATAATGGCTTGAGCATTCGTTTGTCCATCAGAGCCTATTTGGTGGTGGCTAACGAGTCCATCCATCTCAAACTCTGATGAGACATCTCCACCCGGCGACACTTCACGATTATACTTCAAGTGAATGTGCCGAGGAACATGAGTTTTTAAAAACTCATAGCCTAGAACATCGTACATCCAATCTAAATACTTACTATTGTTCACATGACCATTCATATCAATATCAAAGAAACGGACATGATAGTTGGCTTTTGAAGGCTTCTCTAGACTCTTATATTTAGCGCCACGAGCAATCTTTTTAACTTTTTCAGAATGATACGGTTCTAGCAAATCCTCTGGAACTGGAACAATTTTACGCTGTTCTAAATCCATTAATGCGAAGTATGATTCAACACGCATCAGTAATTCGCCTGTCTCGTCCATCACTTCGAAACGCCTATGACAAATGAGTTTATTATAGGAAACCGCCTCTGTACGAATCGTCACGTTCTCAGAAAATCTTGGTAATCTCACAATATCAAACTCATAATCAGTAACAATCCAAACAAGACCGTAAGTTTCCAAAACATAAACATCACTCCGATTCAACTCAGCAGAGTGCTGACCAGAAACATCTAATAATTTAGAAAGAAAGGGCGGTAATTTGAGATTACCATTGACATCTGAAAAGTCAAAAGGAATGGTAAATTTTTCTTGATAGGCATGTCCCATTAGTTTTCCTCCAAAATAAAGTGCTCAGCTACGGTATCTCCTAAAAAGAGACCTTTTTTTGTCATTTGAATCTGCTTACGATTCGGTTTTAAGAGTCCATCTGCTATTAATTTATCAATAACTGCACCATAACGGTCTTCAAAATCTGTCTCAAATTTTTCTTCAAACCGAGCGACTGAAACACCTGTTTTTTTACGAAGCCCTAAAAAAAGTTCTTCTTCCATCATTTCTTCCTTGGTCAAAATTTCTTGACCTAAGCGAGCATGCTTTTCTTCAGCAATAGCTTTTAAATAATGTTGAATAGGGCCTCGATTCCGATAGCGAATACCATTAAGATAACCCGAAGCACCTGCTCCAAACCCATAATACTCACTATTATCCCAATACATGAGATTATGTCGACTTTCAAACCCAGGTTTGGTAAAATTGGAAATTTCATAGTGCTCAAAGCCATTCGCCTCAAGTTCATTCAAGATATATTCAAACATATCTGACTCTAAATCTTCATGCGGTAAGTGAAGGTGCCCACGTCTTTGACGATTCATAAAGACTGTATGGTTCTCCAAAATTAAGCTATAAAGACTAAGGTGAGGAATATCGAGTTCTAAAGCTTTTTTAACATTATCCTTAACCTGCTCCATGGTCTGATTAGGGAGAGCATAGATTAGGTCAATTGAAATGTTATGAAAACCAGCTTCCTTGAGGCTGTTAATGCTCTCATAAATCATAGCTTGATTGTGACCGCGTCCGATTTGTTTGAGCATTCGATTGTCAAAGGTTTGAACCCCCAAAGACACACGATTAACCCTTGAACGTTTAAGGACTTCAATTTTTTCCGGATCTAGATCACCAGGATTCGCTTCAATCGTAAATTCTTCTATTTGACTAAGATCGAGCTGCTTTTCTAAATTACCCAATAAAAAATCAAGCTGTTTAGCAGAGATTGCAGTCGGTGTCCCACCGCCAATATAGAGCGTTCTCAAGGCTGGAACGTCAGCGGCTATGACCTCCTCAATGAGACTTTCTAGATAAGCATCAACAGGCTGATTTTTGATAAAAACCTTTGAAAAATCACAATAAAAGCATATTTGTGTGCAAAAAGGTATATGAACATAGGCTGAAGTCGGTTTTTTGTGCATGTTGTTATTATACCACAAAGACAAAAGGGAAACAGTTCAAAAAATCCCACTCTTACATATAGAGTAGGATAGGGTCGCCTAGAAGGCAAATAAATCATTGAAGTTCTCAACCATGGTTGGATGGGTAAAGATTTGATTTTGGAAATAGGTAGCAGGGATATGATTATCCATTGCCATCTTAACGAGGTTTATCAACTCATGGGCTTGAGCACCAAAGAAGGTCGCGCCCAAGATTTGTTTACTCGATTTGTCAACAACTACCTTATAGGCCCCTCTTAAATCCGCATTAACATGGCCACGGGGCATCGCTGCAACAGGTATTGTCTTTGTTAGATAGCTAAGGCCTTCTTTCTCAGCTTGAGCCTCAGTTAAACCGACCTGAGCTAAAGGCGGTGTTAGAAAAGTACTCGTTGGGATTGCTTTACGCTCTTTCAAACTATATGTTGTCAAGCCATTAAGGTAGCCATTGACAATACGAAAATCATCTAGCGAAATGTAGGTGAATTGTGGGCCACCGTTAACATCCCCAACAGCAAATACACCTGGAACGGTTGTTTGACAAAAATCATCTACTTTGATTGCTCCGCGTTCAGTCAAGGCGATATCTGTCGCCTCGATATTCAGTCCTTCTACATTTGGCTTACGGCCGGTCGCATAAAGCACTACATCGAAGAGAAAATCACCCTGATCTGTGGAGACTTGAACAGAACCATCAACTGAGGAAACAGCTGTAATCACACTAGAAAGATTGAATTTAATTCCATCTTCTTCCATATAGTTTTTGGCCATTTGGGCAATCTCTGGCTCAAAGCGACTCAAAATAGCATCAGCACCATCAAAAACAGTCACTTGACTGCCGAGTTGATTATACAATCCCGCAAATTCTAAGCCAATATTTCCAGCCCCAATAATGCCGAGATGCTCAGGGCGATTCTCAAGCTGTTGAATCCCTGTAGAATCAACAACATTTGCTGTGTCTGTTAAACCAGAAATTGGAGGGATGATAGAAACAGCACCTGTATTAATAACAATCGTTTCAGCTGTCAGTTGACGAACCTCATCTCCTGCAACTACTTCAACGACTTTATTAGCAACAAATCGTGCCTTTGCATCAATCACATCAACACCGGCAGATACTGTCGCATAGTTTTTAGCATTCAGTCGAGTCACAACTGCATCTTTTTCAGCGATAACTTGGTCAAAATTTAGACCTTTTTCAGCAGCAACTAACATGGTTTTAGTAGGAATGCAGGCAATATTGATACAAGTTCCACCATACATCTCCTTACTCTGCTCAATTAAAGCAACCTTTTTTCCAGAACTAGCCTGTTTTGCAGCAAGTGTTTTGCCAGCTTTTCCAAAGCCAATGACTATGATATCGTAGGTTAACATCGCTTACTCCTTTTTCTTTTTACAAGGCCTATTTTACCATCTCACCTGTTATTTTGCACATTTCTGCTACAAAAACATAAAATAACTATGATCATTATGCTAAATTTCAAGTAGAAGTTAGCCATTTTTAAGAAACTGTGCAGGAGACAAATAGTTCAGTATTTTCTTAGGATAATGATTGATCCAATTTTC
>NZ_JAUSTM010000036.1 GCF_030812835.1 Streptococcus moroccensis
TTGAACAAAGTGAAAGCCAGCGTCTTTAGGCGCTGGCTGGTGATGTGGGCTTATAGCCCCTGTTCAAACCACCCGTTAGACGGGTGGTCATGATTCATCCATCGCAAAAGAGAAATGGGGAGCAGTATAATTTGTGAGGCTTGTACTTCTATCTTTAAAAGCAGCTTATCCATCTCTCTTTTTCGATATAAGATTCGTCGAACTTCCATAGTCTTGCCAATTAAAACATAGAAAATCATAAAATTTTTGACGGTAATGGTGTAGTATGGATGTGCGGCAGTAGGATTATGAAGATTTTTTGAGATATAACTGACAATTTTAGCGAGATCTTCCTCAAATAAGGGAAGAAATTTTAGGTCATAATTACCTTTTCTCAAGATTTTTTATGTATTTAAATATAATTTATTTGTATAAACAAGAAACTGCTTCTCACCCAGCGTAATAATGGCACTTTTATGATTCTTGCCGACAATGGTGTCTCCTTAAAGATGACCGAATTCACTTTCGAAATCTGGATATATTTCAGTGAGCTCATGAATATCTCTGCGAAAAATTTGTTTCCCGCGAGTTTCTTTCCCATTGGTTTTTCGTTTCCCTTGTCAGGGTAAATCATTTTAATGAAAGATGCTACGGTCAGCTAAGCGTTAGAGGATTATCATAGAAGAAGGGATGTTATCAGGATAGGTAACTTTTATCACAACGAGACTCCAATCTAATTCTAAATACGATTGGATAAAGTCTAGTACTTGTTTTGTGAGTTGAGTGTTTTTCCGATACAACGCTTCATGTTAGTTTTGTAACACTCATAATAGTCATAAGTCGAATGGTCAGTATTCAGAAAAGAAAGAACATTGTAAATCGTTTGTCGTGATTTACCAAGTGACTTTAAAATGCCATAAACTTTCTTACCTGATTGGTAATATGCCTCTATCATTACGAGTTCGTTTGTGATAAGATGGGTGTAGGTCATTTATGTTAGTTCCTTTCAGGCAAATGTGGTAGTTTATCTGAGCCTAACAGCGCTGGCTTTTTCTGTCTAGCTTAATTTTACAAATTTGGATTTAAAAAATAAATAAAAAAGTAACATGATGAAAATGTATTATTTGATATATTTTTTAAAACATTAGTAAATATTACTTGGGGATCCCTTTGAATAGCACTAAAAATTCCGAATTAGGACTGGAAGTTTTCGATGTAACTGAATTTGTTCTATAGAGAAGTTAGACAAGCAAGGATAGAAAGAGGCTATTTGAATGATAAAAGAATTTGAATTTGAAATTGATTGTGATATGACATTTTCGCATCTTCACGATTGTATGGAAATTCTCTATGTAATGAGTGGGCGCATAGGTGTGATGCAGACAAAAACAAATATTTTGGTCCGAGAAGGAGAGTTTATAGTTTTTAATCCTTTTGAACACCATGAACATTATAGAGAAACAGGAGCTCACACAGTTTCACTCTACATTTCCTATAATTTATTAAAGCAATTAGATATGCCGAGTGTTGCTTGTTGCAGTTCTGAACGCAAGGAATTGGGAGAGTACTACGAATTAATTCGAGGGAAACTCGCAATAATTTATAAGGAGTATACTCAAGATAGGAAAAACCGAGCAGTGTATTGTCTTTCTCATCTACTTGGTATTTTAGATTTATTAAAGCAAAAATTTGCTGTGGATGATGATATTAGAAGAGATACGCTTTCTGAAGTATTGCTGTACTTAAACCATCATTTTTCTGATGATATAAATCTTGTTAAAGTAGCAAAGGACTGTCATATTTCTACAGGTTATTTGTCTAGACATTTTCATGAAGTGATGGGGATACATTTTTCAGATTACCTTCGGAAACTTCGTTTGTCAGTGGCGGCTTCATTAATCAGTACGACAAACAAATCGGTGACTGAAATTGCTTTATCTGTCGGTTTTGGAAATCCTAATACATTGATTTATAATTTTAAAAAGCAATATGGCATGACCCCTTATAAGTATAAAATTTCCCGTCAATGGTACCAGGAAGATGCACAGGCAAAAAATCGATCTATGCATGATATCGGCTTGTTGAAATATGCTGGAATAGAAGCAGAGACGGAAATTCTTTCTAAGCCTCAGCGTCCGATGATGAATGTTTCGATTTCACTTAAAAGTCCCGGCGTCTATCGAAAATCTGTCACAAATGTGGCAATTGGGTGTGGATACGCAAAATTATTATTGGATGACGAATTTTCTAAGACAGTCGAGCGCATTAGTTGTCAAATAAAGCCGGAATATCTCCAGATTCAGGGAATATTCGATGATACGATGCATGCCTATTTTCTAGGTGGCGATGGTAGCGCAAATTTTGATTTTTACCTTATCGATCAGGTGTTGGATCGTATTCGTGCTGTTTCGATGAAACCTTGGATTGAGATTGGTAGAATTCCAGGTCAATTGACCTCCAAGCGTAAAAATGAATTTTACGGTGCATACATGGAACTCCCGAATGATTTGAATCGTTGGAGCAATTTGGTGTCTTCGTTTATGGATCATATAAGTGAACGCTATGGAGTAGCGGAAATTTCGCAATGGAGATTTTCTATTACACCTGCCTTGTATGTATCATATGGATTTTACTCCATGGAGGATTATTTAGAATATTATAGGCAAACCTTTGAAGTAATACGCGCATTCCTTCCTGAAGCGATTATTACAGGAGGGACCTTTGACTGTGGTCTACTCCGAGTGGATGGGACAAAGGAACTATCTTCTTTTTTAGTGTTTTGTAAAAAAAATAATTGTATTCCGAATTTACTTAGTCTACAGGAATTTTTTGTGGACTATGATAAAACAAATCGCGATAAGATTCTAGAAAAGATTGATGCGATGACAGAAGAGCCAGTTCCACTTTGCGCAGATCCGGATCTGTTAGCTAAAGATGAAGATTTAATTAAAGAAGTTCTAAAAGAAGAAGGATTAGAAGGACTTCCCATTACTTTTTTGTATTGGAATTCTACGATTTGGTATAAAGATTTGGGGAGTGATACTTGTTATAATTCAGCTTTTCTTGCTAAACATGCAATGGAGAATTTGGGAAAAGTGGAATCATTAGTAGCTTCAGTTGTGTATAGTGACGAGGATTCGAATCAGCTATTTACTGGGACGCCAGCTTTATTTACTCAAAATGTGCCTAAGGCAATGTATCATACTTATGGTTTATTGAATCAGATGGAAGGATACTATGTCGACCGTAATAATGGTTATGCAATTTCAAAATCAAAGGATGGAAGTGTTTTTACAATTCTTTTATATAATTATTGTCCACCCGATCCGGCTATTCATTTGTCTGAAATTGTTTCGAGGGAAGAGCAACTGACTATTGATCGTTACTATAGTTTTCAGAGTTGTGGTGTTCAGAATTTCTGTATTGAATTTTTTGGAGATACTGATGAGATCTGGGAGATTGAAACCACGCGTATTTGCAGAGAATCTGGAAGTTCGTATGATTATTGGCGGAGAATGGGAGCTCCTTCGATTCTAAATGCGAAGAAACAAAAGTATTTGGAAGAAGTGTCACAACCAGGGTACACTGTGGAGCAACGCAGAATGTTGGACAAGAAACTGAAAATATCTGGAACCATCGATGAGCATGAGGTGCGATTGATTCGCATGAGAAAAAAAGTCACTAATAATTGACGTAAAATCTTGTTTTTATGACCTGACAAAGATCTATTTGTCAGGTTTTGTATTTTTTTTTTTGTAAAATAATCGGGAAAAATAGATGTTAGTAAGAGAGTAATGATAAAGAGACTTTTCTATAATAATATTTAAAGAAAACGTTTTCTAAATTTGTAAAAATATTATGGAGGAAATAATAATGTCTGGAACAAAAATCAAAGAAACCGGATATGTAAATACAAGAGAAAAAATCAGTTATTCTTTAGCATCTGGTGGAGGAAATGTTGTCACTACTATAATTGGAGGATTCCTCGCTGCATACTTAACAGATTCTGTAGGACTTACTGCAGCTTCTGTAGGGACAATGATGCTCTTGATGCGTTTCGCTGATATTGTAACGGATTTTTTAATGGGGGCAATTGTTGAACGTACGAAGACACGTTGGGGAAAAGCAAGACCGTGGCTTTTGGTTAGTGCAATACTTATTTTTGTAGCGTTGATTTTTGAATTTAGTACACCTGGAAATTTGAGTATGAACGGCAAATTAATTTATGCGTATATTACTTACTTTTTTATTAATTGTATTGGATTTACATCTTTTGTGATTCCACATACAGCATTGCTGTCAATTATTACATTTAATGGGGTCGAACGACAGAAGATTGCGGCAATGGGACAAATTGTTAACCAGATATTAGGTATGGCGGTTTCCATTTTTTGGGTTCCATTGACGGTGGGAATTGGCTTCCGAAATACGGCTTGTGTGTATGCAATTTTGTCTGCAATATTCATACTAGTTGGTTTCTGGGGGACTAGAGAGAACATCTATGAAGATGAAGGACATGTTCCGATTGGACAGTCAAAGGAATCCTTCAAGGCTTCTTTAAAAGTAATAATACGCAATAAATATTTCTGGATTGAAATGGCTGTTTTTAGTTTACTCTTATTTCATAACATGGCACAAGGGGCAGTGGGATATTATTTCAGCAACAGTGTATTAAATAATGCAAATTTAGTTGGTCTCCTTTCCGTTGCTGGTATGTTACCAGCGTTATTTATGAATATGATTGTGGCTAAGTTGGTTGGAAAGTTTGGAAAACAGAAGATTATGGTTTTGAGTGCGATAGTGATTACAGTAACATCCGTTCTAATGGGATTGACTTATATAAATATTCCGTTGCTTGTCGTGCTCACCATTATCAAAGGATTTTTTTTGGGTAGTATGTTTTCTTGTGCTTTTGCACTCACTGGTGACGTTATTGATTATGGTGAGTGGGAATTAGGAGTCCGTTCAGAAGGTATTACGATAGCAGGATTTAGTTTGGGACAAAAACTTGGTATGGGTCTTGGTCCTGCAGTGGCCACCTGGATTCTAGCAGCTGGGGGTTATGACGGTTTGGTAATGGTACAAACAGAGGCTGCAAAAAATGCGATTGTATTTTCTTATACATGGTTATTAGCTATTGTAGGAGTATTGTTGATTATTCTAAGTTTATTGTTAGATTTGGATAAATATAGTGCACAGATGCAGCACGAATTAGAGTTGAAGCATAGAAAATAGGAGGAGTTACAATGTTGGAATTTAGAAGTGAAGAAGTATCGAAACATGTTACAAGAATTTATGGCTTTTCCACTGAACTGATGTATCTGGTAGAAGGTGAAAAAAAGGATATCTTGATAGATACCGGAAGTGGATTCGGAAGTTTATATCTTGCGGTTGAGGATATCCGTAGAAAGCACAAAGGACTAGGAAAGCCACTTGAAGTTTTAATTACCCATGGACATCTAGATCATGCCATGGGAGCACAAGAATTTCTTAACGCAGGATGTCCTGTATATTTAAATCATGAGGATCGTTGTGTTTTTGAAAAGCATGCAAAGGATTCATTCCGAATGGAGGGGATTTCGATGCTACAAGCGGATGGATTGGGAATCTTTGTTGCTGAAGAAGATTATATTAAATCTCCATCTTTTGATGATTTTCTGGATTTGAAGGAGGGTGAGAAATTTGATTTGGGTGATGTAACAATAGAAACATTTGCTTGTACAGGTCATACGAAAGGGTGTCTAACCTTTTTAATTCAGGAGCATGACGGAAAAAATTATTTACTAACTGGAGATGCGTGTAACACGTTTACTTTTTTGTTTGATGAGTATACAACTTCCGTAGAGGAATATGAGAAACATGTGAAATCGCTTATTAAAAAAGTGAACGGAAGATATGATGAAGTTCTCTTATCCCATGGCAATGGAGTTGGTTACCTTGGACTCATGGAAGATGTAGTTGCGGTTTGCGAAGATATTCAGAATGGAAAAACAGCAGATATTCCTTATGAGTTTATGGGAACACAAGGGCTAATCGCTAAGGATTTTGATTTTTCGGATTTCGCAAATGCTAAAGGCAATATTGTTTATGACAAAAATCGCATACGTATATAGATGAGGGGAAACAAATATGGATATAAGACTAAAACAAAATCCTTTTTTTTTAAATGATGCGGATATTAAATGGATTGAGAAAGTAAAGAGTGAAATGTCGTTTGAGGAAAAGGTAGGTCAATTGTTTGTTCCACTGGGCCTCTCTGATAAAGAAGAGTATTTGCGGCATTTGGTTAATGACTGCCATGTTGGTGGAATCATGTATCGTACTGGCAAAAAAGTAGATGTTCGTTCAACTCATGAACGTATTCAAAAGATGGCAAAAATTCCACTTTTATTAGCTGCCAATATTGAATCCGGTGGTGATGGTATTTGTTTTGAAGGAACAAGCTTTGGTAAACCAATGGTGATTGCGGCTACAAATGATTCGAAAAATGCGTATCGAATGGGTTATGTGGCATGTAAAGAGGGCGCTTCAGTTGGTTTGAATTGGTCCTTTGCACCAATTGTTGATATTGATTATGATTTTAAAAATCCAATTACTAATGTAAGGACTTTTGGCTCAAATCCAAATCGTGTAAAGGAGATGGGAGCTGCATATATGGAGGGAGCTAAGGCAAATGATGTTGCCGTTGCTATTAAGCATTTTCCAGGAGATGGATGCGATGAGCGAGATCAGCACATTGTAACCTCTGTAAATCCTATGTCTTGTGAGGAATGGGATGCAACCTATGGTGATATTTATCAGGAATTGATTGACAAGGGTGCACAAAGTGTCATGGTAGGTCATATTGCCCAGCCCGCTTATGTGAAGCAGATGAATCCCAATGCAACTGTGGAGGAACAGTATTATCCAGCATCTGTTTCGCGTGAGTTAGTTACTGGATTGTTAAGAGAGAAGCTTGGATTCAATGGTGTAATCACAACAGATTCTACGTGTATGGTAGGATATACAACAGCGATGAAGCGAGAAGAGTCTGTTGTTGCATCCATAGCTGCAGGCTGTGACATAATCCTTTTTAACAAAAGTTTGGACGAAGATATCGATTTTGTGAAAAAGGGAATTTTGGACGGAAGAATAACGAAGGAGCGATTTGAAGATGCAGTCACCAGAGTGTTAGCATTAAAGGCATCTTTGAAATTACATATAAGACAACAGAAAGGTGAGCTAGTTCCTCCGGAAGAACAACTATCTGTTGTGGGCTGTGAAGAACACAACAGATGGGCTGAAAAAGTCGCTGAGCAATCTGTTACTTTGGTAAAAGACACTCAACAGCTTTTGCCTATCTCGCCAAAGAAATATAAAAGAATTTATCTTAATGTCATTCAGCGGAAATTAACGGATTCACAGGATTTAGAAGTTCAAAAATGGAGAAAATTATTTGAAAGAGAGGGGTTTGATGTCACCGTTCGTGATCGATCTGTAACGTTAGAGGCTAAAGATTTAATGGGATTTAACTTAACTTCAGAAAAGGAAGAGTTGATTGGAGAGTTATATCGAAGTATTCATGAATTTGTTCCAACAAAGGATTTATATGTATACGTTTTTAATATTGAAAATGCTTCAAATAATACTACTGCTCGGTTAGATTGGAATGTCATCTTTGGACTAGGAGATGATGTCCCTTGGTTTACAAAAGAAATACCAACTTTATTTATTAGTACCGCAAATCCGTATCACTTATTTGATGCTCCTATGGCGAAAACATTAATAAATTCATATAGCAATAGTGAAATTATCATGAAAGAAATTATGGATAAAATTATGGGACGAACTGAGTTCGTGGGACAAAGTCCTGTAGATCCTTTTTGTCAAAAAGAGTATTTAAGATTATAGGTAGTAAGAGTGAAAAAATGTATCAAGCAGTGATTTTTGACTTAGATGGTGTGATTTGCCATACAGATTCTTATCATTATAAAGCATGGAAATTTATTGCAGATAAGATTGGTGCGACATTTAATGAAACAATAAATGGGAAATTACGTGGTGTAGGACGACTAGATAGTTTAGATATCATTTTAAAGGAGTCAGGAATATGTCACTTGTCTCCAAATGAAAAAGCATTTCTGGCAGAGGCGAAAAATGATTATTATTTACATTTACTGGATTACATGGCACCTCAAGATTTAGATGAGAGTGTACTAAGGACATTAAGAGATTTAAAGAATATTGGTATTAAAATAGCAATTGGCTCTTCTAGCAAGAATGCTAAAAGAATACTTGAAAAACTTGAAATTATTAATATGTTTGACGCAATTAGTGATGGTACGAATATTTCTCATGCAAAACCAAATCCAGAAGTGTTTACAAAAGCAGCCGAGATGTTAGGTGTTTTACCAAGCTGTTCACTTGTGGTAGAAGATGCGATTTCTGGCGTTGAGGCAGCGAGTAGGGGGGGATTTGATAGTGCTGGCTTAGGTGATGCAAAAAGCCATCCAAATGTAACATTCCAGCTTTCAAATTTTGAAGATTTAATAGGTATTGTGAGGTAAAAATGTCAGTATTTTGCGAAATATTTTGAAAGTCAGAATTGAATCTGATTTGTAAACGTGATGAAAAACTAGTTATACTCGATGGTGTAGAAGCTTTTCGCGATATTGATTATATTGGTGATGGAAAACTATGTGATATGGAAATTCCAATTGCCCAGTATTTTGAACGAATGCTCCTAAATACCCAACTACCGATGCCTGGAAGTGACAGCTCGAAAGTCACCTTTACAATTCCTGCCGATGCTCAGCCAGGAAATACCTTCCATATCTTGCTAGAGGTAGCTAATCAAGCAGAAACGCCATTGAAAGCCTATCAACGCTATATTCTGACAGTAGCTTAAAGAAAGGGTGATGAGATGTTAAGATTAGCAGAATATTTTCAAAACAATATGGTCATTCAGTCAGGAGTTGCCCAAAAGATTTGGGGAAATGCTATTGCAAATAGTAAAATAAATGTGACTCTACAAAACCATTCCGTGGCTTGTTGTTCTGACTCCGAAGGCAATTGGCAATTAGAGCTCCCACCTTTAGACAACTCTTATTGTGAAAAACTTCTAGTCTCTTCTAATGGGAGTAAGATTGAGCTTACGGTTGCAATAGGGCAATTGTGGTTAGCAGGTGGTCAGTCAAATATGGAATTTCACATGCGCTATGAGAAACATCTTAATGAAGAAATTAATAACTTACCTAAGCATATTTATTTTTATGATGTTCCTGAAATAGCTTTCCCAGAAGCTAAAGAGGCTTTCGATTTTTCTCAGATGGCTAGATGGCGACAAGCAAGTGTTGAGGATATTGACTGGTGGTCGGCTGTTGGCTATTACTTCGCTAAAAATTTATCAAGTGCACTGGATTGTCCTGTGGGCATTATCGGTTGTAACTGGGGTGGTACTCAGATTCAATCCTGGATGAAACTGGAGACCATTCAACAATTAGATCCAGATACAATCGATGTTTACCATGATTGGTTAGATACAGAAAATGTAGCAGCGTACTGGGAAAACCAGCTGAACTCTCCACTAAATAACAGAGGTCTCCCTTTTGAAGATGCTTTTGGAGAATTGGTTATGCCTAGGACGGTTAAAGTAGAAGATTTAGCTGACTTGTTTTCAAGTATTGGCGAAGACATAAAGTCCTACATGGCTTCACTGCAACCCCAAGCCCTCCCCGCGAGTCTATTTGAGAATATGGTTCTTCAGTTAAGGGATATCGCGATAGCTGGGATTCTCTGGTATCAAGGAGAAAGCAACGATATCGACAATAAACAATACCAATACAAATCTTTGTTGAAGGGACTTATTAGAGATTGGCGTTTGGTTTTTGGAGAAGATGTACCTTTTTACATCGTTCAATTACCAGGTTATGAGTCTTGGTTGGAGAATAAGGCTATTCGGTATGATATCATTCGTGAGTGCCAGCAAAAGGCAGTCAAGGAAACAGATTTGACCTACCTCTGCTCCATTTCTGACCTAGGTGAACAATTTGACATACACCCTAAAAATAAAAAGACGGTAGGAGAACGACTAGCTTTATTAGCTCAAAAACACACATACGGACATCTGATAGAGGCAGATGGGCCTACTATCGCAAGTGTAACTTATGATGCGGGGCAATTGGTACTTCATTTTAATCATGCTGAAGAAGGATTAGTGATTAAGGGTGAGCGCGTAGCATTTCTGAAACTGGAGGCTGATGGTGAGGAGATTTCCTTTACAGAGAGTCTTGACCAAGATAAGCTAATCTTGACGCTCGCTGTAGCCAAGGCTCCTAAAGAATGGCGTGTCAGTTTGGGATGTTCCAACTGGATGACCCTCAATTTATATAATCAAGCAGGGATACCAGCTCTACCGTTTTGTGAAACGATTATTTGTGAAACAATTAAATGACAGACGTTATTTAGAAAGTGTGATGAGATGATTATTGAAACCTTTAATTTAGATCAAAACAGAACCAATGTTGATTTAACAACCTATGTTATTAGCGATTCTCCTGAATTGCTCGATGGGAAAAAGCGACCTGCTATCTTGATTTGTCCTGGCGGCGCCTATCTTAACTGTTCGGACCGTGAAGGAGAGGCGATAGCCTTGCGCTTTGCGAGCATGGGTTACCACGCCTTTGTCTTGCGCTATCATGTCCTCTTAGAAGCAGATGATGCGTTCGAACAGCTTTTTTCAAGTCAGGTTAAAGGCAGAGCAGATACCGTATTTCCTTCAGCCATTCATGATATTGCTCAGGCCTTAACCCTCATCCATGATCATGCAGATGAATGGTTGGTTGACACAGATAAGATTGCTCTTTGTGGCTTTTCTGCTGGGGGTAATAATGTGACTAACTACAGTGTCCATTGGAATAAACCAATTGTGACGGATGTCTTTGATGTGACCAAAATCAAGCCTGCAGCGATTATCGCAGGTTATCCCATTACAGATTACTTTGCTCATGAGGCACATGTTAAGACGCAAGATAAGATGGCTCAAGGCCTCTTTCGAGTGGCTAATATCTCCTTGTTTGGTACAGAGAACCCTTCAGAGGAGCAATTGCTCCAAGCTAGCGCAGCACGCTTAGTTGATCAGACAACGCCGCCGACCTTTATCTGGGCGACCGCTGGGGACATGCTTGTTCCAGTCAGTCAATCCACACGCCTAGGAACAGCCCTTGCTGAGGCTGGCATCCCATTTGAATTGCATATTTTTGAAGAAGGTCAGCATGGATTAGCGCTCGCAACACAAGCGACAGCGGCAGCCTTGACGGAAGTGAATGCTGACGCAAGACAGTGGGTAGATCTTGCTGAAGCCTGGCTTCAAAAACGCTTTACACTCCCTCTAAATGAAAAAAGCAATTGGGCTTAAAATAGAACGATATAATACAAAGGGGTCTAAGTTGGACAGATTGGTTATAGCAAAAAGAAGTTGTTTAATTAATAAGTTTGGTTTAAATGGTAATAAAATGCTCTAGATCAGGTTCTGTTCATAATTAACTTTAGACTCTCTGAAGATGATAGAGTTCTTATAGAGGCTCATTGTCAACTGTAGTGGGTGACTTATATCATGTACGAGAGAGAATCACGTTGGTTCTCTCTTTTTGCACGTTCAAAGCGATCAAAATTTTAGTTTTAAAGTTCTTGAAGTTCCTAAAACCAAAGGCATTTCGTTTTATATCTTTGATCAGTTTATTAGTGGCTTCTAGTTTAGCGTTGGAATAAGGTAATTCTAGGGCATTAGTAATGTATTTTTTATATTTTTTAAAGGTCTTAAAGACGGTTTGAAAGGTTGAGTTGACAGTAGTCATGTGTTCTTCAATCAGTTCAAAAAAGTAAGTGTGTTTCTTCTGTTGAAAATGGAATAAGAGCAGCTGATAAAGGTCATAGTAATAGCGGAGGTCGTTTGAGAAAGCTAGTGTTTTCTCAACGACTTCCTTAGGTCTTAAAGTTTGTCTAAACGTCCTCGAATAGAAGGGTTTATCAGCTAATTGGCGACTCTCTTTCTGGAACAATCTCCAATGATTTTTAAGAGCTCGGTAAGGCAGAGACTTGTCGTCAAACTCTTTCATGATGGCAATTCGAGTGGACAACATAGCACGTCCCAGGTGCTGTACGATGTGGAAACGATCGAGTACAATTTCTGCCAGTGGGAGTGAAATAGTCCAGTGGACTATTTCAGCCAGAGCCAAAAAATAAAAAAGCGATGGTTTTAATCAGAGGAATATAACTACCAGACATGTCTACGGTCACCACTTTGACTTGTTCTCGAACCTTTCGAGGGTACTTATAAAAGTGATTCTTAATCGTTGTTTGACGGTTATT
>NZ_JAUSTM010000037.1 GCF_030812835.1 Streptococcus moroccensis
TGGAGTTTTTTGGTATAACCAGCGATGCGCACCCGCATAGCGGGTGGTTTATTTGTTTCGCACCTGCGGAGCGAAACGGACTGAAAGTCACATAACCAAAAGCCACCCGATTGTTGAAAACGGGTGGCTTATTTATTTTTTCACTGAAATGGATTAAAAGGAGTTTCGTTTTTTGAGTTGTATTTGTCTAAACTAGTTTATTGTTTGGTGTTTTTCTGGTATTTTGGGTGACTGATTGGTGATTTTTCAATTTTTAACCATGTGCCAATCTTGCTAGCAAGTTCTTTGGTCATTTCAAAAGCGCCAGCAATTTGTTCTTTACTAATACCGTCAACATGGACACCTGAGGTAATCACACAATTTTGCGGCAACAACTCTGCTATTTCTTCCAAAAGAACATCAGCCAAAACGTCATCTTTATGAAAACGCCCTGAATGGCTTGGAAAACGCACCACTTGCTTGTCCGCATTTTCTTTACAATAAGTGGTTACTGTGCCAATATGAGGGTGGCTTCCGCCTGTCAATTGAATAAACAAGTCAGCACCAATATAGTCAACCTGCGCTTGAATAGAATACCCATAGTCTGTCACTTCAAATGTTGCCATCTAATAACCATCCCAACGTCCAGCATAATCATTGCGAATGTGCAAAGCATCTAGCAATTTAGCAGTATTGTGGTCGATAATATCTTGCAAAGTCTTAGGATGATTGTAAAAGGCTGGTACAGGCGGAATGATTTGTACACCCATCCGTGATAATTTTGTCAAATTTTCCAAATGAATCGTATTTAACGGTGTCTCACGTGGGACAATGATGAGTTTGCGTTGTTCTTTTAAAGCCACATCAGCTGCGCGACCAATAAGATTGTCTGAAAAACCGCAAGCGATACCTGCAACAGTTTTCATGGAAGCTGGAACAATCACCATACCGTCTGTCAAGAAAGAACCTGAAGCAATTTTGGCACCCAAATCCTTGTTAGAATAAAGCACATCACACAAACTGGCAAATTCATCATGTGACATATCGAGCTCCAGTTTTAAATTCTCATGTGCCCAGTCAGACATGACCACATGCGTTTCAATGTCAGGATATTCTTTTAGTTTCTTTAATAAATTGATAGCATAGATTGTGACTGAAGCGCCAGAAATAGCTACCACAATACGTTTTTTGCTCATAAGCACCTCACTTTTGTAATGAATACTCACTGAAAATCAACACTAGACTAAACAATGCAAATGCAGATATAACCGAAATTCGTCAAAATAAGTCAACAAGCTCTAAGTCTGATTTTCAAAGCGTATAAGGACAATCGTTTTTTAGCTTGCCACTTGCTTAGATAGCGTACCAACGACTACCAACTTAAAAATTCTTAATTGAAGATGACCTAGGCTATGCAGTGAAATCATCCAGTGGATGATTTCAGCCCGAACCAAGAAAAGGGAGAGTGAGGGGTTGGAAATCTGTATCGTTAGCTAGTTACTACTAACCGTAAACGACTGAAAACTTTGTCACCTTAACAGTCAACCACATCTTTCTAGTCATTCTGGCAGGGTTAAGCAGAGGAAATCATAGATTTCTGGCTTACCACCATTTTTTCTTTGCTCTTTATACGCCCTTTGTCTCTTAAAATAAGAGGTTGGAAGATTAGCTCTAGCCTCTTATTCATGATTACTTGCCTTATCTTCTATCTCATTTTATCAAATAATGTCAGTTTCATTAGCTAAAATGAGTTAGCAATTAATCTAAATATTTTTTCCAATCAGGAACTTCTTTAAATTTAGCACGTTCAAATTGGTCTTTCATGTCAAATGGTACTGTACCGTCAAGGACAAGTTTAGATGACATTCCTCGTACACGGATGTGTTCTGGTGAATATTCTGGACGTTCTGATGGGTCAAGTGGGTGGTTACGCATACCTTCCAACGACATAATATCTTTGTGGGCTTGGAAGCGTGTATTGATTGTCCACATGACATCATTCATATCAAAGATATCCACATCTTCATCAACAAGGATAACTGTTTTGAGTTCTTTGAAAGATGAGAATGCTAGCAATGCAGCTTGACGTTGAATACCTTCATCTGCAGGATTTTCTTTGCGGATTTGCATGATTGTCATCAATTTACCGCCACCAGCTGGTGGATTGTAAACATTAAGCACTTTACCAGGGATAGCTTTATCAACCAAGTTAAGGATAGAAGCTTCTGTTGGAATACCTGCCATTGACACGTGTTCTTCAGAAGGGCCAATTGTTGTTTGCATAATTGGATTATCTTTACGGTGAGTGACCGCTTTAACTTTGATAACATTTAAAGCTGGATTGGCTGGACCATTGTAACCTGGGAATTCAGGCATGGCATGACCTGTGTGCGTATTAATATCTTCTTGAATTGTTTCATTTGGAAGGATTTCACCTTCAATGATAAATTCAGAACGTGCAATACCAACTTCATCAACAGCGATAGAATCAACCAATTGAACAGGTTCGTTACGAAGCGCACCTGCAACCCAAAGTTCATTGTAACCAAGTGGTGTCGTTGGTGGTTCAAATGTTGCCCCAATCAAGATAGCAGGGTCAAGACCAATATTGATTGTAATTGGCATTGGTTTGTTAAGTTTTTGATATTCTGACAAGAAAGCACCAATGTGACGACCGCCAGGCATGATATAAATACCAATAGTATCTTTATCTTCCAAAACCATACGGTGAATTGTAACGTCACTCATTGATTTATCTGGCGTTGAACCATAAACCAAACCAGTTGTGATGTAAGGTCCTGCATCGTATTCTGTATTTGTTGGCGCAGCAATGAGCTTACGAATATCAAAATCATCATCAGTTGCTAAGTGAACAACTTCTTGAGCAGGTGCTTGGCCCTTAGAAACTTTAACAGGTTTCACTGGATTTTCAACGGCTTTGTTCAAAAGATGTCCAAGGTCTTTGTAATCATGATGAAGAATTTGACCAACACGTTTACGGCTTGCCATTGTACCAATATTGACACGAACATTAGGAAATCCCTTAATGTTATTGAAGGTCATTGCTGGACCTTCTTGAGTTGGACGTTCTACGGTACCGCCAGCTCCGATATAACGGTAAACGCCAGAAATTTCAGCGTTTGGATCGATTTCAACATCCGTTTCATGGTATTGTCCTGGAATTTCTTTAAGTTCTTCCAAGACTTTACGCAAATCATAAGGTTGTTCTGACATAAGATTTACTTCCTTCTTAAAGATTTCATATTAAAAGTGTAAACCTTCAATCACCGATAAACAATTCAAGTTAGGCGTTTTCCTATTCCTGTTTGGAATATTTTTCTTGCATTCCTTTCCAAAATACATCCAAAGCTGGTGTTGTTTTCTTCTTACGACGGATTAGATTCATTTCTGACACCATATCAACCTCCAACGGACGACAGATAATTGCTTTCGTTTTATACGGTGCAACCAATTTTTCCATCATCACCGAAACACCCATTTCTTTTTCAATAAAATCAATGATGAGATTGATACGATTTCCTTGATAGCCCATTTTCGGTTCAAAACCATAAGTATGACAAAGTTCTCGTACATTTTGGAGCAACTGCGTTTTATTGCCAAGTTGGAAGAATGTCTCATCTTTCAATTCAGCCAAATCAAGTTTTTCCTTGTTGGCTAAGGGATGATTTTCAGGCAAAACCAAGACAAAACGGTCATAATCCAAGGTTAGACTATCATAAATATCAGGAGCAGCTTTGGTAAAAGAACGCGTAAAGACTGCATCGCAGATGCCATCATCAAAACTATGCATCAGCTGGTCAGCCTCTTCTTCCTCGACTACAACCGTGTAATCAGGATACTGCTTTTGAAAAGCTGCAATATCTGAAATAATAGGATAAGAAGACATACTCGGAATACCATGAATGGTTAGTTTATGTTTTTCTTGTTCAGACAAATCCTCTAATGTCTCTTGCATTTCTTGAAAAGTGCCCATAATCTTTTGAACATAAACTCGCACAATCTCCCCTTCTTCTGTCAGAGAAATTTGACGATGTTTACGATTAAACAAAATCACACCCAACTCTTTTTCAAGCCCAATGATTTGCTTTGAAATGCTTCCTTGCGTTGTATAAAGTTGTTCTGCTGTCTCGGTGTAATTCAATGTTTCACACAAGCTAAGAAAGACTTGAAATTTTTGGAAATTCATTTCCTGCTCCTATTCTTAATACTATTCCATTTTAGAATAGTATATCACAAAAATCTGAATTGTTTTTTAAAAAGTTGGTGTTAAAATGTAACAGAAAAGAAAGAATTCACAATAATAGAACACGGTCTAGCAGTCAACACTAATGTTTTCAAACTGTTAATGACTTTGTTCTTATGAAGGAGGAAAATTGTATGCCTACTGGCGTCATCATTAATTCCCTATCAGTCGTTTTTGGAGGGCTCCTAGGTGGTCTTGTTGGAAACAAATTATCAGAAGACTTCAAGACACAAATCAATATGATTTTTGGGGTCTGCTCAATGGGAATGGGGATTTCATCTATGGGATTGATGAAATACATGCCCGCTGTTATATTTGCCATCGTTATCGGAACAGAGATTGGACTTGCACTTCATCTCGGTGATTGGATTAACAAAGGCGGTGCCCTCATGCAACGTAGCATGGCAAAAATCATGCCAAACGACCATTCATCACTATCTCATGAAGATTACCTTGCTACCTTGTTAACTGTTATCGTACTTTTCTGCGCAAGCGGTACTGGTATTTATGGTAGTCTAGATGCAGGAATGACTGATGATTCAACAATCTTGATTTCAAAATCAATTTTGGACTTCTTTACAGCAGCTATTTTTGCTTGTAATCTAGGTTATGTGGTATCACTTATTGCCATTCCACAATTTATCATTTTCTACTGCCTTTTCTTCTTGTCAGCCTTCATCGTGCCACTTACAACACCTGATATGATTGCTGATTTCAAAGCCTGCGGTGGTTTTCTAATGCTTGCCACAGGTTTCCGTATGGTCAAACTGAAAATGTTCCCAATTGCCGACATGATACCAGCCATGATTCTCGTCATGCCACTTTCTTGGTTCTGGGTTAATGTTATTTTACCATTGCTATAATAACTATCATTTTTAAACATTCAACATGTCACATACGTAGAGAGATAAAATTATTGTCGGAAAGAAACTTTCATCTCTTTTTTATTTTCAATAATCATACCTATTCAAGTTATTGAAGATTTTTGCTGTTTCAGGATTTTAGATTAGCACATTGTTAAATCAAGTGCCACATGTTATATACTGAATTAGAATCCTTTGATCAGATTTGTGCTAACATAAACAGAATATTTGAAAAAATCTCCAGCAGTCATCCTCCAACCATGCATCAGATACAGAATATTGTAGGAAGCTGATTCATCGTCCACATCATACCCTGGAGGAAGATAAACATAGGCTACTTTTTCAATATCTTGGTTAGCATCTGAATAATCTTTGCTATTATAAGTAACCTCTTCAATTGTTCCGCCATTTTCTACCTCCTCCAAATAGGACAGAGGCACATCTTGCGTTTCTTGCATTCGATTACTTGAATTATTGGCAGGTGTCTGCACTATATCTTGTCTCATTTGTAAATAAATCCAACTACCTACCGCTATAATAAGGAATAATAGACTAAGAACCACTATAATTTTTTTATGTTTCATATCCATTTCTACATTTCTTAGCTTGCCCCCTGTCCACCATCAACACCGTAAATAGCACCTGTCACAAATGAGGCTTGTTCAGAACCTAGAAAGACTGCCAGACTTGCAACTTCTTCGGGACGTCCAAATCGGTGCATAGGGATTAATTGAGAAATAGCCTGCTCATGTGCCTTGGCTTCTTCATCTGATAAATCGGTTAAATTCCAAATATCTGTGCTAATGGCACCTGGTGCAATAGCATTGACGCGGACACCATCATTTGCCAACTCCATGGCCCAGACCCGTGTAAAGTTTTCGACAGCTGCCTTAGCACCAAGATACATAGACATATTTGGACCACGGTGCTGAGCGCCAACCGTTGATAGGTTAATGATATTCCCTTTTGATTGAAGAATAAACGGTAATGTTTGAATCGTGACATCCAATAAAGCCCGCACATCAAGAGCAAAGGCACGATCATAATCTGACATTGTCAACTCTTTAAGTGGTGTAACAGGTGCCCAACCTGCATTATTAACTAAAATATCCAACTGACCATTAAAGTCTGATCGAATTGTTTCTGCGATTTTAGTCACGTCTGCTGAATTAGTAATATCTGCTACAACATAACTAATTGCTTCATTAGCTTCAGAAACTTCTTTCAAGACTGCTTCACGACGGCCAACAATGATAACCTTGGCCCCTTCTTTAGCATAACTTTCTGCAATGGCACGACCGATTCCTGATCCGCCACCTGTTACTAAGGCAAGTTTATTTGTAAATAATTGAGTCATATTCGTTCTCACTTTCTTTTGATAATAGTAGTATAGCCCTAAAATAGCGGTTTGAAAAATACCAAAAATCTATATTAGTATTCAAAAATGAATAGTCAAATTTCAAATTAAGGCATCAAAAAAGTCAGTTGACCCTTGTCTAACTGACTCTGAGAATATAAAGTTATTAACTTAGTGCTAAGTAATCCTCTTCTGACACTGGCCCCAACCACTCTGTTTTGGTATTGTCCCCCGGAACTTCTAAGGCAATATGTGAAAACCATGAGTCACTTTTAGCTCCATGCCAATGTTTGACATTTGCTGGAATAACAACAACTTTTCCAGGTTCAAGACTGACTGCTTCCTTTCCCTCTTCCTGATACCAACCTTGGCCAGCAGTACAAATCAAGATTTGCCCACCACCCTTATCTGCTCGGTGAATATGCCAATGATTACGACAAGCAGGATCAAAGGTGACATTGGCCAGAAAGAGTGGCGACTGGTCATCAACAAGCGGATTGAGAAAAGACTTTCCATCAAAATACTGTGCAAAGGACACATTTTCCTGCCCTTGTCCAAAGATGTTTTCTTCATCAAACCTTACTTTATCTGACATTTTTTATTTCTCCTCTTCTGTCCAAATGTCTTTTGCCAGACGAAAGACTGCCCAAGCCTTTGGCCAGCCCGCATAAAATGCGACGTGGGTGATAACAGCCACAATCTCTTCTTTTGTGACACCATTATTTTTGGCATTTTGAAGATGATGCTCTAGTGAACTGTCTGTAATTCCCTGAGCCATCAAGGCCACAACTGTAATCATACTACGTTTCTTTAAATCAATAGCTGGGTTATTCCAGTTTTCTCCAAACAGAATATCATCATTAAAATGAGCAAATTCTGGCGCAAAATCCCCTAGAATTTCACGCCCAGCAGTCTGTTTAATAGTCATTATTCTATTCCTTTCATATCGGAAATCATACAAAGTGAAAAGGTTGGCAAAAAGCATCTTCCTTCCCTTTTCTCCATTTAGTTTTCTCCATTTTTTCTCTGTTCAATCAAATGCAAGAACATGTCAACTGTTGAAGCATCTTGGTGATTGAAAAACAGACTTTCTTTTGTATCAAGTTCTGCAATGGCTGTCATATCTTCATCCGTTAAGTTAAAATCAAAAACATCAATATTCTCAGCCATACGCTCTGGTTTTACTGATTTTGTCAAACAGACGATACCACGCTCCACCTGCCAACGAACCATAATTTGAGCTGTGGACTTACCATATTTTTCCGCAATCGCCACTAGTGTCGGATGAGAAAAGATGCCATTTCTACCTTCTGCAAAAGTAGCCCATGACTCCATCTGAACATTGTTTTTGATCATATTCTCTTGTGCGAAAATCTGTTGATTAAACGGATGGGTTTCAACTTGATTGACCTGTGGTGTGATTTCATTAAAAGCCACCAAATCACTGAGACGATCTGGATAGAAATTACTAACACCGATAGCACGCAGTTTTCCTTCCTTATACAAGTCCTCCAAGGCACGATAAGAGCCATAATAATCTGAAAATGGCTGATGGAGGAGCATCAAGTCTAGATAATCTAAGCCCATGACCTCCAATGAATGTAGAACAGCTTTTCTCGTTTTCTCATAACCGTAATGCTCTAGCCAGACTTTGCTAGTAATAAAAAATTCTTCCCTTGGCAAACCTGATTCTGCGATAGCTTCACCAACTTCTTTTTCATTGGCATAAGACTGAGCCGTATCAAAATGACGATAGCCAACCTTAATAGCATTAAGTACGGCCTGCTTGGTTTCACTGGCAGGAATTTGGAAAACACCAAAGCCAAGAATTGGCATCTTCACTCCATTGTTCAAACTAACGTGTTTCATAGGATTCATCTCACTTTCTGAATTCATTATAATCCTATTTCATTTACCTGTACAATAGCAAAGAAAAATAGCAGTATTCATTTTTTTAATACTGCTATCTATTCTAAACCTAATCCTCATTCAATTGCCTTGGAATCACAAGAACTACCAGAGTCAAAAGAACGGAAAGAAGCATGGCCGGCGGAAAAATAGTAGCTGACTAGACAAGACCGACGACTTTCCCAATCGTATCAAAGAATATCCATTTCTTCATGTCTTCAATTCGTTGTTTTAAGAGAAGATTGTTTGGATCATCTTGATAAAGCGAACGATAAAGACCTCTGTTTGAAACGGTAATGAATTAGACAATCAGGCTATAGACAACTTTTGCTAATGAAGCAAAAAAGTTGTTCCGTAATGCCCAAAATCCTTCTACAGTTAATGAGTCCGGGCATTCCAACTCCAAGACCAAAATCGTCAAGATAATAGCCAATACGGCATCTACAAATGCAGATATTCTTCCTTATTCATTGCTATATCTTCTCCCCTATTCTATAAAAAAGGGTGAAGCGATAGTACCAATCACTTCACCGATCATCGATTACTCTACGTTTTCTTTCAACCAATCTTCAATGTGCGCTGCAATCTCATCGCTATTCTTATCTTGGAACATGAAGTGAGTATTTCCTTCAATACCTTCTTTGGGTAAGTCAACGACACTTGCATTGCCACCTTCTTTCTCAATAGCATCCGCAAAGTCATAGGCGGTTTGACGCATTGCTTGCCACATACCTATTGCTTGAATGTCCGCATCACCATCACCATAGTAGAAGGTTACTGGGATATTTTTCTCGACAATGGCTTTGAACTCGTCGCTATCGGTACTTGGTGCCCCACCTGGTTCAATGGCTACAATAGCACCAATATTGTCTGTATAGCGAGCGGCTGTCCACCCAGCTGCCCCACCTTGTGAGTGAGTCACAACAATCGCTTTTTTACCTGTTCTTTCATAGACTTCATCAATTGTTGCCGCTAAAGCACGAGATACGACTTCATTATCATAATCAGCACCCATATCTGACTGCATACCTGTATCTGGCGTCATTTGGCGGAAGAATTGATTCAATGATTCTTCGTCATTTGGGAATTGTGAATTTTCATAGACTTCAGATTGACCATTTTCCCAACGACCAATACGGAATTGGGTGTACCAACGCTGGTCAAGCGTTTTTGTGGAGATATTTCCTGCAACAGAGGTTTGACCTGCTGCACCACGACGAGGTTGATCAACGAGATAAACACTATGTCCTTCTTTTAAGAAATAATCTGACCAACCATCACGACCGTCTGGAGTTGTTTGCCAACCCATACGAGATTGAACATACCCATGTAGGAAAATCATTGGTGCCTCTGTTTCATCCTCTGGAACTTGATAGAGAACATTGGCATGGTCAACGTGAGAAGTCTGACCGGCACCGGTTTGCTCTCATTGATTAGCTGGGTCAAAAGTTCCTTCAGAAGTTGTCACAGTCCCGCCAGCTGAGAAAATTCCTTGATCCGCGATGCGAAGTACAGTACTATCAGTATTCGCTGAGCTTGCAGTCGAATTGCTGGTCGAATTTGCTGAGCAAGCAGCTAGCAACGTTTTACTGACTATCCTATCTACAATCTCTTTATCAATTAATTAATATATAATACTTGCAACAAAACACATAGAAAATATTCAGATTGAAGACAAAGTCCTTAGATTACAGTTTCTAAGGGCTTTTTGGTTGAAATAGGAGTATACTAAAAGAAAAGGCTTTGCGAGGAAGCGT
>NZ_JAUSTM010000038.1 GCF_030812835.1 Streptococcus moroccensis
GGAGTTTTTTGGTATAACCAGCGATGCGCACCCGCATAGCGGGTGGTTTATTTGTTTCGCACCTGCGGAGCGAAACGGACTTAAAGTCACATAAACCAAAAAGGATTGCCTCTCTGAATAATCAGAGGCAATCCTTTTTCTTTTTTTAAGAGAGTCTACTAGCTCTGAAGAGCTTATCGGCTCTTCTTCAACCATTCCATCTCAGATAAGTTTCTTATTTCACCCAATTTGTTTAGTTCAAAAGCTCCAGTGGAGGGTTTGAGATCGGAAATAAGCCAATCAATTGGGTTACTTAATAACAATGTTAACCAATTTATTGGGTACCGCAATCACTTTAACAATGTCTTTGCCATCAAGCTCCACCTTGACCTTGTCGTCTGCCATGGCAATGGCTTCCAACTCGTCACGGCTAGCGTCTTTTGGCACCATGAGTTTGGCCTTGACCTTGCCCTTAATTTGGACAACAATCTCAATCTCGTCTTCGAGCAGCTTACTATCATCATAGCTTGGCCAGGCAACGTGAGAGAGCGATTGACCGGACTGGGTCAGGGTTTGCCAGAGTTCTTCACCCAAATGCGGTGCAAACGGAGCAATCAGTTGAACAAAGCCTTTGGCATGCTCGCTATAAAGAGCATCTGCCTTGTTGGCGGCATTGACAAAAATCATGAGTTGGGCAATGGCTGTATTGAACTTGAGCTGTTCGATTTGCTCAGTCACGCTCTTAACTGTCTCATGATAAACCTTGTCTAGCTTGCCGTCGTTTTCAGCAACGATAGCCTTGGTCGTGATCAAGCGATAAACGCGGTCTAGGAACTTACGAGAGCCTTCCAAGCCTTCTTCAGACCAGGCAATAGAAGCATCCAGTGGCCCCATGAACATTTCATAAACCCGCAAGGTATCAGCACCATACTGGTCGACCACATCATCTGGGTTGATAACATTTTTAAGGGACTTGGACATCTTGGCTGGTCCTTGCTCCAAGGCTTCGCCAGTTTCGATGTGGAAGTAACCACCGTCACGCTTTTCCACCTTGTCAGAAGCCACTAAAGCACCGCGGTTATCACGGTAGCTGGTTCCCAAAATCATCCCTTGGTTAAAGAGTTTTTGGAACGGTTCCTTGGTAGGCACCACACCGATGTCATAGAGGAATTTGTGCCAAAAACGGGCATAGAGCAAGTGAAGCACGGCATGTTCAGCACCACCGATATAGATATCCACTGGCAACCATTGCTTGAGCAGGTCTTCATCAGCTAATTTTTCGGTGTTTTTAGGATCGATATAGCGGAGGTAATACCAGCTTGAACCTGCCCATTGTGGCATGGTGTTGGTCTCCCGACGGCCTTTGACTCCATCTTCACGGGTCACTTCCAGCCAGTCGGTAATGTTAGCGAGCGGTGACTCGCCTGTTCCTGACGGGCGGATGTCCTTGGTCACTGGCAAGACCAGTGGCAAGTCGCTTTCTGGCACTGCTGTTGAAGTCCCGTCTTCCCAATGGATAATAGGGATTGGCTCACCCCAATAGCGTTGACGACTAAAGAGCCAATCGCGCAAGCGGTAGGTCACTTTTACATTTCCGACACCTTCAGCTTCCAACCAAGCGACCATTTTGGCAATTGCGTCAGCCTTGTTGAGGCCATCTAAGAAATCCGAATTGATGTGAAGACCGTCTTCGGTGTAAGCTGCGTCAGCTACATTTCCCCCTTCAAGAACTGGAAGAATCTCAAGGTCAAACTGCTTGGCAAACTCCCAGTCGCGCTCGTCGTGGGCAGGCACGGCCATGATAGCACCTGTCCCGTAACTAGCAAGGACATAGTCCGCAATCCAAATCGGCATTTCCTTGCCGTTGGCCGGGTTGATGGCGTAAGCACCTGTCCAAACACCTGTTTTTTCCTTGGCGAGATCGGTACGGGCCAAATCAGACTTGAGGCTGGCTTGGCGTTTGTAGTCCGCAACTGCTTCTGCCTGGTCAGCTGTCGTGATGGCATCGACAAGGGCATGCTCCGGTGCAAGGACAGCATAGGTCGCTCCGAAAAGGGTATCCGGACGGGTCGTAAAGACAGTGAAATCCTTGTCTGTGCCTTTGACCTTGAAAGTCACATTCGCCCCTGTGGACTTGCCAATCCAGTTGCGCTGCATGTCTTTGATGGACTCTGGCCAGTCCACTTCCTCGAGGTCTTCTAGGAGGCGTTCTGCATAGGCTGTGATTTTGAGCATCCATTGGCGCATGGGTTTGCGGACAACAGGATAGCCTCCACGCTCAGACGTTCCATCTGGCAAGACTTCTTCGTTGGCGATGGCTGTTCCCAATTCTTCGACCCAATTGACCGGCACTTCGGCTTCATAGGCCAGGCCTTTTTCATAGAGTTTGGTGAAAATCCACTGGGTCCATTTGTAGTAGTCGGGATCAGTCGTGTTGATTTCCCGGTCCCAATCGTAAGAAAAGCCTAGGGCATTGATCTGGCGTTTGAAGTTGGCAATGTTTTCGGCCGTGAATTCGGCAGGGTCATTTCCTGTATCCATGGCATACTGCTCCGCAGGCAGACCAAAAGCGTCCCATCCCATTGGATGAAGGACATTATAACCTTGAGCCCGTTTGAAACGACTGAGGATATCGGTTGCCGTGTAGCCTTCTGGGTGACCAACGTGGAGGCCGGCACCAGACGGGTATGGGAACATGTCTAGGGCATAAAACTTGGGTTTTGAGGCGTCAGTTCCTGTCTTAAAGGTATGATTGTCCGCCCAGTGTTTCTGCCACTTGGGCTCGATGTCTTTGTGATTGTAAAAAGTCATAGGATTCTCCAAAAAATAATATCTCCTACATTATACCATTTTTAATAAAAAATAGTTTAGCTGTATCCAAAAACAGCCAAAAAGGCCAGCTAAGCTGACCTTTTCATCCTTATCTTATACGGATAATTCCCGTGCGATGTCGTCTTTGATGGTAATGCCTTCTTTTTCCAAGCGGGCAATCGTGTCTGAAAATTGTGGCAGGTGATTTTTGTGGGCAATAAACAACTCGTCCATGACACGTTTAGCTGTCGCACCAGATGGAACCAGTGGATTGATGGTGAAGGCTTGTAGCGCTGTGGCGTAATCACCCATCACCGCTGCTTCGATGGTCAGTAATTCCATCGCTTTCATGACTTGCAACCAGCCTTTTTCAGCAGTTGGCAATGGGCCGAAGGCTACGTTACGGGCCCCTTGTCCACCAAGGTAGGCTGTGACCTCTACAGCACAGTCGTCTGGAAGGTCTGGCACAGCGCCGTCATTGCGAGTTGAAACGACAATCTCTGTGTTCTTATTGGCATAGATAGAAACGATGGTTTCACAGGCCGCGTCCGAATAATACGCACCGCCACGCTCTTCTAATTGTTTTGGCTTGGAATTCAACTCTGGGTCCTTGTAGAGATCAAAGAGTTCTTCTTCCAAAGCCTTCACCTGCTGACCTCGGGTACCGACAGTCTCGAATTCCTCGATACCGTGCGCCAGCATTTCCTCCGAACGGTAATAATACTGATGATAGCCACATGGAATCATGTTCATCTGAAGGAGCTGCTCTTTATAGAAAGGAACTCCGTGGATGTTCTTAGGCAGACCGTTGTCTTCTTCGTAGAGTTTATCAATGATTTGGGGCGTCACATCATTGCCGTGCTTGTCCGCCACCCGGTGCCAGTGGAAATGGTTGACCCCTGCAAACTTGTAAATCAGGTCTTCTTGGGGAACATCAAGCATGATGTGTTCTGTCATCTTGGCCATTACTGGGACATTACAAAGGCCAATGACCTTGTCCCATTTGCCGTAACGAAGGACAGCTTCTGTAACCATACCACTAGGATTGGCAAAGTTAATCAACCAGGCGTTGGGACACAGTCGTTTCATGTCTTCCACGATGTCTAAGATAATCGGAACAGTCCGAAAAGCCTTGAACATGCCGCCAGGACCATTTGTTTCCTGACCAAGAATCCCATAAGAAAACGGAATGCGCTCATCTTTAATCCTGGCATTTAAGAGGCCAACACGAAACTGGGTAGTAACAAAGTCCGCGTCTTTGAGAGCTTCCTCACGGTCTAAGGTCATGTGGACCTTCACATCATAAGGGGAGGCATCCCACATCCGCTGTGCCATAGCGCCAACGATCTCCAGCTTTTCACGGCCTTCTTCAATGTCTACCAGCCAAATTTCCTTAACAGGCAGCTCGTCATAACGCTTGATAAACCCTTCCATCAGCTCTGGTGTGTAGCTGCTCCCACCACCAATTGTTGCAATTTTGACCATTGCTTTTTCTCCTTTAACTTGTGATACCTTCAGTATAGCGAGAAATGATATCGTTTTCAACAAGTCTTGAGCAAGCTCTAAAAATGTTTCTGTTTTTTCTTAAATATAATGCCTTTTTTGCGAATTATTTGAAAAACTTGCTAAAAAGAGTAAACTAAAAGGTAAGGAGAACTTTATGTTAATTTATGAACAGCTACAACAATTCCCATTGTCACCTGCTGAAAAAGGCATTGCCAATTACCTTCTCGCATTTCCAGAAACACTGGAAACCTCGTCTATTCAAACCATTGCTCAAAACACCTATACTCAACCTTCGACTGTCATCCGGATGGCGAAAAAATTGGGCTTTTCAGGCTGGACTGATTTTAAACGGGCCTACTTAAAGGAATGGCAGTATAGTCAAAAAGGGTTGGCCGATTTAGACGCTAACCACCCCTTTGGTCCTAAGGATAATATCATGACCATCGCTCAAAAAATGGCTACTCTAGAAGAAGCCACCATAGCAGACACCCTGTCCCTGCTCAACCACGATAGCCTAGCCAAGGCCAAATCCCTCCTATCTCAAGCTAGCACAATTGCTATCTTTGCCTACAACGCCAACCTGCTCATCGCTCAGGATTTTGCCCTCAAAATGAGGCGTCTAGGCAAGTCCGTCGTTCTCTCAGACATCCCCGGCGAGGAACGCTATCTGGCCCATAATCTCGAGACTAATAGCTGTGCCATTTTGATATCCTACTCTGGGGAAAATGACAACCTGCTCGGTATTAACCGCATTCTGCAGGATAGAGGTATCCCGACGCTTGCCATCACCAGTATCGGCAACAACCAGCTCGCGAAGTCTTGCACCAGCTTCTTGCCGCTGACGACACGGGAAAAGCTGTACTCAAAAATCGGGAGCTTTACCAGTAACACCTCCATCATTCTCCTGCTCAATATCTTGTATGCTGTCCTTTTTGCCCAAGATTACGATGGCCACTACCAGCACCTCAAGGCAACAGGACGGCAGATTGATTTCCGAAAAGCCAGTCACAGCATACTCGAGGAACAAGAAGTTGCATCAGATTAAGACTACGATGCGTTTGATTACAGAAAACAATTAGTCATAGAAAAATGTTTACTCATCCTCAAAAAACCTCTACGCTCTATCTAACTTAAGGTTAGGGTAAACAAAAGCCGTCTCAATATTTAAAACAGCCATCAGAAATCTATAAACAAAAAGGGTGACCCCTTTTAGGCTTGCCCTCTTACGATACAAAATTTAGCTTTGGGGTTACTAAAAGGGGAGTAAAAACAAAAAGCACCTTGGAATAACGCTCCAAAGTGCTTAATATCAAGGCTTTTAAGCCTCTCACCTTTAAGAAAATATTACAACATTTTGTTGTAGAATTCTACGACAAGGGCTTCGTTGATTTCTGGGTTGATTTCATCGCGTTCTGGCAAGCGAGAAAGTGTTCCTTCCAATTTTTCAGCATCGAAAGATACGAAAGCTGGACGTCCAAGAGTTGCTTCAACTGCTTCAAGGATAGCTGGAACTTTAGCAGATTTTTCACGAACTGAGATCACTTGACCAACTTCAACGCGGTATGATGGGATATCAACGCGTTTGCCGTCAACAAGGATGTGGCCGTGGTTTACGAATTGACGTGCTTGACGACGAGTTGTCGCAAGGCCAAGACGGTAAACAACATTGTCCAAACGACGCTCAAGCAAGAGCATGAAGTTGAAACCAAGAGTTCCTTCTTTGATTTTAGTCGCTTGTACGAACAAGTTACGGAATTGTTTTTCACCCAAACCGTAAGAGAAACGCAATTTTTGCTTTTCAGCTAACTGCAAACCGTATTCAGACAATTTAGAACGATTGTTTGGTCCGTGTTGTCCTGGTACGTAGTTACGACGTGCTAATTCTTTACCTGTGCCTGTAAGAGACAAGCCAAGGCGACGAGATTGTTTCCATGATGGTCCTGTATAACGTGACATGTTATCAAGTCCTCCTCTAAATAAAATATATTTTGAGGAAATAACGTCTTACTTGATCCTGATTCGTGCAGATACCCTTCGCCTAAACAGCCAAGGTTACTGGTTTTTCAGAGAATCTGTTGACGAGCTTCATATCAAGATGCTGTTATTTCGCACAAAGAACATTATAACACGAAAAAAAGCCTATGGCAAGGCTTTTTTCCTTTTTCTAATAGTCAATCGGAGATTTTGGCTAGAATGAATCAGTCGTGCCCTTTCTCCATCTCCAGCCTATTAGTCCTCAGACTCTACCTCTTCATCGGTATAGTCATCGTCATCTTCTTCCGTGATTTCGACATCTTCTTCAATGTCATCATCAGTGATGATTTCATTTAATTCGGCGTCGTAAGATTCCACTTCATCCTTCTCATCATCCGGATTCTCTTCGTCATACTCGCTAGAAGCATCGTCATCTTCTTCATCTTCTGGATCATCATCACTGTAGTCAATAGCGTCCTCATCACCATCCATAAAGGCATTAACACGCTTCTTCTTACGTTTTGGTGCTCCATCCTCATCATCTTCTTCAAGGGTAATGACTTCTTCATCAATCTCATCGATAGCATACCATGAACGAAGGCCCCACTTGTTTTCACCTAGTGGAATAAAGGACCCGTCAACATTTAGATCTGTATAAAAATTTGGCAGGGCTTCACGAATTTCACTATTAGAGCGTCCCAAGTAGTTTTGAATCTCATCTACCAAATCATTAAAATACATCTCATTATCGCGACCACGCGCCTCTAAAATCGCACGCGCTACCTCAATCATTGACAATTCAGCCTTGTCTTGGCCAGCAAATACTTCAAATTCCATCTTTGGCTCCTTAATCTTGTTCTTCTCTATTTTACGCTAAAAGTCGCAATTAGTCAAAGGCTTGGCTGATTTTTAAGCATCTAAGGCAGGTCGACTCACTTAACCTAAACATCACGTCTATCCCCTGTCTTGGCCATTTTTAAATCAGGCCATACTTTAAAGCGGCTCTTCATCATACACTATGTCCCTCACTAAACAAAAAGGTCATTAGCCCTATTTATGAAAGCATCGGCAAATCGTAGGTCCACCCTTCTAACTGATGCTCATCGCTAACCTCATCTTTTAAGCGCACCTGTTTAATCACATCATTATAAAAAGCAATGACCATCTCTTCGCCAGAACTCCTTGGTCCATCTACTGTTAGATTTGAAATCTTCAGTTCTAAAAGCTTGGTCATGTAGTACACAAATAAGTTGACATCAAATTCTCCCTCAAGAAACACTGTGTTTCCATGGTCATCCCTGATTTTAAGATAAATAGTTACAAATGTCAGACCTAGATAATCAATCATAAAGGCAACATCCTGATTCTCTATCCTAAATAGACCATTCAACCGTTCATTGACCCAATCGTATTCATCAAGCCTTATCTCATAGACAACCATATTACCCATCGATTCAGGTAAAGCAACTAATTCTTCATATTGATACTGTTGAAGCATAACATCCTCCATAAAGGTTTTAACACGAAAAAAGACCGCCTAAAAATCGAGTACAACCACAAACGTCCATCAGGAAATCCCCTTCTACGCTTCTACTATCCGATTTTTAAGCTGTCTCAACAACTTTCACATTTATATATATGATAGCACAAAACAGACGAAAGTCAATAGAGATTGAACTTGCTTTTTATAGTAAATATCTCTAAAACTCTCTGTGAAAGATTAAATTAATTTGAAACGTTACCATAACATAACAATTTTTTAAAGACTACTATTTTATTTGGGTAGTGTAAAATATCTTGTGTAAACACAACAAGGAATAAATCCTGTCCTGTATAGTAAAGTTGCGAGACTTCACTAGAAAGAGATTTATTCCCATGACTCAGTTTGCCACAGAATTGCTAAACTACCTAGCCCAAAAGCAAGATATCGATGACTTCTTTCGTCAATCTCTAGAGACAGCCATGAATGAGCTGTTGCAAGCAGAATTATCAGCTTTTCTCGGATATGAACCCTATGAGAAAAGTGGTTATTAACCTTTAGTTGAAGACCTCTTTTTCTATATTCTACTATCATTCATTCATCATTGGCGTTAATACCTCATTCAACTACTCTTGTCATGTATTTACCTAGCAACTATTCATACTGACTAAGGATTAATAAAACCATTTTTATCAAAAAAGTAGCTTATAAATTTTTCGTAAGGTGCTTTGAAACGTTGTTGTATCGCTGATATTAACGTTTTGATGCAGGGAGACTGCGTCTCCTCTGCAGCCATATTCGTAAGCGACTAAAGTCACAACGACTATGTCAATTGCGCCCACAATTTAGTAAAGCAATAAAAAGAACACCCTTTCGAGTGTTCCAAGTAAATGAAATAATTCTTTCGAATTAACGTTTACTAAATTGTGAAGCTTTACGAGCTTTCTTAAGACCTGGTTTTTTCCGCTCAACCATACGAGCGTCACGTGTAAGAAGACCAGCGCGTTTGAGTGAATCGCGGAAGTCTGGGTCTACTTCAAGAAGCGCACGCGCGATACCGTGACGGATCGCACCTGATTGACCACCGTAACCACCACCGTTAACGTTTACGAAAACGTCGTATGAACCCTCCGTAGAAGTCACTGCAAATGGTTGGTTGATGACCAAACGCAAGTCTGCGTGTGGGATGTACTCTTCAACATCTTTTTTGTTAACAGTAATTTTACCAGTACCTGGAACCAAACGTACGCGAGCTACCGCATTTTTACGACGACCAGTACCTGTATATTGTGCTTGTGCCATGTTCTATTCGTTCCTTTCCTTAGATAAGACCTGAAATATCAAGTACTTCTGGTTGTTGTGCAGCGTGAGTGTGCTCAGCGCCTACAAATACTTTAAGTTTCATGCCTTGTGCACGACCTAAAGTGTTGTGTGGCAACATCCCTTTAACTGATTTTTCGATCAAACGAACAGCGTTTTTAGAACGCAACTCACCAGCAGAGATAGATTTCAAACCACCTGGGTGCATAGAGTGAGTGTAGTAGATTTTGTCAGTTGCTTTTTTACCAGTCAATTTCACTTTTTCAGCGTTGATAACGATAACGAAGTCACCTGTATCTGTGTGTGGTGTGAAAGTTGGCTTGTTTTTACCGCGAAGTACGCTTGCAACCACTGCTGACAAACGTCCAAGTGGGACATCAGTAGCGTCAACAACATACCATTTGCGTTCTACTTGGCCTGGTTTAGCCATAAATGTAGTTTTGTTCATGATTTCTCCTATTTATATCAAATCGTTTTTGTTTACAGGGTGGATGTTCCGGTCCACAGGGTATTTGAAGGTTCCGGGGCCTTTCAAATGGGGTAAACAATACCGTCTTATATCATACCAAAAAACAAAGCCCAAAGCAAGTGCTTCGAGCTGATATTTTTGAAATTTCCCTAAAAGTTTAAGGAAAGCTAAATTTCAAGTAGAAGTTAGCCATTTTTAAGAAACTGTGCAGGAGACAAATAGTTCAGTATTTTCTTAGGATAATGATTGATCCAATTTTC
>NZ_JAUSTM010000039.1 GCF_030812835.1 Streptococcus moroccensis
TCTGAAGCAGTCATGGTTTGTTCATCAATGTCTTCTGCCGACCGTACAGGATCTTTAGAGGTCATGATTTGCGTGATATATTTGAGTTTATTCTCCTGAGTTTGCCAGAGGTAGTTGTCGAAGCTCCCTTTCGTAATGTAATGGTAAATATCTACCTCTTGGTGCATATTGCCTTGACGAATTAGCCTACCATTGCGCTGGACGATATCAGAGGGACGCCAGGGAACGTCTAAATGGTGGACTGCTTTCATACGAGACTGCACGTTTAATCCTGTTCCACCTTTTTCCGTAGAAGCCATGAGAATCCTGACTTCCCCACTATTGACCTTGCGTGACAGAGAGTTTTTCTTGTCATCCGTATTAGCGTCATGGACAAAGGCAATTGCTTCTTTGGGAATCCCTCTATCCACTAAGAGGTCTTTCAATTCATTGTAAACATCAAAGCCCTCTTCCTTATTCTTAGGCGTTCCAATATCTGAGAAAATCATCTGGGTAGCTTTATCATCTTCTCCCTCACGATAAATGCGTTCCACGTTACCCACTACTTGAAGAATCTTCTGATTGTCAGACAAGGTGTAAGCAGGATCAATGAGACGCATGTCAATGGCTAGTTTTCTGGCTTCTCCAGTTATCTTTAACATGTTATCAACACTAGGGTCAACGCTGCCTGACTTGATGGCGTCCGAACGGTCAACTAATTCTTCAAGGTAGTATTTCTGAGCTTCTGTGAGTTCACTCTCCACCGCGATGACTTTGGCTTCAGGTACAGGTAAATCAAGCATATCTGAAGTTTGAATATCTGCTGTTTCCTTATAAATCCGCATGAGTTCAGGCAGGTTCACAAACTTCTTAAAGCGTTTCTTGGGTTGGTATTTATCCCCTGTTGGGGCTAATTCCATAGCGTTTTCGATATTCCCAAAAGCTCCCACCCACGAGTCAAAGTTAGAGACTTGATACCGTTCTAAGACATCGGGTTGAATATAGCTCATCATGGTATAGAGTTCACTAATAGAGTTAGAGACTGGTGTTCCTGTCGCAAAAACCACGTTACGATAATCATGTTCTCCTTGAACCTGTCTGACCTTCATTTCCATATCCACGTTCTTTTTAGAAGTCGTGTTGGTAATTCCAGCCACATTCCCAAGGCCTGTAATGGGTCTGATATTCTTAAAATGGTGAGCCTCGTCCACAAAGAGAAAGTCAATCCCAAGGTTTTCAAACTCAATAAAGGTATCACGTTCCAACTTTTGAAGTTCTTCCAATTGGTGCTCTAAGCCCTTAATAGAACGCTCTGCTTCTTTGACCGTATAATTACTATCACTACCTTGCTTGATGTCACGGAGTTGTTGTAACTTATCTTGGATATAAGTCACCTGCTTTTCATGGCTCATAGGGATTTTTTCAAACTGGGAATCCCCAATGACAATGGCATCGTAGTCCCCTGTGATGATCCGTGAGACAAATTGCTTGCGTTTAGCTTTCGCAAAATCTTTCTTGGTCGTCACATAGACATTCTTTGTTGGGAAGAACTTCATGATTTCTTGCCCAAACTGAGCGGTCAGACTTGATGGCACCACATAAAGAGGTTTATGCACCATTCCGAGTTCTTTCAGTTTGAATCCTGCCCCAAGCATGGTTAAGGTCTTACCTGAACCCACTTCATGAGCTAGAAGCGCTCGTTTTTCTTCCACAATCCGTTGAATAGCGTTCTTTTGGTGAGGGCGTAAGGAAATATTCTGGGCAAGCCCATCAATGGTTAAATGGCTGCCATCATAAACTTTTGAGACTGTACGATTATAAAGACTATTATAGGTCTCTTCAATCATCTGTTGCACCTCTGAGTAACTGGACACAAAGTCTTGGAAGAGTTCTTGAAGCTCAGTTTCCTTAGCACGAAGAACCGTTGTCTTCTCCACGTCTGTCACATGCTTTTTCTTATCCCCATCTTCCACTTGTTTGGTAATGGTTGGTTGATTGGAATTAAGCAGGTTTTCAAAGATTTTTCGGCCACTATCATAGCGCGACCCAGGCACACCTAAACTTCTATCCGTTGCGGTAGAATACCTAAAGGCAAACTTGGATTGATAGGACATCGTCCCATCAATTGGACTGACTTCAAGAACAGTTGATACTTCTTGATCAGTCAAGTCAAAAGTTTGTCCCATAAAGGTTTCTTGGGCAAATTTCCCATAAACAGCTAGAGGAATCCAGCGTGAACCAATCCGATAATCAATATCAGCCAAGGTCACACGTGGTGGTTTCACGTCTTCTAAGAGACCTTGATAATAGACCCAAGGAAAATCAGAATTATCTTCTTTGATGAGTGAGTCCACAACCTCTAACTTAGTCATCATATCCCCTGATAAGAAATCCTGCCGAGATACATAGACCACTTCCCTATCGTTTAGATAGCGTTCTGGGTCTGGAATAATAGCGTCTCCTAATTCCTCAATCAAAGACGCTTCAGAATCCGTCTGATAAATAGACATCATGTAAGCCAAATCTACCCCACGACCATCTGCTAGACTAGAATTGAGAGCGTCAAGGGCAGAAGAAACTGCCGTCACTTCCTTTTCAGGACGGACCAAGGCTTTTTCAAAGGCAAGCGACTTGGTATAACTAACAGTCTTACCACTTGAGTCAAGGCTTTCATCTTCTAAACTTGCAAGGAGCGAATACTTATCATCACTATCAAAGAGGTTACGGTTCACAGCACTATTCACATAGCCAAAGCGTTTCACAAAACTATCATAGGTGCGATTGAGATGTCCTAACAAGTGATTGAACTCGTCTTTGTCATAGTTATAGTAGCGCTGTATAGCAATCACCTCTTGATAGGCGTTCCGAATATCAATCATCCCTTTAATTCGTGCCACTTCTTTCTCAGACAAAGGCGCTTCATAGAAAACAGTCTTTTTGAAATACCCCTTAAACTGCCCACGTTTGGTCGCTTCTTCGGTCACATAAACATCAAGAGCAGTGCTATCGGTGACTTCGAGGTCATTAAAGCGGTCAATCTGTTTTTGCGAATGCTTGGTGTCCCATGCCTTAAAGGTCCCCTCATCATCCACATAATAGCTAATCTCCTCGGTCTTGGTCCCTACACGAATGCCCTTATGATCACGGTAGTAAACCATAGAATCTTTATAGCCAAAACTATAACGATCTAAGCTTTCTCTGATTTCAGGTGGAATCGAGGTATCAATGACCTGTCTTCTCATTACATCAGGAGTGATGAAGATGTCAGAGTTATCCACCACTCTAGGGGCTTTAACCTGTTTAAGAGCAGTCTGAACAGCTTCTATTAAGTTATCAGAATTGCCTTTTACAGAAAGTGTCCCTCCGTTAAAGTTTCTAACCTCATAGCTCCCAAGAACCTGACTGTTGTGGTCCCCGTCAAAGTAAGGATTCAGCCAAATACGGTCATCCTTGTCATAGCGAATAGAACCTGAAAAAGCTAAATCATCTGCCACATATCCCTTATCCACATGTTTCTGGAAGAACAACATGTCTGTTGTGACAGTCGTTCCTGCAATGGTCTTAAAGGCGCTATCTGGTAAACGCACACCACCAAGAAAATCAGCCGTCTCACGAATGTCCTGGAGAATGTTTTCTGTCCGTTTGTCCATGGTTCCTGTGGAGGAAATAATGGCCACTTGTCCACCATCATGCACCAAATCAAGGGATTTTTTAACAAAATAATCATGAATCATATAGGGTTTGTCATAGCGACTATCCGCAATCCTGATATTGGCAAAAGGCACATTTGAGAGAACCAAATCAAAGCTATTCTCATTAAAACTGACTGTTTCAAAGCCTTTCACCTCAATGTGGCTATTTGGATGAAGGTGTTTGGCAATAGCCCCTGTAATCGTGTCTAACTCTACACCATACAACTCACTATTTTCTCGCAGGTGTTTAGGCATTGCCGCAAAGAAATTCCCAGTCCCCATCGAAGGGTCTAGAATTTTACCACCTGTAAAGCCATCACGTTCCAATTTCTCCCACATCTGACGAATCAAGTGAGGATCTGTGTAATAAGCTGTCAGAGAAGATTGTTTCATATCGGAATATTCTTTATTGGTGACTAGCGTTTTTAATGCCCCACGTTCCTTAGAAAACTTTGGGTTATACTCGTCAAAGAACTCGTTAGCTAAGCCTCCCCAACCTACGTATTTGGCAAGGAGTTCTTGTTCACTAGATGTGGCTTGACGGTGTTCAGATTCAAGAGCTTTTACAAGACGAATAGCAGCAACATTCATTTCAACCTTATCTCTTGTTGTCTTAGGGTAAAAGTCTGTCAAATCTTCTGGAAAGTGAAAATCTGTAGCTGGTGGCGTCTTAATGACTTTTGGTTCCAACCCATCTTCTGACAATGCTTCTTCTTGTTTAGCCTCTCTCTTATTTGATGATAGAGATGTCATCACTTGAGAAACCGACTCTTTTTGTTCTTCCATATCCATGAAGGAAAAGAGGTCTAATTCTTGGCTAGGTTCTTCCACTTCCTCTTTTTCTTCGACAGAAGGAACATGAAGAGCTTGAGTGATGTCTTCTAGTGTCCGTAAGAAAAGAACGGGGTTTTGTTCAATCACATCGGTGAAATCATTTTGTAATTCAATCCGTATCAGGTTATTAACACCTGAGTCTTCTATGGCCATTACCTGAAACTCTTGCCCTTTATAAGACACAATTGAAGCAATCGGATAGCGTTTCAGTGCTTCATCTATGATAGGATTTTGAGATGTTGATGGAGGCGTGATCATTTCAGTTTCTGTTTGCGATAGGTGTTCTCGCCATTCTCTATAGGATAGGTCTTGTTGGGTCTGTTTATCGCTTTCAAAGGTTCTAGCTTCCTCAAGAGTGAGTTCTTCATGTAAGAAGGCGTAGGCAATGGGTCTTGCTTCTTCTAAATCTAGCTGACTGGTCAAGAAAAATTCTGCCTTGTCATGGGTAAGTTCCATCTGAAGCAATTCTGTTGCAAGAGCTAATTGAGTGACAGTTGCTTTGGGATAGCCCCCTAGTAAGGCTAGGTCGGCATTCTTCAAATGAAAACGCCCTGCAGCATCTATCAGTATCCCACCTTGTTGCTCACCAAAGTCAGCTAAGTCTATTCCTAAACGAGTCAGTTTTTCGGTATTTTCAGCCAAAATGGTTTGACCCATTTCAGTTAAGATCACTTCTTCTTGAGGTGTTAAAGGACGTTGTAAGTCATAGACTGTCCCATCAGCTTCTAAATAGGTTAATAGCTCATTGTCCGCATAGATTGGCGTCATTTCCATCTCATGATCAAACTCCCCACGTCTCAGGTTTGGTAGCTTTGGACGGCTATTTCTCACTTGGTCAAAGTGACTTAGTATCTCAAATTTTTGAGACAAGTTTAGATATTCATAAGCTGGTAAATGTTCTGTTTGCCCTGTTCGTAAATCCAGTTGTGATAACTCGTCCTCATCAAGACTTGCGATTATCGCAAAATCCTCTTCTCGGAAGGTGATCTCTTGACGAGACTCTGATATTACTATATTATCAACAACCTCCTTTTTTTCCTCTACCGTTTCCTGAGGACTTACCCGTTCAGGTTCATAGGTGAGAAGAAACTGTTCAATATCACGGCTAATTCGGTCAGACAAATTATTGGCCACTCGGTAGACATTGACCAAATTAGCAGCTCTGCCTTTTTCCAAAAGAGAAGCTGCCGAAATGGATTGATAGGCGCCTTCTTGGTTTAAGAGATGAAAGCGAGTGGCTAGGTTAAAGAGGGCTACTTCAATCACCAAGGCTTTCTCATCACTTGATAATTGGTGTAACTTCTTTAATCCAGCTTGACCAAAGGTCTGTGTGTAGCTACTCAGGTCTGTTGCCTCGTCAAAGGAGCTTGCCTCTATAAAAGCAGAAACCTCTGTTTCAAAGCGAACCACTTGAACAGGTGAGGTGACTACTCCTCTTTGGGTTGTAAAATTTTGGATAAGGCTATCCCAATCCTCATCAAAATGAACTGCTTGATAGCGTAAAAAGGATTCCAAAAAAATCTGGTCTCGTGGCAATCTTGCCCGCAACATTTCAAGTAATTGTTCTTGATTCATACGTTCCTCCAATTAAAAAAAGGAGCTGAGAGGTATTCTCAGCCCACTGCTTTACTCTAGGACCAAGGCGCTTTGGTCTTTTTCTTGTGGCAACTTATCCATCAAAGTTGTCACATACTGTTGTAAGAAATGGCTTTTCTGGTCTAACAAATCCTTCTGCAAGGCAAGATAGGTCACATCTCCAAAATAATCTTGACTCGTTAAAGACAACTCCTTTTGGATAATGTCTTGCAAGGTTTCTAAGGTAAGAGACGAATAATCCTCCTCATCCAAAATATCATATTGTGCAAGGGACTCAGAAATATTGTTGGACGCTAACACTTCCATAATGAAACTGGCTCCCTCACCTGTTCGATAGAGTTTATCCAAGAGGTCCGTCACTTCTTCTTGAAGCTGTTCCTGATAACCGTCTGCTCTTAGACGCAGGTCATCACTAACTAAAGACAAGTCATCAATGCTCCTAAAGTCTTGATAGAGCGTATCAAGAAGTGACTTGTTTTTGATACTCAACTCCATAGCTAAAAAGGCTTTAATCATATCTTCATAGTTTTCTCGTGCCATATCAGAGAGAGATTTTGAAATCATGTCATAATTCCAAGCCATAACTGCTCTCCTTACGCTGTTGAATTGGATTCAAGCCTTGTTGGACTTCTTCTAAGTCTGTCAGTCCGTCACTATCCGTATCATTGCTAAAAGGATTAGTCCCTAAAGCTAACTCTTGAGCATCCGTTAGACCATCTTGGTCTGAATCTCTTGTGTAAATGTTTTTAGGTTCCATCTAGTTGTCCTCCATTTTGCGTTTAGAAAGTCCGTAAGCTAGACCTAAAAGAAGTCCTCCACCGACAAGCGCCAAGAGGGATTGACTCTCTCCTGTATTTGGTAAGACACTTGCTGGAACTGGTGGTTCTTGTGTTGGAATAGGTGGTTGGGGTGGAGTTGGTTGAGTCGGAGTTGGTGGTTCTTGTGTTGGAATAGGTGGTTGGGGTGGAGTTGGTTGAGTCGGAGTTGGTGGCTCTGGTTCAGGAGTAGTTGTTTTAACCGTGTTTGAACTGATGGTGTAACCATTAACGGTATGTAGCACGGTGTTTTCTACCTCACCTGAAGCAATCCGTTTCATCTGCAAGTAAACATCAGCCTGAAACTCGGATTCTTCTGCTAGTTTTTCAAGGAATTCCTGATCAAAACTGATGGTAACCGTTCCTTTTGACGTGTCGACCTGTTGTAGCGTGTACTTAGTCACTTCTGTCCCTTTTGGTAAAACCGTTCCATCTTTTAGAGTCACATCTACTAAGGTATAAGCCTTGTAAACACCATTATATTCGTCATGGCTTTCATCGTAATCATCGTCAAAGCGGTACTCGATGAGTGGTGTCGCACGATTACCAGGAATAAGTGCTCCCACCAAGCGGTAGTTAAAGACCTGATTCAAAGCAACTTCTTTTCCATCAAGGCTTTTCTCCTTTTGCGATAAGTCAATAACCACATCTTTTTGTGGGTCAAGCTTTGGTACATTATTGACCACAGTTTCTGTCACATAAGCCAAACCAAAGTCAATCTGATAAGCGGTGTTTTCATACTTCCCACCAGTCTTTGTCAGCTCATTCTTAATGGTCATTGGAAGGGTCACCACTAAGGTTTGACCAGTTTTAACATAAGCCTCATAAAATGCCTTTGGATCATCAGCACTTAAAACTTGAATGGCTCCTTTGGGTATGAACCGCCGTTTGGACATAGCGTCTTGAACCACTTTAGGCGCTTCTGACAATGAGGCATAGGCTTTCACCGAAATCCCTTTGACAAGATTTCCTGCCTTATCCATCACTTGGATACCATCTGCATTGAGGCTAAGTGCTTCTTCAGGGTAATCATCCACCATGTAAAAGCCTTTGGTAAGGACATCATCTGTCACTACCAAGTCCTTATACTGACTGTAATCCAGAACAATCTTATAGTAATTGACGGTATTTGGAAGAACGGTCTTCCCATCAATAGAAACGCCCTCTTTATTGGTATTGGACTTATGAGGGTTTACTTTTGGCACGTGATTCGTTACCGTATTGGTTTCATAGGCTTGTCCAAAGTCTACTTGATAAGCTACATTGTCATAAGACTTTCCTGAATTAAGCATAGACTCACGAACAGTCATAGGAGTAACGATGGTGATGTTTTGACCTTGCGTTACATAAGAATCATAAAAGGCTTGCGGATCTTCTGCCATAAAGACTTGGAAAGCTCCTTTAGGAGAAATCTTGCGTTTTGATAGGGCTGCTTGTAGGGTTTCCGGAACTTCTGATAGGCTCGTATAAGTTTTTACTGTAACTCCTGTGACAGCTTTACCATCAGATGTAATGAGTTGAATCGCTGTTTCATCTGGTAATAGAGCTTCTTCGGGATAGTCATCCACAAAGTAAAACCCTTGTGCAATCTGAGCCTTATCGGCCTTAGTGCCTCGGTATTGGTCTAAGTCCCATGACAAGGTATAGTAGTTTTGTGAACCCACTATCATCGGTTTTCCGTCAATGTCCACCTTATCCTCATTAAGGTTTTGTTTTTTAGGTGTTGGGCTAACGAGGGTATTGATCACCTCATCGGTTTCATAGCCATTGCCAAAATCCACTTGGTAGGCTTTGTTTCGATAAGTCTTCGTCTGACCATAAAGGCTGTCATTGACGGTCATTTTGGTGAGAAGGTTTAAAGTAGTTCCTGTTTTGACATACTGGTCATAAAAGTCTTGATTGTCATTAGGCATAAAGACTTGGAAAGCCCCTTTAGGAGAAATCTTGGCATGAGTGAGTTTATCTTGAAGGTCTTTAGGAGCTTCTGACAGCGACGCATAAGCCTTAACAGTAATCCCTGATACGGCTTTGCCATCAGGAGTGGTGATACCTGTCCCATTGTCTACTAAGTCCAACACTTCTTCTGGGTAGTCATCTACAAAGAAGAAACCACGAGCAATTGTCTCTTTAGAAGACCTATCGCCTTTATATTGATCTAAATCCCAGGTCAAACGGTAATGATTAGTTGTTCCTAAAGCCACTACCGTATCGTTAATGACCACACCATCTTCATTTTCATTGCGTTTTTGAGGCTCAATACGGCTAGTGATCGTTCCATCACCAGGCGTTCGCACCGTCACGACATTGGAAGTCACTGTATAGGCATTTGGGGTTCCCTTATTGATGAGAAGCTTATAACTGTTGGAATAGGTTGCTCCATCATTTTGAAGGCTACCATAAAGTTTAGGAGCCGCCAGTTGATAAGATTTGGTAAGGTCTTGGTTGACCTCTTGAAGCAAGGCTTCCTTGGCGGTCAAGGTCACAAAGTTCTTAGCAGCATCAAAG
>NZ_JAUSTM010000040.1 GCF_030812835.1 Streptococcus moroccensis
TGAACAAAGTGAAAGCCAGCGTCTTTAGGCGCTGGCTGGTGATGTGGGCTTATAGCCCCTGTTCAAACCACCCGTTAGACGGGTGGTCATGATTGTTGCGTTAGTCTTTCATTTGTTTGGCATAATGTGTGACAAGGAGTTCTGTGAAGATGTCAAACATAATTGGGGAAATGGAATCATATTCCCAGTCTCCTGAAAGAGTTGGGAGTGTGATGACTTTATCAAAATGCTTTCGATATTTGGCATTTGGATTGGCTGTTACTAAAAGTGTTTTACATTTCAAATTGGTGATTTTGCGAATGTAAGTGGAATCGCCGCCTGCTGAAAAGATAAGCAATAAATCGTCTTTTTTGAAATAGTTAACGGCATCATCAAGATAATCTGTTGAATAAGATGACACATAAACTCCCATTTTTCGCATCAAGGTTTCAAATAATTTGGCACTTAAAAAACTTTTGGCACCACCAGTCGCAAATAAATGCTCGCTTTGTGATAAAAAGCTTGCTAAATCAGTCATAACCTTATCGGTCAACGTTGCCTTGGTGAGTTCGAGTAATTTGGTGAGGCGCGTGAAATATTCATTGTCCTCATCAGTGTTTGTGGCGTTGTTTGATGAAAGCCAGTTGATAAAGTCAAAGCGAAAATCTTGATAACGTTTATAGCCAAGTTGTGTTTTGACAAAACGAGTTAGCGTTGGCTGAGAAACACCTGCTTTTTTGGCTAAAACAGTCGTCGTAGCATGGGTGACTAAAGACGGTTGTTTTTTGATTAAATCATAAATAGCTAATTCTGCTGGTGAGAATTGTTCTTTCAAACTTTCCATGATAATTAGTGGATTCATATACCATTCGTTCCCTTCTCTTAAATTTATTATAGGTGATGACGTGAATAATGTAAATAAAAAATTTAAAAAACATCAAATAAATTATTTACAAAATACAAATAATGTTGTATATTATATTTATAGGAGCGCTTCCAAAAATAATATGTATTTAAAACAAGCTTTTAACGGGCTTTGTATCTTAGTTTAATTGAACACGGGTTAAGCTCTTTATATCTTAAGTAATCAGGAGGATTAAATGTCGATTAATCAATGGATTTTTGATGAAACGAATACTTGTTATATGTCTTTGAAGAATGTTTATTGTGCTCAGCCGAAGGATAGTGAACTAGAGGCTTTACATATCTTTGTGCCAGCAGTTTATATGACTGCAGATGGTACAATTGATAGAGACGCTGTGTTCACAAACCAAAATGGCACAATCTACACAAGCCAGACGGTTCCTATCATTTTTTACAATGATATTGGTGGCTATGCTGAATGTCAACCTTCAATGGTAACGCCGCGTAATCAACGCTATTTGGAAGATGGTTATGTCCTTGTCAGCGTGGGAGCTAGAGGTCGTCAGTCGCAAAATGGTATTGGAAAAGCTCCTGCAGGCTTGGTGGATTTAAAAGCGGCTGTTAGATGGCTTAGAAAACATCACAATGACATTCCTGGTGATATTGAAAAAATCATTAGTGTGGGAACGAGTGCTGGCGGTGCGATGAGCAGCTTACTAGGTAGCGCAGGAAATCGAGCAGAATATCTTCCTTTTTTAGAAGAAATTGGTGCTGAGCTTGACCAACGTGATGATGTCTTTGCCGCACAATGCTTTTGTCCGATTACAAATTTAGAACACGCTGATATGGCGTATGAATGGATGTTCCAAGTAAAGAAAATTTATACGTTTAATTCACGTGTTAGACCTCAAATTATCAATAAACGTCAACAGATATTAAGTCAGTCTTTAGCGGCTGAATTTCCTGAGTATGTGAACAGCTTGCACTTGGGTGAATCCTTGACGGCAGATGGTCGTGGTGGGGATTTTTATCAAGGTATTCTCAATCAACTTAGCTTATCACTCAATAAATTTCTCGCCAAACATGCTCAAACAAACGATGAAAAGGAAGAATTGGCTCGTGAATTAGACCCGCAAGGATTGTGGTGCCATTTTGAGAAAGGTCAAGCGACTGTCTTTGACTTGGATGCTTATGTTGTAAACTATATGGGACGTAAAAAAGATTGCCCTGCGTTTGATAGCTTAGATTATCAAACGCCTGAAACAGAAGTGTTTGGAAGTCGTGATAAAAATCATTGTCACTTCTCTGAAAACGTAGCTAAGCATGTTGAGAAATTGCCAGCATTGAGTGCTTATCAGAAAGCATTTCAAGCTGATTTGGCAGAAGAAGATTTGATATTAGCCAGAAAACTCTTAAATCCAATGACTTTCTTGCAGTCTGATTTGGAGGAAAAACAGGTTGCTTCTCATTATCGTATTTGTTTAGGGGCAAAAGATGCGGATACCTCATTTGCGATTTCTTACTTATTAGCGTTAGCTTTGAAAAAGCGTGGTATTGATGTTCATTATGAATTGATTTGGGGAATGGGGCATGCTGATGCCGATTATAACGAAGAATTTAGTCAATGGGTGGATGACATTGTTCATTAAGAAAGGAAATTATTATGGAAAAAAATCAAGCAGATTTGGTTAGAACCATTATTGAAAACGTCGGTGGTAAAGATAATGTGATATCATTGACGCATTGTGTTACACGGTTACGGTTTGTGTTAAAAGATGACCATTTAGCTAATAAAAAAGCGTTAACTGATTTGGATGAAGTTATGACGGTTGTTCAAGCTGGCGGGCAATACCAAGTGGTTGTCGGTGAAAAATTGGTGGTTCCTCTTTATGATTTGGCAATGAGCCAGCTCCAATTGGCTAGCGGCGACAAAGAAGAGCCAGTGGCTAAAGAATCGACAGGCATTGTCTCAAAAGTTATGGATTCCATTTCTGGTGTTTTATCTCCAATTTTAATGGTTTTGGCAGCAGCAGGGCTTGTTAAAGGGCTAATGTCCTTCTTCTCATCATTGGGGTGGATTGATACCGATAGTGGATTGTTCATGATTTTGTACGCACTTGGTGATGGCTTTTTCTATTACTTCCCAATCTTACTAGGAATTACAGCTGCTCGTAAATTCAAAGTCAATGAATTTGTCGGTGCTGCTATTGGTGCCGCTTTGACTTACCCAACAATGGTTAACCTTAGCTCAACAGCAGATGTTTTAGGAACGGTGTTCCAAGGAACGTCGTTTGAAATGAGTTACTACACGACTGTATTTGGCATTCCTGTCATCATGCCTGCTAGTGGCTACACGTCAAGTGTTATTCCGATTATTTTAGCCGTTTTATTTGCTGCGAAGTTGGATAGAAGTTTGCGCAAAGCATTGCCTGATGTGCTGAAAAATATTGTTGCACCGTTTGTAACATTGGTTGTAACCGTCATTTTGACTTATCTAGTTATCGGACCAGTTGCTACGCTTATTTCAAATAGCCTTGCTTGGTTGGTTTCTGCTTTGTATAGTATTCCTTATGTTGGTGGAGCCATTGCTGGCGCTATTCTCGGTGGAGGTTTTGGTGTTCTGGTTATGTTCGGACTTCATTGGGCGGTTCTTGCTATCGCGATTTCTAATATTGCGGTCAATGGATTTGACTACATTGCCGTTGTTACAGCAGTTGGTCCATTTGTCGGTATGGCTCAAGGGCTTGCTATCTGTGCTAAAGCACGCAGTACAAAAGTTCGAAACCTCGCTTTACCAGCAACCATTTCACAAATTTGTGGCGTTGGTGAACCATTGATGTACTCAATCCTCTTGCCATTGAAGAAAGAATATGTTATTAACATTGCCTGTGGTGCGATTGGCGGTGTTTTACTTGGTATATCAGGTGCGAAAGCCTATATCATGGGTGGACAAGGCCTCTTTGGCTTAGCTAATTATATCGACCCTGTCACGGGTAATATGAGTGACTTCTATAAAGTCTTCATCTGCCTTACTATCGCCATGGTATTAACTTTTATCGTTGAATTTGTCATGTATAGTGATAAACGTGCCGAAGAAGCTCTACAATAAATGAAAAGGCAACTCTTCTCTGTACAATTTTTATAAAGTGTTTTTTGTTAAGCGGTCACTCGCTTAGCCATCGGTGTTTGGTAATTGAGACTACCGTGGATGCGATGATGATTCCACCAGTGGACATAGTCCTTGGTTTTAAGGGTTAGTTCTTCAAGTGACTGAAAGGTTTCTTGATGAATAAACTCCAGTTTAAAGGAGCGATAGGTGCTCTCAGCTACCGCATTGTAATAGGGGCAGCCTGTGTGACTTAACGAACGAGTGATACCAAAGGCTCCTAAGACCTCATCAATTAGCTGATTATCAAACTCCTTACCACGGTCAGAATGAAAAAGATGGACCTTCGTTAAAGCATAAGGAATGCTTTGAATGGCTTGTTTGACGAGTTCTGCGCTCTTCTGCCAACCGACTGATAAACCAATAATTTCACGATTAAAGAGGTCAATAATCAAGCAAACATAAGCCCAACGCTGACCAACACGGACATAGGTCAAATCTGTCACAATCGCTTCCAGTGGTCTTTCTTGGTGGAATTGTCTGGCTAAGAGATTTGGAATGGGGGCTTCGTTTTTCCCTTTAGAGTGTGGCTTGAAGCTAGCCTGCTGGTAAACCGATACGAGATTTAAACGCTTCATTATGCGACGAATACGACGACGAGATAGGGTAATTCCGTCTGTAGCCAGACATTGCTTGATCTTTCGAGCACCGTATCGTGATTTGCTTTCAAGAAAAATCTGTTTCACCTTTTCTTCAAACTCCGCTTCAGATACTGGTTCTGAGGCTTTGTAGTAGTAGCTGGAACGCGGGAGATTCAACCACCGACACATGGCTGAAATGCTGTATTTATCCTTGTTAGCAGTGATTATTTCTCTTTTTGTGCCATAATCACCGCCGCTTGCTTTAGGATGTCTAGCTGCATTTCAAGTTCTTTGTTTCGCTTTCTAAGAGCTATCAGCTCCCGCTGTTCATCGGTAAGATTATCAATCGATTTGAAGGAGCCCGTTGTTTTAGCTTGTCTCACCCACTTATCAAAGGTCGAGGGGGTTAAATCATATTCTTTGATCAGCGCACTTCGTTTCATACCTGCAGTGTGAAGGTCAACGATTTGTTGTTTAAAGTCATCTGTAAAATGACGGCATATTTTTCTAGACATAGAATTCTCCTGTTTTCTTTAGTGTAAAACACTTTATAAATTCTGTCTAGTTTAGTGTAACCGATTCACTAAAACATACTAAGATTAGTAGTGAGGAAATCTCCGACGGGAGAAATTACTCACTACTTTTTCATTATGTTAAAGTAGAGGTGTCTTGTTAAGTCGAAGGGCTTTTAGGCGCTGGACGTCGTGTATTGAAAACGACATCACTAAAATAAGGAATCATTCAAGATATAGAGGTAATATCATGCGAGTTGTATTTGGGATTGATGTGAGTAAAACAAGTTCGGAAGTGGCTATTGTTATCAATGGCGAGAAAATTCATGGTTATTCAATGACCAATGATGTCATAGGGTTTTCTCGCTTGTTGGAAGACTTGAAAACCGTGTCTCTAATCCCGAGATTGTCTTTGAACCAACTGGCGTCTATTCTCGTCGTCTTCAAGCCTTTCTTGAGAACAATGACTACGCATATACACGGCTAAATCCTCTAGAAGCTAAAAAGCAACTAGACAGCTTACGTGTCCGTAAAACAGACAAAATCGACGCTGAAAAATTGGCTCAGTCTCAGTTTGTACTGAATCGCAAACCAACTTATATCCAAGAGGAAGCCTATCAAGAGTTACGTGACTTAAGCCGTTTCTATCAAAATCTGACTGAAGATATTGTTAGAGCTAAAAACCGTCTCCACAAGGTCTTGCAAGTTACTTTCCCAGAGTTGGAAAACCTCTTGTCAACACCAACTGGTGAACAATACTGGAACTTAGTCACTGCTTTTCCTTGTAAGTACATGGTTCTAGAGTTAAGCAGTGATGAGTTGTCAAATGTCATCCGAAACTCGACATCAAAACGTATCTCTAACAAGCGTGTGACTTATTTGGCTGACAAGCTTACTGAACTAGCTCACAAATCTTATTGTGCCGTCAAGAAAACCTCTCCAATGATTGAAGAGGTTCGTTATTATGCGCAAGAACTGCTAAGATTATCTGAACGCAGACAAGTGGTTCTAGACAATATGGTAGATCTGGCTCAGCCTTTACCTGAATACGATATCTTACTGTCTATCCCTGGTATCGCAGAAACAACAGCGATATCACTTATTGGTGAATTGGGAGATATTCGTTGGTTTCAGTCTGCCAACCAAATGAACGCTTTTATTGGAATTGATCTCAGGCACTATGAGTCGGGGAACTTTCTTGCTAAGGAACACATCACCAAACGAGGAAATCCTTATGCTAGAAAGATTCTCTTCAAGTGTATTCACAACATCGCTTCAGCTAGTCACACTAATCCTTGTCATATTGCAGACTTTTATGAGAAACGAAAAAGACAATCGCAAGTGACTTCAACCAAGCCACATACGATTGCCTCTATACATCGTCTCATACGGACAATGTATTACCTCATAACGCATAATAAGCTTTACGATTACGCTTCGACCCAAAAATCAATAAAGTTAGTTATGCCATACTATTCTAACACCTTATGTTTAAAAAGGCTAGATAAGGTGTTGTTTTTCTGTGTACTTTTATCCCTCCTTAGCTCAGAAAAAAAGGGGACAATAACTGATATTTGGCTACTGTACTCAAGATGGTTTTGCTTTAAACCCTTGGCACATTTGACAAATGGTAGAAAAAAGCTGACTCAGATGAATAGTCTATCAGTATTTGTAAAATCAATACTGCAATAAACAATAAGTATTGTACTATTCACTCTTTTAAAAATAAAATAGATTCATAAATAAGAAAGAGGAAAAAACATATGACACAACAAATCACATTAAACGATGGAAACAAGATTCCTGCAATTGGCTTTGGAGTATTCCAAATTCCAGCGGATGGTTCAACTTATACAGCAGTGAAAGAAGCTTTGGAAGTTGGCTACCGTCATATCGATACGGCTCAAGCCTATTTCAATGAGAAAGAAGTTGGGCAGGCTATCAAGGATTCAGGTATTCCACGTGAAGAAATCTTTGTAACCAGTAAACTCTGGATTCAGGATTTTGCCTATGAGACTGCTAAGTCAACGATTGATGCGACTCTAGAGAAAATGGGACTTGACTATCTTGACCTCTATCTACTTCATCAACCTTACGGGGAAGTGGAGCAGGCTTGGAAAGCTCTTGAAGAAGCCAAAGCAGCTGGTAAAATCAAATCCATCGGTGTTTCAAACTTCACACCAAACTTTTGGAAACAATTTATTCCAAATTTTGCGACTATCCCAGCTGTCAACCAAGTTGAGTTCAACCCATACTTCCAACAAAAAGAATTACGTGACTTGCTTGCGAAAGATCAAGTAACTATTGAAGCGTGGGCTCCGCTTGGACAAGGTAATAAAGAATTATTCGAAGAGCCTGTGATCACAAAACTTGCAAGTAAGTATGGCAAAGATGTTGGTCAGATTATCTTGCGTTTTGCCAACCAAGAGGGTATCGTTGTCTTGCCAAAATCAACTAAAAAGAGCCGTATGACATCCAACAAAGATATTTTTGACTTTGAATTAACTGCTGATGAACTAGCCGAACTCCGTGCCCTTGATAAAGGAAAGGGATCTCATAATCCAGATGCGCCAGGTGTAGGAGAATATCTATTAACGGCTTATGATATTCATGCAAATGACTAAGTGAAAAAGTGAGGTAACCGGAATGAAAAAAGTATTAATCTTAGGGGCTGCTGGCCAAATTGGACGGATGGTTACAGATTACTTGCTAGAACAAACAGATTTTCAGTTGGTTCTGTATGCGAGAAATGCTCATACTAGGCTTTCTGATTTGGCATCTGAACGAGTTCAACTCATAGATGGTAAGTTTGATGATAAAGAACAATTATTGAAAGCTTTAGAGGGAGTAGATGCGGTTTATCTTAATTACGTTTCAGGCCCTGAGGTCTTACAAACTGCACTAGATTCTATTATAGAGTCTGGTGTAAAACGACTGATTGCTTTAAGTGTTCCTGATATTTATCAAGAGATTACTGGTTCTTTTCAAAAATGGTATCGGCAAAATACAGGAATTATGTGGACTTCTCCAGTACGTGACTTTGCTGACATGATTGAAGCAAGTGACTTGGACTATGTCCTGCTCCGCATCACTTGGCTTTATAATAAGGGGTTGGTTCTTATAGAAATAACTCGAAAAGGTGAGCCCTTTACTTCCGCTCAGGTATCAAGACAATCGGTAGCACAATTTGTGGTTGACTTACTCACTGGTAAAGAAAATTATCATCGCGAAAGTTTGGGATTAGGTGAAGCAGGAACTGCTTTTACCAAACCTAGCTTTTACTAAGCAACGACTCCATTAAAGAAAGAGAGAAATGAATGATGCAAATACAAAATGTTGTTTTTATGAACAAGGAATTAAATCTCCGCCTTGCAGGCCTCCTTCGCTTACCTGCAAACTTCGATTTGAATAATAATTATCCAGCAGTAGTTGTAACGGGTCCAATGCTTTCTGTAAAAGAACAAGCTCAAGCAGTTTATGCAGATGCTCTTACAGAAGCTGGTTATGTGACCTTGGTATTTGATGGCGCTTATTTTGGCGAAAGTCAAGGTTTCCCACGTCAGCAAGAGCTTCCTGATGTTAAACAATCAGATATCGAAGGAGCGATAGACTTTCTCGAGAGCCTTCCTTATGTCGATAAGAACCGCATTGGCGGTTTAGGTATGTGTGGTTCAGGTTCTTATATGTCAGTAGCCGGTGTGAAAGATAGCCGTTTGAAAGCTATTACCGCCGTAGTACCAGCGATTTCTGATATTTCAACGTCACCAATGACATCATTCTTCTTACCTGAAGAGGAAGTGAAGGCAGCTAAAGAAGCTTATGAAAATGGGACAGGTGACCTAATTACACTTAATTTCCAACCTCGTGCTTTTGATGAGGGGGCAAAATATTACTATTCTGCTCGTGGAAATCGTGCACGGTGGAGCAATCAAGTCGTGGCTTGGAGTCAATTAGAGCTGATCAATTACAATGTGACAAATATCATGAAAGATATGACCAAACCGTACTTGGTTGTTACTGCTGAAAATGCCTGGAGCCAACCAGCATCTCGTGAAATCTTTGATGCAGCCAAGAGTGATGTAAGAGAATGGTTAGTTGTCCCTGAAGCAAGTCACTTTGACATGTATGACCTCCATCCTTTTGTAGATGTCGCCTTTGAGGCAATCATACCTTTCTTTGAAAAAAATACCCGCGTTGTAAAATGAAGTGCAACAAAAAAGACATGTTCGTCTGATATACTAGAATTCCCCAACTCAGTATAGAAAGCAGATGAACATGTCCAC
>NZ_JAUSTM010000041.1 GCF_030812835.1 Streptococcus moroccensis
GGAGTTTTTTGGTATAACCAGCGATGCGCACCCGCATAGCGGGTGGTTTATTTGTTTCGCACCTGCGGAGCGAAACGGACTTAAAGTCACATAAAGAAAAAGACGCACCAAATTTGGTGCGTCTTCTGCTGATGATTTCTTTCAAATGAACCTTAATTTTTATAATTCATTAGTATTTCAATACACTCATCATTTTTCTTTTCTGAAAAATAATAGATAGTTGCTGTATGTCCTAATTCTGCTAGGATTAACATCAAAGATTTAACTAATATGTATAATTCTTTAGTAGTACAAAATCTGGAAAAGTATAATTTATTATAGTCCTCTTCATTATCATTTGAAAATATAAGAACCTTAATAAATCCATTATCTTGTAAAGTTATTGATACCAATCCTTGGACATCCGAAATATCAATAGTTTTTTTGGTTTTAAATTTTGAATCCTAAAACAACGACTCAAATCTATCTGCTGCAAGAACAGCAGATAAAATAGTATAGTGTACTTTCTTTAGGATTTTTATATATTGTCATAATGTGACAATATCAATAGATATAACGATTACATTCTAATCTAATTTTATTACTTCAAATACTAATTTCTATCTTTCCTAAAAAATATTAACTAATGTATTGTAGGTATAATCACAAACCGCTTGGTAATCATGCCTACCTCCCTGTCTTTCACGGAAAATGACATTTTCTTCCATCTTAAAGATAGATGGGAATTTCCTGGCAAGAGAGAGGACTTGCTCTTTGAAGGCGGTGTAGGCAAAATCATCTGTGCCACTAGCAGCATAAATGAAGAAGTCTTTTTGTTTCTCTTTAACTATATTTGCGAATTCTTTAGCTGGTGTTCCAACATTTCCACTCATAGGATTGAAATAATAAAAGTAATCTAAGGCATTTTCAAAGGTTCGCCAGGTATTGACAGAACCCATTGAAAAACCGCTGAAGGCACGAAATTGACGCGAGGCTATCAAATCTGCTGGGCTGGTTGATGCTGCGTAGGTACTGTACTTACTCTCAACAGCGGGTATCAAATCATTGGTCAGTTCTCGATAATAGCGACTTGTTAGCTGAATGGCTAAACCAAAATCGCTAGAATCTTTTGGACTGGTATTGTTGTATGTGAGATTAACAATGATAACTGGGGCAATTTCTCCATTTGCAATCGCATGATCCACAATGTGTTTGAAGGCATTGGGAGAATGAGGGCTTCCCATGGTTGTGCGTTCATTGGACCAACCACCATGACTAAGATAAACCACTGGATATTTTTGCTGGTCTGAATAGCCATAAGGAAGATAAATGACGGCTTCTTTTTCAATTGGAATTGGGGCGTTTGTCGTGTAGGAAAAAGATTCAAAAGTAGGATAGTTAAGGATTTCTAAGGTACCTGGTCTATCGCTAGGTTTGAAATAGTGTTTAGGAATGGTTTTCAAATCTGGAAATGTCATTTGTTCCTCACTTTCTCTTATTCTTAAAAAAGGTAAGTCAGTCCATGTTCAATCTCTAGTTCAAATGATTCTTGATTATGTCCGCCACCGTTATTTTCCCAATAAATGAGGTTATCATCTGTTATCAGATCACTATGATTGCTACGGAGGGCTTCGATCTGTGGAATCATGCTGTATTTTGTCCCATCGCTTCCACCTACCATTGCTATTATTTGGAAATCATTCTGCCCGTAGTTATTTTCTTGCAGACCACTGACCAAGGTTTCAGCAATAGCTTCATCGCTGTTTCTACCAGTAACTTGTCCAATCCAGCTATCGCCTGCCATCGGCATATAGTAGAAAAATTTATCACTTTGTTCAACCAGCACATCCCATGTCGTGATACCGCCCATAGAATAGCCACCGAAAGCTCTATGAGAACGACTTGCTGTAAAACCAGTTTCATCGGTTGTCTCAGTAAAGGTCGTGTATTGACTTTCAACCGTCTTCATAACCTCTAAAACTTCAGTCTCTGCAAAGTAATGATTTAAAGGATAATCGGCTGAATAATTCGACACAACAAAACTTCGATCTGGATAATAAGTCGGAAATACAACCAGCAGTGGCTCAATATCTCCATTTGCAATCAACTCATCTAGCAGTGGTTTGATGTCTGCCGCTACTTGCTCAGCAGACATGCCTGATCCGTGCATGAGATAAAGGATATTCATTGGTTTGCCTGTCTCATACGAATCAGGCACATAGACAAGCGCTTCCTTGTTATACTCTTTGCCATCATAAGTCGTTGTATAAGTCATACTGTCAATTCTACTTCCCTGTTCATTAGAAAGCGAGTTAGTGCGAGAAGAACTTGACACATTCAACCCTGTTGAATTGTTGGCTTCATTGCTTTCAAAGTTTAGATAAAGAATCGTCACTAGAACGACTAATAGCAAGCCTGTTAATGAAAAAATAAGAGTTCTTTTCATTGTTCCTCCTTTACATTCTACATAGTTAAGCGCTCATCATGAATTCTATTTTTAGAAATACCTAAGGTAATGAGCGTTTTTTCAACTTTTAAGAGTGTTTGTGCACTACCAACAATAAAGAATAATCCCTGTCTCATTTCCTTGGCAGATAGCATTTCTCCTAATTCTTCCTTGGTAAAGCGATGAGCTTTTCCGTGATAACTGATCAACTGATTTTCTTGGGCTAAGGTTTCGAAGTATTCTTGATAATACATCTCTTGCTCATTTTTCCCGCTCCAAATGATATGAACCGAGCGTTTACCACTGTATTCGTCGGCTATACTTTTTAAAGGGGCAATACCTGAGCCTAGTCCGTAAAGAATAATAGGCCGTTTCACAGAGCTTTCTTCGATAATGGGACCGAATCGACCAAAGGGACCTTCCAGCTCAACCTGTGTGCCAATTGGTAAATTCGGCACTTTCTTCGTAAGATCTCCCAGTCCTTGAATGATAAATGTTAAGATATTGCCGTCTTGACTAGGAGCAGAGGCAACGGAAAAAGGGTGTTTCTCACTGCTGATTCTTCTATCTTTAAAGCGCATAAAGTAAAAATCCCCTGCTTGATAATGATGGTCTTTGGGAACTTTGATTTGTAATTCTTGTACCGTTGGTGACAAGCTGGTGCTTGCAATGAGTTCACCTTGGACTAGACTACCAAAATCTACAATATACTTTTGCCAAACATAGCAAGCCAAAAAGTAAACCGTGTAAAGATCAAACAGGATCATAAATGGCGTCAAAATGGCAATACGATTGATGAAGTGAACATGTAGCCAGACTAAGCCAATCATGACAAAATGCAAGCGGTGAATCCAAACGGAAAGCTCGTGTCTGAAAAAGATTTGCAAACGATTTTTCAAGCGTTTCGCCACAGGCATCCGATCAACCAACCAACCTGACATGAAAAAGCTGGCATAGGCAATTCCAAAAACAGCTAAATACCAAGCCCATTCGCCTGTCAGACGAATTTCTGTATGCATGGAAAATAAAAATTGTTGGTGAAAAAAGATTGCTAGAAGAGCTAAGACACCCAGCATCCCATGAACAAAGTACATAGCTGGAAGTCCAATCAAGCGATCCAACCACTGCGGTCGAGTTGATAGATAAACAATGGCCAGCCACCAGACATAAGCGATCAAGCCTAAATCATATAAAAAGAGATTTAAATTTGTGTCAAGCAAACTAGTATTGAGCAAAATGATCAGTGGCAGAGGTAGGGCGACCAATATTGCCGTACAAGTCAAATAGAGTGCTTTTGGTTGTTGTTTTAGCATTATTTTGTGACTCCAATTTCATTCAACCAAGCGGTAATATCACCTTCTGCATTCTGCACAGTATTATCTTCTCCGCGAACTGTAAAGCCGTCTAGAACGGTTGCATTTGGGAACTGACTCTCCAATTGACGTTGGGTATTGCCTAATCCAGAACCAAGATGGGTTGTAAACGGAACAAGCGTCTTATCTGCTAGTTCTTCTGCTTCAGCATCCAAGAAGGTCCGTACAATCATTGGGTACTCGCTCCACCAAACAGGAGCTCCGATAAAGATGGTTTCGTAACTTGAAATATCTGGCAATTCATTGGCAATAGCTGGTCGTGCATCTGCCTCTTGTTCTTCACGCGCCTGATCAGCGGTTGCCTCGTACTCCTCAGGATAAGCAACTGCTGGGATAATTTCGTACTGGTCTGCATTAGTTGCATTGGTAATGTAATCCGCAATGACCTTGGTGTGACCAATTTCCAGCGGTCCATCCCAAACACCTTCCGTTCTTGAAAAATAAACAACCAGCACATCATTATCACCTGATAAATCGCTATCGGTTTGTAGGCTGGTTGATGCTGTTGTCGTTTGAGAACTTGTAGTAGATTGACTCTGACTTGTCGATGTTGATTGTCGCCCTCTTGAGAAGTTCCATGTAAATAGGGCGGCTAAAATAGCTACCACTCCAATTCCAAAAATCATCTGTCGTCTTTTCATAACAGTTTCCTCTTTCTATTTGTTTAAATTGTTATACCACGTCATCAAGTCTGAATCAGCCTGATCGACCTTATTTCCTTCGACTGCAAAGGCAGGCTCGATACGAGCGGTAACCTGGTTTTCAGCCAAGACAGTTTCGATATAATCGATGCTTGAACCTAATCCATAGCCGCCATTTGTTGAAAATGGAATAATCGTTTTTCCATCAAGTTCTTTAGCATAGGTCTCGATAAAGGTTGCAACGGGCTCTGCCATGGTCATGCCCCAAATGGGATATCCGATATAGATGGATTGATATTGAGATAAATTTGGCATCTCTACGTCCAATTCAGGAGTGTTTTCGACATTTCGTTCCTGATTGGCCCGTTGTACCGTTTCACCATAATCAGAACTATACGTTTCTTTGGCAACCAATTCAACCACATCTGCACCTGAAAGTGCCTGAATCTTGCTAGCCAGTAACTCAGTAGAGCCTGACCGTGAAAAATAGACAATCAGACTATCGACGTCTTCAGACAAGATTCGAGTCGGCTCTTGCTCAGAATTGGTATCTTCTCCATCCGATACTGTCCCACGACTATTATTCCACTCTTCATCTGAGAGACCAACTTGCGGTGCCACAATCTGACTTTGGTCCATTTTCCCGCTTGGAAGAATAGATGCCGAAGATGATGAACTGCTGTTTGTTTGGCTTTCGTTTTGAACAGAGCAAGCGGCTAACACAAGGACACTTGCCAGTAAAATAAAGCTTTTCCTCATAGACACCTCCTATGGATTTTTTCCAACTTGATAAATCAAGAAATAGACAAGGATTAAAGCAGCTAGGCTAAAACCAGCCATCCAATTTAGTAAAAAACCGGTTTCGCTAGAGCTTCACTTCCTGGCTCCACGATTCCAACGCTCACACCCAAGTCACGACTTGGATCTTGCAATAAGTCCATAACATATTGGGCAACTGCTTGGCGGGTGACTTGAGCACCTTTATAGGGTTCTCCTTGCGGAATCAACTTGTAGGAGCGATTGCCTTCCTGATTATAGAGCCAAGTCATACGAAGGTAGGTATAATCCAAACCTGACTCATCCACTAACTTAGCACCGATGACCCGATTATTTGTTGGAGAATAAGCACCAATCATGGCATCATTCCATCGACCAAAGTCTCCGACGACCTCATCATACACACCGAGAACCCCTGCTACAATGAGGCGTCTGATACCCTTTTCCTTCATGACGGCAATGATTGGCTCTAACAAGGCTGGCGATGCTTCATTGACAAAGACAACATCTGCATCCTCTAAAGCCTGTCGGACATTATCAAGACGGGACATATCCCCATCCACATAGCGAATGCGGTCATCCTGATAAGACAAACGTTGACTGACCTTTCGTCCCGCTAGTGTCAATTTAAAATCGGTTTCTTCTAATACCCGTGGGATAAGAAATCCCGGAATTTGTCCTGCTGCACCAATAATTGTTAATCTCATATTTTTTCTCCATTTTCTATTGTTTGACTTGTTTTTCCCAGAAGGAAATGGCGTCATCAATCCACCCCTCTGCTACCGTTTCTTTTCCAATACCAAAGCCATGCCTCAAACCTTTATAGACTTGAAACCGGCTGTCAATTCCGATTTTTTTCAAGTTCTTCAGTCGATTTTCCATCACCTGCCAGTTAGCAATCCAATCGTTAGTGCCACAATTAGCATAGGTCGGTGCATCATCTCTAGAAACAGATGAGTAACCTGTATATTGACTAACGACCATGCTGGCAGAACCAATGGCCGTCCTTGTTAAACGTTCTAATTCACTTTTGTTACCTAAACGAATGGCCATCCTAGCTCCAGCAGAACCACCCCAGAGTGAATACTGGTTTGGTGCAATCTTTAACTCACCGGCATGACTATATAGATAATCCAAAGCTTGTGCTAGATCTTCATAGGCTTTCTTAGGCCGATAGATCAGAGCAAAGGCATTGTATCCTCTTTGGCTTAAGGCCAAGGCTTGTGGGAAACTGTCGTGCAAGGCAGCAACATAATGAAAACCGCCGCCTGCATTGATAAGGGCAAATTTCTCATATTCCTTCCCTTTGAAGTAAAATAGCCCTGTGTCTCTCTTACTTGGATCATTCACCATCTCTTCCTCATCATAAATGGGGAAAAAGATTTGTTCATTTTCTTGAGCACGCTCGAGTAAGTTGTTCAAAACCTCTAAACTGGTCTTTGTTTTCAGGTTTGAATACCAGATAAAATGATTTGAATCAGTCACATCTTGGACAGTCTCCTCAGGATGAAAGGCCAGCTGAAGCGGGAATAATAAGTGTCCAAATCCTCTAAAACTAGGATGTTGGGTAATTTCTCTAATTTTTGTATCTTTTGTAAATACCATAATTCCTCCTTTAGACAGGGGTCTTCTTACTCCCTAAACACAGGTTCAACCCTTTTACAACGGCTAAATTTTTATGGTCAATAATCTCACTGTAACCAATGTCCAGCTGTTTGATTTGGTCTAAGTCTTCTTGGTCCAATTCAAAATCCCAAAGGGCTACATTTTCTTCCAAATGTACGGGATTTGTTGATTTGGGGATGACGCTATTGCCCATCTGCACACTCCACTTTAAAGCGATTTGAGCAATGGATTTCTGATGTTTTTTCGCAATATTTTCTAATACAGGATGCTGAAAAATATTTTTCATTCCCTCACAAAGTGGGCCCCAAGCCTGAACCTGAATCCCGTAATCCTTCATCAGTTTCCTTAGGGATGATTGATGAAAGAAAGGATGAAGCTCGATTTGATTTACTGCTGGAATAATTTTTGTATTTAAAATAAAATCAAGCAAGCGATCTTCAGAGAAATTCGATACGCCAATAGCCTTAATTTTCCCTTGAGTATAAAGTTCCTCTAAGGCACGCCAAGATCCATAAACATCCCCCATCGGTTGATGAATCAAATGCAGGTCAATGTAATCTGTTCCCAAGCGATTTAGGCTTGTTTCAAACTCCTTCATCGTTGCCTCATAGCCATCAGAATGAATCCAGGCCTTGCTGGAAATAAAAAAATTCTCTCGAGCAATTCCTGAATCCTTAATGGCTTGACCTAAATCTGCTTCATTACCATAGATACTAGCCGTGTCAAATAAGCGATACCCAGCCTCAATCGCCTGTTTGATGTAGGTTTGAGTCTCATCACCTTTCAGCTGAAACAGCCCCATCCCAACCTGTGGCATTTCTATTCCATTATTTAATCTAATCTTATTCATACAGCCACCTCCACTTGATGTCTCTATTTTACAAGTGCTTTAAAAAATAGTACAATAGCAATTAGTTAGACTGCTATTTATAAAGTGAATAGTCACAAAGGAGAAGATATGATCAATTTACAGCACCTAGAACAATTGATTACGGTCGCTAAAGAAGGGACACTATCACGCACAGCTGAGGTTTTGTTGATTTCACAGCCGTCTTTGACCCGTAATATGCGTCAGTTAGAAGACGACTTAGGCGTCCAGCTTTTCCAACGAAGCAAAAACAAACTTTCCTTAACGGAAACTGGTAAATATACAGTTCAACAAGCAGAAGCTTTGCTCAACCATGAGCAGCAATTTTTGAAAAATATCCAACGTTTTTCTCTCCAAGCCACGACTTTATTTGGCGGCATCTCAGCTCCTGGTGTAGAATGGGAAGTGAGGAATCGTTTGGCAGAGCAGGATTTAGAACAAGAAGTCCATGTCGAGTTACATGATAATGACTCCCTACTAGAAGCCCTACTTAGTCAGAAATTCCAGTTTATCGTGACAGACTTTCCAATTGAGCATGACGATGTGCTAACAACTGGATTCTTCAAAGAACAACTTTATATTTCCGTTCCACCTGCCCATCCCTATGCCATGCGTGAGGAAATTGCATTGGAAGATTTGGCAAACCTAACCATGCTCTTGCGGTCCGATTTGGGGATTTGGCAACCACTTGTGGATCAGCTAACACAAACCAAATTTATTGTCCAGACAGATTGGGAAGCCTTTGACGAACTGATTTCTGCTTCTGCTTTGCCAAGCTTTTCGACCAATATCACTCAGGCCGCCTCAGACAATCCAACCCAACGTGTGCATGTCCCAATCGTAGATAAGGAAGCCACAAAAACCTTTTACATCACAACTTTGAAAAAGAATAAAAGTGTACTACTACAACTCACTTGATAAATCATGACCACCCGTCTAACGGGTGGTTTGAACAGGGGCTATAAGCCCACATCACCAGCCAGCGCCTAAAGACGCTGGCTTTCACTTTGTTC
>NZ_JAUSTM010000042.1 GCF_030812835.1 Streptococcus moroccensis
AAAATTGGATCAATCATTATCCTAAGAAAATACTGAACTATTTGTCTCCTGCACAGTTTCTTAAAAATGGCTAACTTCTACTTGAAATTTAGCATCTTCATGAAAAGTGCAGTCTTGAAATCTATTATGATAATGATAAGATATAAAAATCGATAACTTAAAGCTTATTTAATAGCACTGTCTAAGGCTGTGCTCTTAAACTTATCCAGTATCTTTAGGATATCATTTTGTTTTGAAAAAGGTCGTAGATGTTTTGACTTGTCTAAGCTTGAGACTTTCAGGATTATTTTTGATTAGAGATAACCCATCGTTTTCTGCGTTCCAAGCTGATCTCGTAGGAAAAGCACCCCAATTGCTAGATGATAACTAACTGTTGGAGTGCTTTACTGTCTAGTGTGCCTTAACGATGAAGGATGACTAAAATTTGTCTAGTGTTGGGACCTCGATAAAGCTATTCCTCTTTCTGTTTTTTGGACTTTAGGAGCCCTAAGCTTGAGAATAGGCCAAGACCTAAGAAGGACAAAAGAGATCCGCTATCTCCAGTTTTAGGAAGAACTGGAGAAGTTGTGCTTGATTGGCTAACAGAAACGCCACTTGTTTGAGTCGAACTTGAAGCAGCAGTACTAGCATAAACAACAGCGTATTTACTAAAATGCTCTGCCCAGAAAACAACTGCATCATAAGCATGCCCATGCTCATCATAGGCAATCGTTTGGGTAAATTCAAGTGAAACGGATGAGTCGTCAGTTGGCAGGTAAAGAACAGCTTCAACGATCTTCCCAGAGTCAATAGGAAGAGTAACAAGCGCTGCATGAGTGATGTCTAATTCCTTGTCTTGTGCGTCAATCACTTCGATATCATAAAGGTCAAAATCTTTGCCTTCTAGAACATTAGGAATACTAGAAGAGTTTGCATCAAGATGGACAACACGGATTCCTGTTGCAGGAATACTTTCGCCATTACCTAGAGCAACATAAACACCCGTTTCGAGGTCATAAAGGACTATTCGACTGTCCTTTGGTTGCTCAGTTGTTGGTGTATAATAGCCAGGACGGTAGGTTGGTACTGACGGATTTGGTTTTGGCTGAGGTTTGGTTTCAGGATTAGGCTTAGGTTGAGGTTTTGGCTGTGGCTGAGGAGCAGGTTGAGGGGCTTCATCCTTAACAAAAGGATCAGTTCCTTGCTCTAATTCATCTTGATTAGAAATGCCATCACCATCAACGTCTGCTTCAGGTGTTAATGGGATAACACGCTCATTACTTGTTATAGAAGCATACTTAGAAAGGTCAGGTGTTTTTGCGAGGAAATCTGCAAAGACTTCATCCATGGAAGGTCCCTCTTCCCTAGCTCCACCTAACATGTCGTAACCGTCACCACCTGCAGCCACAAAGTCATTAGTTGCTAGATAGTAGTTTTTCTCAGTGTCTAGGGCATCGTAAGTTCCTGTCTCTTTATTTAACACTTCGATTTTTAGAACACGGTTACCTGATTCAGCTAATGGGTTATAGTATACTTTAGCACCTGAAACTTGGAGATAGAAGCCTGCTGCACTAAAGAGAGGTTGGCCATTTTCATCCGTAACATGAGAGCCGTCATCGTTGGTTTGAAGAGCTGAGCTGAGGGATTTTTCAAACATTTGAAGAATTTGACTTCCCTTGACCTCGATTTGAGAAATGATGTTACCAAATGGGAGGACAGCAATGATATCACCTTTTGTAATAGGTTGATTGGCAAGAATTGTTTCGCGAATTCCGCCACCATTGGTGACGGCTAAATCAGTCTTATTGGTGAACCCAGTTTGGCCATAATCGTAAAGAGCATCTGTAATGGCATTTCCTGAATTGGTTTCTCGAACCCTGACATTCGAACGGTCACCGTTGAGTTCAACAGTATTGTTATCCACAACAATTTTGGCATTTTCCGTGTCAAATTTAGCTTTTGCTTCAGCGACTATGGCAGCTACTTGGTCATTAGGTACGAGACTTGCTGTATCAGCTGCTTTAATAAAGTCAGGTGTTACGGTATTGTTGGTTAACGTAATTTTCCCAATGTTGTTGAGGTAACTACCGGTTTGAGTATAGGTCACATTAGCACCATATGTAGCAGTACTAACGGAATGGGAATGACCATCGATCACAATGACAGTTTTGCCTGTCAAGACCGCAAATTCTGATAAGGCTTGAGCAAGAGTATCTCCACGCCATTCAGATGGCGTACTTTCATCAATACCCAAATGGGCTAAAATAATATAGTTGTTGTAAGATTTACCTTCAGCTCTACCATTAGCTTCAACCTGCTCAATCGCTTTTTTGACTTCTGAGATAGGATCAGCAAAAATCACATTCTTCACGTTTTTGGGGTGTGTTTTGGTAGCAGTTTCAGGGGTTGTGACACCAATGACAACAAATTCGTCACCTGGTGTATCAGGGGTTTTATCTACGATAGTAGAGGCTTCAAATAAACGAACATTATCAACATAGGTATTGGCTGATAGGAGAGGAAATTCTAAAATTTCTTTATAGGCTTGAGCTTGTTCTAAACTAAAGTCAAACTCATGGTTACCAACTGCCATAGCATCGTAACCAATCGCATTCATGGCTTTTGCTAATTCAACCCCTTTGCTGGCGTTTGAAATAGGTAAGCCTTGAAAAGCATCACCAGCATCAAGAACGAGAGTTGTTTGGTCCGCTTTTTCGCGCTCTTCTTCAACAACAGTTGCCAACTTGGCGAGTCCAATGACCCCTCTATCCTCAAGCATACGGCCGTGGATATCATTGGTGTGAAGAATAACAGTTGATTTAGATGTTGTGTCATCGCTTGCTGCTACGGCTGTATTTGCGTCAGACGGCGCATTTGAATCTTGGGAATCAGCTTTCTCTGAGATTGCAACAGGCTCTGATGTTTCAGTTTCATTAGTCGTTTCGGATGGAACAATTTCCTCGCTTGTTGCTGGGGACTGATTGTCAGCTGGTAAAGCTGCTTCAGTTTCTTCTGTAAGAGCACCCTCAGTCGTATTATCGCTTGCTGGTGTTATAGCAGATGTTGTTGCAAGGGAGTCATTTGCTGGATTAACAGTTTCAGAGGCCTTAACAGTTGTCTGCCCTTGACTTAGCAAGAAAGTTGATAGTAAAACCATTGATGAGGTAACAATAAACGGTTTCTTTTTCATAAGAACTCCTTTTTTTATGTGATACTTTAATTATACCAAAAGTCGAATGAATTTTAGATGAAAACGCTGTAAATGTTTGGAAAAAATAAAAGGGCTATAAATGTAAAAACGCTTTGGTCGACCTATTATTATATGAGTGCTTAAATAATTTTTAAATTTTATCAGAATACTTTAAAAATTCATTAAAATAGAGTATAATGAGACCATTACATTATTTTGAAATGAGTTGAGGTATTATCTATGGGATACACTGTTGCTTTGGTTGGCGCGACTGGCGCTGTTGGAACACGCATGATTCAGATGTTGGAGGAGTCTTCTCTTCCTATTGACAAAGTCCGCTTTCTAGCGTCTGCTCGGTCAGCTGGAAAAACGTTGGCATACAAGGGTCAGGAAATTGTTATCGAAGAAACAACAGAAGATGCGTTTGAAGGTGTTGACATTGCTCTTTTCTCAGCAGGTGGTTCAACGTCGGCAAAATATGCACCCTATGCAGTTAAAGCTGGTGCAGTAGTTGTTGACAATACCTCTTATTTCCGCATGAACAAGGATGTTCCTTTAGTTGTCCCTGAAGTTAACGGACATGCTCTTGCAGATCATAAGGGTATCATTGCTTGTCCTAACTGCTCGACCATTCAAATGATGGTTGCTTTAGAACCTGTTCGTCAGCAATGGGGATTAGAGCGTGTTATCGTTTCGACTTATCAAGCTGTTTCTGGTGCTGGACAGTCTGCTATCAATGAAACAGAAAACCAATACCGTCAAATCTTAAATGATGGCGTAGCCCCTAAAGATGTCACAGCAAATATTTTACCATCAGGTGGTGATAAGAAACACTATCCAATCGCTTTTAACGCTCTTCCTCAAATCGATGTCTTTACAGATAATGATTATACCTATGAAGAGATGAAGATGACAAATGAGACCAAGAAGATTATGGAAGACGACAGTATTGCTGTATCAGCAACCTGTGTGCGTATTCCAGTCTTATCTGGTCATTCTGAGTCTGTCTACATTGAAACAAAAGAAGTGGCCCCAATAGAGGACGTTAAAGTTGCCATTGCTGCCTTCCCAGGTGCTGTTCTTGAAGATGATGTCTCAACACAAACCTATCCTCAAGCGATTAATGCCGTTGGAAGTCGTGATACTTTTGTCGGACGTATCCGCAAAGACTTGGATGCTGAAAAAGGCATTCATATGTGGGTCGTTTCTGATAACTTACTAAAAGGTGCTGCATGGAACTCTGTCCAAATCGCTGAGGAATTGCATCTCCGTGGTCTTGTTCGTCCAACAGAGAACCTTGTTTTTGATTTGAAGTAATTCAGATTCCCAAATATAGGAGGGAACTTATGTCTTTAGAAACGTTAAAAAATGCACGTATTATAACCGCCCTAGTGACTCCCTTTAAGGAAAATGGCGACATCAATTTTGAAGCCTTACCAAAATTGATTAACTATTTACTTGACCACCACACAGAGGGTATACTTCTTGCAGGAACGACTGGAGAAAGTCCTACATTAACACACGATGAAGAGTTAGAACTCTTTGCTGCTGTACAAGAAATTGTTGATGGTCGCGTTCCGTTGATCGCAGGTATCGGTACCAATGATACACGAGATTCGGTTGAGTTTGCCAAGGAAGTTGCTGCTTTTGGTGGCTTTGATGCGGGATTGGCGATTGTTCCTTATTACAATAAACCAAGTCAGGAAGGATTATACCAACATTTCAAAGCTATTGCTGAGGCAAGTGACTTACCAATCATGCTCTATAATGTTCCTGGTCGTGTAGTGACAGCACTAGCACCTGAGACAACGCTTCGTCTCGCAGCACTACCAAATATTATAGCCATTAAAGACTGTACCGACTTGGATAATTTGGCCTACTTAATCGAACATAAGCCAGATGATTTCTTAGTTTATTCAGGGGAGGACAATTTAGCTTTTCATGCCATGGCATTGGGGGCAGATGGATTAGTCAGCGTTGCTTCTCATACCAATGGGGATGAGTTCTATGAAATGTTTGAGGCGATCAGTGATCAGGATTTAGCTAGGGCAGCTCAAATTCAGCGCCAGCTTGTACCAAAAGTATCTGCTCTGTTCTCTGTTCCTAGTCCTGCACCTGTTAAGGCCGTCCTCAATTATCGCGGTTTTGAAGCTGGTCCCTTGCGTTTGCCTTTGGTGGCCTGTACGGATGAGGAAGCGAAAAAGATTGTTGAAATCGTTGAACAATAGATTACTGATGCTTTAATGAGAACGTTTTAATTCTTAATTTTGGCCTTAAAACATCTATGTTTAAAACGTTAGAAAACAATGGAAGGGTTCTATGTAAGAGTTCTCAAATGCTAAAAGGCTGGACGGTTGTCTATACCTTTTAGCATTTTAAGTTTGTCTTTAGCGGTGAAAATAACCCATTGTTAAGAACAGCTTTATTGAATCGGAGGTAGAAATATTGTCTGGTAAATGTGGTATAATAGCAGCAAGGAGATGATATGTATAAGACTCATTCGTCAGGAGAAAAAATACGCTTATTTGCTTTACTGTTTCTTCCTATCTTGATTTACCAGCTTGCTAATTATTCGGCCTCCTTTATTGACACCATGATGACTGGCCGATATGCTACAGTAGACCTGGCTGGAGTGTCGATGGCAACCAGCCTTTGGAATCCATTTTTTACCTTTTTAACGGGGATTGTCTCTGCCTTAGTACCAATAGTTGGTCAACATTTAGGGCGAGGCGATGAAAAAAGTGTATCGCGGGAATTTCACCAGTTTACCTATATGAGCATCGGGCTATCCTTATTTTTTTGGATTCTTGTCCAATTGGGTGCGGATCATGTCCTTGCTCTTCTAGGATTGGAAGAGTCTGTTTATCAGGTCGCTAGTAACTATTTGTCTTGGCTTTCACTAGGGATTTTTCCGCTGTTTTTATTCAGTGTGTGTCGCAGTTTGTTTGATGCTTTGGGACTAACGCGTCTTTCCATGGTGTTAATGCTCCTCTTGGTTCCTTTAAATTCCTTTTTTAATTACGTGCTTATTTTTGGCAAAATGGGATTACCCGAAATGGGAGGAGCTGGAGCCGGTTTGGGAACAGCTTTAGCCTACTGGTTTGTGTTAATGCTTGTGGTAGCTATCCTAATGTTGCATCCAAAAGTTAAGGCCTATCGTTTATGGGAGTTGTCTTCTATTGATGTCAAGGACATGTCCTCAGGATTTCGACTCGGTTTACCGATAGGGGGTGCTATCTTTGCAGAAGTGGCTATCTTTGCTGTAGTAGGCCTTCTAATGGCTAAGTATTCGACAGCCTTGATAGCTTCTCATCAAGCTGCCATGAATTTTGCCAGTTTAATGTATGCCTTTCCTGTTTCAATTGCAACAGCCTTACCGATTGCGGTGTCTTATGAGGTCGGTGCTAGGCGATATGAAGAAGCGAGACAGTATGCTAGGATTGGCCGTTTATTAGCATTCGGCTTTGTTTCCATCACTTTAATCTTTTTGTTTTTATTCCGCTACAAGGTAGCAGCCCTATACGGAACTGACCCTTCATTTATAGAACGGACTGGAATATTTCTAACTTATAGTCTATTCTTTCAGCTGGCAGATGCCTTCACAGCTCCCGTACAGGGGATTTTAAGGGGATACAAGGATACACGACTTCCTTTTTTATTAGGTGTTATCGCTTATTGGGGGATTTCCTTGCCAAGTGCTTTTTTACTTGAGTGGTTAACCCCTTTAGGTCCTTACAGTTATTGGGTTGGTTTGATTCTAGGAATATTTTCAAGTGGATTATTGCTTTCTAAGCGATTAACCACTATTCAAAGACGGTTTGATGGTCTTAAAAAATAAATAATGGATTTCAAATTATCTAGGCTAATCAGTTGAAATGATTACCATAAACTAAGGAGGATTATGATGTCACAAATTATTTTAGTTACAGGAGCTTCTGCAGGTTTTGGCCAAAACATTTGTCAAACTTTAGTTGAAAAAGGATACAAGGTCATTGGAGCTGCAAGACGTTATGAAAAATTGCAACGCATTCAAGAGGAACTGGGAGAGCAGTTTTACCCTTTACAGATGGACGTCTCTCAGCCAGAACAGGTTGACAAAGCCTTAGCTAGTCTACCAGTTGGATGGCAAGAAATTGATGTCCTTGTCAATAATGCTGGGTTAGCACTAGGACTTGATCCTGCATTTGAAGCGAGTTTTGAGGATTGGCAGACAATGATAAATACCAACATTATAGGGTTGACCTATGTGACTCGAAAGATTTTGCCTACCATGGTCTCTCGAAATCAGGGTCATGTTATCAATATAGGGTCTACAGCAGGAACAGTTCCCTATCCAGGAGGGAATGTCTATGGAGCGACTAAAGCTTATGTCAAACAATTTAGTCAAAATTTACGGGCAGATTTAGCCGGAACGCGGATTCGTGTTACCAATATTGAGCCAGGTCTTTGTGGTGGAACCGAATTTTCCAATGTTCGTTTTAAGGGGGATGACGACAGAGCAACCAAACTGTATGATGGGGCAGGCAGTATCCAGCCTGAGGATATTGCAAACACAGTTCTTTGGGCCTTAGAGCAACCAGCACATGTTAATATTAGTCGTATCGAAATCGTTCCAGTTTCTCAAACATTTGGGCCACAACCTATTGACCGCACCTTGTGGAACGATGATTCCTTATTGTAAGCTAAAGAAAGAATTGGATGGGCGTTCGTAGTCCATCTGATTTTTTTTAGTTGCTTTTGCTAAATTTCAAGTAGAAGTTAGCCATTTTTAAGAAACTGTGCAGGAGACAAATAGTTCAGTATTTTCTTAGGATAATGATTGATCCAATTTT
>NZ_JAUSTM010000043.1 GCF_030812835.1 Streptococcus moroccensis
CTTTATGGGAGTTTAGGTCTCACACTTGGTGTGGTGAGAGGGCAAACAGACTGCTTGAACTCAACTCTCGTTCATCTGTCTTGGAACAGTATCGCCTTTCTCCTATCTATATTGTGATACCAAAATCAAGGGTGCTTTCGTATCATGAAAGCACCCTATTGTTTTGAAGGGGAATCACATAAAGGAGGAAATGATGTCATCCGAACAACAGGAACGCCAAGCTATTCAATATGCGGAACGTAGTACTATGTTTACGGTAAAGGTTCTTCTTAAACTCTTAGAGTGGTCAGCTAGACACGCCCTAGCACAAGACTCGGCTTATAAGATTGGGGTTCAAAAGTTAGAAGAACTCCTTCAAAGTCCATATGCCATTGAGTCGCTGAATATCTCAAAAGACATCTTGGATAAACCAGTTGATGTCGAGAAATTCAAGGAATTGGTGGAATCAGAAAACCTTCCTATTGCCATTAGTTGGCAAGGAGATTACCTTCATTTCTATGCTAAGGATAAGTCGCTCTTAGACAAGCACTTAGATGAGTTGCTTCAGAAGTTGGTTTCCAATCCAGAAAAACTGAAAGGGCTAACTATGGATAAAACTCTTGATGAGGAAATCGCACAAGCCAAGGAACAGATTGTGATGTCAGAACCCTCTGCTGTGAAAACAAAGGAGGTCATTCTCTAATGGTCTCAGGGAAAAAAGCCTTTATTTTTGGCGTATTAGGACTTGCTCTTGGCTATTTCTGCCATCGGCTAGTCTTGCTTTACGATAGTCTACCTAATCAACCACCTTTGGAACGTCTTGTCTATCTCTTAGGAGAGGGACAGAATCAGGTCTTAAATCCCTTGTGGAATGGAAATTTCACTGGCAAATCAGTTTTAGGCTTTTGCTTTGGGCTTGTGACGATGGGCCTAGTCTATCTTTATGTTTCAACTGGTCAAAAGGTTTACCGAGAAGGGGCTGAGTATGGTTCTGCTCGCTTTGGAAACAATCGTGAGCGTAAATCCTTTCTCAGTAAGAATCCCTTTAATGACACCATTTTGTCACGAAATGTTAGACTAACCCTGTTAGAAAAGAAAGCTCCTCAATTTGACCGAAACAAGAACCTTGTGGTCATTGGTGGGTCTGGTAGCGGGAAGACCTTTCGATTTGTCAAACCCAATCTGATTCAGCTAAACTGTTCCAATATTGTCGTTGACCCTAAGGATCACTTAGCTGAAAAGACAGGGAAGCTCTTTTTAGAGCATGGCTATCAGGTCAAGGTCTTAGACCTTGTAAACATGATTAACTCAGATGGCTTTAATCCTTTTCGTTATGTGGAAACGGAGAATGATTTGAACCGTATGCTTACGGTCTATTTCAATAATACCAAAGGCAATGGCAGTCGCAGTGATCCTTTTTGGGATGAAGCTTCCATGACCTTAGTGAGAGCCATTTCCTCTTACTTGGTGGATTTTTACAATCCTCCAGGTAGTACAAAGGAAGAAGCAGACAGTCGTCGTAAGAGTGGGCGTTACCCCTCTTTTTCTGAAATTGGAAAACTCATCAAGCTCTTATCCAAAGGAGAAAATCAAGATAAGAGTGTCTTAGAAGTGATGTTTGAGACCTATGCCAAGACATATGGGACAGAAAACTTCACCATGCGTAACTGGGCAGACTTCCAAAACTACAAGGATAAGACCTTGGATTCGGTAATCGCCGTGACAACAGCTAAGTTCGCCCTCTTTAATATCCAATCTGTCATTGATTTAACCAAACGTGACACCTTGGACTTAAAAACATGGGGAACGCAGAAAACCATGGTCTATCTCGTTATTCCAGATAATGACACCACCTTTCGGTTTCTTTCAGCCCTTTTTTTCTCCACCGTCTTTTCAACCTTAACGAGACAAGCTGATGTGGACTTTAAGGGGCAACTGCCTATCCACGTCAGAAGTTATCTAGATGAATTTGCGAATGTCGGTGAAATTCCAGACTTTGCGGAACAAACCTCAACAGTTCGCTCACGGAACATGAGTCTCGTACCCATTCTTCAAAACATTGCCCAACTTCAAGGGCTTTATAAGGAGAAGGAGGCTTGGAAAACCATTCTAGGAAACTGTGACAGTTTGCTTTATCTTGGAGGCAATGATGAAGAGACCTTTAAGTTTATGAGTGGTCTCTTAGGCAAACAAACCATTGATGTGAGAAGTACCAGTCGGTCGTATGGCCAAACAGGGTCTGGGTCAACGTCTCATCAGAAAATCGCAAGGGATCTCATGACCCCTGATGAAGTCGGAAACATGAAACGTGATGAATGCTTGGTGAGAATTGCAGGGGTTCCTGTTTTTAAGGAGAAAAAGTTCTTTCCCTTGAAACACAAGAACTGGCAATACCTGGCGGATAAGGAGTCAGATGAACGTTGGTGGCATTACCACATTGACCCACTAGAAACAGAGGAAGTTCCGTTTGAACCTTCTGACCATAAGGTCAGAGATTTAAGTACAGAAAACACACTACACTAATAGAAAAGAGGAATCGTATGAACCAAAAATTAACAGGCTTTGTTTATGGCGTGGACGCCAGTTCCATGTTTGCCCAAGCCATGGCGCTCTTACAAAAAGGAATGGTTGCGACAGGCGCCTTTCTTGTCGTCATGGGCATTATTAACCTATCAACCAATATCAAGGATGGTGGACCTGGTGTCCGCAATGCCATCTTAGAAATTGTGGGTGGTGTTATGGTAGGTGCCGCAGGTGCCTTCATCACCCAAATTACCATTTAGGAGGGCTAAGTATGACATGAACAACACATTACCTTCAGCTTTTGTCTATCTAGCCTCGGAGAAAATTTCAAGCGATAGCCTTTTTGAAGGCTTTAACGTGGACTTGGAATCGACGGCCAACTTGATCAAATCCCTTGCGGATTATAACCCAACCGTGTGGTCTTATATGTCAGCGATCACAAAAGGAGTGATGCAACCATTGGGAGTGGCTATTTTAGCAGTCGTTTTAGTCCTTGAGTTCTCGAAGATGGCTAAGAAAATCGCCAACTCAGGTGGTGCCATGACTTTTGAAGCTATTGCTCCTATGATTGTCTCTTATATCATGGTGGCTGTGGTCATTACAAACACCACCGTTATTGTAGAAGCCATCTTAGCCGTTGCTTCTCACATCATTGAAGGCGTAGCTGGTGTCGTTTCTCATGGGGGAACGACTTATGAGACCATTTCAGGACTTAAAGGGTCAGGAATTATTGGAAAACTCATTGTTGGCTTTTTTGCCATTCTGATATGGTTAGTGCGATTGGTTAGTGTGATGGTGGTGAATCTCCTCATTACCATTCGCTTTATCCAACTTTATCTCATGATTCCATTTGCGCCTTTAACGATTCCGACTTTCCTTAGTGACGATTGGCGAAGCGTTGGGATTGGCTACCTGAAAAACATCATGGTCTATGCTCTCCAAGGTGTCTTGATTTTCTTAATCATCTCCCTTGTTCCCCTCTTTGAATCAGCTGGGAAATTGGCTCTCTCAAATGGGGCGGGAGTGATGGAGACGCTAGCGACTGCCTTTGGTGGTTTAGTTCAGGCTATTTTATTGATCATTGCCTTGGTGGGCAGTCAACGGACTGCGAGAAGTATCCTAGGCATGTGAGAGTAGGACAGGAATCGGTACTGCTTTGCAGTCGATTACGTCGTCCTACCTCCGCAAGGACGACTAGAACTGTCATAGCTAGGAACTAGCGAAGAGAGTTCAGACGTCTACTGCGTCAAATTCATTAAACCATTCAAACTGGACTGAGATTTCCATCTTAGTCCTTTTATCAAAGAAGGAGATAATACTTATGAATACACGTGTTTTTAAGGACATCACAAAAGTTCAACACAGGGCTTGGCTAGGTTTTACCACACGACAAGTTATTTTTGTATTACCAGCCATTGCTATTACCATCCTGATTTTAGGGTTAAACCTCTTTTATTGGCAATTTGGGGATTGGTTTGTCTATGGTCTTATCTTTACTTTTACCATTCCCCTCATGTTATTTGGGGTCTATCGCCCTAATGACTTACCTTTTGAAACGTATCTTAATTATAAATGGCATTATGAAATGACCATACCAGACCGTACACTAACTGGACAGAAAGGAATACAACGTGAAAAAAACAAATCGCTCAATGAAACCAAAGACCTCTTCTAAACACAAGAAGACACGTAAACCAAAAGAAGAAGTGCTACCAACAACTGTTAATACGCTTCTTTACCAAGCCCTTTTTCCTAATGGTCTCATGCAAGTCACCCCAGATTATTTTTCTCAGTCCTATCTTTTAGGAGATGTCAATTACCAAACGGTTGGTTTGGAGGATAAGGGAGCCATTATGGAAACCTATTCGGACTTGATTAACAGTTTGGATGACAAGACCAATTTCCAACTTACTATTTTTAACCAGAGGGTCAACTTGGATAAGTTTAGAAAGGGTGTCTTGTATCCTTTTCATGAGGATGGCTACGATACCTATCGGGAAGAACTCAACCGTATTATGGAAAATAACCTTGAAGCTGGAGAAAATAACTTTTCAGCTGTTAAATTCATCTCTTTTGGGAAATCAGACCAAAATCCGAAACTCGCTTATCGCTCTCTGTCTCAGATTGGGGAATACTTCAAGAGTGGTTTTTCTGAAATTGATGCGAACTTTACCCTCCTCAGTGGAGAAAGCCGTGTGAATCACTTGGCTGATATGTTGCGTGGGGAAAATCATTTGCCCTTTACTTATCAAGACCTGGTGCGTTCAGGACAAACAACCAAGCACTTTATTGCCCCAACCAGTCTGTCCTTTAAGCACAAAAATCATATTGAAATGGATGATAGACTGCTTCAGATTGTCTATGTTCGTGACTATGGGATGGAGTTGGGAGATAAGTTCTTACGAGAACTCATGCAGTCGGATTTGGAAGTGATGATTAGTCTCCATGCCAAAGGGTCAGCCAAGTCAGAAGCCATGACCAAGCTCCGTACCAAGAAGACTTTGATGGAATCGCAAAAAATTGGGGAACAACAAAAGATGGCACGATCTGGCGTATATCTTGAAAAGGTTAGTCAGGTCCTAGAAAGTAACATCGATGAAGCCGATGAGCTGATTAAAACCATGACGCAAACAGGCGACAAGCTCTTTGACACCCTCTTTGTGATTGGGGTCTTTGCGGATAACGAAGACCAATTGAAGCACTCCCTTGATATTATCAAACAAGTGGCAGGTTCTAATGACCTTGTGATTGATAATCTGACCTATATGCAAGAAGCTGCCTTTAATAGCTTATTGCCATTTGGGAAGAACTACCTTGAGGGTGTGTCTCGGTCTCTTTTGACCTCAAACATTGCCGTCAACTCCCCATGGACCTCTGTTGACCTACAAGATAAGGGCGGGAAGTTTTATGGGATAAACCAGCTTTCAAGTAACATTATTACTATTGACCGTGGGAAGCTCAATACCCCATCAGGATTGATTCTAGGGACATCAGGTGCTGGTAAAGGGATGGCGACTAAGCATGAAATCATCTCAACCAAGTTAAAAGAAGCAGAGACTGATACCGAAATCATCATTGTAGACCCTGAAAATGAGTACAGTATCATTGGTCAAGCCTTTGGTGGGGAAAGTATTGACATTGCGCCTGACTCTACCACTTTCTTAAACGTTTTAGACTTATCCGATGACAATATGGATGAAGACCCTATTAAGGTCAAATCTGAATTTCTATTGTCTTGGATTGGGAAACTCTTAGACCGGAAAATGGACGGTCGAGAAAAGTCCCTAATTGACCGTGTAACACGGCTAACCTATAAACATTTTGACACACCATCTCTCGTGGAATGGGTCTTTGTTCTTTCTAAACAACCTGAACAAGAAGCCAAGGACTTAGCCCTTGACATGGAACTCTATGTGGAAGGGTCACTCGACATTTTCTCACACCGTACTAATATTAAAACGGATAGCCATTTCCTCATTTACAATGTCAAAAAATTAGGGGATGAATTGAAGCAGATTGCCCTCATGGTCATCTTTGACCAGATTTGGAATCGCGTGGTTAAAAACCAAAAACTTGGCAAGAAGACCTGGATTTACTTTGATGAAATGCAGCTTCTGTTGCTGGATAAGTACGCTTCTGATTTCTTCTTTAAATTATGGAGCCGTGTCCGTAAGTATGGCGCCATTCCAACAGGCATTACTCAAAACGTAGAAACCTTACTTCTTGATGCCAACGGCAGACGTATTATCGCTAATAGCGAGTTCATGATACTTCTAAAACAAGCTAAGAGTGACCGAGAAGAGTTGGTTCATCTTTTGGGCTTATCTAAAGAACTTGAGAAATACTTGGTTAATCCAGAAAAGGGAGCTGGATTGATTAAGGCAGGCTCAACTGTTGTTCCCTTTAGAAATAAAATCCCACTTCAAACCCAACTCTTTGACATCATGAG
>NZ_JAUSTM010000044.1 GCF_030812835.1 Streptococcus moroccensis
AGGTTTTTTTGCCATGCAAGGCATGGTTTGGCGAAGCCAACGAGCCTCGCAGAGCACGTCCAAATGAAATTTGGTATAACGTGCTAGACCAAATTTGGTTTTTCTTCTATCCCCATGTTAAACTAGTTACCAAAAGGGGGGGTCTTGCTCATGGCTCACGTTCAAAAATATGCAAAAGGAAATGTTCAAGGATTGTCCATCCACTGGGACAGAAAAACAGAAAATCATTCGAATCAAGACATTGATAATGAACGGTCACATTTGAATTATGATTTATGTGAAAAAGAAGGAGATACACTTTCACGCATGAATGATCGGTTAAGTGAAGTGCATTGCTTGAATCGAAAAGATGTAAAAGTCTGTGCAGATTGGGCTGTTACATTACCGGAAAGTTTGAAAGATGCTTCTGAGAAGGAACAACGTGAATTTTTTGAGAAAACCTATGAATTTTTAGCGAACCGTTATGGTGGTGAAAAAAATGTGTTGTCAGCCAATGTACATAATGACGAAACAAGACCGCATATGCATTTTGCTTTTATGCCTGTTGTTTGGGACGAGAAAAAGCAACAGGCAAAGGTTTCAGCTAAAGAAGTTTTAACAAGAAAAGATTTAAAAACATTTCACCAAGATTTAGATGAGTTTTTGAAAAAAGAAATACCACAAATCTACAAAGAAGGTATTTTAAACGATAAAACGATTGGCGTTGATACGGTTAAAGATTTGAAAAGGTATTCTGAAGAAATACAGAAACAAAAAGATGTAATGGATGCGGAAGTAAAGGTCAAAGAAAGAGAGTTAGAGGGGAAAATTCAATCATTAGATAAAGAATTGGAAAGTAAAAAAAATGAGTTTCTGAATTTGAGTGAAGCACTCCCTTCAAAAATTAATATCAAAGTAAAAGGAAAAGAGAAAAAAACAGAGGTTGTAAAAACAGGTTTTTTAAAATCAGAAACAGTAACTACAGAAACTGGGAATTGGATTGTTTCTGATAGTGAAATGAGAAGGATGCAAAAAGTTCTAAGCGATGCAAATTTCGTAAAGGAAGATTATGAGCGTTTGCAGCGTACAGATTTAGTTAAAGAAAACAAAGAATTACATGATAGAGTTGATAGTTTAGCCGATGGTTATGTTAAAGCTATTAATGAGAATACAGATTTGTATGAGAAGAATAGAGAATTACGTAAGGAAATAAGCTCGTTAAAAGCCCATGTAAAAGATTTAAAGGAAAATGTAAAGGTTTTATACCACAATACGAAAAAAGTCCTTGGAGAGCATTTTAAAGCGTTTAGAGGACTTGTTAAGAATGAATTGGATATAAAAGGTGTAGATAATCAATTTGATTGTGAATATAAGAAAGAAATTAAGAAACAACGTGGATATAACATGGAACGTTAAAACCGTCTCAGAATTAATTCTGAGACGGTTCGTCGTTTTTGTATGTTATTTCTGTTTTAAGCTCTCTTCCTTTAGTTGAATAGACTTGTTGTAATCGGATTTCTTGTATATCGTGCCAATGGCCACGACCAAAATAACGAGCATTTACTTGATATGTACCAGTACCTTTTCTAAAAAGAATTTCTGCATTTACAAGTTTGTTGATGTTGTTATTAAGAACTTGTACTGTTTTATATCCTAGTTCTTGTGCCATTTGTTTTTTTATAAAGCTATTTAGAATGATCATATTGTCATAAGACATTACTTTTAATAAAACGTTAATAACTCTATCTAAACCTTTAGGTAAATCATTTAAGGCTACAATATCTTTTAAATATATTTTTACGTAGTCTGGTTCTTTGTCGATATAAGCATTTATAATTTCTTCTTCTTCTTGAATTTCACCAGTATTTATATCTATTATTTTATTTTTTGTAACTTTAGAAACTTTTTTCAAGGGTCTTTCCGGTTGCATCAAATCTACCTCCTACCCGATTTATAATTTAATTAAATTATAAATCGGGTATTTTAAAAGTGCAATATTTTTTATAGGATTTCACATTTATAATCCCACAAATTATAAATGATATAAAAAATAAATTTAATTTATAACTCCACAAATTACGGTATATAACTCCACAAATTACGGTTATAATCCCACAAATTATAACTTATAATCCCACAAATTATAGTATTTTCCTAGAAATCCAGTCATATCAACGGTTCAACCTATGTTCTCCCTTCTATTCTATTATTTTATAAAATTTAAAAGGGCTTTTCACTATGCAATAGTCGAGTAGTATTTTTTGAGAAAACCATTCAAAAAATCTCCACTCTTTTGCTATTGCATAGTGAAATTCGGCAGGTGTGAGCATGTCGCCAAGCCGAACAGACCAAAAACGAGGATTTAGATTGTTCGACTTGGACTAGCAATTGTACCTGCCGAACCGCCTTGCTCTATCGTTCTAAACAATCCGCTTATTCCATATTCATTTACGTTAAGATCCAGGGGGCTAGCCCCCAAACCCCCAGCCAGCACTCACACCCAAAAACAAGGAGAGAATGAACTTAGAACAGCACATTTATAGAAACTGTGTTTTTGCTAGATGCATATTAAAAAGGATAAGCATATGCTATATTACGCTTTCGTATAATTCCCTTATCTTTAAAGAGAACTTAAATCTTAATAATAGATTTGAGTTCTCTTTTTATATCATTATTCTCTAATTACCATATACATATAATATATTTAAAATTAATTTAAAAGGAGAAGTATGTTATATGACAAAATTGGAGGAACTAGAAAAAGATTTTAATCAAATGAATCTAGATTTAAAAGCTATACAACATGATATGAAAAGTTTAGAAGTAAGAATATTAGTAGCTGAAAAGGATGTTTTAACTATTAATAAACAATTAGATAAAATTAGTGCAAATACTACATGGATTTTACGATTGATCATAAGCGGATTGTTAACAGGAGTACTTGGTGTAGTAGCTAAAAACCTGTTATAGGAAAAAAGGGTGTTGGTCAATCAAAACGGACCTAGCAAAGCGAAGGGAGTATTTGACTTGACCAACCGTACTACACCCAAACCCTCTTGGCATTGAACAAACAATCGTTTGTTCCTGCTAACCGGCGAGGGAGCCCCTCAAGGATTGAGGGGTTGGGGAGTTTGATTGAGGGGGTCTGGGGAAGAGTTTCCCCAGTGGGTTTGGGCAAAGCCCAAGGTTTGTTTTTTGCCAGGCAAAGCATGGCTTGGCGGAGCCAAAGAGCCTCGCAGAGCACGTCCAAATGAAATTTGGTATAACGTGCTAGACCAAATTATCGGATTCTCTCAATCTTCGTGCTATGCTGATTACCAAAAGGGGGGCTTACTTGTGGCTCATGTAGAAAAATATACAAAAGGCAGCGTACAAGGATTATCGATTCATTGGGACAGAAAAACAGAAAATCATTCGAATCAAGAGATTGATAATGAGCGGTCAAATTTAAATTATGATTTATGCGAAAAAGAAGGAGATACACTTTCCCGCATGAATGATCGATTACGTGAAGTACATTGTTTGAATCGGAAAGATGTAAAAGTTTGTAGTGATTGGGTTGTTACGTTACCAGAAAACTTGAAGGGGACTTCAGAAAAAGAACAACGTGAATTTTTTGAAAAAACCTATGAGTTTTTAGCGAATCGTTATGGCGGTGAAAAAAATGTATTGTCCGCTAACGTACATAAGGACGAAACAACACCTCATATGCATTTTGCTTTTATGCCTGTTGTTTGGGACGAGAAAAAACAACGGGAAAAAGTTTCAGCCAAAGAGGTTTTAACAAGAAAAGATTTAAAGACATTCCACCAAGATTTAGATACATTTTTGAAAAAGGAAATACCACACATCTACAAAGATGGAATTTTAAATGATAAAACGATTGGTGTTGATACCGTTAAGGATTTAAAAAAGCATTCTCTAGAAATAGAGAAACAAAAAAAGGCGATGGATGCGGAAGTAAAGATAAAAGAAAAAGACTTGGAGAGAAAAATCCAATCTTTAGATAAAGAATTTGAAAGTAAAAAGAAAAAGCTTTTAGATCTCAGTGAACAATTACCACAAGAAATCAAAATCAATGCAAAAGGGAAAGAGAAAAAAACAGAGGTTGTGAAAAAAGGATTATTTAAAACAGAAACGATAACCAAAAACACTGGGAATTGGATTATTGGAACGAACGAATTGAAAAGAGTACAAAAAATGGTGAACGCTGCCTATATGGTCAAAAGGGATTATGAACGTTTGCAAAGTACAGATTTGGTGGAAGAAAATAAAAAATTACACCTGCAAGTAGAGGGCTTGTCTAACAATTTAAAAGCATCTCATCAGATTAATGCGGAGTTGAGAGAGAGAAATAAAGAATTACATACAAAAATAGGCTCGTTACAAGCTCATATAAACGATTTGAAGATAAACGTAAAGGTTTTATATCAACAAACGAAAAAAGTCTTTAAAGAGCAATTTAAAACGTTTAGAGGGCTTGTTAAGAATGAACTAGTTGGAAGGGAAGTAGAGGATTACTTTGAGCGTGAACATAAAAACGAAATGACTAAACAACGAGGATATGATATGGAAAGGTAAAACCGCCTTAGAATCAATTCTTGGGCGGTTTATTCAACTGCATTAATTGGAGCCTTATTATTATTAAAATCTTCGAATCTAGCAAGTAAGTATTTCTCTTTTGTATCTTTACCACGATGAACAAGGCTTGGATGTATCATTATTGCTCCAGTTCTTCTAGTAATTATTTGGGCTTGCTCCAGTGTTTTTAATGTGTCTATTACAGTTTGTCTAGATACCTTGCTTTTTTCGGTCAATTCTCTTGTAGTTATAATTAACGTATTTGTTGATTTGTCCATGTTTTCTAATATGTATTTTACAACTTGCATTTTTTTATTACCTAAACTATCTATTAATTGAACGATTGCAGTTAAATATGTGATCATAAAACCATTTCTAGGAGTTTTCTTTATGACTTCATCAGTTTCTATTATTTCACCTGTATCTAGGTTTCTCCATCGACTTTTACCGTTATATATTATTTCGTTTTCAGTTTTTTGTTTTGGCATATTATCACCTTTCTCCTATATTTTTGTATTTCTATTTTATCATAATTAGACCAAAAGGTCAAAAAAAATTAGACCAAAAGGTATAAAAAATTAGACCAAAAAGTATAAAAAATTAGACCAAAGAAAATGCCCTTCAATAGCTATATATCAGCTTAAAATCTACTTTTTACCCCCTGCTTACTCTTTTCTATATATTTAAGGCGATAAATATCGCCTTAAATATATTCTTTTTTTATTTTTTTTAGAGGGCTTTCCACAATGCAATAGTCGAGTAGTATTTTTTGAGAAAACCACTCAAAAAATCTCCACTCTTTTGCTATTGCATAGTGAAATTCGGCAGGTGTGAGCATGTCGCCAAGCCGAACATACCAAAAACGAGGATTTAAGTTGCACGACTTGGACTAGCAATTGTACCTGCCGAACCGCCTTGATCTATCGTTCAAGAATTTCACTAATGCCATATAAAATTACGTTAAGTTCCTGGGGGCTAGCCCCCAAACCCCCAGCCAGCACTCACACCCAAAAACAAGGGGGATACCAATAAAAAAGTCAAAATCCTATATAGTGGATTTTGACTTTTTTATTGGTATTGAACTACAAGGGTCCCTACAGGCTGTTTTTGAACACCCGTAGTTCTTTTTAAAAGGGATTAATTTATCAGATTTATTAAATGAATAATTCATAAAATCCCCTTTCAATCACTCTGTTGTATGGCAATTTATCAAGTAGGCAGTTGTACATAAGTAGTGTATGCAGGGGACAAAAATGTGTATATAACTGGATAAGCCTTTTTTATTTTTGGCTTGGTATGAAAAAAGAACCCTAATGTTGGATAGGGTTCTTTTTAGGGGTAACAGTTGAAGGTTGAAGGTATATTTCATATTTATTATGTACTTTACTCTTATATTCATTCGAATAGGAAACACATATGTTTGGAGTAATTTGCAAAGCGATTGTTGGAAAAGGAAAAATTAGCGGTAAGTGTCAATGGTAAGCGGACTGGAAGGGGTCAGCGGTTTGTGCTGATCCATGAAAGGAGCATTAAGGAATTGACACGTGCAATTGATTCTTCACCCTCTTGGCCTGTCAAAACGTCAAACGTTTTGGCCTGCCAACCGGCGAGGGAGTCCCTCAAGGATTGAGGGGTTGGGGAGTTCGATTGATGGGGTCAAGGGGAAGAGTTCCCCTTGTAGGTTCGGACAAAGTCCGAGGTTTTTTTGCCATGCAAGGCATGGTTTGGCGAAGCCAACGAGCCTCGCAGAGCACGTCCAAATGAAATTTGGTATAACGTGCTAGACCAAATT
>NZ_JAUSTM010000045.1 GCF_030812835.1 Streptococcus moroccensis
TGTGATGTCAGAACCCTCTGCTGTGAAAACAAAGGAGGTCATTCTCTAATGGTCTCAGGGAAAAAAGCCTTTATTTTTGGCGTATTAGGACTTGCCTTTGGCTATTTCTGCCATAGACTAGTCTTGCTTTACGATAGTCTACCTAATCAACCGCCCTTGGAACGCCTTGCCTATCTCTTAGGAGAGGGACAGAATCAGGTCTTAAATCCCTTGTGGAATGGCAACTTCACTGGAAGATCCTTTTTAGGCTATTGCTTTGGGATTGTGACGATGGGGCTAGTCTATCTTTACGTCTCAACTGGTCAAAAGGTTTATCGAGAAGGGGCTGAATATGGCTCTGCTCGCTTTGGAAACAATCGTGAGCGTAAAGCCTTTATCAGTAAAGATCCCTTTAATGACTCTATTTTGTCACGTAATGTTAGGCTAACCCTGTTAGAAAAGAAAGCCCCACAGTTTGACCGAAACAAGAACCTTGTGGTCATTGGTGGGTCAGGGGCAGGGAAGACCTTTCGGTTTGTCAAACCCAATCTGATTCAGCTAAACTGTTCCAATATTGTCGTTGACCCTAAGGATCACTTAGCTGAAAAGACAGGGAAGCTCTTTTTAGAGAATGGCTATCAGGTCAAGGTCTTAGACCTCGTAAACATGACAAACTCAGATGGCTTTAATCCTTTTCGCTATGTGGAAACGGAGAATGATTTGAACCGTATGCTTACGGTCTATTTCAATAATACCAAAGGCAATGGCAGTCGCAGTGATCCTTTTTGGGATGAAGCTTCCATGACCTTAGTGAGAGCCATTTCCTCTTACTTGGTGGATTTTTACAATCCTCCAGGTAGTCCAAAGGAAGAAGCAGACAGTCGTCGTAAGCGTGGGTGTTACCCCTCTTTTTCTGAAATTGGAAAACTCATCAAGCTCTTATCCAAAGGAGAAAATCAAGATAAGAGTGTCTTAGAAGTGATGTTTGAGACCTATGCCAAGACATATGGGACAGAAAACTTCACCATGCGTAACTGGGCAGACTTCCAAAACTACAAGGATAAGACCTTGGATTCAGTAATTGCCGTAACAACGGCTAAGTTTGCCCTCTTTAATATCCAATCCGTCATTGATTTAACCAAACGTGACACTTTGGACTTAAAAACATGGGGAACGCAGAAAACCATGGTCTATCTCGTTATTCCAGATAATGACACCACCTATCGCTTTCTCTCAGCCCTTTTTTTCTCCACGGTTTTTTCAACCTTAACGAGACAAGCTGATGTGGACTTTAAGGGACAACTGCCTATCCACGTCAGAAGTTATTTAGATGAATTTGCCAATGTCGGCGAAATTCCAGACTTTGCGGAACAAACCTCAACAGTTCGCTCACGGAACATGAGTCTCGTACCCATTCTTCAAAACATCGCCCAACTTCAAGGGCTCTATAAGGAGAAGGAGGCTTGGAAAACCATTCTAGGAAACTGTGATAGCTTGCTTTATCTTGGAGGCAATGATGAAGAGACCTTTAAGTTTATGAGTGGTCTCTTAGGCAAACAAACCATTGATGTGAGAAGTACCAGTCGGTCGTATGGCCAAACAGGGTCTGGGTCAACGTCTCATCAAAAAATCGCAAGGGATCTCATGACCCCTGATGAAGTCGGAAACATGAAACGTGATGAATGCTTGGTGAGAATTGCAGGGGTTCCAGTCTTTAAGGAAAAGAAGTATTTCCCCTTGAAACACAAGAACTGGCAATACCTGGCGGACAATGAGACGGATGAGCGTTGGTGGCATTACCACATTGACCCCCTCAAAACAGAGGAAGTTCCGTTTGAACCCTCAGACCATAAGGTTAGGGATTTAAGCAAAGAAACCACACTACACTAATAGAAAAGAGGAATCGTATGAACCCAAAATTAACAGGCTTTGTTTATGGCGTGGACGCTAGTTCCATGTTTGCCCAAGCCATGGCGCTCTTACAAAAAGGAATGGTTGCGACAGGCGCCTTTCTTGTCGTCATGGGCATTATTAACCTATCAACCAATATCAAAGATGGTGGACCTGGTGTCCGCAATGCCATTTTAGAAATTGTGGGTGGTGTTATGGTAGGTGCCGCAGGTGCCTTTATCACCCAAATTACCATTTAGGAGGGCTAGGTATGACATGATAAACACATTACCTTCAGCTTTTGTCTTTCTAGCCTCGGAGAAAATTTCGAGCGATAGCCTTTTTGAAGGCTTTAACGTGGACTTGGAATCGACGGCCAACTTGGTCAAATCCCTTGCGGATTATAACCCAACCGTTTGGTCTTATATGTCAGCGATCACAAAAGGAGTGATGCAGCCCTTGGGAGTGGCTATTTTAGCAGTCGTTTTAGTCCTTGAGTTCTCGAAGATGGCTAAGAAAATCGCCAACTCAGGTGGTGCCATGACTTTTGAAGCTATTGCTCCTATGATTGTCTCTTATATCATGGTGGCTGTAGTCATTACAAATACCACCGTTATTGTAGAAGCCATCTTAGCCGTTGCTTCTCACATCATTGAAGGCGTAGCTGGTGTCGTTTCTCATGGGGGAACAACTTATGAGACCATTTCAGGACTTAAAGGGTCAGGAATTATTGGAAAACTCATTGTTGGCTTTTTTGCCATTCTGATATGGTTGGTGCGATTGGTTAGTGTGATGGTGGTGAATCTCCTCATTACCATTCGCTTTATCCAACTTTATCTCATGATTCCATTTGCGCCTCTAACGATTCCGACCTTTCTCAGTGATGACTGGCGAAGCGTTGGGATTGGCTACCTGAAAAACATCATGGTCTATGCTCTCCAAGGTGTCTTGATTTTCTTAATCATCTCCCTTGTTCCCCTCTTTGAATCAGCTGGGAAATTGGCTCTCTCAAATGGGGCGGGAGTGATGGAGACGCTAGCGACCGCCTTTGGTGGTTTAGTTCAGGCTATTTTATTGATCATTGCCTTGGTGGGCAGTCAACGGACTGCCAGGAGTATCCTAGGCATGTAAGGAGGATTGGGAAGGACGTTCCTCCCAATCTTTTTTCATATTCATCTTAGATTGGAGTCTTATGAATACACGTGTTTTTAAGGACATCACAAAAGTCCAACATAGGGCTTGGCTAGGCTTTACCACACGACAAGTCATCTTTGTCTTGCCAGCCATTGCCATTACCATCCTGATTTTAGGCTTAAACCTCTTTTATTGGCAATTTGGGGATTGGTTTGTCTATGGTCTTATCTTTACCTTTACCATTCCTCTTATGCTTTTTGGGGTCTATCGCCCTAATGACTTACCTTTTGAAACGTATCTTAATTATAGATGGCATTATGAAATGACCATACCAGACCGTACACTAACTGGACAGAAAGGAATACAACGTGAAAAAAACAAATCGCTCAATGAAACCAAAGACCTCTTCTAAGGACAAGAAGACACGTAAACCAAAAGAAGAAGTGCTACCAACAACTGTTAATACGCTTCTTTACCAAGGCCTTTTTCCTAATGGTCTCATGCAAGTCACCCTAGATTATTTTTCTCAGTCCTATCTTTTAGGAGATGTCAATTACCAAACGGTTGGTTTGGAGGATAAGGGAGCCATTATGGAAACCTATTCGGACTTGATTAACAGTTTGGATGACAAGACCAATTTCCAACTTACTATTTTTAACCAGAGGGTCAACTTGGATAAGTTTAGAAAGGGTGTCTTGTATCCTTTTCATGAGGATGGCTACGATACCTATCGGGAAGAACTCAACCGTATCATGGAAAATAACCTTGAAGCTGGAGAAAATAACTTTTCAGCTGTTAAATTCATCTCTTTTGGGAAATCAGACCAAAATCCGAAACTCGCTTATCGCTCTCTGTCTCAGATTGGGGAATACTTCAAGAGTGGTTTTTCTGAAATTGATGCGAACTTTACCCTCCTCAGTGGAGAAAGCCGTGTGAATCACTTGGCTGATATGTTGCGAGGGAAAAATCATTTGCCCTTTACTTATCAAGACCTGGTGCGTTCAGGACAAACGACCAAGCATTTTATTGCCCCAACCAGTCTGTCCTTTAAGCACAAAAATCATATTGAAATGGATGATAGATTGCTTCAGATTGTCTATGTTCGTGACTATGGGATGGAGTTGGGAGATAAGTTCTTACGAGAACTCATGCAGTCGGATTTGGAAGTGATGATTAGTCTCCATGCCAAAGGGGCAGCCAAGTCAGAAGCCATGACCAAGCTCCGTACCAAGAAGACTTTGATGGAATCGCAAAAAATTGGGGAACAACAAAAGATGGCACGATCTGGCGTTTATCTTGAAAAGGTTAGTCAGGTTCTAGAAAGTAATATTGATGAAGCCGATGAGTTGATTAAAACCATGACGCAAACAGGCGATAAGCTCTTTGACACTCTTTTTTTGATTGGGGTCTTTGCGGATAACGAAGACCAATTGAAGCACTCCCTTGATATTATCAAACAAGTGGCAGGTTCTAATGACCTTGTGATTGATAATCTGACCTATATGCAGGAAGCTGCTTTTAATAGTCTGTTGCCTTTTGGGAAGAACTACCTTGAGGGTGTGTCACGGTCTCTTTTGACCTCAAACATTGCCGTTAATTCCCCATGGACGTCTGTAGACCTACAAGATAAGGGCGGGAAGTTTTATGGGATAAACCAGATTTCAAGTAATATCATCACCATTGACCGTGGGAAACTCAATACCCCATCAGGCTTGATTCTAGGGACATCAGGTGCTGGTAAAGGGATGGCAACTAAGCATGAAATCATCTCAACCAAGTTAAAAGAAGCAGAGACTGATACCGAAATCATCATAGTTGATCCCGAAAATGAGTACAATATCATTGGTCAAGCCTTTGGTGGGGAGAGCATTGATATTGCGCCTGACTCTACTACATTCTTAAACGTTTTAGACTTATCCGATGACAATATGGATGAAGACCCAATTAAGGTCAAATCTGAATTTCTACTTTCTTGGATTGGGAAACTCTTAGACCGGAAAATGGATGGTCGAGAAAAGTCCCTAATTGACCGTGTAACACGGTTAACCTATAAGCATTTTGCCACACCATCTCTCGTGGAATGGGTCTTTGTTCTCTCTAAACAGCCTGAACAAGAAGCCAAGGACTTAGCCCTTGATATGGAGCTTTATGTGGAAGGTTCACTCGATATTTTCTCACACCGTACTAATATTAAAACGGATAGCCATTTCCTCATTTACAATGTTAAAAAGTTAGGGGATGAGTTGAAGCAGATTGCCCTCATGGTCATCTTTGACCAGATTTGGAATCGTGTGGTTAAAAACCAAAAACTTGGCAAGAAGACCTGGATTTACTTTGATGAAATGCAGCTTCTGTTGCTGGATAAGTACGCTTCTGATTTCTTCTTCAAATTATGGAGCCGTGTCCGTAAGTATGGCGCCATTCCAACAGGCATTACTCAAAACGTAGAAACCTTACTTCTGGATGCCAACGGCAGACGTATTATCGCTAATAGCGAATTCATGATACTTCTAAAACAAGCTAAAAGTGACAGAGAAGAGTTGGTTCATCTTTTGGGCCTATCTAAGGAGCTTGAGAAATATTTGGTTAACCCAGAAAAGGGAGCTGGATTGATTAAGGCAGGCTCAACTGTTGTTCCCTTTAGAAATAAAATCCCACTTCAAACCCAACTCTTTGACATCATGAG
>NZ_JAUSTM010000046.1 GCF_030812835.1 Streptococcus moroccensis
GAACAAAGTGAAAGCCAGCGTCTTTAGGCGCTGGCTGGTGATGTGGGCTTATAGCCCCTGTTCAAACCACCCGTTAGACGGGTGGTCATGATTGTGTCAAGATGAATGATGGATAGACATCAAAGGGGCCATTAACGTGAGTCATGATTTGTTTGGCTATGGTCAGTTATGGCAGGCCTTAGAAATTTTTCATTTAAAGGCTACTGATATTTTGTTTTAACTTTATTTATAATTTAGTATTTACTAAATTAAATAATTATGATATAGTTTGATAAAGTAATTACTAAATAAATAATAAAGCGAAGGTTTTTTATGAAAAAGGTATTGTCCAATAAACTCTATCTATCGGTTTTGTTCACCGACTTGCTCTCTAATTTTGGTGATGTTCTCTATTACATGGCCTTGATGAATTACATCTTGCTCCTGCCAGATACCAAATTGGCTTTGGCACTACTTGGATTCTCTGAAATGATTCCCTTGTTTACACGGATGGTCTTGTCTTATGTGGCAGACCGTAAGGCCAACAAGTTGCAACAGATTGTGGCTACCCAGGTCCTTAGGTGCCTCTTGTATCTTCTGGTCGGTTTTGCCATGTCTTTTACGCCTGCTTTATGGATAGTCCTTGTGGCCATAGTGGTCAATCTGATTTCAGACTTGGCGGGACAATATGAAAATGCTCTTTATCTACCGGTTAGTTTGCGCTTGGTTTCAAATGAAGACCGTGAAGCGGCCTTGGGGTTGAGCATGGGACTAGGAGTGTCAGGTAATATCTTATTCCAAGCTATCGGGGCAAGCTTAATCACAATCTTAGCCTATTCGACCTTGGCCTATGTCAATGCCTTGACCTTCGCCGTGTGTGCTGTTTTGATGGGCTTGCTTCTCCCTAAGATTCAGAGAAAATTAGATGCTAATCCGATTCAGCTAGCGGATAAGAAAGAAGGTATTTTCTCAATTCAGGAATTCAAGGATAGTTTGCAGCTGGTGGTGAAAGAAGTCTTTCGCATCGATGTCTTAAAGCGGGTTTTGATTTTGATTCCCATCATCAATGGCTTGGGAAGTGCAGTTAATACCTTGGTGGTTTTGACCATTTCAGAATTTCCAGATTTTGTGCTGATCAATGCTCCAACAACTATCGCAACGATTAGCATGACCATGAGTATTGGGGCTATTGTGGGTAGTTTAGTGGGATCAAAACTTTTTAAGAAACTGGATATGTTTGCCATCGTTGGTTTTTGTGGCTTCCTACTGGTTTTGGTCTTTTCAAGTTTATTACTTCGCCAGATTTACCTTATTTTACTGATTCTTTTCTTAATTGGAATAATTACTGGCGGTGTCAATCCCAAATTACAGGCCCTCCTGTTTAATCGTTTACCAGAAGAACAGATGGCTTTTATTTCAGGATCGCTTCGTACTTATTTTTCATTGGGGATTGCCCTATCTCGTTTTCTCTTGTCTAGTTTGATGTTGTTTATCCCTCCTGCTAGCTTAGTTTGGGTTTGCCTCTTGCTTTCTCTTGGTCTTGTGGTTTATACTATAAGCACAAGAAAGAAGGTCTAGTATGGAATTTCATTATCACCATTACCGCAGCCAACTGATGGATATTCTCTTTTTTCCGATCATGAAAAAGAGTCTCTTAAAAGAGCAGTTAGATGTGATGCAGGCATCAGAAGTTGAGGCTGTTCAGGATGTCTTGGAGATTTCGGAGCAATTCATCGGACTCCTCCAGCCCTATCAAAAGCGGATTAAAAAATACTTTTTGAAAGTGGGCATCTCTCATCTTCCTGAAATTCTCTATCGCCAACTCTTAGAAGAAGGGCAAGATCCCAAGGACTTAGAGGAACTTTTGGCTTTGTTTGAGGCTTGTTCTGCACAGACTATTCAAGATTTGGTGCTCAGCCTTTTGACAAAGGAAGAAAGGAAAAAGCCACTTGAAGAGGTGGATCTGGTGTCCTTACTGGAACAGCAAGAGATGACTGATGCTGAACGTTGGCGATTTAATTGGGCCTTCCATCATCCAATGGAATTGATCCAGGGCCTCTGTGAGCTCTATCATGATCTTTATCCGCTCTACCAGCCGTTTATGGATAAATACCAAAAAGAGGTAAGGGATTTTGCCCAGACAGTAGACTTGGAAGCACTCTACCAAGATTCAGAATTTGATGTGATGGGTATGCTGTACAATACCCAAAAAACGGATTGTCAGCTCTTTGTCCTGTCGCCTTGGTATATCTTTAACATCATTACTTACGACCCAGATAAGGACAGCCCAGCTTATTTTTACATCTATCCACGGGTTGGCCATTTTCTCAAGACTAGAAGCAAGTTGACTGACAAGACTGTCCGGTTGATGCTAAAAAGTTTGAGTGACGAAAACCGTTACAAAGTGTTACGAGAATTGGTCAAAGAAGATGCTAAGAGCAAGGACATTGCTGAAAAGTTGGGGATTACAGCGGCCAATGTGTCATTTCATACGCAAAAATTGGTCAATGCTCAGCTCCTCTTTTTCAACACGGATCCAGGCTCTAACAATAAGTATCGTCTTAATAAACCAGCCCTAAAAATGCTGCTCGAACAAGTAGCAGAAGATTTTGGGATAAAGGACTAGAAAAAGGTACGCCTCAGGAAATCTGTGAAACACCTAGAGAAGAGAGAGCGAATTATTTATGGTCTAAGGTTTTCCAAAGTTCGTGATTTATTATAGAAATGGCTTCCTTTTTGAAATAGGAAGTCCTTTTTGTTATAATTTTAAAAAAAGTAAAAAAGAGGTCTTGAAATGACAGATATCGATGGCAAAGCTTTAGCAGCAAAACTCCAGGGACAGTTAGCTGAAAAAACAGCTCGTTTGAAAGCTGAAACAGGAATGGTTCCAGGTTTGGTCGTGATTCTTGTTGGCGAAGACCCAGCTAGTCAGGTTTATGTTCGCAATAAAGAACGGTCAGCTCTTGCGGCTGGATTTAAGAGTGAGGTCGTTCGCGTTCCTGAGACGATTACCCAAGAAGAGTTGTTAACTCTAATTTCTAAATACAATCAAGACGCAGATTGGCATGGCATTTTGGTCCAACTGCCTCTGCCAGCTCATATTAATGAAGAAAAGATTCTCTTGGCTATTGATCCGGCCAAGGATGTGGATGGGTTCCACCCCACAAATATGGGGAAACTCTGGAGCGGGCATCCTGTGATGATTCCATCAACGCCTGCTGGCATCATGGAGATGTTTAAGGAGTACAAGATTGACCTTGCTGGTAAGAATGCGGTCGTTATTGGACGCTCTAATATCGTTGGTAAGCCTATGGCGCAGATGCTTCTTGATGCTAATGCGACGGTGACCATTGCTCACTCTAGGACCAAGGATTTACCAGCCCTCGCTCGCCAAGCGGATGTCTTAGTTGTGGCTATTGGTCGCGGTCACTTTGTGACCAAAGACTTTGTCAAACCTGGCGCTGTTGTGATCGATGTTGGGATGAATCGTGATGAAAATGGTAAGTTGATAGGCGATGTGGCCTATGAGGAAGTTGCTGAAGTGGCTAGTTACATCACACCTGTCCCAGGTGGGGTTGGTCCGATGACCATTACCATGCTAATGGAGCAGACCTATAATGCTTGCCTCCTTGCGGGTGTTGCAGATGGTCAAGATTGAGCGCTCGCTCCTGAATCAGGTCATCCAAGTCAGACCTCAGGCCAGCCATAAGGGCGATTATGGTCGCCTCTTGTTATTGGGTGGGTGTTACCCCTATGGTGGGGCCATCCTGATGGCGGCAAAGGCCGCAGTTTATAGTGGAGCTGGCCTTGTGACGGTAGGGACCGAAGTGGCTAATATCACCGCACTTCATGCCCAACTCCCAGAAGCTATGGCTTTTGCTGTGACGGACCGTTCTCTATTAGAGGAGCAGCTGGCCAAAGCTGAGGTTGTGCTTCTTGGACCTGGTTTAGGGGAATCAGATGACGCCTGCCACCTTATGGAGTCAGTCCTTTCAAGCCTTTCGTCAGCTCAAGTGCTAATCCTAGATGGGTCGGCCTTGAGCGTTCTGGCCAAGCATAGGGAGAGGTTTGCTTCCTTGATTTCCTGTCAGCTAGTCTTGACCCCGCATCAGATGGAGTGGGAGCGATTGAGCCAAGTTCCTATTGCTAAGCAGACCCCCGAGCGCAGCTTAAGAGCGCTAGGCAATTTTCCTAAAGGGACGATTCTGGTCGCTAAAGGACCAAGGACAGTGGTGTTGCAAGAGGGTCAGCTTCCTAGAGAACTTACGATTGGTGGTCCTTACCAAGCGACGGGTGGCATGGGTGATACTTTAGCTGGTATCATAGCAGGCTTTATTGGCCAGTTTAAGGGCGAGTTGCTAGATAGGGTGACTGCTGCCGTCTACACACACTCAGCCATTGCAGAGGAACTCAGTCAGTCTCATTACGTGACCTTGCCTAGTCAAATCGCAGAGAAACTGCCAGTATTTATGCACCGCATTTTGCTAAATTTCAAGTAGAAGTTAGCCATTTTTAAGAAACTGTGCAGGAGACAAATAGTTCAGTATTTTCTTAGGATAATGATTGATCCAATT
>NZ_JAUSTM010000047.1:0-2500 GCF_030812835.1 Streptococcus moroccensis
GATTAAAAGTCAGATGCTCTACCAACTGAGCTAATGGCTCGTAAATGGCTGGGCTAGCTGGATTCGAACCAGCGCATGACGGAGTCAAAGTCCGTTGCCTTACCGCTTGGCTATAGCCCATTAATATTTACTAGTATGGTTATCTTTTCAAAAAAATAAACCCTCTCAGGTTATTTTAAAGAAAATGGTGGAGGGGGGCAGATTCGAACTGCCGAACCCGAAGGAGCGGATTTACAGTCCGCCGCGTTTAGCCACTTCGCTACCCCTCCGACATTTAAAATATATATGGTGGAGGATGACGGGATCGAACCGCCGACCCCCTGCTTGTAAGGCAGGTGCTCTCCCAGCTGAGCTAATCCTCCAAAGTGGTGACCCGTACGGGATTCGAACCCGTGTTACCGCCGTGAAAGGGCGGTGTCTTAACCACTTGACCAACGGGCCAAAAATTTAAAACTTTTTCCAAGCTTCCAACCGGGCTTGAACCGGTGACCTCTTCCTTACCATGGAAGTACTCTACCAGCTGAGCTATGGAAGCATAATGGCTCCGCAGGTAGGAATCGAACCTACGACCGATCGGTTAACAGCCGATAGCTCTACCGCTGAGCTACTGCGGAATAATACAAGCCTGGCAACGTCCTACTCTCACAGGGACAAGGTCCCAACTACCATCGGCGCTAGAGAGCTTAACTTCCGTGTTCGGTATGGGAACGGGTGTGACCTCTCTGCCATCATTACCAGACTTTTATCATTATACACATTCTTTTCAGAATGTCAAAAGGAATTTTAATATATATTCCTTCAAAACTAGATAACATTTGCTACATATTATATGGTTAAGTCCTCGATCTATTAGTATTCGTCAGCTCCACATGTCACCATGCTTCCACCTCGAACCTATCAACCTGATCATCTTTCAGGGATCTTACTAGCTTACGCTATGGGAAATCTCATCTTGAGGGGGGCTTCATGCTTAGATGCTTTCAGCACTTATCCCTTCCGCACATAGCTACCCAGCTATGCCCTTGGCAGAACAACTGGTACACCAGCGGTGCGTCCATCCCGGTCCTCTCGTACTAAGGACAGCTCCTCTCAAATTTCCTACGCCCACGACGGATAGGGACCGAACTGTCTCACGACGTTCTGAACCCAGCTCGCGTACCGCTTTAATGGGCGAACAGCCCAACCCTTGGGACCGACTACAGCCCCAGGATGCGATGAGCCGACATCGAGGTGCCAAACCTCCCCGTCGATGTGGACTCTTGGGGGAGATAAGCCTGTTATCCCCGGGGTAGCTTTTATCCGTTGAGCGATGGCCCTTCCATGCGGAACCACCGGATCACTAAGCCCGACTTTCGTCCCTGCTCGACTTGTAGGTCTCGCAGTCAAGCTCCCTTATGCCTTTGCACTCTACGAATGATTTCCAACCATTCTGAGGGAACCTTTGGGCGCCTCCGTTACACTTTAGGAGGCGACCGCCCCAGTCAAACTGCCCACCTGACACTGTCTCCCGGGTCGATAAGACCCGTAGGTTAGAATTTCAATACATTCAGGGCGGTATCCCACCAGCGCCTCCACCGAAGCTAGCGCTCCGGTTTCAATGGCTCCCGCCTATCCTGTACAAAATGTACCAAAATTCAATATCAGGCTACAGTAAAGCTCCACGGGGTCTTTCCGTCCTGTCGCGGGTAACCTGCATCTTCACAGGTACTATAATTTCACCGAGTCTCTGGTTGAGACAGTGCCCAAATCGTTACACCTTTCGTGCGGGTCGGAACTTACCCGACAAGGAATTTCGCTACCTTAGGACCGTTATAGTTACGGCCGCCGTTTACTGGGGCTTCAGTTCAGAGCTTCGCTTACGCTAACCCCTCTCCTTAACCTTCCAGCACCGGGCAGGTGTCACCCCCTATACTTCGCCTTACGGCTTCGCAGAGAGCTGTGTTTTTGCTAAACAGTCGCTTGGGCCTATTCACTGCGGCTTTCCGTTAAGAAAGCACCCCTTCTCCCGAAGTTACGGGGTCATTTTGCCGAGTTCCTTAACCAGAGTTCTCTCGCACACCTTAGGATTCTCTCCTCGCCTACCTGTGTCGGTTTGCGGTACAGGCACCTTTTATCTCGCTAGAAGCTTTTCTTGGCAGCGGGGAATCAAAGACTTCGCTCCATAAGGAGCTTCCCCATCACAGCTCAGCCTTCACGATAAGCGGATTTGCCTACTTATCAGCCTAACTGCTTGGACGTGCACAACCAATCGCACGCTTCTTCTATCCTTCTGCGTCCCTCCATTGCTCAAACGATAAAGAGGTGGTACAGGAATATCAACCTGTTGTCCATCGCCTACGCCTGTCGGCCTCGGCTTAGGTCCTGACTAACCCTGAGCGGACGAGCCTTCCTCAGGAAACCTTAGGCATTCGGTGGACGGGATTCTCACCCGTCTTTCGCTACTCATACCGGCATTCTCACTTCTAAGCGCTCCACCAGTCCTTCCGGTCTGACTTCACTG
>NZ_JAUSTM010000048.1 GCF_030812835.1 Streptococcus moroccensis
AACCGCAAATTTTCTGTTTGTGCAAGCCCAAACAGCCTAAACAAAGGCATTCTAATTCAGTATCGAACGTGTTGCACTTGACTTGACAATATGCCTTTGAAAAAAATATTTAATTTATATTTAGAATGTGAATGAAAAGATTCAGAATTATGGGAAATGTATCTGAGTCTTTTTGTTGAATAGTTTATTTCTGTCGCAAATTAAAACTATCCGTTGTCAACTTGCCTTGGTGAGTAAAAAGCACCAGTAGAACTTTTTAGACTACTCCCTTGAAAGTAATGAGGAGCAGTATTTTACCTTCGGCTTCGCTTCCGAGACTATTTTTGATTTTCATTGAATACCAGTATAACATTTGTGAATACTAGTATAGAATAATAGTAGTTTTCCTAAAAGAGATTTCACTTTAAAATGAATTTATAAAACGACTGATCGTTGCAATACTACAAAAAGGAGAAAACATTGACTCATCCAGTTCAGGATATTTCAAAACAGATTAGTCAAGCTTTTGCTTGTAATGATACAAATTCTATAAAAGATCTTATTGCAGACAATGCTCGATTCGTACATATGGGAATAACATTTACCAAACATGGGGAGTTAACTGCTTTTGATAAGAAAGCCTTTATTTATAAAGATGTGGCTATTGCAGAAGAGCGTCTCGAAGATTACGGTCAAACGGCAATTATATATAAACGACTGATTTTAACAGTTGAAGTAAACGGTCAAGAGGTGCAAAATCCATTTGTCGTAACTGAAATTTATAATCAGTCTGACTTTGGTTGGCAATTAGCAGCAGAAACCTTTACACGAATTGCTACGGATTATGAATCCTATCAACTGGCATCGGAAGGCATATTTTTTGAATAGAAAGAGGGAGTATGATGAATTTAGAAAATCTTTTTGGTTATCAAGGGAAGACCGTTGTTGTTACAGGAGCAGCAAGTGGTATGGCACGTGCGACAGTTGAGTTGCTACTGAAACTGGGTGCCAAGGTTCATGCCGTTGATGTTAATCTCGTGGATTTGCCTGTTGAAGCAAGTTATCAAGCTAATCTAGGCGATAAAGATGCAATTGATGGGCTTGTAGAGCAGCTGCCAAGTGATATTTATGCATTCTTTTCTTGCCACGGCATTGCACAAAACTTGGGGACACCTTTATTTGTACAACTGGTTAATTTTTATGGCCAAAAATACATGACCGAGGCCTTGTTGCCAAAAATGAGTGATTTTGGCTCCATTACTTATATTTCTTCGGCTGGAGGATATGGTTGGGAGCCACATTATCTGGAAATCAAAACTTTAATAGACATTGATGATTGGAATCAGGCAGTTTCATGGTATGGGAACCATGAAGAATTGTACGCTCTTACAAATGCTTATGGTTTTAGTAAACAATGTATTATGGCTTACGTAGCTTCCAAAGCTATGGATAAGCGATTTACTAGTCGTAAAATTCGTATCAATGTTTTGGGACCAGGATCGGTTGAAACACCGTTGACAGTCCAGTTTGATAAAGGTGCTAGTCAGACTGGTAACGTACAAGAAGGACGCGCTTTGATCAGTTCAATCTTTTTAGAACCTTGGGATGGATTTTTAGCTACACCTGAACAAATAGCTCAACCAATGGTATTTTTAGGAAGCCAAATGGCATCTTATATCTCAGGTCAAGAAATTTATGCAGACTATGGCCTAACTAGTGACTGGAAGCAAAGTGGGCTTTTAGGACAATCAACCTATCCCTTTGGATAATGCAAATAGATAAAAAATGAGGTAAAAAATGCAGTACACAACACTTAACAACGGAATCAAAATGCCTATGGTTGGATTTGGAGTTTTCCAAATCCATGATGCCAAAACAACGCAGATAGTTGTAGAAGAAGCGATTAAAACGGGCTATCGTTTGATTGACACTGCCCAAGTTTATGGTAATGAAGAAGCGGTCGGAAAAGCTATCAAGGCCTCAGGTGTTCCCCGTGAGGAGCTCTTTATCACAACCAAACTTTGGATTTCTGACTTTAGCTATGAAGCTGCTAAAGACGCTTTTAATGAATCCTTGCGTAAATTAGATTTGGACTATATTGATCTTTATCTTTTACACCAACCTTTCGGGGATATTTTTGGTGCTTGGCGTGCCTTAGAAGAACTTTATAAAGAAGGAAAAATCAAAGCGATTGGAGTTTCAAACTTTAAACCCGATCAATTAGCTAACCTTGCTGCCTTTAATGAAGTTACTCCAGCTGTCAATCAGATTGAACTCCACGTTTTCAACCAAAAAGAAGATGAGCAAGCCTATATGCTCTCAAAAGGGGTGCAAACAGAGAGTTGGGGCGCTTTTGCTGAAGGACAATTTGATGTTTTTAATAATCCAGTTTTAAAAGAAATTGCAGAAAAATACAGTAAAACAACAGCACAAGTTATGCTTCGTTGGCAGTTGCAACGTGGCATTGTCTCCCTTTCAAAATCAGCCAATCCAGAACGTGTCCGTCAAAACTTTGACATCTTTGATTTTGAATTATCAGCAGAAGATATGGACAAAATTGTGACTCTTAACACGAACACAACTGTCTTCTCGGATCATCACGAAGCTAAAACAGTTGAACTTTTGGCAAGCTTTGTTGGAAAATCATTTTAATAGGTATAAGGTGCGGTAGATAAGGAGAAAGTGGGATGACAATATTATTTATAAACGGTAGTCCCAATAAAAATGGCAATACCGTCGCTTTAGCCAAAAAATTACTAGGAGATCAATCTTTTGAAACGCTTCATCTAGCAGATTATAAAATTTATGATTACGGACAAGATTTCTCAGATGATCAATTTGAAGAAGTGCTAGCAAAGCTATTTGAAGCAGATACAATTGTGATTGGCTCACCAGTCTATTGGCATAGCATCAATGGTTTGGTACGGAATTTCCTGGATCGACAGTATAATCGTGTCGAAGATCAGCTCATCGGAAAAGTGTTGTATTTCATCTTTCAAGGCTCAGCTCCGACGCAGGAAGTTCTTGATATGGGAAACTACACCATGAGCCGTTATGCCGGCTTGTATGGAATGGACTACAAGGGTATGATAACTAGGTAAGTGGGAAAGGTTCATAAAGAAGCTAAACTTATGTTTACTAGGTTTTTTGACAGCTTTTGTTCTTGTTGCATGTAGCAGTGGTAAGCAAAGTACGCAAACAAGTGAGACAGCTAGCAGTCAAACGGCGGAATCCAGTCAAGAAGCCAGTTCGGCAGATGATAGTCAAATAATTCTTGTTGCTTATTTTTTCGCCTCTGGAAATACAGCCACGATTGCCCAAGATATCGCTTTTGAAACAGGTGGAAATCTATTTGAAATCAAACCACAGAATCCATATAGCGAGGCTGATTTGAATTGGACAGAAGAAAATAGTCGTGTCGTCCAAGAGTATTTCAATGAGTCCCAACGGGAAACGCCTTTGGAAGTAGTGACTCCTGAAAACTGGGCAGATTATGATGTTATTTTTATTGGCTATCCTATTTGGTGGCAAGAAGCTGCCTGGCCTATCAATGATTTCGTTGAAGAAAATGACTTTTCAGGAAAAACAGTCATTCCATTTGCGACATCTACTAGCTCTGATTTAGGGGAAAGTGGAAATTTACTAGCAGAGATGGCAGGAACAGGCAACTGGGAAGAAGGGCAACGGTTTAGTTCATCAGCTACAAGCTCAGAAGTAGCTGAATGGCTTACTGAGATAGGATATTAAGATTTCTATGGAAAGAGAGAACAACTCTTTATTCTCAAAAGAAATAAATTTTGGTATAATACTCCTTATTAAGGAGAAGTGAACATGTATTTAATGTCAAAAGAGCGATTAATTGCTTTTACAGATGCCGTCTTGGCAATTATCATGACGATTTTAGTTTTGGAATTAGAACGGCCGGATCAGATTAGCTGGCAGGCTCTATGGGATTTGCGGACCAATTTTTTCGCCTACACCATTTCTTTCTTCTGGTTGGGAACCATGTGGGTTAATCTGCATCGAAGTTGGGATGTGGTCAATAAAATCAATACCAATTTGGTTTGGAGTTCGATTGTTCTACTTTTTTTCTCCTCCTTTTTCCCTTATACAACAGCCCTTGTTTCTGCTGATTTTAATAACCCAGTAGCCCAGACCTTGTACGGTTTGATAGTGCTACTTGTAACAGCCTGCAATGTCTGGATGTATCGTGAGTTGCAACATTTAAATCCAGAGACTGTAAAGTCAGGGCATTTTAATATTCTAGATAGAGCTGGAATAGTTGATATTGTGATAAAACTAGTAGGTCTGGTCTTGACCTTAACAGTATTCCCATCAGCAATGATGTGGGCCGTTCTTTTTACAGCAGTCGTTATTGTCATACCAAGAGCGATTCGTCAGTAATATTCATAAAATAAAGAAAAGTATGGTTTTCAATCGAACCATACTTTTTTGTATTATGTGACTTTAAGTCCGTTTCGCTCCGCAGGTGCGAAACAAATAAACCACCCGCTATGCGGGTGCGCATCGCTGGTTATACCAAAAAACTCCA
>NZ_JAUSTM010000049.1 GCF_030812835.1 Streptococcus moroccensis
AGCTAAGCGTGACGTGAAACAACTGAAAAAAGCACATCAGTTTAAGAACCCCTCGACCAAGGTCAAACGAGGCTTACGCTATGTCGCCTCAGAATCACTGGATGTAGTCGCTCAAGATGATGACTTGGAGGGAATCAGAACCCTAAAAGAGTCTGTGATTAAAGGAAGACGCTATGGGAGATTTACTTATCAGTCAGGAAAACTCCTTGTCAAAAGTGGGCAGACAGGTCTTCGGTTTACGAAGACGAAAGTCGCTCATAGTAAGGAGCGGTATCAGAACTTTAAAAAGGGGAAAGGGTTCACCCGACAGAAGCCCCTAAAGCCCAAAAGGCGATACCACACCTTTCTCAAGCAAGCTAGAAGGCACAGTGTGTCAGGAATAACAAGGGTTATTCAAGCGATTAAGAATAGCCTGACCTTCTTTTCATCGATTGCCCTTAATCCTATGACTTGGGTCGTATCAGGCCTCTTGTTTTTCTTGCTTTTGATGATTAGTTTTGTTATAGGAATTTCAGGAACTACTCTCATTCAACAGGATGAGAGTGAACTGACAAAAGCCTATACGCACATGACGTGGGAAGATGCGGAAAACACCCGAACCAACCCCACTGGCATTACCTACTACACCAAGATTGATGACGTCATGGGCTTTATGAATCTCAAGTATCAAGATTATGCTTTAGATGAGGTCATGGAAGAAGGGGATAAAACTTATCAAGCCTATCTCAGTCAGCTTTGGCAGGACTTAAACGGTGGAGATTCTTTAAAATCCATGCTTGAGTTGACCAAGGAGCCTGCCTACAAACTCTCTGATGACGATAGAGAAGACTTAAAGGAATTAAGTGAGGAAGGCACTTACCTTGCCCTCCAAGAATTAGATAATCCTTTCCAAAATCAGACTGAAGATGACGCGCTTACCATGACAGTTCGTTATGGTTATGAGGTGATTGATGACAAGCCAACCCTTCATCACCATATCATTCTAGAAGCTAAAGAGAATCAAGTGATTGTGGCTCCCATGGATGGTAAGGTTTCCCTAGAGGGAGAGAACATTATCATTACGTCAGGTAAGGGACTAAACAAGTCTCAATTGACCTTGTTTAATATCCATACTGGTCGAGTGACAGACGGTCAGAAAGTCCAAGCAGGAGAAGTGATTGGTCAAACCAAGGATGGTGCTGGTCTTAAAGTGACCTATCAAAAGGTTGACGATGATTCAGAGAAACTGGTTTACGTTAATCCAGCCTTTTACTTTCCTAAAGTCATTCAACTCCAAACGACGATTCTACCTACCATTGGTCAATTTGGAGGCGATGAGTTTGCGAGAGCCAAAGCTATCTATGAGTATTTGAAGAGTCAAGGAGCGACCAATCAAGCCATTGCGGCAATTTTAGGAAACTGGTCAGTAGAATCCTCTATCAATCCCAAACGAGCTGAAGGTGATTATTTATCTCCTCCTGTTGGAGCAACGGATAGTTCTTGGGACGATGAGGGATGGCTATCCCTTAATGGACCTGCTATCTATAATGGCAGGTACCCGAATATTCTAAGACGTGGCTTAGGCTTGGGGCAGTGGACAGATACAGCAGATGGGTCACGCAGACATACCTTATTATTAGAGTATGCCAACCGAAAAAAACAGAAGTGGTATGACTTAGGCTTACAACTGGATTTTATGCTCAATGGGGACAATCCTTACTATACCAACTGGTTAAAAGGCTTCTTCAAAAACTCAGGAAGCCCAGCTAGTCTTGCCCAACTCTTTCTCATTTATTGGGAGGGAAATAGTGGTGATAAACTCCTAGAACGTCAAACGAGAGCTACAGAGTGGTATTACCAAATTGAGAAAGGCTTTAGCCAACCAAATGGTGGAACCGCCCAGAGTGATCCAAAAGCGCTAGAAGCGGTTCGAGGAGACCTTTTTGACAACTCCGTTCCAGGTGGGGGTGACGGTATGGGGTATGCCTATGGGCAATGTACGTGGGGAGTTGCTGCTCGTATCAACCAATTGGGCTTGAAACTCAAAGGTCGAAATGGTGAAAAAATTCCAATCATCAGTACCATGGGGAATGGTCAAGATTGGGTGGCAACAGCAGCACGTCTTGGTGGTGAAACAGGCAAGCAACCAAAAGCAGGAGCGATTATTTCCTTTGCGGGAGGAGGTCATGGATCGCCAACAGAATACGGTCATGTCGCCTTTGTCGAGAAGGTTTACCCAGATGGATCTTTCCTCATCTCAGAGACCAATGTTAATGGTAATCCTAACTATACCTTCCGTAAGTTATCAGGAGTTGATAGTACGATTAGCTTTGCCTATACGACGAAATAATCTTAGAATACTTGTCTTTTTGTCCCTAATATTGTATGATATTTGGGACAAAGTAATCATCTCATCTAAACTTTAAGCGTGAACATAGGTGTTGACAAATAAGGAATTATCCCGTATAATAATAGTAAATAAAGGTTATAAATTACTTGTGGGCTAGTGGATATGGTCTGCACCCGCCTGTGGGCTCCGCACTCAGTTCAAACTGTTTGTTGAGAAAAAGAATAGCAGGACTGCCTACCCTTGAGGAATAGATAGGGCATATCTAGCGTGAGGTGAAACTCAATACGTGGAAGAGAAGGAAGCACCTGCTTCCTTCTCTTTTTTAGGAGAAAAATAGAATGACATATACTTTGGAATGGCTCGAGACCTTTGATGGAGAAATTGATATTCTCAATGTCGATATGTCTCGTCTAGCCAATACTATTGAGAAATATGTTTCTCAGTACAAATACGTTTATCAGACAAATATGGAGGACTATCCCGAAATTGTTCTTTCTGTCCCAAATTCCTCTATTCCCCATTTATTAGGATTATCAAGAGATCATCATGTTAATTTACCAACTAATAACGCAGGGAGTATTTTTGAAGGATTAAAGGATGATTGGACATTGGAGCGTCTAAATAAGGCTGATAATGGTTGGTTTAACGAAAATAAATTCAAAATCGTTGGAACATTATTACTTTATCAAATGTTACATGTGATGGAATGTAAATTCTACACAACGGATGGTATTTTGAATAGAAAAGTTGGCAAACGATTTAGAAGAGATAATATTTATTTTGTGGTCTTTAAATTAAGTAATGGTATTAGTTATACCGTTGAATTATCGCGTGAACAAGGGAACCAATACTTTCCAAGAAGTCTTAAAATCAACGACACCTTAATTACAAATTGTAGAGAAATAGAGCTAAAACTTGTTGACAAGAAACGCTTTAAGACTGCTAAAGCTAGAAAGGTTAATTGGCCATCTTAATGGAAATATTGATATGATAACCATTGGGGCATCCACTTTTTGTGGGTGGCTTTTTTTTTCTTTGTTCTTCTTTGATGTGATACCAAAATCAAGTCGTCTTTACGACGAAATAGAAAACAATATGCTAACAAACCATCATGTTGTTAGCATATTGTTTTATTTGTGGTTGATTTTTTCTAAACAATATGCTAACATTGTAGTGAAATGTTAGCATATTATTTAGGAGGTGGTAATGTGGATTTGTTAGAGAAACCTGTCTATAATTACATAAAAAAAAATAATGGAGTTATAACTTTTC
>NZ_JAUSTM010000050.1 GCF_030812835.1 Streptococcus moroccensis
GGAGTTTTTTGGTATAACCAGCGATGCGCACCCGCATAGCGGGTGGTTTATTTGTTTCGCACCTGCGGAGCGAAACGGACTTAAAGTCACATAAAAAAGACGCCGGAAGACACCCGCAGCAGGGCATCTTCCGGCATTGTTATCAGTGCTCTTTTTCTTTTTGACGGCTTTGTTCTTCTCTCTCAGATTCAAACAGGGAGGAGAGGTTGCTCTCCGCGATCGCCAGCTCCTGCGCCTCATCCCTGAGCTTTCGGTATTCTGCATAAGCTGTCTTTTTTCCGGAAAGCAGCTCCGCATACTCAGCATTCAGATCCTTCACTTTGGGAATCTTCTTCATGCCTAGCTCATCGAAAGCCTGCTTTGCAGCCTTGTGAAGCGTGATCTCTTCCCGATGTGCCTCGAAGAACTGTTTGCTGTAGCCCGCCTTCCTGTACTCCTCATATGTGCTGCGGGTTTTGGAATAATTGATGATATGCTTTTTCAGGGTTGCGATCTCGGTCAGTCTGGCTTCTGACGCCTTGATAGACGCAAGCAGATCATCACGTTCAGCTGCCTTCTGTGCCGCAAGGGAAGACATAAGGTAAGCACTTGCATTAAACAAAAAAGTACGCCCAAACTTACCGCCTTTTTTCATTATTTTCATTCTTCCCGTATAACTCCCCATTCTTCCCACTTTTGAGAATATAACCATTTCAATATCATCAAGGCAATATCTTGCAGGTATTCCCGACAAAACAGTCAATTCATTGTTCTCAATCATGAAAACATCATATTTCCCTTCTCCTCTCGACTCTCCTCTCGACCAAATCTTGACAAAAAGAATTGCAATACATAAGTCCGGAAAGTGCGTGAATTTCTCCATCTCCGTTTGGCCTTTTTACAGGTGCATTTTTTAATATCCTTTGTACATTTTCATAGGTACTTCGGTCTATGATTGGTTCGTGTACATCAGGGATTATTTGCCACTTGTCTTTATCTACATAATGGTTTCTCTTATCTCTATAATGCTTTTCGGTTTTGAAGTTGACTACATCGCCACAATACTCCTGTCTTTTCAGTATGCGTGTTAGGGTTGCTTTGTTCCAGTTATAGCGGTTTTCTTCATTCAGCTTTTTGTTTTTCGCTGTTCCTCTGTCTTGCTGTTTCATATAAAAGGTTGGAGTTAGTATTTCTTTTTCTTTCAAGTAAACGGCTATCTGATTTCTGTTTTTCCCCTCCATAAAGAGCTTAAAAATGAGTTTTACGACTTTTGCAGCTTCTTTATCGACTATCCAATAATCTTTGTTCTTAGGGTCTTTTATATAGCCGTATGGGGCTTCTGTTGCAACGGGCTTTCCGCTTGCTCCTTTGGTCTTAATGCCTGTTTTGACTTTCTTACTAATATCCCTTGCGTACCACTCCGACATAATATTGATAAAGGGAGCAAATTCCAATGTATTTTGGTCTTTGCTGTCTATTCCGTTGTTGATGGCGATAAAGCGTACATTGTTTCTACGGAATATCTCCATTGTATTTCCTACTTGAAGATAATCTCGTCCCCATCTTGTCATATCTTTCATGATAACAATGCCGATTTTTCCGCTTTCCACATCGCTTATCATCTGTGTATAGGCTGAACGGTCAAAGAACCTACCGCTTTCATCATCGTCGATATAGTGGCGGATATTCATCAGCTTGTGCTGTCTTGCATATCTCTCTAAAAATGCCTTTTGATTGACTATACTGTTGCTTTCGCCCCCGTCTCTGTCCTCATCACCAACTGAAAGGCGGGAGTATAGCGCAGTGATTTTGGTTGCATATTCCATCATGGCGTTATCCTCCTTTTTTGTGTCTATATATCATTCCTTTACAGTTAATATTATGCAACCCAGGTGGCGTTCCTGGCGCTTATCCATTGCCTGGACCTCCCTCTGGAGCTCCGTCTGGGGCATTTCCACCAGGGCCACCACCGCCCATCATGCCCAGACCAGTGTCTGATACCGTCTCGGCAGTTGCTGTAGTGGCTTCTTGGCCTGAATCGGTTACACTAAACTAGACAGAAAATTATAAAGTGTTCTACACTAAAGAAAACAGGAGAATTCTATGTCTAGAAAAATACGCCGTCATTTTACAGATGACTTTAAACAACAAATCGTTGACCTTCACACTGCAGGTATGAAACGAAGTGCGCTGATCAAAGAATATGATTTAACCCCCTCGACCTTTGATAAGTGGGTGAGACAAGCTAAAACAACGGGCTCCTTCAAATCGATTGATAATCTTACCGATGAACAGCGGGAGCTGATAGCTCTTAGAAAGCGAAACAGAGAACTTGAAATGCAGCTAGACATCCTAGAGCAAGCGGCGGTGATTATGGCACAAAAAGAGAAATAATCACTGCTAACAAGGATAAATACAGCATTTCAGCCATGTGTCGTTGGTTGAATCTCCCGCGTTCCAGCTATTACTATAAAGCCTCAGAACCAGTATCTGAAGCTGACCTTGAAGAAAAGGTGAAACAAATTTTCCTCAAGAGCCAATCAAGATACGGTGCTCGAAAGATCAAGCAATGTCTGGCCTCAGACGGGCTCATTCTATCTCGTCGTCGCATTCGTCGGATAATGAAGCGCTTAAATCTCGTATCTGTTTACCAGCAGGCTAGCTTCAAGCCATATGCTAAAGGGAAAAACGAAGCCCCAATTCCAAATCGCTTAGACAGACAGTTCCACCAAGAAAAACCACTGGAAGCGATTGTGACAGATTTGACCTATGTCCGTGTTGGTCAGCGGTGGGCTTATGTTTGCTTGATAATGGACCTCTTTAATCGTGAAATTATTGGCGTATCTGTTGGCTGGCAGAAGACTGCAGAACTCGTCAAACAAGCTATTCAGAGTATCCCTTATGCTTTAACCAAGGTCAATCTTTTCCATTCTGACCGTGGCAAGGAGTTTGATAATCAGCTAATTGATGAGGTCTTAGAAGCTTTTGGTATCACCCGTTCGCTAAGTCAAGCTGGCTGTCCTTATGACAATGCGGTAGCTGAGAGCACCTATCGCTCCTTTAAACTGGAGTTTATTCATCAAGAAACCTTTCAGTCACTTGAAGAACTAACCCTGAAAACCAAGGACTATGTCCACTGGTGGAATCATCATCGCATCCACGGTAGTCTCAATTACCAAACACCAATAGCTAAGCGAGTGATCGCTTAACGAAAAAACACTTTATAAAAATTGTACAGAAAAGTGTTGCCTTTTCACATTAAGACTAAACTAAAAGGACTTAGCCCTGTGCAGTACAGAACTAAATCCTTTCACTAATATTTCCTGTCTAACTTTTTGGGGTCAGTACAACTTTGGAATGTTTTTCAATATACCTCGTTATTGGGCGCTTACGTTGTTTTGTGGTTATTATAATTAGAAACTATGACATGAAAAAACGAGCATCTCCAACTGCGGAAATGCTCGTTTTTTCGGCTCTTTGTCAACTGTAGTGGGTTGGTGAAAAGCTAACATCTGGAGAGAATCAATTTGGTTCTCTCCTTTTTAATGTTTAAAGCGATGAGAATT
>NZ_JAUSTM010000051.1 GCF_030812835.1 Streptococcus moroccensis
CCGCCAGTTGATAAGATTTGGTAAGGTCTTGGTTGACCTCTTGAAGCAAGGCTTCCTTGGCGGTCAAGGTCACAAAGTTCTTAGCAGCATCAAAGGTAAGGGTATAATTTCCATTTTCTGACTGCGTTTTTTCCTTGTCAAAAGCATAGCCTGCTGGAAGGTAATCTTCAAAGGTGAGGCTTGTGGTTTTGGCTCGATTTGGAGAAAAAGCGTCTACGGTTAAAGGGTAAATGACCGTTGAATCTTTTGCGACCGTTTTGTCATGAAGGTTCACTTGGTCGGTATTGATAACTTCCTTAACAATTTCAGGAGTCGTTGTCAGACGATAGTCGTGATAATGAACCGTTGGCACTTGTGGTGCTTTTGGTAACGGTTCTGGCGTAGATTCTTTAGGCAAGGTGACCTTGGTAAGTGTTAGGCTAGGCTGAGTAACTTTCTCTAATGTTTTTTCCTTAAAGCTCACAGGTGGCTCTGGCGTAAAGGTTTTTGGGGTAAAGGTTTTTGGCACAACCTTAACGGGTTCTGGAACTGGCTCTAACTTTGGTGTCACATGTGGTTTTGGACTATAAGGTTTAACCGTCCGTGCAACTGGAAGGGTATTTAAGGCAAACCAATAAGAGAGACCAACATTTTGGGGCATATCCCCTTGACCAAAGGTCACCGTATAGGTGTTGCCTGATGTAACCGTTGAGACAATCGCTCCCTTATAGGCATACTTACTATATGACGTATCCCATTCTTCAGGAAGATTTAAATCACTGGCACGGTTTGACCCAAGTGAACGAGCCAAACCTTCGTTAGTCACTTGAATGGTTGAGCCATTGATAGGAACAAACTTACCTGATGTGTCTTTTACATACTCTAAACCGATGTCATTGTGGTTGAGTGAGGAATGAGTAAAGACACCTGGTTTTTCCTTGGTGAAGCTGACTTGTGAGCCATCTTCTAAGAAATACTTGGCCTTGACACGAAACTCCATCTTGTCTGTTCGCCAATTGCCTGTCCCATCATTACGGTAAGCGATAAAGCCTTCTGTTGGGTCATTTGGCACGACTAACTGCACGGCATTAGTTCCAGTTGGAGAAACAAGGTTCGTAATGTCATAGGCTACTTTTGTGATTTTCTTACCATCAAAGCGAGCATTTTGAAGATTTTGATAGGTAAAGGAAAGGGTTTCTCCCGTTTTGAAAGTATCATAGACAAAGAAACCAGTAGAATCTAGGATTTTAGAATACCCACCAAGCATAGCGTCACCTTTTGCAACGATACGATTTGGGTTTCTTGTATCAGCTGAATGGCGTGCTTGTGGTTCTCCATTATTCAAATTTAAAGCCTGAGCAAGAGCTTGTGAGATGTAGCCTTCCTCACCTTTTGAAATCTCAGCTAAATCACGTTTATAGCGATCCATTTCTTTGGCGTTGTAGGTATCAATCGCTTCATTTTCTTTCTTGGCGGCTTCTTCTTTTTCCTTATTGCGTTTCGTGATAGCAGCAATCTCAGCTTCACGGTCTGTGACTAATTTCTGTTGTTCTTTATTGTAGGCATCCACAGCAGCTTGACCAGTCTTATTTTCATCATCCACTACTTTTTGTCCGGCTTGATTACGTTTATCAATTGCTTCATTATCAGCCTTTGCCTTAGCAAGACCCGCTTCATTTTCCTTTTGAGTCACTAAGTTCTTTGCGACAATGGCATCTGCATCTTTTTTCTTCGATTTATATTCAGCTAGATTGTCCTTATTTTGCTTATCAATAGCAGCTACCGCAGAGGTATAATCCTGATAGCCTGAAACAGTTGAGCCATCTCCTGATGTTACGGTTTGAGTTGTAACGGTCACATTAGCCGACTGATTTTGGCCTTTGATTTTTGAAACTGTGCTATCCACTGACTGGTTCAAGGCTTTTCCTGCTTGAGTGGCGTCTTTATGACTAGCAGCCAACGCAGCATTCCCTTGTTCAACACGAGTTTTATCTTGTTCATAGGTGGCTTTATCTGCTTTATAGGTATTGGTCACCTGAGTGATGGCTTCAGCCTGCTTAGCAGCATCCGCTTCCGCCTTATCCAATTGCTTACTGGTCTCACTCGCAGAAGTTGTATTTCCCAAGTCCATAGGTTGGTCTTGAACAGTAGTAACTCCTTCAGCAGTTGCTTGATTGACAGCCTGTGTCACAACATCATGAGGAACCGTAACCGTGATAGCCCCATCTGATTGACCAGTTGAGGCAAGACTATCCTTCTGTTCAACAACTGGAGTTGGCTGAGCTTCTGGTAAGTTGGTCGCAGGATTATCTGTCAACTGAACGGCTTTATCTTGCGAGGGTGTTACCACTTCGTCAGCTTGTGCTACTTGGCCACCCCAAGCGACAACAGCCGTCACCATAGTTCCAAGAGCTACCGAACAGAGCGTACGGTACTTCTTACTTTTACGGAAGACATGTTTTTCTGCTTTTTCCTGATTGACTAAAAAGTGATGATGACATTGTTTGGTCATAAAAAGTCCTTCTTTTCTTTTGATAAGTAGTAACAATCTGTCACTCTCTCCCCATCATAAAAAAGACGACTTGATTTTGGTATCACATCAAAGAAGGACAAAGAAAAAAAGCTATCAGTAGCACTACCGGTAACTTCTGAAAATCCCAATAAAAAAGGAGAGGACTGACGCATCAGACCCTCCCAGAACCACTCTATAATGCCAAATTATGGTGAAATACTTCATTTATAATCTTTCTTCAGCGAACGTAAAGAAAAATTCATAACCCATCATCTGCAAAGTTCCTGTCAGCATACACTACTAACCCCCTAATTGATTTAAAATAATTGCCACCACTTCTACCGACTCCTCAAAACTAATTTCACTGGCATACCTAAATGATTTTTGATAGCGAGACCAAAGCTGATTCTGATAGTCAGAGCTACGGATTACCTCTAATTGACTTTCCCAATTTATCAAAACATCTAAGCTTTCTCTTTTTTTAGCAGTATTATTTAGAGCAGTTTTCAATATTGGGATATCAATCTCATCTTTTCGAAGGTGATACAATGTGTAGAGGTCATAGCGATCACGAGGTCTAGTTGAAGC
>NZ_JAUSTM010000052.1 GCF_030812835.1 Streptococcus moroccensis
CATCATCCACTACTTTTTGTCCGGCTTGATTACGTTTATCAATTGCTTCATTATCAGCCTTTGCCTTAGCAAGACCCGCTTCATTTTCCTTTTGAATCTGAAGGTTTTTTGCGACAATGGCGTCTGCGGCTTTTTTCTTCGATTCATACTCAGCTAGATTATCCTTATTTTGCTTATCAATAGCAGTTACCGCAGAGGTATAATCCTGATAGCCTGAAACAGTTGAGCCATCTCCTGATGGTACGGTTTGAGTGGTAACGGTCACATTAGCCGACTGATCTTGGTCTTTGATTTTTGAAACTGTGCTATCCACTGAATGATTCAAGGTTTTTCCTGCTTGAGTGGCGTCTTTATGACTAGCAGCCAACGCAGTATTCTCTTGTTCAACACGAGTTTTATCTTGTTCATAGGCGGCTTTATCTGCTTTATAGGTATTGGTCACCTGAGTGATGGCTTCAGCCTGCTTAGCAGCATCCGCTTCCGCTTTATCTAATTGCTTACTGGTATCACTCGCAGAGGTTGTGTTCCCTAAATCCATAGGTTTATCCTGAATGGTCGTAACCCCTTCAGCGGTTGCTTGATTGACAGCCTGTGTCACAACATCATGAGGAACGGTGACTGTAATAGCCCCATCTGATTGACCAGTTGACGCAAGACTATTCGTTTGTTCAGCAACTGGAGTTGGCTGTGCTTCTGGTAAGTTGGTCGCAGGATTTTCTGTCAACTGAACGGCTTTATCTTGCGAGGGTGTTACCACTTCGTCAGCTTGTGCTACTTGGCCACCCCAAGCAACAACAGCTGTCACCATAGTTCCAAGTGCTACCGAACAGAGCGTACGGTACTTCTTACTTTTACGGAAGACATGCTTTTCTGCTTTTTCTTGATTGACTAAAAAGTGATGATGACATTGTTTGGTCATAAAAAAGTCCTTCTTTTCTTTTGATAAGTAGTAACAATCTGTCACTCTCTCCTCATCATAAAAAAGACGACTTGATTTTGGTATCACATCAAAGAAGGACAAAGAAAAAAGCTATCAGTAGCACTACCGATAACTTCTGAAAATCCCTATAAAAAGAGAGGACTGACGCATCAGACCCTCCCAGAATCACTCTATAATGCCAAATTATGGTGAAATACTTCATTTATAATTTTTTGGGTTTCTATTTCATCTATTCCAAAATATTGTAGTTGCATAGCTAGGACAATTTGTTCAAGGAACACCACATCTAGCAAAGACTCATTTATAAATTCCTTATCTAAATTTCCATGAGCAAAATTATTTCTTTGTTTGCCTATTCGCTCTGCAATTTCAGAGTGATTATAAGAAATATTGTTTAATTTATATATGGATTGTCCAAATAAATTCAATAAAGATGCACCGTATTCTTCAAATATTTGACCAATCTTTTGAGAAAGAGATAAATAGGATACAACTGATTTTTTCAAATCTTTGTAAATTTTTTTCAGCTTACCTGTTGAATTTTCAATCAAACGCTCTAATTCTTTACTAGCTTCTTCTTCCAGTTTTTTTCGTTGCTCGCTTTTCCATTCATCTTCTGAAAATATTCTACTAAACTCCCATTCAAATGCAGCGGTTCTTAATACAAAACTAGCAGCATCAATTATACGACTATCCCTAAAACTCTTACCTAGATGTCTGAGATATAGATTATTTTCAGCTATGTCATCTAATATCTTTCCCTCATAACCAGCAATATATTTTTGTTGAATATATCTTCCATCTTTTAATGGCTTCATCTCAATCTCAATACTTTCTTCAATCACATTGAATTCCCCAACCTTTCCTTGATTATTTGACAACCGAATATCAGTAAAATTAACATTTCTTCGATTACAAAGAAATTGGATAAACTCCTTTGCGATACGATATAACTCTCGTACAAAAGAATAATCTTGAGTTTCTTCAAAATGAAAAACCATTGACGATGATAACGCTAGAGGTGGCTTTTCGATAGATAAACTTGTTGTTCTAGTGACGCCGAAATAAACTTGAACTTCTTTTCCAAAAACATTAAACTTCTGTTCTTCTGTCGTTGTTGAGTCAAAATCATAGGTACTAATATTTATTTTTCCATCATGTTCATCAGGTTTATACGAAATTTCAAAAGCATGATTGATTGGATGAATATAGTTTAGTTCTAACCCGCTGAAAGATATCCGACTAATCATCGGTCTTTCAGAATAACTAAAAAAATAGGCCAAAAACGGTACAGTAATAACACCATTGTTTTTATGAAGTTGAATGTGTTTATTTATTAAAAATGTAATAACTTGATTTGTTTCATTTGTACGTCCATAAAGAAAGTCTTCTTCTACAAATTTAGGCTCTCCAGGCCAAGCATAGCTCCCATTTCCCAATTTTTTATAAAACCAAGAATGCCTAATCTCATCTTTTTCCACTTCTTTGGGAATCAAGGATAATCTTTCTTCAGCGAACGTAAAGAAAAATTCATAACCCATCATCTGCAAAGTTCCTGTCAGCATACACTACTAACCCCCTAATTGATTTAAA
>NZ_JAUSTM010000053.1 GCF_030812835.1 Streptococcus moroccensis
CCCAGAGTCTACCAAACGCAGAGGACGAGTGGGAAAGGGGATTTCAAATACTTTAACAACTTCTGACAATATGGGAGTGGTTGTTGCTGCTTTGGAATACCGTAAGGACAAGTGGTATGAAGTGACTGGAATAATCCTAGATGGAAAACTGTATCGGTTGAGAATCAGACGCCTAACCCCAAGAGAGTGTTTCAGGCTCCAAGGATTTCCTGATTGGGCTTATCAAAGGGCAGAGAGCGTATCCAGTAAAAGTCAGTTGTATAAACAGGCCGGAAATAGTGTGACCGTAACCGTTATTGAAGCCATTGCTAGAGAATTTAGAAAGATTGAAGAGGAAGAAGAACATGACATTATTACACACTAAGAGTATTAGGGAATGCACAGAACTGGAAGAAGCCATTCATCAAGAAGAAATGGATAATATCATGAATTTAGTCTTTGAGTTACCAGATTATGACTGTGAACTTTCAGTAACCTATATTGATGACTATCATAAAAATTATTGGTCGCCTTACTTTTTAGAGTCAAACTTACATCGTATAGAAGAGTTACTCCAAAATGAAGACCTTATAAATGGAGTGGATGTCTTTTTAACTGAAGAGAACGATCTAGCTTTTAAAGTCTATGGTCAGAGCTATTCATATCAGGAAAATGTTGGTATCTTAACGGCACTTGTGACTGTGACATGTTTTGGGGAAGGCAGGTCACCGATTGATATGAGTAAGGTGTTCACACCACCAACTCAAGAAATGGTGCTAATCGTATAGATGGTCTAGGTATAGGCTATCAAAAATCTAAGAATGACAACCAATAGAAAGGTTGAAGAGGAAGAAACATGAAATTACTACATGAAAAAAGTATCTTAGACTGCTCAGATCTTGAGTTAGAAATACATTATGCTGAAACAGAACGACAGGACAGCCTAATTGCTAGTCTACCAGACTATGATTGTGATGTCATGGTCGTCTACGAGGATAGTTATCACAAAGAGAAAATTTCACCAAAGCTGTTTGAATCAAATCTTAAGAATTATCAAGAATTTATTCAGAATGAGGATCTAAAAAATGGTGGGGATGCCTTTTTAACAGATGAAAATCATTTAGCATTCAGAACTTATGGTCAGTTGTACAAATACAAAGGTCAATATGAAATGGTCCAATGTCTTATAACAATTAAATGCTACGGTGAAGGCAGGTCACCTATTGATATGAGTAAGGTGTTTACCCCACCAACTCAAGCATTAGAGAAGGAGCTATCTGTGTAGGAGGAAGAGATGTTAGAAATCTATTTAAGTCGAAATACCAGTCGGAATCAAAAACTCCTGTCTTTTTGTGACTCGCATGGTATTTCCTACTCCTGTAAAGAAGTGAGTCATCTATCACGTGAAGAATTACTGAGGTTGTTTACCAAAAGCAGTGATTGTTTTACGCTCTTATCCCCTTCGCTACAACGATTTAAAGGTCATAGAGAGATGAAATTGAGTGAGTTAGTGACGTTAGTTCTACGGAAACCTGACCAGAATCTTCGTCTCCCACTTGTGGTTTGTGAGGATAACGTGTATCCCGATATGAGTTTAGAAGAAGCGAGGACCTTTCTTCCGAGAAGTCAAAAAGTGGTTTCCTTTCGTGAATATCTTTTTAAGGACATGACGACATAAGGAGGAGCTATGAACGAACGCTTTTGGGAAAATTTGGAAATTATCGTTATGGAAAAAGGACTGTCATGGGCTGCCCTTGCTCGACAGATGTTTAAGGGACAATACGTCTACCCTAGTGAGTTTAAGCGCCTCTACCAAACCTTTCGTCACTACAAATCTCATCGTCTCATGCCACAAGTCAAATGGGTGGAGACAATAGTGACCGTCTTAGAGATTGACTATGAAGATTTGTTTAGGAGGTAGAGATGAAACGTTTAGTAGTCATGTACGGAGCCATTCATGTTAATGTCTTCCTAGTGAGTGTGTACCTAGTTGGTTTGCTAAATGGGGCATGGTTAACAGTTTTACAAGTGACGTTTCTAGCCCTGCTATTGTGGAGCTGGAAAAGGTTTAAGATACCGAAAAGAAACCTATCCTTGAAGGAGAGAGGGCTTTGGGTACTTGGTAGTCTAGGTGTCATGGTAAGTATTGCTCTTATCATGAGTGCTATGTTTTCAGGAAGTGAGGCAAATCAAGAAACGTTAGTGATTGTTCAAAACCAGATTCCTGTTCTGTCCTTTATTCTTTTTCTCCTTAATGCCAGTGTCGTGGAAGAAGTCTTTTACCGAGAAGTGTTGTGGGGACTCTTGTCTCAACCAATGAGTCAAGTTGTGTTAACGAGTCTCCTCTTTGCCTTAGCCCACCACCCCTCTAGTTTATTCACTTGGGTGCTTTATGGGAGTTTAGGTCTCACACTTGGTGTGGTGAGAGGGCAAACAGACTGCTTGAACTCAACTCTCGTTCATCTGTCTTGGAACAGTATCGC
>NZ_JAUSTM010000054.1 GCF_030812835.1 Streptococcus moroccensis
AGCTAAGCGTGACGTGAAACAACTGAAAAAAGCACATCAGTTTAAGAACCCCTCGACCAAGGTCAAACGAGGCTTACGCTATGTCGCCTCAGAATTACTGGATGTAGTCGCTCAAGATGATGACTTGGAGGGAATTAGAACCCTAAAAGAGTCTGTGATTAAAGGAAGACGCTATGGGAGATTTACTTATCAGTCAGGGAAACTCCTTGTCAAAAGTGGTCAGTCTGGTCTTCGGTTTACTAAGACGAAAGCCGCTCATAGTAAGGAGCGGTATCAGAACTTTAAAAAGGGGAAAGGGTTCACCCTTCAGAAACCCTTAAAGCCCAAAAGGCGATACCACACCTTTCTCATGCAAGCCAGAAGGCACAGTGTGTCAGGAATAACAAGGGTTATTCAAGCGATTAAGAATAACCTGACTTTCTTTTCATCGATTGCCCTTAATCCTATGACTTGGGTGGTGTCAGGTCTCTTGTTTTTCTTGCTTCTGATGATGAGTTTTGTGATAGGAATTTCAGGAACCACTCTCATTCAACAGGATGAGAGTGAACTGACAAAAGCCTATACGCATATGACGTGGGAAGATGCGGAAAACACCCGAACTAACTCCACTGGCATTACCTACTACACCAAGATTGATGACGTCATGGGCTTTATGAATCTCAAGTATCAAGATTATGCTTTAGAAGAAGTCATGGAAAATGGTGATAAGACTTATCAAGCCTATCTCAGTCAACTTTGGCAGGACTTAAACGGTGGGGATTCTTTAAAATCTATGCTTGAGTTAAGTAAGGAGCCTGCCTATAAGCTCTCTGATGACGATAGAGAAGACTTAAAGGAATTAAGTGAGGAAGGCACTTACCTTGCCCTCCAAGAATTGGATAATCCATTTCAGGGACAGACTGAAGACGATGCGCTAACCATGACGGTCCGCTATGGCTATGAGGTGATTGATGACAAGCCAACGCTTCATCACCATATCATTCTAGAAGCCAAAGAGAATCAAGTGATTGTGGCTCCCATGGATGGTAAGGTTTCCCTAGAGGGAGAGAACATTATCATCACGTCAGGTAAGGGACTAAATAAAGCTCAACTGACCCTATTTAATAGTCATAGTGGTCGAGTGAGCGATGGCGAAAAAGTCCAAGCAGGAGAAGTGATTGGTCAAACCAAGGATGGATCTGGTCTAAAAGTGACCTATCAAAAGGTTGACGATGACTCAGAGAAACTGGTTTACGTTAATCCAGCCTTTTACTTTCCTAAAGTCATTCAACTCCAAACGACGATTCTCCCTACCATTGGACAATTTGGAGGCGATGAGTTTGCGAGAGCCAAAGCTATCTATGAGTATTTGAAAAGTCAAGGAGCGACTAATCAAGCCATTGCGGCAATTTTAGGAAACTGGTCAGTTGAATCATCCATTAATCCTAAACGAGCTGAAGGCGACTACTTATCACCTCCTGTTGGGGCAACGGATAGTTCTTGGGACGATGAGGGCTGGTTGTCTTTAAATGGTCCAGCTATCTATAATGGCAGGTACCCCAATATTTTAAGACGTGGCTTAGGCTTAGGGCAGTGGACAGATACAGCAGATGGGTCACGCAGACATACCTTATTATTAGAGTATGCCAAACGAAAAAATCAGAAGTGGTATGACTTAGGCTTACAACTGGATTTCATGTTGCATGGGGATAATCCTTACTATACCAACTGGTTAAAAGATTTCTTCAAAAACTCAGGAAGCCCAGCTAGTCTTGCCCAACTCTTTCTCATTTATTGGGAGGGAAATAGTGGTGATAAGCTCTTAGAACGTCAAACCAGAGCCACCGAGTGGTATTACCAAATTGAGAAAGGCTTTAGCCAACCAAATGGTGGAACCGCCCAGAGTGATCCAAAAGCACTTGAGGCTGTTCGAGGAGACCTTTATGACAACTCCGTTCCAGGTGGGGGTGACGGTATGGGTTATGCCTATGGGCAATGTACTTGGGGAGTGGCCGCTCGGATTAACCAATTGGGCTTGAAACTCAAAGGCCGAAATGGTGAGAAAATCCCAATTATCAGTACCATGGGGAATGGTCAAGATTGGGTGGCAACAGCAGCACGTCTTGGTGGAGAAACAGGTAAGATACCAAAAGCAGGAGCGATTATTTCCTTTGCGGGAGGAGGCCATGGATCGCCAACAGAATACGGTCATGTCGCCTTTGTCGAGAAAGTTTACCCAGATGGATCTTTCCTTATCTCAGAGACCAACTATAATGGCAATCCTAATTATACTTTCCGTAAGTTATCAGGAGTTGATAGTACGATTAGCTTTGCCTATACGACGAAATAATTTTAGAATACTTGTCTTTTTGTCCCTAATATTGTATGATATTTGGGACAAAGTAATCATCTCATCTAAACTTTAAGCGTGAACATAGGTGTTGACA
>NZ_JAUSTM010000055.1 GCF_030812835.1 Streptococcus moroccensis
TTTAGAGCAGTTTTCAATATTGGGATATCAATCTCATCTTTTCGAAGGTGATACAATGTGTAGAGGTCATAGCGATCACGAGGTCTAGTTGAAGCAGCTCCTCGACGAATAATCGTTTCTAATTTTTCAGCAAGAACAGTTTCTAAATTATAAGTCCAAACTTCTAGCTTATTCTCTGAAAAAACAGACTGCAATTGATAAGTAATTTCTCGTGGCGTTATCCGATCACCTGTTGTTATATCAATAAAGACAACTTCACGTAGGGTATCGAATGTTGCCTTGAGTTTGAGGGTAAAGCCACCATATTCGTCATCTTGTCGAATTGGCTCTAACATATCAACTTCAAATTGAAAACCTTCAGAAGGTTGACTTACAATTTCTTTGAAGATTTTTTGAATATTTTCCTCGCTAAGAGGTTGACCTTTCAAAGTAACATCTAAATCCATTGTTGTTCGTTTATCTAAGCCAATCATCTGTCCGATAAGGAATCCACCTTTCACAATGAAAGAATCTTTATACCGACTTTCAGAGATGAGTTTTAAGATTTTTTCAATCAAATAGTTCTGCTGAACTTGTTGAACAGGTATCCCTTTTTCTCTTGCGATATTCTTAATTTTCGCTTTGAAGCTATTGGCATTTGAAAATTTCACGACAAGACCTCCACATAAGATTGCAGCTTTTCAGTTACTTTAAATAGTTGTGCATAGTGGTACAACTTGGCATAATTCACAGATCCTTTTTTGAAGTAAGCTTGAAACGCTGGAGCAATGACTTGAACATCAACATGATAAGCTGTTCTCAAACACTCTACCAAAGTTCGTTCCATATCATATACTGAGATAAACTGTCCAGCCTGTCGCTCTAGTTTTATAATACCGATTTCATGATGATTTCTAGCAACAATCGGCTTAACACCAGCTTCTTTCATTAGCCTCGTGTTCGTCCCAAAAGGAAAAGTCATCACAGGTTCAAATGGAACAGTGAGGGAAAGGCCATGTAACCATAGTGCTGTTTCTAAGGAATAAATTCCTTTTGGAAAACGATACTGTAAACTAAAGAAATCATCAATATAGGTATCAGGCAGATGATAAATCCCTCTTTCAATTGATTCCACTTTACCTTTTAAGACCAATTGATTCAGTTGTTGGTAAGAAAAGTTAAGCTCTTCTATATCACGAAAAGTTATAACTCCATTATTTTTTTTTATGTAATTATAGACAGGTTTCTCTAACAAATCCACATTACCACCTCCTAAATAATATGCTAACATT
>NZ_JAUSTM010000056.1 GCF_030812835.1 Streptococcus moroccensis
AAAAAAATAAAAAATTTAGGATAAAAGTATTGACAGGGATAGAAGTAGGTGGTATACTAAGATAGTTGTCTCGCGAGAGGCAGCTAAGACCATTGAGAACTAAATAAGACGAACCAAACGTGCAGGGTGAAGTTATAGAATAACTTCGTCAATGAACAAAAAAACAATAAACGGATAAGCCAGAGTGCTTAGTCGGACAAACTAATTTAATGAGAGTTTGATCCTGGCTCAGGACGAACGCTGGCGGCGTGCCTAATACATGCAAGTGGAACGCAATCAAATCACCGGAGCTTGCTCCACCGATTAGATTGAGTCGCGAACGGGTGAGTAACGCGTAGGTAACCTGCCTGGTAGCGGGGGATAACTATTGGAAACGATAGCTAATACCGCATAATAGTTGATAACCCATGTTATTAATTTGAAAGAAGCAATTGCTTCACTACCAGATGGACCTGCGTTGTATTAGCTAGTTGGTGAGGTAACAGCTCACCAAGGCATCGATACATAGCCGACCTGAGAGGGTGATCGGCCACACTGGGACTGAGACACGGCCCAGACTCCTACGGGAGGCAGCAGTAGGGAATCTTCGGCAATGGGGGGAACCCTGACCGAGCAACGCCGCGTGAGTGAAGAAGGTTTTCGGATCGTAAAGCTCTGTTGTAAGAGAAGAACGTTAGTAAGAGTGGAAAATTTACTAAGTGACGGTAACTTACCAGAAAGGGACGGCTAACTACGTGCCAGCAGCCGCGGTAATACGTAGGTCCCGAGCGTTGTCCGGATTTATTGGGCGTAAAGCGAGCGCAGGCGGTTTCGTAAGTCTGAAGTAAAAGGCTGTGGCTTAACCATAGTATGCTTTGGAAACTGCGGAACTTGAGTGCAGAAGGGGAGAGTGGAATTCCATGTGTAGCGGTGAAATGCGTAGATATATGGAGGAACACCGGTGGCGAAAGCGGCTCTCTGGTCTGTAACTGACGCTGAGGCTCGAAAGCGTGGGTAGCGAACAGGATTAGATACCCTGGTAGTCCACGCCGTAAACGATGAGTGCTAGGTGTTGGGTCCTTTCCGGGACTCAGTGCCGCAGCTAACGCATTAAGCACTCCGCCTGGGGAGTACGACCGCAAGGTTGAAACTCAAAGGAATTGACGGGGGCCCGCACAAGCGGTGGAGCATGTGGTTTAATTCGAAGCAACGCGAAGAACCTTACCAGGTCTTGACATCC
>NZ_JAUSTM010000057.1 GCF_030812835.1 Streptococcus moroccensis
CGAAAATTGGATCAATCATTATCCTAAGAAAATACTGAACTATTTGTCTCCTGCACAGTTTCTTAAAAATGGCTAACTTCTACTTGAAATTTAGCGACGAATCAACAGTTTGTATCCGGCACATTCTAGGTAGGGAATCTTGGATTCTTTTTGGAAGTCATATTTGGCCATTTGGCTTTGGCAGCCAGGACATTTTGGAGGATCATAATCTAAGAAGGCACGGAGTTCTCTATGCGTCCCCATATCAGATTCTTGGGTTATCGTGATATTTGAGTCTTTTATTCCGAGCGTATTTGTGATAAAATTTAAGTGTTCCATATGAGTCTTTCTAATGAGTTGTTTTGTCGCTTTTCATTATAGATCATATGGGACTTTTTTTCTACACTCAAAAAGGCTCCATAATCTCCGTAAGGTTTTTACCCACTACAGAAATTATAGAGCCGTTTTTTCTATTCTGAAACTAGTTTTTGCCCAGCCTCTTACTCTTCATTTTGTAGTCAACTTAACTCACTACTTCTAGTTATTTTTCACCAACCCACTATAGTTGACAAAGAGCCGTTATTTACAATCATCAACTGACTACTTGCATTCCTTCGAACCCGGTATCACTAGAAGTACTCCCATTACCAATGATAAAATACCGAATAGTAGCCCTAATAATGAAGTGCGTTCACCGGTATTTGGAAGCTCCGGTATTTTGGATGGTATACTAGATGTTGGTGACACATTAGGTGTTAATGGTACATCAGGTGTTGGCGGCACATAAGGTGTTGGTGGCACATAAGGTGTCGGTGGTACATCAGGTGTTGGCGGCACATAAGGTGTCGGTGGTACATCAGGTTTTCTTTTGTTAATTATCTTGAATCCATCAATATAAGTTTCAAAACCATCTACAGCAACTTCCTCAACAGAATATTCAAAAATATTTCCGTTGCGATCCGTCATGTCTAACCCAGAAATTGTTGTACTCCAGTTCATTGTGGCATCTAATACCACTCTTTGATATTCTACGCCATTCCGATACACAATCACCGTTACCGAACTTGATAAATTATCAACCAATTGATTTCCATCAGAGTCGATCCAAAGTTTCTCAATTGTAATGCTTGTAGTTGGCACATTATATGTATTGGTAATCACATTGCCTTCTTGACGACTAGTGTAACCTTCTACTGCACGCTCTCTTACACTATAAGTATAAG